>CAZQVN010000007.1:94696-102926 GCA_964596775.1 uncultured bacterium
TTTGCGGCGCGTTCGGGTCGTGCGCCCCCTTGTTGTCCCAAATTGTAAACGCGGGGGGGGGTGCCTGCGCACCCGCGACCACAGGGATCCACCAGCACCATCTCCCCGGCCCCGATCAGGAACGCGTTCGTGTGGGTGGCCGGGGGGATCGTCCGCGTCTCCTGGGGAAACAGGAAGAAGCCGGGGCGCATCTCGATCCGGGTCACCGGGCCGCCGGCCGCCTCGGGGGCGCCGACCAGGTGCTCGGCAACGGCGGTCAGGGGCATCCTGTCGTCCTCCCCGGCCCCCTGCAGGGCGGCCGCGTAGAGGCCGCGCAAGGCATATAATGTGGGGGGCGCCAGGAGGGCCTTTCCGGCCCCCCAGAGGTCCAGGGCGGCCTCCGGACGGATCCAGGCCCCCTCCAGAAGCTCCGTGTTGTCCACGCGGGGCTCTACCCCGTCGGGAACCCATGCCAGGTAGAACACCGTGTCGAAACGGCGCGGGCTGAACGCGGGGGTCACCCAGCGGCCGGCCGGGACGAGGGCGTCCAGGTCGTATGCGCCGTCCTTCTCGATCCGGACCTCGGTTTCCTCCTCCAGTTCGCGGAGGCCGCAGATGCGGAGTGCGAGGTCCCCGCCGGAGCGGCCGGACGAGTCGGCAGCGGCGCCGGATGGGACGGGAGCACCGGACACGCCGCCCGCCACCCCCGGCAGGGCCGCGGCCGCCGCCTCGTCGTCACGCGACTGCAGCCCTCCCGGAAACGAATGGAATCCCCCCAGGAACGCGAGTTCGGGACGGCGGACGACCCAGAAGATCTCGAGATCCTCCGGATTGCGGCAGAGGATCACCGAGGCGGCGAGGCGCGGGGGGCGCGGAGCGGGTGGCGTCGGCATAGGGCCGGAACTGTACCGGCTGCGGGGGACATCGTAAAGGAGGGCGGGTCGGAGGGACGCGGAGCGCGGTGCGGGGGCGGCCGCAGCGCCGCCGCGTTCCGCAAAAGCAAACAGCCGGACGATTCGCATCGTCCGGCTGCGTGTTAGACGGGCTGGGGGGAACCCGCCTGGGGACCGTGTGAGACTAGTGCGTCTCCGCCCAGTTCGTGATGATCTTGGGCGTGATGAAAATCAGGAGTTCCCTCTTCTCCTTCACTTCGCTGGTGGAGGAGAAGATCGATCCGAGCACCGGGATGTCGCGGAGCAGCGGCACACCGCGGCGGAGCTTCGACGTGTTGCTGCGGATGAGTCCGCCGATCACGGCCGTTTCGGCGTCGTCGACGATCACGCGGGTGTCGGCTTCCGAGGTGTTGATGATGATGCCGCCCTGCACGGTGGCCTGGGACGCGAGGTCCGAGACTTCCGGATGCAGGTCGAGCGTGATCCGCTCGTCGTCGTTGATGTGCGGCGTCACGCGGAGCGTGATGCCGATGGTGGTCAGCTGGGTGACCGCGTTGCCCGCCTCGTCGAGAACGATGAGGGGGATCTTGCGGCCGACGAGAATGCGGGCCTCACGATTGTTGACCGTCGTGATGCGCGGGTTCGAGATGATGTCGGCCTTGTTGTCCTGCTCGAGGGCGGACAGCATCGAGTTGATCGTGCCCCACGAGCGGACGAGACCGAACCGGACGGCGCCGGCGGGATCGATGACCTTGTTGACGTTCACGTCGCCCTCGGCGGACCAGGCCTGGTCCGTGGAGTGCACCTGCCCGACACCCCAGTTGATGCCGAGGTCGCGGGTGAAACGGGCGTCCACGTCGACGAGCTTGGCGGTGATCTCGATCTGCGGCGTGCGCGAATCGAGGTGCTTCACCATCTCCACGGCGGCACTGACGCGCTTGGACACGTCGGTGATGACCAGCGAGTTCGTGCGCGGGTCCACTTCCACGTGACCGCGGACCGTCAGCGTCTTCTCGATCGCCGGCTTCAGCTCCGAGGCGGTGGCGTAGACGGCGCGGACGATCTGGGTGCCGAGCGGCTGGAGGTCTTCCAGCTGCTTGTCGGCCATCGAGCGGTTCACTTCCTCCTTGCGGAGGTTTTCCAGCGTTTCCACCCGGATGATCCCCTGCTCCTCGACCCAGCCCAGCGCCTGCGTGCGGCAGATCGTGTTCAGGGCGTCGACCCAGGGCACCTCGGTCAGGTTCACGGTGACGGAACCCGTCACTTCCCTGCCGACCACGACGTTGACGCCGGAGTACTCGGACAGCGAGCGCATCACGGTGCGGATGTCCGCGCCCTGCACGTCGAGGGACACGCGCGATCCGCCGTCGGCGTACATCGACTTCTTCTCGCTCGGCTCCGGCACGAACGTGCGCGGCATGTGCAGAAGGCTCTTGATCGGGCTCGGCGCGACAGACATGTCCGGCGCGGCCGCGGCGCCCGTTTCTTCGGTCATGACCGGCATGGGGTGCATGCCGGCCGGAGGCGTCACGCCTTCGACTTCCACGCTGCCCCAGGTCTTCGAATAGTTCTTCGCCGCGCCGTCGATCGTCGGATCGATCGCGGTCATGGCCTGGTTCGCCATCTTCTCGACCGCCGGGGGCATTTCCGGAGCCGGGGTCGCTTCAGCCTGCATCGACTGCGGCTCCATCATCAGGGTGAACCCCGTTTCGGAGGCCTCGACCCAGTGCTTCGCCGCTTCCTTCATGAAGATGGTGACCCGGGTGACCGGGGCGCCGTCTTCGGTGTGCCAGATGTCGGTCTTCATCCCCTTCATCACGGCACTCGTCAGTTCCGTGGACCTCGGCAGCGTGTGGTTGGCTCCCTTGATGTCCAGAACGACCATGTTCGGATCGGTGGTGCTGATCGGGGTGGCTTCCACCATGGCGTCGGCGTTGAAGGTGAGCTGGGTGGCGCCCCCGATTTCCTGGAGCGTCACGTTCGTCACGACCGAGCGCTTTTCCGGCTTGGCGGCGGCAAGCCCAACGACGAGGGCCGCCAGTGCCAGGGCTCGGAGGGTGGCACCCGGTTTCATAGTGTACTTACCTCGCATTGGCCTTTACCTCACGCGGTTTGAGTTTCAGGGTTATGGTTGTCGAAGTTCCGAAGAAGTACTGGCGGAACGTCACCGTGCTGCGGGTGATCCCGGCCACTTCCCCATTGACCACCGGGTCGCCGACCCGGAGGATGTATCCGTTGCCTTCCTTGTCCTCGACCATCGCGAACTTGTCGACCTCGCCCCAGATCACTCCGAGAAGGTCGATGGCGCCGATGTCCGGAAGCTGGGTTTCCCCGTCCGACTTGAACTTGCCGGTCACCAGCGATCCGAACGGATCGCGCAGCCGGCTGCTCGCGTACACGTACGTCGTGCGCCGGTACATCAGGTCGTCGTCCGGCGCGCCGGCCGAGGAGTCCATTTCGGCGTTGTCGGCGCCCTTCATGTCGTTGTTCGCGGCGCCATCCGGTTGGGCGACCGCTGGGGGGGTGTCAGCCGCCAGGGCCAGTCCGGACAGGCCGGAAGGCTGAATGGCCGGAGACGCCGCGAACAGCGTCATGAAGAGCCACGCCAGGGCGGACCGTGACGGTTTCCGATTGGTGTTCATCAATGGCCTCCCTTGGCTTTATCCGCCTTGGACCTGCGGATGCGACCCCGCGCGGGGGCGGCCTCTTCCTGGACCGGCTCCTCGTTGGGATTCGGATTGAGCGTGTACGCCGAGGCCGTGAACGACGCGAGGATCGTTTCCGACGGCTCGTCGTTGTTCTTGTTGTCCTCGATGCGCAGGTTGCGGACGTTCACGATCCGCGACAGGTTGGCCACCTCGGCGAGGAAGCTCCCCACCTCGTGGTAGTCGCCGGTGACCTTGACGTCGACGGGGTTCTCCACGTAGTAGCCCTGCGCCGCGGGAGGCATCGGCTTGAACAGGTCGAACGTGACGCCCGACTGCTGGCCGACCAGGGACACCATGCGCAGCAGGTTCGCCACTTCCTTTTCCTCGGGAAGGAGCGTCTGCGCGGCCTGGTACTTCCGGTTGATCTCCTCGAACTCGCGCTCGACCCGCGCCAGGTTCGACAGCGTCTGGCGCGCCTTGTTGAGATCGTTCGACAGCTGCTCGTATTTCCCCTGGAGTTCCTTCTTTTCGGCCATCATCGCCCGGTAGCCGAACGGCACGAACGTGGCGAAGAAGTAGAGATAACCGACGGCCAGCATGGCGATCCCCAGGAGGACCGACTTCTGGGTCCCGGGATCCTTAAAATCCATTGTCATCCTCCAGGTCGGAGATCGAGAAGGCCACCGACCCGTCGGGTCGCGGGGCCGAGGTCGATCCGGGTTCCACTTCGGCGGTGATCGTGAACTTCGTCACCCGGCGGGAATCGATGCTCCCCTTTTCGGTGACGACGAGATCGACATTCTTGAAGACCGGGCTCTTCTCGAAGCGCATCATCAGGTCGGCCACGACGAGGTTCGAGAACGTCACGCCGTCGAGCGTGACCTTCGTTCCGTTCGGGTCGCGGAGTTCGGTCATCCACATGTAGGGCGGGAGTTCCTGGGCCACCTCGTCCATCAGGCGCACGGAGTGGAAGCGCCCCTTGTCGAGATCCTGGATGACCTGCAGCCGCGTGTTCAGCTCCTCGCGTTTCCGGGTCAGTTCGTTGACCTTGTCGATCTGCGGCTTCAGACGCCGGGCCTCTTCCTCGGCCGTGGCGATGTCCTTCTTCAGGCCGGCGATGTTCGACCGCTCGAAGGCCGTGACGGCAACGATGCCGCCGAGGAACATCGCCAGGACCACGTAGGGGACGACGGCGGAGACCCTGGGAAGGGCCATCGCCTTCTTCTGAACCCGCTCCTCTTTGGGAAGTAGGTTTATACGGATCATCGGTCGTCGACCTTTCTCAAAGCGAGGCCAATCCCCACGGCCAGGGACGGCCCCACGGCCTTGACGTCTTGCCCCTCGAAGATCGCCTCGTTGAACTCGATCCGCTTGAGAGGATCGGCCACTTCAACGGGCACCTGGTGACGCCGGCTCAGGAAATCGAGGATTCCCGGAATCCTGACGCCGCCACCCGAAAGGAGAATGCGCGTGATGCGCTCGGTGTCGCCCGACGTCTTCAGGTAGACGACGGAACGTTCGATGGCCATGGCCAGTTCCTCGCACACCGCCTCGACGACCGCGTTGAGGTCGAAGGACGGCGCCTCGTCGCCCTTGACGGCGGCGAGTGCCTCGGCCTGGCTGACGTTGTGTTTCTTCATCACCGACTCGACGATCGTGTTCCCACCGAGGCTCAGGTCCTGGGTAAAGTGGGGCGTGCCGTTCTGGATGATGTTGATGTTCGTGATTTCCGACCCGATGTTGACCAGCGCCACCACTTCCTCGGGAGCGAAGTCGTAGCTCGCGAGAATCGCGTTCTGGACCGCGAACGAATCGACGTCGATGACGACCGGCGAGAGGCCGGCTTCGCGGATCAGGTCGGCGTGCGCGTTCAGCATGTCGCGCTTGGCGGCCACCAGAAGCACCTGCATCTGCTTCGGGTTGACCTCGCCGTCGAGGATCTGGAAATCCAGGGACACGTCGTTGATGTCGTAGGGAACGTGCTGCTCGGCCTCCCAGTGGATCGCCTCGCGGGCGTCCTCCTCGGAGAGCCGGTCCATCGTGATCTTCTTGACGATCACGGCGCGGCCCGACACCGCCGTCACGACGTTGCGGGCCTTCATTTTCTTCGCTTCGAACAGGTTCTGGATCGTTTCCACGACCAGTTGCCTGTCCATGATTTCGCCGTCGACGATCGCTTCGGGGAGCAGGTCCGCGGAACCGTAGTCCTTCAGCCGGTAGGAATCACCGGTGGCTTCGACTTCCACGACCTTGATGCTGCTCGAACCGATGTCCAGGCCAACAACCGCTTTCGACTTGTTGAAGAACATGCGTTCACCTACCTCGCGGGCTCTTGGTCATCCCAACGCGTGTTGCCGGCCAGGCGACCGGACAGGAGACGGTGGGTGTTGCAGCAACATCCGTGCCGCGTGACCCAAACCGAGGGTCGTATTCCCCGGCGGTCAAGCTCAACGGGCGTACACGTCTTCCGCATGCTTCTCCTCCGGGCTGCGCACTCGACGATCCGACCGGTTCGTCTTCGTGCAGTCTGCAAGGCCGCCGCTCTCGTTCTGCAACGACTGGGGTAACCGCCGCGCCGCCGGATCATGGCCGGGTCTCGATTGACTCCGGTGGCGTACTCCAAATAGAATCGTCGCCCGGACTTAAACCTTTAATGAATTCCAGCACACAGGCTTCGCCTACCCTTCCTGTTTTACGAATCGCGGGGTTTTTCGCCCTGGCGGCCTTCCTGTGGTACATGAGTTCCATGCTGGCCCGAACCGGGGGCGCCGTATCTCCGCCCCTGGACGACACCTACATCTACACCCATTACGCCCGCCGGCTGGCCACCGGGCACGGGTTCGAGTACACCGACGGGAACGGCCCCTCCACCGGCGCCTCCTCCCTCCTTCACCTGCTGCTGCTCGTACCCGGATGGTGGATCGGTTTTCACGATGTGTCGTTCGCGGGGCTGGCCATGGCGCTCGGGGCCGTCTACCTGGCGATCTGCCTGTGGGCGGCGGCCAGGGCCGCAGGCCGCCTGGACCACAGCGGAGGGGCCTGGGTCGAGGTCTGGGCGATGATCGTGATCGCCGGGAACGGTCACTTCCTGTGGGGCGCGTTCAACGGAATGGACACAGCTCTCTACGCGGCCGGCCTGGCCCTGGTCATCGCGACGGCCGCCCGGGAAGGTCCACGTCCCGGACGCCTCTGGCTCCTGGCCGGCGGACTCGCGCTGCTCCGGCCGGAAGGGTTGCCGCTCGGCCTCATCGCCCTCCTCTTCTTCTACGCCGCCTCATGGCTCCGCCGCCGGGACGGGGACGCGCCGGCCCGCATCGATTCGGCGCTGCGCCGGGTGGGGATGCTCGTGGCCGGCCTGGCGCTGCTCGCCGTTCCGCTGCTGTTCAACCGGATCGTGTCGGGCTCCACGGTCGGCGACAGCGCGGCGGTCAAGTCGATGTTCGCGGAAACCCGGCCGGACGTGCTCCAGGACCTGATCCGGCGCCTCCCGGACGTGTGGAAGCAGATCCTCGTTCTCCATCTCGACAACTTCCGCTCCGGTTCCTGGAACGTGATCAGCGACTGGATTCTCATGGGACTCCTCGGCGCCGGGCTGGCGATCGGAGCCGCGGTTCTCCTGTTCGGCCGGCGCGGCGCGGCCGGCCGCCTGGTCGTCCTGTGGTTCGTGGCCGGCGTTCTGCTCGGCGGCCTCTCCCCGGGATGGAACTCGCACAATTTCCGTTACCAGCTTCCGTACGTGCCGCTGGCGGCGATCCTCGCGGCCGTCGGCTGGAGTGCGCTGGCCCGCCCGCTTCCGGGCCGACTCGGCACCGGATTCCGGGCGCTGCTGACGCTCGGCCTCGTCGTCCTGCTCTGGCCCGGCGTCCGGCAGATGCAGGAGATGTACGGCCGGAACTGCGGCAACATCCACGACCAGCAGACGAAGGTGGCCCGCTGGATCAACGCGAACACCCCCGGCTTCGTCCGGGTGGCGCTCAACGACGCCGGCGCCATCGCCTATTTCGGCAACCGCTCCACTCTCGACCTTGTCGGGCTGACGACGCACGGCTGGGCGGCGGCCAACCGCATGGGCTCGGGGGGGCTGTTCGAGAAACTCGAGACGATCCCGGGCGAGCAGCGCCCGCAGATCATGGCCATCTACCCGAAGTGGTTTCCGTACCTGGCCGCCACCAGCATCGCCGGACAGGTCCTGATGAGCGCCGACCTCGTGGACAACACGATCTGCGGCGATCGCCTGAAGCGCGTCTACCGGATCGACTGGAGCCGGGCCGGTTCGGGCGCCCGGCCGGTGGAGCGTGGCATGCTCGTCGACGACTTCGGGATGGAGATCGTCGACGAGGTCGACGTGGCCGACCTCGACTCCGAGGCGGCGCACGGGTATGCGTGGCGGCACACGTTCCGCGACCGCCTTCGCGAGTTCAAGACGGGTGCGTCAGGCCCCGTGGTCATCGACGGGGGTCGCATGATCTCGGACGGGGAAACGATGACGATCCGCGCCCGCCCCGGCGAATGGCTGGTCATGGTCATGCGCACGGAAACGGAGCGCGGCCTGGACATGGACGTCTCCGTCAACGGACGCCCGGCCGGACGGATCACCGCGGAACGGCTGGCGCTGGCGTTCACCGAACCGATCCTCCAGATCCCGGACAGCCTGGTGACGGACAGCCTGCTGACCGTGGACGTGAAGTGGGTTCCGAACGCCCAGGGAGA
>CAZQVN010000007.1:103026-118843 GCA_964596775.1 uncultured bacterium
AAAAAAATGGGGCGCCCCGGTTGCCCGGGACGCCCCGCGGAGAAACTGCCGGCCGCTACGGCAGCTCCGTCCAAGCCACGATCTGGTAGGGATTGAAGGCGGCGAGCTTGGCAAGAGCCTTGCTCGAGTACAACAGGTCCGCGTTGCCGCCGATGTTGTTGCGGCTGACGCCCCCGGTCGACAGGACCGAGCCGTAGATGTGGATATCGTTGCCGCCGCCGGTAAACGTGATCGTTCCGACGTTGATGACCATTCCGTACCAGGTGAACGATCCGCTGATCGTCAGCTCCCCCTGGAGCAGCAGCAGCCCGCCGCCGGACACGCTGCCGGAGATGTGCAGGTCGTTCGTGACGTGAACGATCTTGTAGTCGTCCATGCCCCCCCAGGCGGGGATCGAACCGTTGGCGATCGTGCCGCCGTTGTGAACGTCGTCGGCCAGGGGGGCATACTGGTTGATCATCGCCTGGAGATCGTAGTCGAACGGAGCGGACGTCACGGACGGCTCGGCGCCGGTGCCTTCCACGTTGTTCGTCTGCTGGCCGTTGAGCTGGCTGGTGATGTTGCCGGGATTCGCCGTGGTCATGATGCCGGGAACCTGCGTGCTTCCGGCCAGGGTGTCCCCGGTGGCCGGATCCCAGTCCCTTCCGCTGACGAGAAACTGCGTGCCGTTGAACTTGAAGTTGTCGCTTTCCGTGTAGATCGCGGCCTTCGGCGCGTCAAAGGGCGACTTGACCGCCTGGACCTCGATGCGCCGGTCGGAGGTTCCCTGCGAGCCCTCGGAAGACACGATGAGGATCGGCTGGCCGACCGTCAGGTTCGGCACGTTCTGCGTGCCCGGATTGTTGTCGTGATCCCCGTACAGGACCACCTTCCCCGCCGGCGTCAGGCGGTAGCGCACCTTGACCCACGGATAGCTGACCGCGTTCGACCCCGTCTGCAGGGACAGGACTTCCGGGTACCGCTCTCCGCTCTCGTCGATCAACCCGTCACCGTCGTTGTCCAGGGAATCCGACTGCGTCGCCGCGTAGTCCGGATCCTTCGCCGCATTTCCTCCGGCGAGACTCATGTATCGTCCCCAGCCGGGCGACGGCGCTACCGCGGCCAGGTTCTGGCCGAAGTAGGTGGTTGTGTCCCGGCTGTCCGACAGGCGCGCCAGCGCCTCCGAGACGCCGGCCTCGGCATTGAACATCGACTGGACGTGACGCCGTTCGTATCCGGCGATCTGCGTCTCCGTCTTCGTCACCGCCACATAGGTCATGCCCATGGCGGTCAGGACCATCAGGATGAGCAGCGCGCCCACCATGATGTTGCCCCGTTCCGACCGGGCTTTCGACTCGAGATTCCGCATGATGTTCATCACTCTCGTTCTCCTTTTCGGCCGGCCGGTCAAGGGTTGACCAGGGACACGTACGGGTTCAGATAGATGACGATTTCACCGGTCGTCGCCGAGATGGCCGTGCCGATCACGATGTCGTTCAGCTTGTCGTCGCCCTGCGTGTTCAGGCTCGTTTCCACTTTCCCGATCGCCACCGCGTTGACCGTCCCGCCCGTGTTGGCATCGGCCCAGGACTCGGTAGCCGGAAGGATGTCGTCGGGATTCGCGTTGTTGCAGAACCAGGCCTGGAGGCTGCGGGTCTCGTTTCCGGCCACGACGTCGAAGGAGGCGTCCATGTTGATCTGGCCCACCGCCACCGAGGTGACCGGACCGTCGGTATTGACGAAGTCCACGCTCGTGAACGTTCCGCTGCCGCTGTTCTTCCAGAAGGACACGCGACCGGTGTTGGTGCCCGTCCGCACGCCGGCGATGATGTCCAGGTGCGCGTCGTTGTTCATCTGTCCCACCGCGAGGGCCCGGACGTTACCGGCCGCGGTGTAGGTGGCGTTCTTGGTAAAGGTGCCCGGCGTCGGTGAGCTGTTGAAGTAGACATCGAAGCTCCCGTTGTTGTTGTTGGTCGACGTCTTGCAGCCCCCGGCGAAGTCCTTGAATCCATCGCCGTTGAAGTCGCCGATGACGACCGACTGGACCTCTCCCGCGGCGGCGAGGACGGCGTCCGCAGTGAACACGCCCGAGCCGTTGTTCCGCCATAGCTCGTACTGCCCCGTATTGGTGTTCGTGCGGGTCCCGAGAATCACGTCCTGGTCCCCGTCGCCGTCCCAGTCGAGGAGAGCGATGGTCTGCCCCTTGCCGGTCCCGGTGCTCCGGTAGGCCGCGTTCGGCACGGTCGGCACGGAACCGACCCCTACCCGCCCCTTCGTTCCGGACAGGCCGCCCTGGTTCAGCCACACGTAGAACCCGCCCGAGGTATCGGAGATGCGGTACGCGGTCACGGCGTCCAGGTAGGCGGACGGATCGTTGTCGACCCGGCCCACCGCGACGCCATGGATGTCGTAGGCCGCGGTGCCCCGATAGGACGGGTTCGCGTCGTAGATCCGGGTACCGCTCTGGAATTTGCCGGGCTGTCCGTTGAACCATACGCCGATGTTGTTCGACGTGCCGGCTTTCGTGCCGAGGATGATGTCGAGGTCGTTCTGACCGTCCGTCGTGGTGGCCGAGCCCTCGGTTGAGTCCAGCTCGTTGAAGTCCGCCAGCTGCAGCGTCAACACGTTGACCGTGGCGATGCGGATCGGCGGCTCGAACGGGGGCAGCCCACCGGTTCCGGTGCCCGTTCCGGTGCCGGTACCCGTGCCGGTTCCCGTGCCTGTTCCGGTACCCGTGCCGGTTCCCGTGCCCGTGCCGGTGCCGGAACTGGCCACGACCACCGAGGAAAAATCGAGCGGGAGGTTCCGCGGATTGATCCGCGAGGACACGCGCGACTTCCGGTACTGCCCGTTCGTCGGGTTCGGACCGGCCGTTTCGGCAATCACGTTGACGGTGATCGCCGAAACCGCGAGGTCATAGGAACCGCCGGCCGGCTTCCCGAGAATCGAGTCGGCCAGCGTGTGCCCCCAGACCGTCCCCGCGGGGTCGTTCAGCGACCCCATCGGGTTCGACCCGTCGCCCTTCTGGTAGGAAAACAGCGGTGTATCCCAGGTGGATCCGTTCCCGCTGATCTGGGTCAGGCCATAGGCGATGACTTCGCCGGCCCCCGCGGACGGAGCGGCGGTCGGATTCCCCGCCGAGCTGACCACGCGACGCAGTACGACGTCGCGCGGATTCTGCGTGTTCGCCACCAGCGGGTCGGTGAGCGTCGGATCGACGAAGTAGGTAACGCGTTCACCGACGCCGATGGCGCCGTTGCGGTCGAAGTCGCGCAGGAACGTGATGCGGTAGTCCGAGGCCACCTCGATGGGCACCTGGCTCGCGTTGTCGATGCCGTATCCGGCCGCCCGCAGGTCGGTGACGATGGCATCGAGGGCGGCGCGCGCATTCTGCTGGGCGTCGGTCAGGTCGCGTCCGAACGACTGGGACTGCTGGCTCCGGTTGTACATCCCGAACACGGCGGCAACGACGACCGTGAACAGGATCAGGGCCATGAGAACTTCCACCAGTGTGAATCCGGCGGCAGGACCTGCCTTGATCCGGTGTGTTCGATTCATTCCGGGCCTCCTGTCTACCGGGTAACGAAAGTGGTCATGTCCGCGGTCTGGCTTCCGGCGGAAGTCGTCCACGTCACGGTCAGGTCGATGCGCTTGCTTCCCGAGACCGGCGTGTTGTTCGTGATCGTCCAGTTTCTCGTGAAAGCGCCGGAGGTGTCGGCGTAGGACCCGGCATTGAGGGCCGCCGACGTGTAATCCTGCATGCGCAGGTCCTCCATCTTCGTTTGCCCCACCGCCACGGCATCGGTCATCTGTTTCGAGGTGACGATCTGGTGGGTGGCCAGCGGAATCATCTGGGCCACGGCCATCAGGCCGACGCCCAGGAACGTCAATGCGAACATGATCTCGATCAGGGAGAATCCCGGGCTGGACGACTCGGGCTGGATGTGTTTCAGGGTTCGTTTCATAGAATTTTCACCAGGCTCGTGGGCCGGAGAAGGATGATGTTCCGCGAAAGGCCGGCGGCGTTGGCAATCTTGACCTGCCCGCCCTGGCTCGTGCTTCCGCTGGGGAGAAACGTCACCGAAGATCCGGTGAACGGGTTCACCGTTCCGTTGGTCAGGGTCATGCCGTCCGGCAGCGTCTTGGGGCCGATCGTCGGCTCGCCGAGATCGGCCGTCCCGTTGTTGTTGCGGTCGTCGAGGATCGTGTAGCTGTTCGTGCCGGTGTTCCAGCTGAACACGATGTTGTTGCCCTGCGTAGTGGCCCGCTGGCGGCAGAGCCGCAGGTCCGCGGCAAAGTTCTCCACGGTTCCGAGGAGTTCGTGCGTCTTGAGATAGCGGCTGAGCGCCGGAATGGAAGAAGCGAGCATGATGCTCGTCAGGATCAGGGCCACGAGGAGTTCGATGGTCGAGAAACCCGACTCCCTGCGCCGACACGGTTGCACTGTCATCGATCTCCTCTCCTTCCCCGGGTCCCTCCGGGGTAGCACAAAATCCGTGTGCCCGTCCGGACATCACGGCATGACTCGACCCCATTCACTGCAAGAGGAGTACCAGCGGGCGGTTCGGAAGGTGTCGGGGCCGGGCGCGGCCGCAAGTCGCCCTGCGGAAACCGGATGCGCGAAGGGACGGCGCGGCGGTTGCGAACCGGTACGCGGTTGCGTCCGTGCAGGATGCAACGGCGCCCGTTGCAAATTGGGCCGGTGCCGTCCCCGGCGGAATCGGTCAGCGCAGAATCAGGCCGAGGTACCAGCTGATGAGGTCGTTGCCGAAGAACAGCGTGAGGACCGCGGCGGGGGCGAGGAACGTGCCGAACGGCAGCGCCGTCTGCCCGCCCCCCTTCCCTCGGGAGATCGCGATCATCCCGGCCACGGAGCCGAGAAACGACCCGATGAAGATCGTCAGGAGGACGCCCTTCCAGCCGAGAAACGCCCCCATCATCGCCGCCATCTTGATGTCGCCGCCGCCCATCCCCTCCACGCCGCGCACCTTTTCGTAGACGACTCCGACGAGGAGGAGCATGCCGAACCCGGCGGCCGCCCCGATGGCCGCGTCCAGCCAGGTGACCTCCGTCCAGCGCACGAAGAGAAAGCCGAGGATCGTGCCCGGCAGCGAAATGGCGTCCGGAATGATGCGGTGCTCGAGGTCGATCAGGGTGATGGCCAGCAGGGCCAGGCAGAACCAGGTGTAGGCCACCGCGGCCATCGACAGTCCGTACTTCCAGACGACGAGGCCGGTCAGCAGCGCCGCCGCGATCTCCACCAGCGGATAGCGGGCGTTGATCGGAGCCCGGCAGCTGCGGCACTTTCCGCCGAGCAGCACCCAGGAGAGGACGGGAATGTTGTCCCACGGCTTGATGCGGGCCCCGCAGGAGGTGCAGCGGCTGGGGGGAAACACGATCGATTCCTTCCGCGGCAGCCGGTGGATGACCACGTTCAGGAACGATCCGAAGAGGCCGCCGAACAGCGTGGCCGAGAACAGCAGGAACTCGGTGGGAAGGCTAGCTGCCGGACTCACGGGCTATTTCCTCCTCGAGTTTCCGGATGTTCTCCACGGCTTTCTCCCGGACGATGTCGTTGGTCGTGCGTTCCAGCGTGTACTTCCAGAGCATCAGCGCCGCCTGCCTGTCGCCGCCGCGGGCGGCCATGAACGCGGCGAACCGGGCCGCCCGGTCCGGTGCGTCCGGAAACGCGGCGGCCCTGCGGAAGTGCCGGGCGGCCGTGTCCATGTCCTTCGTGAACAGGCGGTACATGAAACCCGTCTCGAACTCCAGGCGCCAGGACTCGGGATTGTTCCGGATCCCCTTTTCCATCAGCCTGAGACCGCCGGGAACGTCCTGCCCCTCTTCCGCGGTGACCAGTCCGCCGAAGATGTAGGCGTTCTGGAACAGCGGATCGAGGTCGGTGATGATCTCGAAGATGTGGCCCATCATGATGAACTTCCGGTCGGTGCGCTTGTGTTCCCCATAGTACTGGACTGCCTTCAGCCAGGCGAGGTCCGCGGCGCTCGAAGTGTGGCCGAGCGCCACCTTCCGGATGGCGGGCCCGGACGGATAGTACATCAGATCCTCGCCGAGGCGGTCGCGGGGGACCACCCTGCGCTCCAGCGCGGTGATCGACGCCGCGCCGGCCAGGCACCCGATCATCACCAGCGCGATCGGCAGCGCCCTCATCAGCGAAACTCGCGGCGGCGGAAGATCAGGACGGCGGCGGACAGGAGGGCCGTGGAGTACAGGAGCGCGTAGAGCCCGGCCAGGGCGAACTGCTCCGCGGTCGGCGCAATGCCGTGGACGGCCGGCCCGCGGGCGTTGAACAGCTCCAGGTTCGGAAACACGTAGTAGAGGCCGGTCGTCAGCCCGCCCAGCACCGGCGATGCGGCCTGGGACGCGAAGGTCTTCAGGTCCGCCGAGAAATGGCCGGCCACGAACGCGGAAAACGTCATCAGTCCGGACATCGTCGGCGACGTGCAGGTGGAGAAGAAGATGGCCACGGCGGTGATCACGCACAGCTCCCCCGCCGAGAGGCAGGCCGCCAGGAAGACCGAGGTGCTGAACGCCTGCTCGCGGAGGTAGATGATCCCCATGAGGATTGCGAGCATCGCCGCGAACAGCACGGTGAGCGTCATCAGGAGGCCGAGGTACTTGCCGATCACGAACTCGCCGCGGCCGAGCGGCTTGGCCAGGAGCGTCATGATCGTGCGCCGTTCGATCTCCTTCTGGACGAGGCCCGTGCCCACCATGATGATGACGAGAACCCCGAGCAGCACGAGCGACGACAACCCGAAGTCCCGGGTTATCTTGTTCCCCTCCCCGAGCGCCAGCGGGGACAGAAACTGGGTGGCCGCGAAGAGCAGGCCGGCAAAGGCGAAGAGGGCCACGTAGATGCGATCGCGGATCGCCTCGCGCCATGTGTTCATGGCGATGGCCAGCGTCCGGTTCATGAGTGCGTCCCCGTTTTCGACATCGGCATGGAGGTCACGCGCGAGGCGGCGCCCGCCGCCGAGGATTCGGCCACCGCGGCCAGGAAGCGGGCCTCCAGCGGGCTTCGTTTCGGGGACACGCTCGCCAGCTGCGCTCCGCTCCCGAGGATTTCCGCCACGATGCGGTTCATCGTCGGCCGGTCCGGGGTATGCACGATCGTGCACCCCGCCACGTCCCGCACTGCGAGCCCCCGTTCCGCGAGTGCCGTTTTCTGTGCCGCAGCCAGATGCTGGACGACGACTTCGAAACCCGGGTCCGCCTCCGCCCCCATTTCGAGGACGGTCCCCGCGGCGGCCACCCGGCCTCCGGCAAGGACGATCACCTGGTCGCAGAGTGCTTCGACATCGGGGAGGATGTGGGTCGAGAAGAGCACGGTGGTTCCCTTCTTCTTCAGCGAGAGGATCACGTCGCGCACCAGGCTCCGTCCGAGCGGGTCCAGCCCGGACATCGGTTCGTCGAGAATCACCAGCGCCGGGTCGTGAATCAGCGCCTGGGCGAGCCCCAGGCGCTGGAGCATTCCCTTGGAGTACTTCCTGAGCCGAAGGGACCCGGACGAAGCCAGACCCACCTGTTCGAGGAGCTCACGGGTCCGGCGGATCCGCGTCGGTCGGTCCACGCCGCAGAGCACGCCGCAGAGATCGAGGAATTCGGGGGCCGTCAGGTAGTCGTAGAAGTAGGGCTGCTCGGTAAGGAACCCGAGCCGCGCCCGGGCGGCGCGATCGGTGATTTCGGCGCCGAACAGCCGCACGGTGCCCCGGGTCGGCTTCAGCATACCGAGGATCGTCTTGAGCGTCGTCGTCTTGCCGGCCCCGTTCGGCCCCAGCAGTCCGGTCACGTCGCCGGCACGCACCGAAAAGTCGATGCCGCGGAGCGCATGGCTCTCGCGGCCCCAGAAATTGCGGTAGGACCGCCAGAGGTCCATGACCTCGATGATGGAACGGTCCGTGGATGCCGTCGTTTCGGCGGGGATGGGATAGACTTTCATTGTCCGGTAGGTATCGGCCGCTTGTTCCGGGTCTTGAGCCCCGGGGCGGTCGAACCGGCCGGGCGGGCGCCGGGCCGGTGCGGAGCTAGAAGTTGCTGAGCGTGAGCGACAGCACCGCGGACTCGCCAAATCCCGATATCGTGTACCGGTTGAGCCCGGGAATGGAGTACCCGAGGTTCCCCTGCGACGCCGCCACTCCACCCCACGTGATCGTCGTCGCGGCGCCGGAGAACGGATTCTCGGGAACGACCGTTCCGGACAGGAGCGTCTCGACCGTGGGGCCGTCGGCGGCCAGCGGGTAGTAGCCGTTCAGGATCGCAAAGTCCTCGACCCCGGTCTGCAACGTGTGCATGTTCGCCTTGACGCGCCCTTCGCGGGCCCGGTCCTGCATCGAGATGAAGTTCGGGATCGCGATCGCGGCGAGGATTCCGATGATGATCACCACGAGCATCAACTCGATCAGGGTGAAACCTCTTTCGTTCCGCATCATCGTCTTCTTCCTCCTGAATGGCGCCGCCGGAAACGGCGCCGGGCGGGGGGCGTGGGCCCACCCGCCCGGTACCTTGCCTTGACTGGTCGACTAGTAGTTGGACAGCGTGAGCGTCAGCAGAGCCGATTCGCCGAAGCCCGTGATGTCGTACTGGTTGAGGGCCGGGTCGTCATAGCCGAGGTCGCCCTGGGCCGCGGCGGCGCCGCCCCACGTGATCGTCGAAGCAGCGTTCGTGAAGGGATTGTCCGGAGCCGCGCCGCCGGGGAGCATCGCGACGACGGCCGCGTCATCGGTACCCGACACCGGGTAGGCGCCGTCGTTCTGGACGGCGAAGTCCTCGACCGCGAGCTGCAGGGTGTGCATGTTGCTCTTCACGCTGCCTTCACGGGCGCGATCCTGCATGGAGATGAAGTTCGGGATCGCGATGGCCGCGAGGATACCGATGATCACGACGACGATCATCAGTTCGATGAGCGTGAAGCCCTTGGTGTTCCGCAACATTGTCTTTCCTCCTACCGGTTGGTTTGATCTGGACCGGACCTTCGCCGATCCTGGTACAACTCGAAGAAGCCATTCGCCTGTCGTGCCCTGCGGCCTCGTTCGTTCGCCATGGAGCATTCGCAACCCCCGTGCCACAACGGCCCGGGCCGACCCCGTCATACTCAAATCGTTGCAGCTCTTGAACTTGGTGAGCCGCTGCCGTGCCGGCCCCGGAACAATGACTCGTCACCACTCCGATCCGTCCGCCGCGCTCTGCACGCCGCCGTTGTAAAACGCACGCTTTTGCATCGACCGTGCAATCCGCACGGCACGCGAAAGCCCGATGCAATCCTGTTGCATCGGGCTCGCATGAGATCACCGCTTTCCGGAAGTCCCGGACAGTCCGCCGGGGTGTCCGTGTCCTGGCCGCCGGCAGAGCGGCCTTCGGGTTCGCGGCCTCACATCTGCCGCGATCGCGAAAGTCCGGTGCCGCCTTTCTACGCCGCTTCTTCCATCGGTTCGAACTCGTCACCGTCCGGCCCGTCGGACTTGAGCGACCCTTCCATCTTGTACGCCTGGAGCTTGCGGTAGAGCGTAGACGCGTTGATCCCGAGGATCTCGGCGGCCCGCTTCTTCTGCCAGCCGGTGTAATTGAGCACCTTGAGGATGTACTCCTTCTCCAGCTCCTCGAGCGTCATCTCCGGGCTGTCGATGACCAGGCTGCCCCGCCGCTTGTTGCCGCGGATCACCCGCTCCGGCAGGTCCTGGGTTTCGATCATCTCCCCCTCGTGGAGGATCACCGCGCGTTCGATGACGTTCTCGAGTTCGCGGACGTTGCCGGGCCAGTCGTAGCGCAGGAGCACCTGCAGCACGTCCTTGCTCACCGCCTTGGGGGCGGCGCCGCCGAACTTCTTGAGAAAGTGATCCACGAGAATCGGAATGTCGTCGCGCCGGCTGCGCAGGGGCGGAAGCTTGATCGGGATCACGTTCAGCCGGTAGTAGAGGTCGCTGCGGAACTTCCCGTCGCGCACGTCCTTTTCCAGGTCGGCGTTCGTCGCGGCGATGAGGCGCACGTCGATCTTGATCGGCTTCGTTCCGCCGACGGGGATGATCTCCCGCTCCTGGAGGGCGCGCAGCAGCTTGACCTGGGTGGCCGCGGACATTTCGCCGACCTCGTCGAGGAAGAACGACCCGCCCTCGGACACCGCCATCATCCCGGCCTGGTCCTTGACCGCGCCGGTGAACGATCCCTTGATGTGACCGAACAGGTTCGACTCCAGCAGGTCCTTCGGCAGGGCGCCGCAGTTGATGGACACGAACGGGCCGTTGCTGCGCTTGGAACGATAGTGCACGTCCCTGGCGATCAGCTCCTTCCCCGTTCCGCTCTCCCCGCAGATGAGGATCGTCGAATCCGTCTCCGCCACCTTGTCGATCATCTTGAACACCCGGTGCATTTCCTCGGAGGAACCGATGATCTCCTTGTTGGAATGGCTTTTCTTGAGCTGCCGCTTGAGGAACACGTTCTCCGACTGGACGACCTTCATGTTCAGGGCGTTCTTGATGACGAGCTTGATTTCGTCGTTCTTCGCGTGCTTTTCCAGGTACTGGAACGCGCCCTTGTTCATGGCGCTCACCGACGACTCGTCGGACGCGTAGGCGGTCATCACCACCACCGGCACGGTGTCGTCGATCTGTTTCACGGCATCCAGAAGCTCCAGCCCGTCCATCCCCGGCATCTTGATGTCGGTGAGGATGACGTTGAACTCCTCGGCCCGCACGTGCTCCAGTGCTTCCGGACCGTTGTGGGCGACGGTGACCTGGTACCCTTCCTTGCGCAGCATGATGGCCAGGAACTGGCACATGCCCGGTTCGTCGTCGACAACCAGTATTCGTTCAGAACCCATGGGCTACTCTCTCTCGTTCTCGTGTCCAGTGGTGCTGTTCATGCCGCCACATCCATGTGCTCGACGGCACTCGATTCCGCCCCCGCCATCCGCAGGGACACCCTGACTCGGGTGCCGTTTCCGGGATGGCTGATCACCTCCATCCGGCCTTCATGCCTCTCGACGATGCGGTGCGCGATCGCGAGGCCGAGGCCGGTTCCGCTCTCCTTCGTGCTGTAAAACGGCTCGAAGACCCTGTCCAGGGTCTCCTTGTTCATGCCCATCCCCGTGTCCGCGAACTCGACCAGTACATGCCCGGCCGCGGACGAAACGGTGACGGTCAGGCTTCCGACAGGCCCCATCGCCTCGAGGGCGTTGAGGGCCAGGTTGAAGAACACCTGCTCCAACTGCTCCGGATCGACCCGGACCGTGTCGGCCGACTCGAACCGGCAGCGCAGCGACACCGTCGGGCGGTACGAGGGATGACTCCGTGTCTTCGTCATCGTCCGCTCGATCATCTCCTTGATTCCGACCTCCTGCATCTTCATCGGGGTTCCCCGCGAGTAGCTGAGCAGTTCGCTGACGAAACGCTCCATGCGCGCCGCCTCGCGGCCGATCAGGTCCAGCAGCCGGGCGTTTTCCCCTTCGAGGTGCAGCTCCTGCTCCAGCATTTCCACGGAACCGGATATCGGGTTGACGCAGTTGCGGACCTCGTGGGCGATCGACGCGGCCATGCCGCCGATCACCGTCAGCCGGTCCCGCCGCCGCGACGCTTCCTCGAGCCGCCGGACCTCGGTCAGGTCCTGGAACAGCGCCACGACGCCGCTCTTGACGTCGTTTCCGTCCAGCAGGACGGAGGTGGACACGCCGACCGGCAGCGATTCGCCGCCGGACCGCTGCAGCCGGACTTCCGCCCGGAGCATCGGTATCCCCTCGTCGAGCGTCGACTGGACCTTTTCCACGAGTTCCCGGGCTCCCTCGCCGAGAGCCATGCCCAGTTTCTTCCCCCGCACGTCCTCCGCCCTGAAGCCGAGCAGCCCTTCCGCGACCTCGTTGAAATGGATCACCCGCCCGAGGGCATCGATCGTCAGCAGGCCGCTGGAAAGGTTCTGGACGATCGATTCCGTGTCCAGCCTCAGCTGCTCCACTTCCCTCGACTTCCGGGCCAGGGCCTGCTCGTTTTCGGCCATCCGGTCGCCGAGCAGTCCGGACAGCATCCCCACCGCAACGAAAAAGACGGGATAGAACACCAGCTGGGCGGGCACCCCGGTCACCGGCGGCGCCAGGAAACCCGGCGACCCCACCGAGGAGGGCCCACCGAGAGCCACGCAGCCGAACGCCGCCGCCGACAGGAACCCGAGGAGCGTTCCCCCATGGAAACCGAGGAGCATCCCCCCCGCCACGGCCACCAGCGGAAACAGCACCACGAACTCGCCGGAAATTCCTCCGGTCAGCGCGACGATCCCCGTCGCCAGGAAGAGGTCCGTCATCAGCTCCGCGATGACCAGACGCCGCCGCGGGACGGATCCCGCGACGGCGTCGAAAACGAACGCGGAAACGAGGAACAGCACCCCGAACGTGATCAGCCACGGGCGGTGGCCCGGCACCGGGTCGAAGGCGTCCATGGCCAGGGCCACGCCCATGACCGCGGTGCCGACGATCAGCCGGTTCCGGTGCAGCCCCCCGAGTGGCGATCCCGTTTCGGGTCGGTTCATCAACCGTCTCCCGCCACGACGTTGATCAGCTTGAACATCGGCATGTACATGGCCACGACCATGCCGCCGACCAGCGATCCCATCAGCACGATCATCACCGGTTCGATGATGGACGTGAGGGTATCCACGGCGGTGTTGACTTCGTCGTCATAGAACGAAGCGATCTTGTTGAGCATTTCGTCGAGCGCCCCGGTCTCCTCGCCGACCGCGATCATCTGGACCACCATCGGCGGGAACGCGTCGGATTCCTTGAGCGGCGCGGCGATCGTTTCGCCCTCGCGGATCGAGGCCCTGGTGGCCAGCACCGCCTCCTGGATGACCCGGTTGCCGGAGGTGCGGGCGGTGATCTCCAGCCCGGTCAGGATCGGGACACCGGAGGAGATGAGGGTGCCGAGCGTCCGGGTGAACCGGGCGATGGCCGCCTTCTGGAGGAGGTCGCCGAGGATCGGCATCTTCAGCTTCAGCCGGTCGATGACCTTCTCGCCGTTGTCCGTGGCGTAGTAGCGCTTGAACGCCACGATCGCCGCGGCCACGGCCCCGAGCCCCATGTACCAGAAGTCCCGCAGGAAATTGGAGGCGCCGAGAACGATCTTCGTCGGCAGCGGCAGCTCACCGCCGAAGTCCTTGAAGATCTTGGCGAACGTGGGAATGATGAACAGCAGCATGAACACGGTGGTGCCGACCGCCACGACGAGAACGACCGTCGGGTAGGTCATGGCGCTCTTCACCTTGCGCTTGAGCGCTTCCGCCTTCTCGATGTACGTGGCCAGGCGGAGGAGGATGTCGTCGAGCACACCGCCCGCCTCGCCGGCCTCGACCATGTTCACGAACAGGTTGTCGAACACCTTCGGGTGCTTGCCGAGCGCCTCGGCCAGCGTCGAACCCGCCTCGACGTCGTGCATGACCTCGAGAATGATCTTCTTGAGCGCGGCGCTTTCCGACTGCTGCGACAGGATGTCGAGGCACTGGACCAGCGGAAGGCCGGCGGTGATCATCGTGGCAAACTGCCGGGTGAAGATCGCCAGGTCCTTCGTGGAGACGGACGCGCCCTTGGTCAGGAAATCCAGGTTGAAATTCAGGGCCTTGGGCTTTTCCCGCACGAACTGGGCGATGATCCGCTTCTTGCGCAGGAACGCCAGGGCCTCGGCCTGGTTGTCGAACGTGAGTTCGCCGCTCTGGCTTTCCCCCGAAACCGTGCGGCCTTTCCACATGTAAACAGGCATGGTCTACGACACCTTCCTTTCGATCACGCCGCGGTCCGCTGGCCGCTCTTCGCGATCATCTGTTCCAGTTCCTTCGGGTCCGAACTCCGCCCCATGGCCTCATCCAGCGATATGAATCGGTTCATCCACGCGGCGCACAGGCTCTGGTTCATCGTCTGCATGCCGTACTTCTGTCCGGCCTGCATCAGCGTGTAGATCTGGTGCGTCTTCCCCTCGCGGATCACCGCCCGGACGGCCGGGTTGCAGATCAGGATCTCCGGGATGAGGATCCGCCCGCCCCCGCGCATCTTCGGCACCAGCTGCTGGGTGACGATCCCCTCGAGGACGAACGCCAGCTGGGCGTGGATCTGCGGCTGCTGGTCCGAGGGAAACACGTCCACGATGCGGCTGATCGCCTCGTACGTGGAGTTCGTGTGCAGGGTGGCAAAAACGAGGTGCCCGGTTTCGGCGATCGTCAGCGCCGCCTGGATCGTCTCCAGGTCGCGCATTTCGCCGACCATGATGATGTCCGGATCCTGGCGCAGCACGTACTTGAGCGCCGCGGGAAACGAGTGCGTGTCGGAATTCAGCTCTCGCTGGTTCACGATCGACTTCTTGTGCTGGTGCATGTACTCGATCGGGTCCTCGATCGTGATGATGTGACAGCGCCGCTCCTCGTTGATCCTGTTGATCAGGGCGGCGAGCGTCGTGGACTTGCCCGAGCCGGTCGGACCGGTCACGAGGACGAGCCCCTTGGGCTTGAACGCCATGTCCTGGACGACCTTGGGAAGCCCGAGCTTCTCCATGGTCATGAACTGGTACGGGATGGACCGGATGGCCATGGTGACGACGCCGCGCTGCATGAACACGTTGCAGCGGTAGCGGGCGAGCCCCTTGATCCCGAAGGACAGGTCGAGCTCCTTGTTGATCTCGAAGCGCTTCCGCTGCTCCTCCTTCATGATGGAGTACGCCAGCTTTTCCGATACCTCGGGGGTCACCACCTCGGAGTCGGATGGGATGATCTGCCCGTCGATCCGGAACTGCGGCGGTACTCCGGCCGTGATATGGAGATCGGAAGCGCCCTTCGCCGACATTTCCTCGAGCAGGGCGTGCAGAGAGATCATCCTTTGTTTCTCCTCTTCATGAGAATGAGAGCGGCAAACGGCCGCACTCCGGGGCTGCGTCCACCCCCGCCCGGCCGGTAACGGCCGACGCCGGCGACGTGCCCCGGTCTACTTGTCAAGTGCGGTCTCCTTCAGGACTTCTTCGGCAGACGTCAGCCCCTCCTTGAGCTTGCGGATGCCGTCCATGCGGAGCGTGAGCATCCCTTCGGCCATCGCCTTCTTCTTGATTTCGCTGGTCGGGGCGCGGTCGAGGATCATGTCGCGGATCGAGGCCGTGATCGGCATCACCTCGAACACCCCGACGCGGCCGCGGTAGCCGGTGTTGTTGCACTCGATGCACCCCGCCCCGTTCGTGTCCTCGAACGTGCTCCATTCGCTCTCCGGCAGGCCGAGTTCCTTGGGGACCTCCTCGTGGGGCTTCACCTTCTGCTTGCAGCCCACGCAGACCCTGCGGATGAGGCGCTGGGCCATGATCAGGTTGACCGAGGAAGCCACGAGAAACGGCTCGATCCCCATGTCGATCATGCGGTTGAGGGTCGACGGAGCGTCGTTCGTGTGCAGCGTGGACAGCACGAGGTGGCCGGTGAGGGCCGCCTTGACCGCGATGGACGCGGTTTCCAGGTCACGGATTTCCCCGACCATGACGATGTTCGGGTCCTGGCGCAGGAACGCGCGAAGCGCAGCGGCGAACGTGAGGCCGATGTCCTCGTTGACGTTGACCTGGTTGATCCCGTCGATGTTGTACTCGACCGGGTCCTCGGCGGTCATGATGTTCACTTCCGGCTGGTTGATCCGGGACAGCGCGGAGTAAAGGGTGGTCGTCTTTCCGCTGCCGGTCGGGCCGGTCACGAGCACCATCCCGAACGGCATCGACACGGCGCGCAGCAGGTGGTCCAGCGCTTTCGGCTCGAATCCGGCCCGGGTCAGGTCGAGGGTCAGGTTCGTCTTGTCCAGGATGCGCATCACGATCTTCTCGCCGAA
>CAZQVN010000008.1:0-43718 GCA_964596775.1 uncultured bacterium
GTGTGTTGAATGCCGCTTATCTTTCAATGAAATGAAGGGGGTGACGCAGTGAACGCAATTTTCGTGATTCTGCTGGCTGTTCTGGCGATGGCTGCTGAGGGAAAGGCCGGCTGGTAAACACTTTGCCGGTTGAACTGAGGCTCGACGGGCACTCCGGAAGGGTGACCCGTCGAGTTGTCTTGACATACCTGGGCCCGCGGTCTCAATCCGCGCACTTCAAGAAAGCCTTGTTCAGGACAACCAAGTGGAGATATAATCTCTGGTACATTCATATCGTCATTATTTCCAATAACTTATAGAGCGGGGGGCTGTTCTGGGTTCTGAGAAGGAGTCCTTGCCAGAATCGTCATCGGACGATTCCCCTGACGATTTTTTTGACACTGCTGAAGCAGAGCTTCAAGTTACCGAGCGTGAGGTTCTGCTCAGAACCAGGTCGGAACTTGAAGAAAAGCTCAGGGCCCAGACCGAATCACGTTCTCGACTTGAATTGCTTCTGGATGTATCACGATCGATCAACTCGGTTCTCAGCCTCTCCGCGGTTCTGGGCAGGGTCATGGACTCTGTCCTGGACATTTCCGGGGCACAGCGCGGCTTTCTGGTCCTTCTGGACGAGAACGGACAACATCACCTCGAGATATCGAAGAATCTGGAAGATCAGGATTCCACGGCCGAGGAAACATTTCGGATCAGCCAGACGATCCTCAAGCAGGCGATTGAAAGCGGTCGCACGATCTGGGTTTCGGATGCGCTCAGCAATCCGTCCTTCACGAACTTCCAGAGCGTCCGGGACCTCTCCCTGCGGACCGTGATCTGCCTGCCCCTCAAGATCGACGAGAAGATCCTCGGAGCCATATACCTCGACAGCCGGGCTGTTACCACGCTTGTTACGGGCGATGGTCTGGGAATCCTGGAGGCGTTCGCCTCGCAGGCGGCGGTGGCCATCTCCAACGCACGAGCTCACGACAAGCTGAAGTCCTTCCAGACCCGGCTTGAGCTTGAGAACCGAAGCCTGAAGCGTGTCCTTCGATCGGAATTCAACTTCGATTCGCTCCTCGGCAAGAGTCCGGCGATGCAAAAGGTCTTCGATGTCCTGGAAAAAGTCGTCGACAATCCGGTGACCGTGCTGATTCAGGGCGAGACCGGAACCGGCAAGGAACTGGTTGCCCGCGCGATTCACAATTCCGGCCCGCGCAGGACCCAGAGTTTCATCGCCATCAACTGTGGAGCACTTCCGGAGTCGCTTCTTGAAAGCGAATTGTTCGGATACCGTCGTGGAGCCTTTACCGGAGCCAACGATGACCGTGTCGGCCTGTTCGAGGCCGCCGGGGGCGGAACCCTGTTCCTCGACGAAATCGGGGAGCTGTCGCAGTCGTTGCAGGTTAAATTGCTTCGGGTGCTGCAGGAGGGCGAAGTCCGGCGGCTCGGATCCACGGAATCGAGAAAAATTGATGTGCGACTTCTTGCGGCGACAAACAGGAACCTCGCCGATGAAGTAGAGGCGGGTCGCTTCCGGCAGGACCTTTTCTATCGGCTGAACGTCGTCTCCATCACCATGCCACCACTGAGAGACCGCCAGGACGATCTGTTGCTGCTCGCCGAGCACTTTCTCAAGAAGTGCGGCGAGCGAATGAAGAGATCCGGGTTCTTCCTGACACCAGAGGCAAGGAGTTGTCTGCTGGCCCATTCATGGCCCGGGAATGTCCGGGAACTGGAGAACTCGATCGAACGTGCCTGCGCGCTGACGAGCGGAGACTCCATAACTCCGGAACATCTTGTTCCCTCGGCTCCTGCCGTGACTCCCGGGGAGGATGCGGCGAAGCTGAAGCAGGTCCTTCTCCGTGCGGAGAAGATCACGATCGAGGCAGCCCTCAGGCGAACCGCCTGGAATATCTCGAAGGCGGCTGCGGCGCTTGGAGTCAGTCGCCAGCATCTCCACAATCGGATCAAGAAACTGGACATCGAGACCCGCTGAAACCAGGGTTCACTCGCCGTTCCAGCCGGCTCCAGAAGTCATGAACAGGCCAGGCAGAAAAAAAGCGCCCCGGGAAATCCCGGGGCGCTTTCGATGTGTCCTGGAAAGTTCTTAGTTGTTGTAGAGCGACTTGATGGCGCCCCACGTGGAGTTCTGGACCGGTGTCGGAGCACCGCACGGGTTGTAACCACCCTGGCCCGCAAAACCCGCAACACCCAAGTGCGACGGGAATGCCAGCGTCAGATCATCTTCACGAGCGGAGCAGTCGGCCACCTTGGCGAATCCCGAGTTCGGACGGGGCGTAACGCTCATCGTCGACGGGCCGTAGGCGCCCATGTAGAAGTAACCGGCCACGGCGATGACGGTGTAGCGCGTGCCTTCGGTGTTCGTGTTCTGGCAGGCATTCCAGGTGACGAGGTTTCCGCCACCGCTGTTCGGCCAGCCGGTCGAGGGGAATTCGAGGGTGGCGCAGAGGTTCCAGTTATAGACCTGGATCGTCGGATTCTGGTACTGGATTCCGCACTCAACGCCCTTGATACCGGTGGAGTCGGAGGCGTTACAAACCAGGAGATAGGTGTAGTAGAACCTTCCGGGACTGGACGAGGGCTCCTGATAGTTGATCGTGTTGGCCTTCAGGCCGGGCAGGCTGCACGCATTCTTTGATGTGACGCTGCCGACGTGCAGGGCAATACCGGCCTGGGAGTTGTCGAACGCGGACGCGTTGCCGGCCAGCGCGACGGCCAGAACCGACCCCATGACTACAGTCGAAAGAAAACGCTTCATTACTTGTTACCTCCTTAGCGAACGACAGGCAGTGTTGTGGTGTTGGCAGGTGACGGTTGTCAACTCGGGGAAGGTAACAACCCGGTCACGGTAGTAACCGATCGTGGTTGTCGTATCACCTCCTAGTGTAGAGTCACGTTGCGGCTTTTGGGTGAGTCGCTAAAATACACTGGAAATTATAAAAGCGGCCTATCCTCAAGTCAATGATTAACTTCCCCGGAGTCAATGGATACAATTTATTACAAGTCATGCACTTATCCATGCTGTTCGGTGCCTGGACGGACGGTCCGGAACAAAAAAAGAGCCCTCTTTCGAGGGCTCTCTGACTTCTTGCCTGTAGGGTAAAACCTAGTTGAACAACGACTTAACGCCACTCCACGTCGTTGTTTCCACCGGGACGATATTCTGGCAGGGATTGTATCCCGAACCGGTCCCGAAATCCGCATAACCCAGAGGCGAGGGTGCCTGCGCCGTCAGGTTTTCCTCCGCAGCGTTGCAGTCCGCAACTTTCGACGATCCATCCACGGGGCGAGGAATCAGCGAAAGGCGGTCCGGAGTATAGACACCGAGGTAGAAGTATCCGGCTACGGTCGTCTTCGGTCCGAGCTGGCAGTTCCCCGCCTTGTCCCATGTGATGAGCGTTCCGGTGTTGGACGAAAAGGGCCATCCGGCCATGGCAAATTCGAGATTGGCGCACAGATTCCATCCGAAGATGTCGATGCCGGCATTGCTGGCATCGTTGTATGTGATGCCGGCCTGCATACCCGCCACACCGACGGAATCGGACTGGTTGGCTACGCAGAGATAGACGTTGTAGGCGCTGCCGACCGAGCCGGTCACTACTGCATTGCGGCAGTCGACCGGAACCGAGGTACAGGCATTCTTGGTGGTCACGGCGCCGACGTGAAGCAGAATCTTGGCGCTGGCGTTTTCCCCGGCGTGGGCACCGGATGCCAGGCCGAGGCACAGGCCCGCGGCAATGAGGGAACGATAGACGAGTTTCATGGACGAGCTCCTTGGGGCTGGGGGAACCACGCCGGTCGATCGACCGGCCGATAATCCGCTGCGGCCACCACCCGGTCACCGCGATATCCTCTTATCGGCCGTACTGCCCCCCGGCTTTAAGACAGATGAGCCACCTTTCCGACTACCCTGCGGTCGTTTATACTTCCGGCTTCTTCATGTCGTTCTTGAACTTCGCCGGTTTCAGGGGAACCCAAAATGGCCAAAAATATCACTCCCCGGAGTGAGGATTACTCACGCTGGTACACGGATATCATTGCCCAGGCACAGCTTGCGGATTACGCCCCCGTCAAGGGCTGCATGGTCATCCGCCCCCACGGATTCGCCCTGTGGGAGCAGATGCAGGCCGTGCTGGACCGGATGTTCAAGGAAACCGGGCATGAGAACGCCTACTTTCCGATGCTGATTCCGGAGTCCTTTCTCAAGAAGGAAGCGGAACACGTGGAGGGGTTCTCCCCGGAACTGGCCGTTGTGACCCACGCCGGCGGCAAGCCACTGGAAGAACCCCTTGTCATCCGGCCGACGTCGGAAACGATCATCTGGAGCACCTATCGGAACTGGATCCAGTCCTATCGGGACCTCCCGCTGCTGATCAACCAGTGGGCGAACGTGGTTCGCTGGGAACTGCGGACCCGCCTGTTTCTTCGCACGACCGAGTTTCTCTGGCAGGAAGGACACACAGCTCATGCCACGAAAGAGGAGGCGCACGAGGAAACACTGCGCATGTTGAACGTCTATGCCCGCTTTGCCGAGGAATACATGGCGATGCCGGTCCTCAGGGGACCGAAGTCGCCCGCGGAAAAGTTTGCCGGCGCGGAGACAACGTACTCGATCGAAGCCATGATGCAGGACCGCAAGGCGCTTCAGGCCGGCACCTCACATGATCTTGGCCAGAACTTCGCGAAGGCGTTCGACGTGACGTTCCAGAACGCGGAAGGAACCCGTGACTTCGTGTGGGCAACCAGCTGGGGCGTATCGACACGGCTCGTCGGCGCCTTGATCATGTGCCACAGCGACGACGACGGACTCGTTCTCCCGCCGAAACTGGCCCCGATTCAGTGCGTGATCGTTCCGATCTGGATGAAGGAGCCGGACCGGGAGCGGATTTCGGAGGAGGGCGCGCGGATCGAAGCGGAACTCTCCGGGACCTTCCGAACGAAGCTGGATGCGCGCGCACATCACAAGCCGGGCTGGAAGTTCGCGGAGTGGGAGCTTCGCGGCGTCCCCGTGCGCGTCGAACTCGGGCCCAGGGATCTCGAGAACGGCCAGGTGACGGTCGTCCGCCGCGATACGAAGGAAAAGGAATCCATTCCGCGCGCAGCCGTGGCCGGCAGGGTCGCGGAGCTGATGGACGAGATCCAGAAGTCGCTGTTTTCCCGGGCCCTGGAATTCCGCGAGGCGAACAGTCACCGCCTGGACAGTTACGACGAGTTCAGGGTCCGGATCGAGGAGCCGGGCGGGTTCTTCTGGATGCCGTGGTGCGGATCAGGCGACTGCGAGGCGCGTGTCAAGAACGAGACGAAGGCCACGATCCGCTGCATGCCCGACGACACGCCGGAGGAATCCGGCAAGTGTGTCGTTTGCGGCGGCGCGTCGCGCCGTCGTGTCGTCTGGGCCAAGGCCTATTAGACAAACGATCGGGACAGCCGAGGGGACGATCCTGGGCGCTCAGTTCGGGCACACTGGTGAACGTGGTGCCGGGCAAGGATGACCACGGAACAGCGCCTTGGCCGCGGCGGTGAACTGCCGTTCAGGGAACGATCTGCTGGCGCCGAACCATCTCCATGATGCGCTGTGCTTCTGCTGAGGCGTTCGTGCGCAGCAGCATGGCCTCCGCTTCCTTGAAGCGGCCCATCCGACCGAGCAGCCGACCGTAGAAGAAGTACCACTCCGCCTGGTGCGGCTCGAGTTCGAGCGCCTTCTTGTAGGCGCGTTCCGCGTCCTCCTGGCGTCGGGCCTGTTCGAGGGCCCACCCCAGAAGAAGGTAGCTGCGACCGTAGCCGGGGTCGGTCTTGATGGCCTGGGCGAACTTCTGGATGGATTCGGCTACCTTGAGCTCACGAAGGAGAAGAATGCCCTCCTGAATGTAGCTTTCGGCAAGCCGCTTCGTGGCTTCGTCTCCGGAGAGCCGGGTCAATGTATATTGCTTCGCGTCGTCGACCTGGAGAAGAAAAGGAGTGCGCTCCGGCATTCGATCCATGAGTTCGCGATCCTTCAGGGCACCCTGGTCGGTGGCATACACGACTCTCATTTCGTGATCCGGAACATTGTTCGGCGCTGAGTGCACCCAGGAATCGAACGGGGGTTTCTGGAGGGTGCCGACAAACACGAGCAGTTTTCTGTCCGCCTCCTTTTCGACGAGCCGGTACGGAGCGGCAATTCTGTCCGTGAGCTGGCGCAGTTCCCCGATCTGGATCCGCCCGAAAAGTCCCCAGCCGAGAAAGCAGAAGCAAATGACGAGAGCCGGAGCCAGCGCCGAGACTCCGGGCCTCTGGCCCGATGCGACCCTTCGGTCGAGTGCCGCGACTCCCGCGACGGTGAGGATCGTGAGAATCGGGAGCAGTTCATAGTACTTGACGGGCCCCGTGTCGCTCACGCCGATGGAAAAGTAGAACACACTGCCGGCCGCAACGGCGATCAGCGTGGCCCACAGGGGAGTGAGACGCGAATCGCGCGCCCAGAGCAGCGCGGCAATCACGAAAATCCATCCAAGCGGCCAACCCCATGTCCAGAAGTTGAGGCGAACCGCGATCATTCCGATGTTGATCAGGCCGTCCAGCGGCGTATGGCTGATTTTTCCGGGAAGGATTTCGCCGAAACCGAGCACGCGCCCACTCTCCGGCTGGACTTCACTGTATCCGGTTTGAAAGGGGTTGCCGGTCAGCACCGCGTTGTATCCGAGGAATGCGCCGAGAAAGAACGAGCCGGCTCCCATGGCGGCGATCCATGGACGCAGGGGCGATCGGCTGCGGACGGCTTGCCATGCCCAGAGGATCATGATCGGCGCGCCGATCAGCACTGCCGTGTAGGGGCGCGTGAGAAAAGCGAATCCGAGCCCCGCTCCGGCTATCAAGGCATCCCCGGCAGACGCGCTGTTCCGGGCTTTCAGCGCGAACAGGCCGAACACCTGAAGGGCGGCCAGGCAGGTCATGTGCGACAGCAGTGTGCCGCCGGTCAGGAGAAAAAACGGGGAGGCGAGAAGCAGCAAGGTTGCACAGCGGGCCGATCGCCGGGAAAAGAAGTGAAGGGCGATTTGATAGAAGAGGAACAGATTCAGGGCGGCGAGCAGGGCGGGAACGGCGCGCGGAAAACCCGCGGCGATCCCGGGCACGAGAGCCAGCGGGTGCCCGGGAGGATACTTTCCGTACCACTTGTCCCTGTTGATGATGAACGTGTTGTTGAAGAACTCCGGCACCCCCGGATAGGGAAGCTCGTAGAGCCGGCCGCGCGAGAGTATTTCGGCCTGGAACAAATAGACGCGTTCGTCGTCCGTGACCGGCTGGTCACGCAGAACCCAGAGGCCTGCGGCGAGCACAAGAACTGCTCCGGTCACCGATACCATGGTGAGAAAGGCGCGGTCGGAGGGCGCTTCGATCGACGCGCCAAGCGACTCGAACGGCCGGCGCCCCAGCAGAAAGGCGATCCCGGATCCGAGGAGAAGCCCCGCCGGAAGAATCAGCGCCAGATACTTGACGTAGAAGGAGGCTTCGCCGGCCGGCAGTCTCTTGAGGAAGGGAAACCCGTACTCGCGGAGATTGGGAAAACCACCCTGGATTTCGAGCCAGACAAAGAAAGCCACGGCGCCAAGACCCAGAAGAATGAGCCCCAGGCCCGCGCCGGGATTGCGGTCTTTATGTCCTTTAGTCATGCGTAACTTGCCTTCCTTCCGGGGACTTCACTCTTGCGATCGATGTCAGGATCCGGGCCCTGGCCTCAGGGGTGTCCGGAGCCAGCTCAAGCGCACGATTATACGCGTTCAGGGCCGCAGGATAGTCACCGAGTTTCTCGGCGACAACCCCGGCATTGAAGTGATGGGAAAAATAGTCGGGAGCGTGGCGGATCGCTTCCGCAAAGTGTCGCGCCGAGTCGTTGAGCCTTCCTTGTGAACCATCGATGCTTCCCAGGCCCGCCCACGCGGCGGCCAGGTCCGGTTTCAGGCGGACCGCGCCTTCAAACGCAGTCCGGGCGGCGAGCGTGTCCCCCATGGCCAGATGGTTCAAGCCCTTGCGGTAGTCGATGGCCCCGGCCCATCCGGTCCGGGCGCCGGGAACGTTCTCCTCGAGACGTGCGATCGTGGCCAGAGCGTCCCCGGGGAGCCCGAGATTGCGCTGCAGTTCTTCGAGATTGAACCATGCTTCCGGAAGACGGGGATCCGCGGTGATGGCCCGGCGAAAGTGGTCCTCCGCCTCGCGGGTGTTCTTCTGGAGGAGCGCCACGCGACCGAGGTTGTTGAGCGCGTCGGCGGAGGCCGGGGAAATGGCCACGGCCCTTTCGAACTCCTGGCGGGCCGCACCCAGTTCACTGCGCTGATAGTAGAGCGTGCCGGCAAGGTTGTGCATGTGGGCCAGCGCGGGAGACGTGTCCATGAGCGGAAAGGCTCCCAGGAACAGGAACGCGATCATGACCAGTGAACCGGCCAGCATTCGTCCTGGTTCCCGCCTCCGCGCCGTTTCGATCAGGACCGCCAGCCCGTTGCCCGCGAGCGGCAACATCACCGCGATGACGGGAAGGCGGTAGCGGTCCGTGACAAAGAACAGGATGACCGAGGCGGCGTAGGCGGCTCCGACAACAAGAAGCAGTCGCCCCTCGGAGCTTTTTCGCAGGGTCAGGGCACCCCAGACCGCAAGCGGCATGAGCAGGAAGAATCCGGGGAGGAGGCGCAGGATGGGGACGCGGGCCTGAAAGTAGCGGATATCGTAGTGGTTCGGGAGTTCCGTGCCGCTCAGGAAGAGGAGCATCTTGCGGGCCAGGAGCCCGAACTGCTGGAGCGGATCCGCGCCCCACGCCGCAAACCCGCGGCGGAACCAGTAGCCGGATGCCGCCGACGGACCCGCGGGCGTTCCGAGCGCCCGGGACGCCGCTTCCATGGAACTCATCGACAGCCCGTCGGAGCGGTTCAGCAGGGGCTCGGCCGCCGGAAGGGAAAACGAGCCGTCCGCTTCCGGGTTGTTTCCGATGAAGAAATTGATGCCGCCGTTCGAGGACACGAGGATCCACTCTCCCGTCTGGGCGTGATTGCGCACGGTGACCGGCGCGAGAACGACGACCAGTCCCACGGCGAACAGCCCGAGTGCCGATCGGGCCGACCTGTCCCCCGGACGAAGGGCCGCAGCGGCGAGGACGGCAGCCACGACGGCGGGGACAAGGAGCACGTTCGGCTGCGCCAGCCCGGACAGCGCGAACGCGGCTCCGGCGAGCAGGGCGTGAACGCGGTCGCCCCCCGACTTCAGGAGAACGATTTCCCGCGTGGCGAGATGGAGAAAGAGCAGTGCCCAGGTGATGGAAAGGAGTTCGCCTTCGAAGAAGATCGCCGGAGCGTAAAGAGCGGCAAACAGTCCTGCCCAGAATCCGGCACGGCCCCCGGCGATCCGTGCGGTCGTGTCCCGCACGATGAGAACGCCGAGAATGCCGGCCCCGAACTGCAGCAGCCGGGGAAGCAGGAGCCCGGCTCCGTCACCGGCCGTGAGCGCGAGATACCAGGGGTAGAAGGGGGCCTGGAAGTAGGGCTCGCCAAGCGGCGCCCACAAGCCCTGGGCCCGGACGGCTCCGGCGAGAGTGAGGTACTGGGCCGCGTCACCGGTGGCCTCGTTGAACAGCAGGAGGTTCCGGGCCTGGAAAAAGTACAGGAGCCTGGCGACGGCGGCGGTCAGAACCAGGACCAGGACGCCGGCCGGACCTTCGAGTCGGCCCGGTCGCCCGGCCGTTTCAGTGTCGGTTGAGTTCAAACGCGTTTCCCGTCCGGCTTGAGCCTGCGATCAAGAGCGGAAAAGTATAGGAACGCCCTCGGAGGCCTGTCAACGGAGCACGCCTTTGACACATGTCGGAGGGGATCCCTAGACTGTGCGGTGTCCTCGATGCGTTGCGGCCGGCCGGGCGCCGGGCATCGAGGCGAAGCCGCCCCACCGAGCGGGCGCTGCGGAAGGCCGCAGCGCGTCGGCCTCCCCGGGAGATCAGCGGATGTCCGGTTTCTATCAGAAAGTGCTGTCGCTCCTCGATGCGGGGCATTCCATCGCGGTGGCGACGCTCGTCGAGACGAAAGGATCCACGCCCCAGGTGCAGGGTGGAAAGATGATCATCACCGGCGACGGCGAGATCTTCTTCTCCATCGGCGGCGGAGCCCTGGAGGCTTCCGTCATCGCCGAGGCAAAGGTGTGCCTGGCGGAAGGGCGCCGCGCCCTGAAGACGTACGCGCTGCACGACGTCGGCGACGATGCCCTGGGGATGGCCTGCGGCGGGAAGGCCACCGTGTTCATCGAACCGTTGCGCGCTCCCGACCGGCTTCTCGTGTTCGGCGCCGGACATGTCGGCCGCGCGCTGTGCCGGCTCGCGGAAACGCTCGGGTTCGGGATCGACGTCGTGGACGACCGCCCGGACATGCTGGACCCGACGCACTTTCCGGACGGAACCCGCTTTCATCTCACCGACCGCCGTTTCCGCGACAACCTCCCGCCTTTCGGCACGGATGCGCATGTCGTGCTCGTGACGCGCTGTCACGAAACGGACGAGGCGGCGCTCGAGTCCGTGATCGCGCTGCCCGCCGCCTACATGGGCATGATCGGAAGCCGGCGGAAGGTGAGGGTCGTGTTCGAGAACCTGGAGAAGGCGGGGATTCCGCGGGAGGCCATGGCCCGGGTCCGTGCGCCGATCGGCATTCCGATCGGCTCGCACATGCCCGAGGAGGTGGCCCTGTCGATCATGGCCGAGATCGTGGCCGTCCGCAATCGTGTTCCGGCGGAACGGCAGGCGCCGTGAGAAACGACCTGGTCCTGGTCCGCGGCGGCGGGCGCCTGGGCACCGCGGTGGCTCACCGTCTGCGGCTGTGCGGTTTTCCGGTCATCATGACGGAAGCGGCGCGCCCGACCCTTCTGCATCGACGGGCCTGCTTCGGTTCCGTGATCTACGAGACGGACATCATGGTGGAGGACGTCCCGGCGCGGCGCTGCTCGAACTTCGAGAGCCTGAGCCAGATTCTCGAGGCGGGAGTCATTCCCGTGCTCGTGGATCCCGCGGCGCTGGTACGGGAGTCGGCCACCCCCTGGGTCCTCGTGGATGCGATCGGACTCGAACGCAACGTGGGAACGCGGATCACCGACGCCCCGATCGTGATCGGCGTGGGGCCCGGCTTTGCAGCCGGCATGGATGTGCATGCGGTGGTGGAATCGCGCGACGGCAACGGTCTCGGCACGTTCACGGTGACGGGGAAGCTCGACGACCCGGTGCCGGGCCCGTGGTCGCCGGACCTCGACGGGATCGTGTTGTCCGGCGGTGTCGGACGTTTTGAAAGTCTTACGGAACCGGGGCGGTTCGTCGGGGAGGGAGATGAGATCGGCCGTGTCGGCGGGCAGCCCGTGACCGCGCCGCGGACGGGCCTCGTCACCGGAATCCTCATGGACGGGCTGTTCGTCGGGCAGGGGGTGCGGCTTGCCGACGTGGATGCGAGGACCGACCCCCGGATCGTGACGAGCCTGGACCCGAGAGCCCGCGCTGTGGCGGGCGGAGTTCTCGAAGCCATTCTCTACGTGGCGGCCATCGGGAAGTCGGAGGGGCAGGGGCTTTCCCGTTCCTGATGGGTTCCCGGCAGGGCATCCCGATTCCGTTCATGTGGCCGGTATTGCCCCCTCGGAGTCCAGGATGAGTTTGCGTCCCGGAGTCGAGTTGATTAAACTGGTCAACAATATCAACTTTCGAAACGAGACCCCATGAGATTGACTTCACGGATCGACTACGGACTTCGGGCCATGATGGACCTGGCCCTGAACTACGGCTCCGCGGTGATCCAGAATCACGACATCTCCCGCCGGCAGAGAATCCCGGAACAGTATCTCAAGCAGATTCTTCCCTCGCTGCGTCGCCGGAGCCTGGTGCTGAGCACCCGGGGGCCGCTGGGAGGTCATCGGCTTTCGCGGCCGCCGTCCGAAATTTCCGTGGCCGAAATCATCGAGGCCCTCGATGGAGGGATGAACCTCCTGGAAATGGGAGGAGACGGGAAAGGCGAGGCGCCCGCGGCGGAGTCGGGAAGGATTCTCGCGGAATTCTGGAACGAGCTTCGGGTGGAGGTCGACCGGTTCCTGAAGGACACGTCGCTGGAAGATCTCTGCCGTCGCAAGCGGCGCCATGACCGGTCTTTCATCTATCATATCTGAAGGACGCGAGGCAGCATGGCGCCGATCTACGACAGCCTGACCGATCTGATCGGCCGGACCCCGCTCGTGAGGCTGGCCCGTGTTTCCAGGGCTTGCGGCGCCGAGGTCGTGGTGAAGCTCGAGTCGATGAACCCGATGTCGAGCGTCAAGGACCGGATCGGCTGGGCGATGATCGAGGCGGCCGAGAAGTCGGGACGGCTCGGTCCGGACTCCGTCATCGTGGAGCCGACGAGCGGCAATACCGGCGTTGCGCTCGCGTTCGTGGCGGCCGCGCGCGGGTACCGGGTCATCCTGACGATGCCGGACACGATGAGCATGGAGCGCGTAAGGCTGCTCAGGGCACTCGGCGCAGAGGTCGTGCTGACGGCGGGGGAGAACGGGATGCAGGAGGCGGTGACCAGGGCCATGGAGATCGCGGCCCGGACACCGGGTTCCTTCGTTCCGATGCAGTTCGAGAATCCGGCCAACCCCGACGCGCACCGGCGGGGAACGGCCGAGGAAATCTGGTCGGACACGGAAGGGCGCATCGACGTCTTCGTCGCGGGAGTGGGCACGGGAGGGACGATCACCGGGGTCGGCGAGGTGCTCAAGGAAAGGAATCCGGCGCTGAAGATCGTGGCGATCGAGCCCGCGGAGTCAACGGTGCTGGCGGGGGGATCCGCCGGCCCGCACGATATCCAGGGGATCGGCGCCGGCTTCGTGCCGCCGGTCCTGAACCGGGAGCTGATCGACGAACTTGTTTCGGTGACAAGGGAAGAGGCCTACTCCATGGCGCGGCGTCTTGCCCGCGAGGAGGGGCTGCTGGTGGGCGTTTCCTCGGGCGCGAGCGTCCACGTGGCGGTCAAGCTGGGGCAGCGTCCCGAACTCGAGGGAAAGAGAATCGTGGCCATCCTGGCCAGCCACGGGGAGAGGTACCTGTCGGTGCCGGGCCTCTTTGAATAGAGGATGACGATGAACGGAAAGGCGGAAGACGTGAGCGGAATGGAGACGGCCGGGCTCGAGGCCGGAGAGCGTAGACTGAACGCGATTCTCGACGAGATGGGATCCGTGCTCGTGGCGTATTCCGGCGGGGTTGATTCCGCGTATCTCCTGAAAGCGGCGCACGACCGGCTCGGAGACCGGGCCGTGGGACTGATCGCGGTGTCCCCCTCGCTGCCGAAAGCGGAACTCGAGGATGCGCTGGCCGTGGCCGAGGCGATCGGCTGCCGTCTCGAGCGCGCCGAGGCCTACGAGCACATGAACCCGGACTACGTGGCGAACAATCCGAACCGCTGCTACTTCTGCAAGATGGAGCTGTTCGATGTCTGCGCTCCGGTGGCGGATCGCCTGGGCATCGATCACATTGCCTACGGCGCGAACACCGACGATCTCGGGGACTTCCGGCCGGGGATGCAGGCCGCCAGGGAGAGAAAGGTGCGCGCACCCCTGCTGGAAGCAGGCCTGGGCAAGGAGGCGATCCGCTCTCTCTCGAGGAGAGCCGGCCTGTCGACCTGGGACAAACCGGCGTTTGCCTGCCTTGCTTCGCGCATACCCCACGGCACGCCGGTGACGACGGACAAGTTGCTGCGCGTCGAGAAGGCTGAGAATTTCCTTCGGGACCGGGGGTTTCGCCAGTTCCGGGTCCGGGACCTCGGCGGAACGGCGCGGGTGGAGGTTCTCCCGGAGGACATTGCGAAACTGCGGGCGCAGCCGCTCGCCACGGATCTCGAAGCGGAACTTCGCAACCTGGGATTCGACGCGGTGCATGTCGATCCCGAGGGGTATCGCCAGGGAAAGCTGCACTCCTGATCCTGCACCGGGTGATGCCCGGCGCGACTGAAGAGGTGGGGATGGTCACGTCGCTGAAAATGTTTCGGAACATCACGCTGGTCCTGGACGGCCCCGATGCCGGATCCGCCCGTACGGCCATGATGGGAGCGCCGGACGGGGTGGATGCGTTCGAACTCCGCATCGACCTTCTCGGCAAGGATGACCGGACCGTCGAAACGGTGACGTCGCTGGTGCGCAACGCGCCCGCACCGGTGGTTGTTACCTGCCGGGCGGAGTCCGAGGGGGGGGCGTGGACATCCGGGGACTCCGATCGCGAAGCCCTGCTCAAGGCGGGACTGGACGCGGGCGCCGCGCTCGTGGACATCGAATCGAGCTGGGTCGAACGGGACCGCGACCTGCCGGCCCGATTCCCGGAATCCCGGGTCATGGTGTCCCATCACGACTGGGACGGAATGCCGAAGGATGCCGGCGACCTGCTGACCCGGCTCGCCGCCGTTCCCGCGCGGGCCGTGAAACTCGTGGTCCGGGCCAGGAATTTTTCCGACCTGATGTGGCTGGATGCCGCCGCCACCCAGCTCCAGCGCATCGGCCGTCACGCGGCCTGTTTTGCGGTCGGCCCTTTTGCGCGCACGAGCCGGATACTTTCCGGCCTGGCCGGAGCGCACCTGATCTACGTCCGCGGCGGCTCGGACTCGCCTGCGTCGCCGGACCTCCTTTCGCTCGACGAGGCCGTGAACCTCTACCGGCTCGGGGATCTGCCCGATCCCGTCAAGGTTCTCGGCGTCCTCGGTCATCCCGTGCGGCACAGTCTTTCCCCGCTGATGCACAACCGGGTCATCCGCACCCTCGGGGAGCGGTACATCTACGTGCCGTTCGACAGTCCCGATCCGGAGCCCGTCATCGAGTACGCCCGGACCCATGACGTGCGCGGGCTCTCGGTGACGATCCCGCACAAGGTGGCGGTCATGCCGATGCTCGACGGACTCGATGAAACGGCACGGGACGCCGGGGCGGTCAACACGATCGTTCCTCGCGGACGCGCGTTGATCGGCCACAACACGGATCTCATCGCCTGCCGGGTAATCCTCAGAGAGTGGTCGGCGGGCAAGAAGGACCGGGCCGTTCTCATCGGGGCCGGCGGCGCCGCCCGCTCGGTGGCCCGGGCCCTCAACGAATTCGTGGTGCCCTTCGTGGTCCTGAACCGCGATGAAGCCAGGGGCAGGCGTCTCGCCGAGGAGTTCGGCGTGAGTTACGGGGGTCCTCCGTCGGCGGCGGCGAAACTCGACGGATCGCTGTTCATCAACGCCACCCCCGCCGGATCACGGGACGACGTTCCGGAGCTTCGGATTCCGGCCGTTCGCGGACGATCGTTCCTGGATCTGGCCTACCAGCGCGGGGACACGCGGCTGATCCGCGAGGCACGCGCCGCCGGGTGCCGCACCGTCGGCGGACTGGATTTCCTGGCCCGGCAGGGAGCCTGCCAGTTTGCATTGTGGACCCGGCGCATCGTGAACATTGAGCTCTTCCGCGAAGCCCTCGAGAAGAGCGGCGCCGGCGCCGTGCAGTCGTGACCGGCCCCATGCTGAAGGACATGAGCTTCGAGGAGTTTCGCCGGCATGCTCGCCCGGACACCCTTGTGCCGGTCTACCGTGAAGCTCTCGCCGATCTGCTGACGCCGGTATCCGCGTTCCTGAAGCTCGGGGGGCCGTCCGCCGAGTCGTTTCTTCTCGAGAGCGTCGAGGGAGGGGAACGCCTGGCGCGCTACTCGTTTCTCGGCGGCGATCCGTTTCTCACGATCACGATCGCCCGCGGGCGTCTCGTTGTCGAGGACCGTCGATCCGGGGAGCGTACGGAGGCGGAAAGCTCGAACCCGGTCGAAGAGCTGCGTGAGCTGCTCTCCCGTTACCGGGCGGTCCGCGTTCCCGGTCTGCCCCGGTTTACCGGCGGGGCCGTCGGGTGCTTCGCCTACGACACGGTGCGGTGGCGGGAGGAGATCCCCGGTCGTGCAGAAAACGACCTGGATCACGCGGACTGCGTTCTTCACGTCTACGACACGCTGCTCGCGTTCGATCATGCCCGGCGCCGGGTGACGGTGATCGCCAACGCGCACGTTGCCGGGACGGATGCGGGAGAGCTCGAAAGGGCCTACGCGGACGCGCGGGCCAGGATCGACACGCAGCTGGAGCGGTTGAGGCGCCCCCTGGAGATGTCGCCGACGGAAGCGAACGGGTCCCCGCCTCCGCAGGTCCGGTCGAACCTGGATCAGGCCGCGTACGAGTCGATGGTACGGAAGGCTCTCGAGTACATCCGCGCCGGAGACATCTTCCAGGTGGTTCTGTCCCAGCGGTTCGCGGTGACGACGTCCGCCGCCCCGTTCGACATCTACCGGTCGCTGCGGGCGATCAATCCGTCTCCCTACATGTTCTACCTGGGCCAGGCGGGGCGGACGATCGTCGGATCCTCGCCCGAGCCGCTCGTTCAACTCCAGGACGGAATGCTCGAGTACCGCCCGATAGCCGGGACGGCGCCGCGCGGCTCCACGGACGAGGAGGACGTCGAACGCGCCGCCGCCATGCTGGCCGACGACAAGGAACGGGCCGAGCACGTGATGCTCGTGGATCTGGGCCGCAACGATCTCGGCCGGGTGGCCCGCCCGGGGAGCGTGGGGGTCCGGGATCTCATGGTCGTCGAGCGCTATTCGCACGTGATGCACATCGTGTCGCGACTCACCGCGGAACTCGCGCCCGGCCGCGACGCTCTCGACGTGCTGTTCGCCTGCCTGCCGGCCGGGACGGTATCCGGGGCGCCGAAGGTGAGGGCCATGGAGATCATCGACGAACTGGAACCGACGCGCAGGGGGCTCTATGCCGGAGCGATCGGATATCTCGACTTTTCGGGAAACCTCGACACCTGCATCGCGCTGCGCACCATGTGCATCCAGGACGGCACGGCCTATGTCCAGGCCGGAGCCGGAATCGTGGCCGACAGCATCCCGGAGCGCGAGTACCAGGAAACGATCCACAAGGCGAGGGCGTTGATCAGCGCCCTGGAAATGGCGGGGCAGGGTCTTGAGTGATGTGCCGAACGTCCGGGTGAAGGTCTGCGGCATCACGTCCGTGGAGGATGCGGTGATGGCCGCGTCCCTCGGCGTCGATGCGATCGGGCTGAACTTTCATCCCGGCAGCCCGCGCTGCGTGAGCCGCGAAACGGCGCGCGAGATCGTCGCCGCGCTCCCCTCGTGCGTCGTCACGGTCGGAATCTTCGTCGATCTGCCCGGCGGTGATGTGGACGCGATCGCCCGGGAGGTTGGACTCGATCGACTCCAGCTTCACGGCAGCGAGGACCCCGAATACTGCCGGGCGAGGGAGAGGCGGGTCATCAAGGCGCTCCGGACCGGGCCCGGGGTCGACACCGACTTCGTGGCACGCTATGCGCCGTTGCCGATTCTCCTCGACGGATATCGCCCCGGGCTGGCCGGGGGCACCGGCCGGGTTGCCGACTGGGGTCTGGCCCGCGTCCTCGTGGAACAGGGGGTCGAAGTCCTTCTTGCCGGCGGACTCAACCCGGACAACGTGGCCGACGCGGTCCTCGCGGTCGGTCCGGCGGCGGTGGACCTGAACAGCGGCGTCGAAACGGCGCCGGGGGTGAAGAACAGGGATCGGCTTTCCGCCGCCCTGAACGCCCTTGGCCGGCTTCGCACTCCCGCACCCAGAGAGCAGAGGCTGATCGAATGACACTGTTCCGACCGTTTGCCCTTCCCGACGACCGCGGCTATTTCGGCGACTTCGGCGGCCGCTTCGTTCCGGAAACGCTGATGCAGGCCCTGAACGAACTGGATGCGGAATACCGGTCCGCACTCTCCGATCCGGAATTCGAGAAGGAGTTTCTCCTCGAACTGAGGACGTTCGCGGGCCGGCCGACGGCGCTCTATCGGGCCGAGCGGCTCGGCCGGACGTGGGGAAACCTCGACGTCTACCTGAAGCGGGAGGATCTCCTCCACACCGGCGCCCACAAGATCAACAACACGATCGGGCAGATCCTCCTGGCGCGCCGGATGGGGAAGACGCGGATCATCGCGGAAACCGGCGCCGGGCAGCATGGCGTGGCCACGGCCACCGTGGCCGCCAAGTTCGGTCTCCCCTGCGTCGTGTACATGGGGGAGGAGGACGTCCGCAGGCAGTCGCTGAACTACTTCCGCATGAAACTGCTGGGCGCGGAGGTTCGCGCCGTCTCCTCGGGGAGTCGCACGCTCAAGGACGCCACCAACGAGGCGATCCGCGACTGGGTCACGAACGTCCGCGACACGTTCTACATCATCGGCTCCGTCGTGGGGCCGCACCCGTATCCGGCCATGGTCCGCGACTTCCAGTCCGTGATCGGGATCGAGGCCCGGGAGCAGATGCTGGAGCGGACCGGGGCGCTGCCGGACCTGGCGGTGGCCTGCGTCGGCGGAGGGTCCAATGCCATGGGCCTTTTCCACGCCTTCCGTGACGACGAAAGCGTGGAGCTTGTCGGTGTGGAAGCGGCGGGCGAAGGGCTGGCGAGCGGCCGGCACTCCGCCACGCTCACCGCCGGGGCTCCGGGCGTGCTCCATGGAACGCGGTCCTACCTGCTCCAGGACGCGGACGGCCAGGTGCAGCTGGCGCATTCGATCTCGGCGGGCCTCGACTACCCGGGCGTCGGCCCCGAGCACTCCTGGCTCAAGGATTCGGGCCGGGTCCGTTACGACACGATCGGTGATGACGACGCTCTCTCCGCACTGCAGGAGACATCCCGGTTGACCGGAATCATCCCCGCCCTGGAAACGGCGCATGCCCTGGCCTGGCTGCGGCGGGAAGGCCCGAAGCGGAAACCCGGGTCCAGGGTGCTCCTCTGCCTTTCGGGGCGCGGCGACAAGGACGTGCCCCGGGTGGCCGAGATTCTCGGCGGAGGCGCACGATGACGGAGAGCCGCTCCGGTTCCGCCCGGATTCGGTCCCGCCTCGAAGGGGCCGCGGCGTCGGGCCGTCCACTGGTGATCCCCTACCTGACGGCCGGGTATCCGGAGATCGGGGAAAGCGTCGACCTGATTCTGGCCGCCGACCGGGCCGGGGCGGACATGATCGAAATCGGGCTCCCGTTTTCCGACCCGCTCGCGGACGGGCCGGTGATCCAGGCCGCATCTCAGCGTGCGCTGGAGCGGGGGATGACGCACCGGAAGGCACTTGACGTTGTACGTGAAGTCCGGCGAACATCCTCAACGCCGCTGATATTCATGGGTTACTATAACCCGTTGCTCCGATTTGGCTTGGAGGCCTTCTTCAAGGCAATGCGCGAAGCGGGTGCCGACGGCGTCATCGTTCCGGATCTCCCCTTTGAAGAGTCCGCGGCGGCGCGCCGTGCGGCGGAGGCCGCGGGGATCAGCCTCGTGTTTCTGATCGCGCCCACGACGCCCGTGGATCGCATGGAGATACTGGATCGGGCCTCGACCGACTTTTCCTACTGCGTGTCCGTGACGGGCGTCACCGGTGCCAGGGACCATCTGGATTCGGGTATCGGGGCGTACCTGGGGCGGGTGGCGGAGCGGGTCCGGAAGCCGTTCGTGGTCGGCTTCGGCATCGCCCGGCCGGAACAGGTCCGTGACGTGGCGCCTCCGGCGGCCGGCGTGGTGATCGGCAGCGCTCTCATCCGGGCAATCGACGCCGCGGGACCGGACGCCGGTGCCCGGCGCGAGGCGGTGGGGCGATTTCTGAATGAATTCACCGGCGGGAGCAGAACGGACTGATCTGGCCTATACTCCAGCCGCATCGCACCGGACCGGTTGCAGTCGAAACAAGACCGCCCGCGGGGCGGATAAACACGGACACGGTTCACGGAACCTTCGCGCAACGCCTGAACGCCGACGGAGCCGTGGCCTGGACGATCACGGTTTGATCGAGCCATGAAGGGATGAACGCATGCTGATTGTCATGAGCCAGACCGCCCGCCCCGAGGACATGAAACGGGTCGTGGAGACGATAGAGGGGATGGGGTTCAAGGCGAATCCGATTCCGGGAGCCACGCGCACCGCCATCGGCATCACCGGAAACCAGGGTGCCGTGGATCCACGGATTTTCGAGGCCCTCCCCGGGGTCCAGGAAGCGATCCCGGTGTCGAAGCCGTTCAAGCTCGTGAGTCGCGAGTGGAAGGCGGAACGAACCATCGTGAAAGTCGGGGAGACACTGATCGGGGGCGGCCACCTGGCGGTCATGGCCGGTCCGTGCGGCGTGGAGTCCGAAGAACAGGCGATGACGATCGCCAGGGCCGTGAAGGCGGCCGGAGCCACGATCTTCCGGGCCGGGGCGTTCAAGCCGCGGACATCGCCGTACTCCTTCCAGGGGCTCGGCGAGGAAGGGCTCAAGATTCTTGCCAGGGTCCGGAAGGAAACCGGGCTTCCGGTGGTCACCGAGGCCATCGACGCCCAGAACCTGGAACTCGTGGAGCAGTACACGGACATGATCCAGATCGGGGCGCGGAACATGCAGGCCTACACGCTGCTGCGGCGGGCCGGACGATCGAAACTTCCGGTTCTGCTCAAGCGCGGCATGTCGGCCACGGTCGACGAACTGCTGCTCGCCGCCGAGTACATCATGAACGAGGGAAACCCGAACGTGGTGCTGTGCGAGCGAGGGGTGCGGACGTTCGCGGATCACACCCGGAACACGCTCGACCTCTCGGCGATCCCTGCCGTGAAGCGGATGAGCCATCTTCCGATCATCGCCGACCCGTCGCACGGGACGGGAAAGCGGGACAAGGTGGCGCCGATGGCCTGCGCCGCGGTGGCGGCCGGATCCGACGGGCTCATGATCGAGGTGCATCACCAGCCGGAAAAGGCTCTTTCCGACGGATTCCAGGCGCTTTACCCGGAACAGTTTTCGGCCATGATGAAGACGGTGCGCCAGTTGTCGGAACTGATGAAGGAAGCGGGCGGGGTGGCCTGATCGGCCGGGTGATCAGCCCTGGACCTGGAATTTCTTTTCGCCGGCGGGGATCGCCACGTTGAGGACGTTTTCCTCCGGCGGTATCGGGCAGGCCCAACGGTGGCTGTAGGCGCAGTAGGGGTTGTAGGCCAGGTTGAAGTCGACGAGGAAGCGCCCCGAGTCGGCGGGTCGCGGCTCCACATAACGTCCCACCTCGTAGGTGTCGATGCCGGCGGTGGCATCCCGGAACGGAAGAAAGAAGTAGTTGTGATAGGGCTCGCGGAACAGCGTCAGTTCCGTATCCACGCCGTCCACCGTCAGGTGCAGCGTTCCGGCCACCTCGAATTTTCTCTCCGCCCCCTTTGTGTCCATGATCGTGACGGTGTCGCGGCGGGTGGCCACCTCCAGCGGGAGCACGAAGCGGTACTTCGGGTCGATCGGAAAGTAGTCGAGTCCGGTGAACCGGCTGCGGACGTCCTCTTCGAGCGGGGATTCCTCGCCGCGGAGGAACAGGTTCATCTCGGCCCGATGTTCCTGTATGCCCCCGAAGTACGCGCTGTCGGGGGGAATCGAGTCCAGATCGGGAGCGATGGGCAACGTTTCCACCGGCGGGGATATGGCCGCGGGCGCCGGCTGATTGCGGGTGCGCAGCACGACGACGATGGCCGCCACGACGAGAACGAGCATCAGGTAGAGGGGCAGTTTCTTCATGGGATCCTCTGGGTTCGGGCCGTTGCCCCGGGATCATACGTCCGGCCCGGACAGGGGGCAACGGAGTCATGAAAAAGGCGGGCCGGAAAGCCCGCCTTTTTCATGACCCTTTGCTCGTGTGGTCGAAAATCAGGGATTCGAGCGCTTCTCACGCTGGCGGTCGTCCCAGGCTCCGATGATGGACACGTACCAGGGACGCTTGTCGATCCGGTTGGCGAACTCCCGGTTGACCGAGTCCTGCTGCGTCAGCACGAACTGGGTGTAATCCTCGATGTACGAAATGCGCTTGTTGTACCCGTCGAGACGGCTCTTGAGCGAATCCGCCACCGTGCTCTTGTGGGCCACGATGTCGTCGTTGACCTCTTTCTTGAAGTCCTTCACGTTCTCGGTGATCGTCCGGAGGCGGTTTTCCACCTCGGCGATCATCTGCACCTTGACCTGATCCGGCTTGGCCGAGACGGAGTCGAGCGAGACCATGACCGCGGGAATGTACTCTTCCTTGATCACCCTCAGTTCTTCCTTGAGCACGTTCTGCTTGTCGTTGATCTGAAGGTTCTGCTCCTTGACGAGACGCATCTGCTTGTCGACGTCGCGCTTCAGGCGCTCCATCTCCGCAAGCGTCAGCTTGTCTCCTTCCGAACAACCGAGCAACCCAACCGCGAGGGTGGCCCCCAGACCGGCCAGTATCCACCGGCTCCTGCGCATGATGATCTCCCCTTAAAAGCAAGCCCCGAAGAGTGAAGAAGGTTGGTACGTATTCGAGGGGACTGGACCTAACCTGTTCACTGAGCGCGCTGTTGCGATCAGTGAGGGAACGAAAGCTGACTGAATATAGGCCAGCGATCCCCACGTGTCAACCAAACGGAATTACCGGTTTTCCGGCCTCAAATCCGCCAGAAGAGGGTCCCTACGAGCCTCTTCCGGAGGGAGTCCCAGCGCGAGCGCCGCCTCCAGAAACCGGGTCGCGGCGACGGGGTCGCCGGAGCGTGAAGCCAGCCGGGCCCGTTGAAACGGGGGGAGGGAACTGGACGGGTCGGAATCTCCGGCCCGCCGCCAGAAGTCGTCGGCCTCACGGAACCTCCCCTGGCTGTAGGCGAGGAGCCCCAGGTTGTAGAGCGTGCGGAAGTGACGTGGCTCCAGTTCCAGACCGCGCCGCCAGTTGTTTTCGGCGATTTCGGTCCCGCCGCGGCGCAGTGCCACGAGCCCGAGGCTCAGGTGCAGTTCCGCCGTGGTTTCCCCGAGGTTCAGGGCATGGGAGAGAGCCAGCCCGGCCGCGACATCGTTCCCCGAGGCCTCGTAGGCGAAGCCGAGGTCGCGGTGTACCTCCGCCCGGTCCGGGACGAGCCCCGCTGCTTTTTCCAGGTGGGGCACCGCTTCGCCGGCCCGCCCGTTTCCCAGCAGCCACTTTCCGTATCCGTAATGGGCCTGCCACGACTCCGGCATTCGCTCGGCGAGCCCCTGGAACTCCGCTCCGGCCAGGCTGTCCCTGCCGACCGCTTCCAGGGCCCAGGCCCGTCCCAGGCGGGGAAGGTCCTGTCCGGGCGCAAGGAGCACCGCCTGGTCCAGGGCCTCGAGCGCCGCCTCGAAGTCGCCGCGGTTGTACAGGGCTTCCCCGAGCTTGTGCCACGCATCGGCCGGGTCGGACCGCGTGTCCGCTCCCCAGGTGAGATTGGCGGCCACCAGGGCCGCGGCCGCGGCAAGAACCGCGCGGCGGTGGATGCGGAACGCAGCCGGCGCCCCGAGGAGGATCACGATGCCCAGACCCGCCGGAATGGCCAGGAACGGCACCATCGGAAGGCGGAACCGGTCGCAGATGAAGAACGGGAGGAGGGTCGCGGCATAGACCAGGGGGAAGCTCCAGACTGCAAACAGCGGGCGCCGCGATGGCGCTCCGGCCAGCCCGAGCACCGCCAGCGGAACGAGAATCCCCCAGGGGAAAAAGAGCGGCCCCCAGCGGGCCACCAGAAACGACAGCAGCAGGGAATCGCGACGGGCGATGTACAGATCCCGGTTGTTGGGGACCTCGTACCCCGACAGCAGGGCGCCGGTCTTGGCGAGATAGAGCCGCAGAGCCGACGCCGGATTGCCGGAGATCCAGGACAGGCCCTTCTCGAACCAGAAGTCGGATACCTGGGAATCCCGAAGCTTCCGGCCGGTCTCCGCTTCCGCGATCGCCTTGACCCGGGGGACGAACTCGTCCCAGCCCGCATCGCCGAGCTCGGGAACGACGACATGCCGTCCGTCGGCCGCGGCGTTGTTGCCGGCGTAGAAGTTGATTCCTCCCTGGCTGGCCACCGGGATGAAATCTCCGGAGGAGATGAAGTTGACCGCCGTCACCGGAAGTACGGGGAGCAGCGCGCCGGCCAGGATCGGAAGGACAAGCCGGCGGGCGCGGCGCCGCGAGATCGGGTCGGGGGCCGTGACGAACGGAACGGCCAGGGCCGCGGGCAGGAGGGCCAGCGCGCTGGGACGGGTGATCACCGCGAAACCGAGCGCCAGCGCGCCCAGGAACCAGGGAAGGCTCCGGGCGTCTTCGTCGCCGAGCGATCGCTGCCCGAGGGTGAAGCAGCTGAGGGTCATCACGAGAAGGGGAACGGCCAGCGCTTCGTGGAGGAGTTCACCGGACGAAAAGACGAGCGGTCCGTACAGGGCCATGATCAGGCCGGAGGCGATTGCCGCACGGCGGTCGGCGAGAACACCGGCCGTCCACGCGACGCCGCCCGCCGCCAGCGACCCGAGGAGCGCCTGGAGAAGGCGGGGCGCCCAGGGGCCCGCGCCGCCCAGCGCGTCGACGATGGCCAGAAACCAGCTGTACAGCGGTGCGCGAAAGTACGGAGCCCCGGCCAGCGGATGCCCGGAGGCGATCCGCGCCGCGAGGTCGCGGTGGAACGCGGCGTCCAGGATGGGCTCCGTGAAGAAGACGGAGCTGCTGAACTCGAGGAGATAGACGAGACGGACAAGGAAAGCAACGCCCGTGATCACGAGGATCACGGGCGTCAGGCGGGGTGCCGATGTCCGCACCGGCGACTCTGAATGTTCCAGCGAAGGCAAAGCCGTGATGGCCCTTCCGTCTAGCGGTAGGCCGCGATGCCGGTCACCGCTTCGCCGAGCACCAGGGTGTGGATCTCGTGCGTGCCTTCGTATGTCTTGACCGACTCGAGGTTCATCATGTGCCGGATGACCGGATACTCGAGCAGGATTCCGTTGGCGCCGAGAATGCTGCGCGCCTCCCGCGCGATGTCGAGGGCGATCGCCACGTTGTTCCGCTTGGCCATCGACACCTGCTCGCTGGTCATCGTGCCGGCGTCCTTGAGGCGGCCGAGCTGCAGACAGAGGAGCTGCCCCTTCGTGATCTCGGTGATCATCTCCGCGATCTTCGCCTGGGTGATCTGGAAACCGGCGATCGGACGGTCGAACTGGATGCGGCTCTTTCCGTACTCCACCGCGGTGTGCAGGCAGCTCATGGCGGCGCCGAGCGCCCCCCAGGCGATGCCGTAGCGGGCCTGGGTGAGGCAGGAGAGCGGCCCCTTCAGTCCGCGGATGTTCGGAAGACGGTTCTCGTCGGGCACGCGCACGTCGGACAGGATGAGCTCGCTCGTGATCGACGCCCGGAGCGACATCTTCTGTTTCATCTCGGGCGCGGAAAATCCCTTGCGCTCCTTTTCCACGAGGAAGCCGAGAATCCCTTCCTCGGCGCGGGCCCAGACGATGGCGACATCCGACACGGTGCCGTTCGTGATCCACATCTTGGCGCCGTTCAGGATCCAGTCGTTGCCGTCCTTCACCGCCGTGGTCTTCATGCCGCCCGGATTGCTGCCGAAGTCGGGTTCGGTCAGGCCGAAGCAGCCGATGGCCTTGCCGGACGCCATGAGCGGGAGCCAGTGGTCCTTCTGTTTTTCCGATCCGTAGGCATGGATCGGGTACATGACGAGGGCTCCCTGCACGCTCGCGGCGGAACGGATTCCGGAATCACCGCGCTCGAGTTCCTGCATGATCAGGCCGTAGGCCACGTTGTTCATTCCGGCGCAGCCGTACTTTTCCGGAAGATTCGCGCCGAACAGCCCGAGATCGGCCATCTTCGGAGTGAGTTCGTGCGGGTAGGTCCCCGCTTCATAGTGGTGTTCGATGACCGGCAGGATTTCCTGGTCGACGAATTCGCGGACGGTCTGCCGGGCCATCTTCTCTTCGTCGGAGAGAAGACCGTCCATGGCCATGAAGTCGAAGCCCGAAAACTTGCTGAAAGCCATTGGTTGCTCCTGAAGGCGGGGTGACCCGCGGGGTGAGGCGGCCGGCGATCACGACAGGGAGGATCGCCGGCGGACCGGATAATCGGCATTGAAACACGTTAACAGTATCCGCTGGGTCATGCGGATTCAAGGGGAGGCCTGGGGGGCGCCGCGTCGTCAGTGGCGGATCTTCGGCCAGAACTCCGGAAACTCGAAATCGGGGGTCTGTCCCGGCGTGTGGCAGGTGCGGCAGGTGTTCTCGTCGCCGCGGAGAACCTTTTCCTGGAACGGTGCCGTTATGTGCTTGCCCCCCGGGCCGTGGCAGGACTCGCACCCGACCGCGACAAGTTCCGGCTGCAGGGACTCGATGAAGAACCCGTTCGGTTTCAGGTATCCGGTGCTGTGACATCCCATGCACAGCGGGTTCAGCGTGTTCTTCGATTCCTCCAACGGCTCCCAGGCATGCGCGTGCCGGCTGGCCTTCCATGTCTCGAACTCGGCGGGGTGGCAGGAGGCGCAGGCCGCCGCGCCCACGTATTTCGTGGCGCGGGGATCGCCGCGCTGGGCCTCGGCGCGCTCGCGCGTTCTTCCCTGGAGAACACGGTCGAACCGGCTCATGAATTCGTCGGCGGCGGGGTCCACTTCGGTCTTCAGGTTGACCTCGGTGATGTCCACGGTCTTTTCCCACCCTTCGCCGGACTTCCGGAAGTCGATGCGGATCGATCGCTTGCCGAGGACTCCGGTCATCACGATGGGGACGCCCGAGGTGGCATCCTGCATGGGGTCCTCGATGCGCGCGTCCGCCCCGATGATGAGGTCGATTCCCGGTGTCGAATCCGCCACCCGGCGCGCCGTTCCGACGCCGAAGTTGGCCAGCACGATCACGACGTCGGCCTGCCCGCGCGCCTCCGCAACAACCCTTCCGGCGACCTTGACCGGATCCTCGAAGTGGGCCTTGCCGCCGCCCGGAGTGGAGATCACCGAGTAGCGGGCGGGCTCGGTCAGGCCGATCACGGCGACCTTCGGCGCGCCGGGTTTGGGCGTTCCGGAGGGCGTCCGCGGTTCGACGATCCGGAACGGGGGGAACAGCGGGGGGCCGCCGTCGAGGCCGACCAGGTTCGCCGAGATGCCGGTGATCGAGGCCTCGCGCAGCAGTGCCTCGAGGAACCCGATGCCCCCGTCCAGTTCCGTCTCCCCGATATTGAGGATGTCGAGACCGAGGGACGAGAACGCCTCCATCATGTACGGCACCACGACGTCCGTTTCCTGGGTCTTGAAGGGCAGGGCCCTGCCGGCGTCCAGGTACAGGAACCCCTGGTCCGGATGCGCCGCGCGATAGCGCTGGATGATGCCCGCCCGCCGGGCGTGGCCCCCGAGGTTGTCCTTTCAGCCGCAGGTGTGCAGCTGGCCGAACAGGCTCCCGGTTGCGAAGACGACGAAATCGGGATCGGCCGGCTTCGGTTTCGCGCAGGCGAAGGCCAGCAGCGCGAAACCGGCAAGAAGGGCGGAATGCAGGACCTTGTGGAGGCTGGGGGTCGATGGCTTCATTTGGGTGACGGTATGACGGCGGAAACGGGCTCCGGGTTGAGACGAATCGGAAAGTCGCTCCCCGAGCGGAAACGACGCCACCATTATAACCGGAGTGGCGCGGATGTTTCGACGCCGGCATCAAAATCGAGCCAGTCGCACGCGCTGCGCGACCCGGCTTGCGGCCCCCTCTCTACCGCCGGACGGGGTCAGCGGCCCCCGCGGATCCGTTCGAGGAGCGCGCGCGCCCGTCCATGCCCCGGGTCGACGGCCAGCGCCGCCTCGAGTTCCCGGATTGCGTCCTCCGGCCGCCCCTGCTCGAACAGTGCCGCGCCGAGTCCGAAGCGGGCGGGCGCGAGATTCGGGGTGATCGCCAGCGATCTGCGAAAGTCCTTTTCGGCATCGGCGGGGCGCTTGAGGTCGAGGAGGAGAAAGCCCCGGTTCATCAGGACCTTCTGATCGGAGGGTTCGATGGCGATCGATCGGTCGTAGCCGGACAGGGCTTCGGAGTTGTTCCCCAGCCGCTGCTCGCAGAGAGCCAGGTTGCTCCAGCCGAGCGCGTAGTCGGGGTCGGCCTCGAGAAGCCGCCTCAGGACCGAGCGGGACTCCTCGAACCGGCCCTGCTGCATGGTGATCGACGCGAGATTGTTCGCCGCCGTCCGGCTTCGCGGGGCGATGGCCAGCGCTTTCCGGAACTCCGCCTCGGCGCCCGCCGCGTTCCCGTCGCGGGCGAGCACGATTCCGAGGTTCACGTGGCGGGAGGCCTCGAATTCCGCGTCGCCGGGAGGGGTGGATCCCGATGCCCCGGGGGAGACGGGCGGCGTGATCGGCGCGTCGCCGGTGCCCGCGGTTCCGCCGGCCGGGGCAGCCGAGGGGGCCGCCGTTCCGTCCGCGGCAGTGCCGGGTGAATCCGCCGGTCCGCTGCTGCCGGCCCCCGTGACGCGGGCCGCAGCCGGAGGCGCGTACCCGGATGTCGGCAGGTTGTCCAGGCGCAGCGTGTCCGCGGGGGCGAAGAATCCGTCCTCGAACGCCTCGCCGAGCACGCGCCCCTCGAAGGATTGCGCCAGCGGGCCGCCGAGCACGGCCATGACGGTCGGCGCGACGTCGAATATCGAAGCGCCCCGGAGCACCGCGCCCTTCCGGACGCCGGGGCCGCTCATCACGATGATCCCCTCGAGGAGGTGCCAGCGGGCGGCGTTTGCCTCCTCCATGTCCGCGCCGCCGGTCAGGCGGGCGTCTCCGGAGCGGAATCCATGATCGGAAACGATGATCACGACGGTGCTGTCAGGGACCTCGGAGAGAAACGTGCCGAGGATCTCGTCCTGGTGCCGGTAGGCTTCGTCGACGGCGCTGCCGAAGCGGCGGAAATCGGCCTCGGACACGTCGCTCCGCCGCGGCGGAGCGAAGGGCATGAACAGGTGACTGACCGCATCGACGAACTCGAAGTAGACCATCATCAGGTCCGGTCGTTCGTCGCGGTAGAGATCCAGCCCGATGCGCGCGTAGCTGTCGGCGGTGGCGAGGGTGTGAATGAAGTTGTTGATCCGGTTCCCCTTTTCGTACCCGGGGCGCCGAACGGATTCGACTTCGGCCTCCGGGGCCGAAATGAATCGCCGGACCGCGGCGTTCGAAACGGTCGTGGAGCGGACGGCGCGGTCTTCGCGGCCGGAGAGCAGGTCCGGCGGCTGGGTCAGGTCCGCCGCGGAGGGGTCGCCGGCAACCTGCCCGGCAAATGCCAGGAATCCGAAACGGTCGGTGACCACGAATCCCTCGATCGGCTCCGCCGGCCAGGTGGCGAGCCACCCGACGACGCCGGCGCGCTTTCCGAACGCCGGAGCCAGGTTCCACAGCGCCGGCGCGGAGCGCAGCCGGCTCGTGGCCGGGACCGGTTTCCCGGACACCGGGTCGGGCGTGAGGAAGTCGAGGATTCCGTGCCTCTCCGGTCCGACCCCGGTGGCGATCGTGGTCCAGATCAGCGGGGAGAGGAGCGGCTCGATCGAGCGGAGGGGGCCGGACGCCCCGCCCCGGATGACCCGGTCCAGCACCGGAAGCCGTCCGGCCGCGCGCAGCCGGTTGACGATCGTCCAGTCCGCGGAATCGATGCCGATGACGAGCACGCGCCGGCTCCGGCTGTCCGCATGAGCGCGGGCGAGGCTCACGGCCGCTCCCGGGGCCAGGGTGACGGAGCCCGCGGTCACGCCATTCAGGCGCACGCCGATCGCGGACAGGCGCGGAGCCAGGGCCGCGGTCAGGCGCCCGGCCAGGTCGGCGGACGAGGCGCTGGTCAGCGCTTCGGCGGACTGCTCCGCGGCCAGGTTTCGCAGCTCGGTCTTGAGCCGTTCGCGGATCGGGGCGTCCGGGAGACCCCGGGCGACGTCGTGAAACGCCACGAGACCGTCCGGATCGAGAACGCAGTCGAGTTCGACTGCCAGCCGGATTTCCGCCCCTTCCGCGGAAAACAGGCGGTAGACACCGCCGGCGGTATCCGCCGGCGCGGGAAAGCGCACCGCGAGCGGGCCGGAGGGATAGAGCGTGACCCGGTAGCCGGGGCCCCGCAGGTGAAGCCCCGGTCCGACCGCCTCCCGCGCCGGCCCCCGTTCCAGGACGGCCTGCCGCCCGTCGGGGACGACCTTGACCACAAGCAGAAACAGCGTGGCCAGCACGAGGACAATCGCGGAGATCAGGAGAGCGCGGATTTTCTGCATGAATCTTGACGTTATGCTATACTCGCCCGCTTTGCAAAGCGCAATGGTGCGTTGGAACATGCAGTACTGGAGGCATTCGTGGCCCGGAAAGAACGCCAGGACATCCGTAACCTGGCCATCATCGCTCACGTCGACCACGGCAAGACGACGCTCGTGGACGCCATGCTCTGGCAGAGCGGAATCTTCCGCGAGAACCAGGAGGTCGTGGAACGGGTCATGGATTCCAACGATCTGGAGCGTGAAAAGGGGATCACGATCCTCGCCAAGAACACGGCCGTCATGTACAAGGACACGAAGATCAACATCGTGGACACACCCGGCCACGCGGATTTCGGAGGCGAGGTCGAGCGGACCCTGAAGATGGTGGAGGGCGTGCTCCTGCTGGTCGACGCCTCCGAGGGGCCGCTCCCGCAGACGCGCTTCGTGCTCAAGAAGGCGCTGGAACTCGGCCTGGTGCCGATTCTCGTCGTCAACAAGATCGATCGCAAGGACGCCCGGGTCAAGGAAGTGCTGGACGAGGTGTACGACCTGTTCATCGATCTCGACGCGCACGAGGACCAGCTCGATTTTCCGATTCTCTACACGAACGCCAGGGCCGGCACCGTCCGCCTGACCCCGGACGGCGAGGACACGCCGCTGGGGCCGCTGTTCGACGAAATCCTCAGGACGATCCCGCCCCCCGTCTACGATGACGAAAAGGGGTTGCAGCTTCTCGTCACGAATCTCGACTACTCGGACTTCGTGGGGCGCCTGGCCGTCGGGCGCATCGTCAACGGCTCGATCCGGCCCAAGAATCCCCTGGCGCTGTGCCGCCTGGACGGAAGCATCGTCAACGGCAAGGTGACCACCCTGTACGTGTTCCAGGGGCTGGAGAGGAAGGAAGCCCAGCAGGCCGGTCCCGGCGACCTCGTGGCGCTGGCCGGCATCGACGAGGTGTCGATCGGGGAGACGATCTGCGATCCGGACCGCCCCGAGGCGCTGCCGCCGATCCGGGTGGACGAGCCGACCGTCTCGATCATGTTTTCGGTGAACAATTCGCCCTTCTCGGGTCAGGAAGGGAAGTACGTCACGTCCCGGCAGATCCGCGACCGCCTGTACAAGGAGATCCTCACGAACGTGTCCGTCCGCGTCGAGGATACCGCCACCCCGGATACGCTCAAGGTGTCCGGGCGCGGCGAGCTTCAGCTGGCCATCCTCATCGAGATGATGCGGCGCGAGAACTACGAGATGTCCGTGTCCAAGCCGGAAGTCATCACGAAGAAGGAGGACGGCCGGACCCTCGAGCCGATGGAAATCCTGGTGATCGACTGCCCCGAGGAGTTCATCGGCGTGGTCACCCAGAAGCTCGGGCCGCGCAAGGGGCGGATGGAAAAGATGATCAACCACGGCACCGGCCGCGTGCGGCTGGAGTTCCGGATTCCCTCGCGGGGGCTGATCGGTTTCCGTTCGGAGTTCCTCACCGACACACGCGGCACCGGGATCCTCAACCACCTGTTCGCCGGTTACGACGAGTGGCAGGGGACGATCACGTCGCGGACAACCGGCGCGCTGGTGGCCGACCGACCCGGAAAGACCACGAGCTACGCCATCGAGCATCTCCAGGACCGCGGCGTGATCTTCATGAAGCCCGGCGAGAAGGTCTACGAGGGGATGATCGTCGGCGAGAACAGCCGCGCCAACGACCTCGACGTGAACATCGTCAAGGAGAAGAAGCTGACGAACATGCGCGCCTCCGGCAGCGAGGATGCCGTGCACCTCTTCCCCCCCCGCCAGTTCAGCCTCGAGCAGGCCCTGGAGTTCATCCGGGACGACGAGCTCCTGGAAGTGACGCCGACGAGCTTCCGCTTCCGCAAGCGCGTCCTTGCCGCCAACCAGCGGCCGAAGCGCGACGACGACTCGAAGTAGGGAACAGGCAGAACGACAGCGGCGGCGCACCCTCGCGGATGCGCCGCCGATTTTCTTTCCGTGGAGGACGTCCGCGGTCGGGCCGCTGCCGCGGGGCCCGGCAACCTGGTCAGGCTTCCGATTCCACGTCGCTTTCGCTCATGCGGTACATGGCTTCCTCTTCGTCCTCGATGACGGGGAGTCCGAGCTGGCGCGCGCGACGCTCCCACTCGGCCTTTTCATCCAGTTTTTCCGCTGCCGCGTGGCTGCCGTTGCCCCCGTTCAGGTCGTCGGCCGCCGCAGTTTCCGCAGCCGGCGTGCCGAAGCCGACGCTGGCCGGCCGGCCGGCCATGACGTCGGCCACGCCCTCGTGCTGGCGGTTCAGCCGGCAGATCCGGTAGCCGTCGGGGCGCTGTTCCTTGAGCAGGATGCCGTCGCGGATGGAGTCGGCCACGATCTGCCGGGACTCTTCCTCCTGCATGCCCGGAAATTCGCTCGACGTGGACATGGCCGCGGAAATGTACTTGAACGTGACGAACGGCTTGCTTCGCTCGAGGCGGTCGACGAACTTGACGAAGGACGTGAACCGCTCGGTGGCTCCGACCGGTTCGAAGACGAGCGGGTCGAAGTTGGAGCCGGCGCTCTCGACGAGATCGTTGGACACGGAGCCGGGAACGCCGGAGATGATCACGGTCTTGCCGTAGCGGTTCCGGGCCATCGTGACCGCGCGGATGAAGTGGCGGTCGCCGGTCATGAGGACGTACGTCTTCACGAACGGCCGGTCGAGCAGCGTTTCGAAGATGTCCATGAGCATGTCCATGTCGGCGCCGCTCTTCTTGCGGTCGCCGGCCTGGTGGGCGGCCACGTTGATCGCGGTTATCCCGGACACCTGGAGGTCGCGCTGGACGCGGTCCGGATGCTCGCTGAAGTCGGCGTAGGCCCGGGACACGGTAACGAGACCGTAGCGCCGGGCCTTTTCCATCAGCATCTGGCCGCCGACTTCGCGGCCGTAGGTGTTCAGCACACTGTAGCGGATGTTTTCAAAGTCGATGAACAACGCCACCTGCTCCGTGGGCCGCTCCACGTCATTCCTTTCCATTCTTCCTCCATGAAACCGCGTGCGAAGCGCGCCTTCCGATAATGTACAGCCTGCCCGGCCAGCGGCCTGAACCGGATGTTCTGTTCGTTCGGAGATCTCGACAATTGAGGCGCGAACTCTAATGGTTGCGATCGGGCTCCGCCGCGTCCGTCGGGGGGCGGCGGAGGATTCCTCCACGGAAAAATCAAAACGGGAAAAAGAGCAATGTCCAAAACCGTTTCTGAACCAAGCGACCTTCACTTCCAATCTCATTCAACGCGGAGAGTGTAACCATTCCGAACGTTGCTGCCAAGAGGCGGGTGAGCGCTGGATTCGGTTACCGGCGCAATCAGGGGACCGCCGCTGCGGCGGAGCAGGGGGGTGGTGAAGCGGACACGCCTCAGCCGGAGATCCGTTCCCGAGTCCGCAGGGCCTGGTCCAGGTACGGGCGGGCGCCCGCTTCCTCGAGGAGTCGAATGCCCCGGTCCAGGTCCGCGGAGGCCTCCTCCGAACGCCCCGACGCCGCGCTGACGAGGGCCCGCGCATGCAGAGAGCGTCCGAGGACGACGCGGGAATCGATCCCTTCGCTGATGCGGACCGCGGCGTCCAGGGGTTCCCGGGCCTGGTCCGGCCGGTCCTGCGCCATCCAGACTTCGCCGAGGGCCAGCCGGGCCCGTGATTCCATGACATGCGATCCGCTGGATGCCGCCATCTCCAGGTAATACTCGGCGGCCTCGCGGGCTTCCTCGTGGAGACCGAGCGCGGCGAGGGTGCGGCTTCTGCCCGGTTCGATCAGGCTGCGGGAGATCATGTGATCGCTGCCGGAGAGGATTTTCACGTACGTCTCATGAATGGCCTGCGCCTGCACCCACTCCTCGCGCAGAACGTGGAGCAGGGCGACGGCGGACAGGGCGCAGACACGCAGATGTTTCTGGTCCAGTTCGCCCAGGCTCCGGACGGCCTCGCGCCCGAGCGATTCGGCTATCTCGAGATGCCCCGACTCGGCCTCGACGGTGGCCAGGAACACCGACGAGAGGAGGGCGAGCCGGTTTTCCCCGATGTTGCGGCAGATCTCGATCGCCTGGCTGTACCCCTCCCGCGCTTCGGCGAGGCGTCCGCCGTTGTACTCCGCCAGCCCTTCGCCGAACAGCGACCAGGCGATGCGGTCCCGGGCGCCCATCTCGTTCCCCAGCGCCCGGTTTTTCCGGCCGTGCTCGAGCGCCTGCTCGCGGTGCCCGATCATCGCCAGGCATTCGTTCAGGAATTCGTGTCCGAGGGCGACCGCCGGCGGGTACTTCCTGTCCATCCCGAGCTTGAGAGTGCGCTCGGCCCAGTCCCTGCCCTGGGCCAGCAGGCCCTTGTGCTGGTGCGCCCCCGCCATGTAGCCGTAGATGCGCGTCAGTTCCTCCGGGTCGTCGAACGGCTCGGCCATGGCCAGCGCCCGCTCGAGGAACTCGATCGACCGGCCGTGCTGGCCGAGGTAATGGTGATAGCGCCCCATCATGGTGTTGGCGGTGACGAGGTACCGGCCCTGCGTGGCCGGATCCAGTTCCGCCATGGCTTCCTCGAGATAGCGATGACCACTGAGGTGCCCGGTGGCGGCATAAGCCTCCCCGATCTTGGCCTTGAGCATGGCGCGCCGGGCCGGGTCCTCCGTCAGCGCCAGGGCGTTCTCCAGGGCTTCGGCGGCCTTGAGATGAAAACCGCGGGCCAGCTGGATTTCGCCGATACCTTCACCGATGTGGGCCTTGAGGTCGTCGCGGTCCAGCGATTCCGCGCATTCCAGGGCCTGCTCGTAGTAGCGGAACGATTCGTCCAGGGCGAAGAGCCGGGCGGCCTGCACCGCGGCCCGCTCGGCGTAGGCGTAGCCCTGTTCCAGGTTTCCGGCGTGGATGAAGTGATGCGCAAGCTCCTGCACCCGGTCGTCGATCGTCGACGCGTAGAGCCTGAGCAGCCCCTCGCCGATCCGGAGATGGAGGCGCCGACGGCGGATCGGATTCTGCTCCTCGTAGAGCACTTCGCGGATCTTGTCGTGGGTGAACGAGAACGCCTCGCCGCGGTCCGGGCGCACGAGCTGGAGGCTGGCCGCCTCGTCGAGCGCGTCGAGGATCGCGTCCTCGGTCATCGTGAGCACCGCGGCCAGCTCGTTGAACTCGAACGTCTTGCCGAGCGCCGCGGCCGAGTGGAGCATCTCCATGCAGGGGGCGCCGACATTGTTCAGGCGCCGGCCGATCGCCTCCTTGACGCTCTGGGGAATGGCGAGGTCGCGGACCTCGCCGCGCTGCCACTCGCGCCCGTCGTGATGGATCTGCCCCTGCTCGATGAGCGACTTGACGACCTCCTCGATGAAGAACGGGTTCCCCTCGGTTTCCCGGAACAGCGCGTCGGCGAACTCCGGCGCCACCGACTTCTGCCCGAACAGGGTGGCGAGCATCGCCCCGGTTTCCGCCGCGGTCAGGCGGTCGAGCGCGAACCGGGTGACGAGGTGCTCGCGGTTCCACTGGACCAGCGACGAAGCGAGCGGATGCGCGCGGTCCAGTTCGATCTCGCGGTACGCTCCGAGAAAGAAGACCCGGTCGTTCTTCGTCTGGCGGAGCAGGTAGTGCAGCAGCGACAGGGTGCCCTGGTCGGCCCAGTGCAGGTCGTCGAGGAAGACGAGCACGCCGCTCGTCGCGGCGCGCTGGCGGAGGAACCGCGCCACATGATCGAACAGGCGGAGCTTCTCCTCGTTCGGCGGCAGCGGCGGATTCGGCGGCAGGGGACCGATGAGATTGTCGATTTCCGGTGCCAGCCGGGTGAGTTCCGCGCCGAGGGGACCGATCTCGGTGCGCAGCGTATCCGCGGAGTGGCCGCGGACCCAGCCGCGGAGTGCTTCCACGAACGGGAGATAGGGAGTGGTGGCCTCGAACTCGTAGCATCCTCCCCGCAGGATCAGCGCGCCGGACAGCTGTGCGTAGACCATGATGTCGTTGGCGAGCCGCGTCTTCCCCACGCCCGGTTCGCCGGAGATCAGCGCCATGCCCCCCTGCCCCTTGCGCGCCTGCGACCAGAGGTCGCGCAGGGCCTGCAGCTCCCCGCGCCGGCCGACGAGCCGTCCCCGCGCCAGTTTTCCGAGCAGCGACACCGTGGAGGCCTGGGACTCGCCGGGCAGGCCGGCTTCCTCGGCCGGTCCGATCACCACCTTTTCCAGCGCCTCGGCGGCCTCGCGGGCGTCGGCAAAGCGCTCCTCGCGGCGCTTCGCGAGAAGCCGGAGGAGGATCGCCTCCATGGCGTCCGGAACATCGGGCCGGAAGTTCTTCGGCGGGATCACCGGGGCGTTCAGGTGTTCGGAGATCACCATGAGCGGATCGTCGCTCGTGAACGGGGGGCGGCCGGTGATCAACTCGTAGAGCAGGACGCCGAGGGAGTAGAGATCGGCGCGGCCGTCCACCTCCTCGCCGAGCGCCTGCTCGGGGGCGAGATAGGCCGGGGTGCCGATGAGCGCGCCGTCCTGGGTGATGCAGGAACCGGCGCCGATCCGGGCCACGCCGAGGTCGGTGATCTTGGCGGTGACGGACTCCGCGTCGTCCAGGAGCAGCACGTTGCCCGGCTTGATGTCGCGGTGCACGATGCCCTGGTCGTGCACGTGGGCCAGGGCGTCGCAGAGCTGGATGGCGAGGTCGCGGATCGCTTCGAGCGTGAGCCCGGTCGCGGCGCGGAGATCGCGGCCGTCGACGAGTTCCATCACGATGAACGCGCGGCCGTCGGTTTCGCCGGTGTCGTAGACGGCCACGACATGGGGGTGGTTGATCCGCGCGGCCGCCCGGGCCTCCTCGAGCAGACGGGCGCGCCCGTCCGCGTCCAGCGAGCTGCCGGCCAGGATCTTCACGGCGACGTCGCGCGCGAGACGCTCGTCATGCGCGCGGTACACGTGACCCATGCCGCCCCGGCCGATTTCCGAGAGAAGCCGGTAGCGCCCGGCAAGCACGGTGTCCCGGGGGATGGGGCCGGTGTCCTTCATCGGTTCCTCCCGGTCAGCGCCCGGGTTTCCTCGGCTGCGGCCTCGACGGCCGCGGGATCGGCGCCCTTGAAGATGAGGCGCACGAACCAGCCGTTCTCGTCGCGCACCGGGTAGGAGCCGATGGCCACGCCGGGGTGGCGGGCCTGGATGGCCGTCAATCCGTCGGCAAAATCGCCCTCGCGGAGGCGCGTCATGAGTTCCACCCGGTGATCCGGGCGGCCGCTGAACTCGGGGGCGACGGCTTCGAAGATGTCGACGAGGAGATCGGGGACGCCGGGAAAGACGTAGATCTTGTCGACGGCAAAACCGAACACGCCGGTCTTCTGCCCGGGAAGAACCCGGGCGCCGTGCGGGAGGAGCGCCATCTTCAGCTCCGCCGGGGTGATCCCGGGCCCGTAACCCTTGCGCAGGCGCTGTTCCGCCTCGGCGTGAACCGCCAGGGGAATGCTGAGCGATTGCGCCACGGACTCGCGGGTCCGGTCGTCATGGGTCGGACCGATGCCCCCGGTGAGGAGGATCCGGTCGTACAGCGACAAACCGCCGCGGATCCCTTCGGTGATCGCGTCATCCTCGTCGGGGACAACGAGGATCGAAGCCACCTTCGTGCCGAGGCCGCTGAGGCGGCGGGCCAGATAGTGGATGTTCCGGTCCTCGACTTCGCCGCTCAGGACTTCGTTTCCGATGATGACGATCCGGGCTGTGAGCATCTGTTCGATGGGCCTGACTGTGGCACGAGTGAATGAACGTCGTCGCCGGGCCGGAACGGCCCTGCGACCCTTCGGGGCGCGTTGACGCTGTTCCCGGGCCTCATTATAGTGGGGAAGTTCGCCTTTACACCACCACCTCAGGCACGGGGGCACGCGATGAAGACGATCGGAAGTCTGATCCGGGGGCGCGAGGTCTTTTTCATTGAACCCTCCGCAACGGTCATGGAGACCGTACAACTTCTCGTCGAAAAGAAGGTCGGAGCCGTTCCCGTCCTGGAGAACGGGAGGGTCGTCGGCATTTTCTCGGAACGCGATCTGTTGACGCGCGTCGTGGCGAAGGGGTTGTCCCCGGACACGGTGAAGGTGGCGGACGTCATGAGCCGGGACATCATCGTGGCGCAGGCCTCGGACACGATCGATGAATGCGAACAGCGGATGAACCAGGCGCGCATCCGCCACGTACCCGTTGTGGAAGGGGACCGGATGATCGGGTTCGTGTCCCTCCGCGGTCTTCTCCAGGAGGAAGTTTCCGAGAAGAGCGAGGAAATCGAGTACCTGAACTCCTACATCCACTTCCAGCCCCCGGCCCCGGAAGCGGGCGAAGCGTAACCCCTTGGCGATCACCGAAGTCAGCCTCAGCCTCGAAGAGGGGAACGTTTGCCAGATCTTCACGAAGACGCACATCATCGCCGCGGACGATCCGGCCGATCCCGAGGCCGAGGACGAGGGGCCGACGCCCCTGGAATACGTGATGGCCGGCTACGGCGCCTCGGCGGCGATCGCGGTGAAGGAAACGGCGGACCGGCTGGACATCGAGGTGGAGGAGGTCCAGGCCAGCGTCAAGTGGCGGACGACGCACCGCAGGCTGATGGACACCGACGAGCCGCGGACGCCCCACGCGATCCAGCGGGAAATCCGCATCCGGGTGGGCCGTGACATTTCCGAGCAGGAGCGGGACGCGCTGATCGCGGCCGCCAAGTCGTGCCCGGTGGACCGGGCCCTGGCCGGCGGTCCGAAGGTCGAGGACGCGCTGTACGTGTTCGGTTACGCCGATCCGGACGGCGGAGAGCCGGCGGAGTAGACCACCCCCGCCGGAGGCCCCGCCGGCTTTTTCTCGGCGACCGAGAGCAGCGTGAACTTCTTCACGGTTTCGCCGGTCACGTAATCGAACGCCTCCCCCGCCTTCCGTCCGTACATCGAGCGGCCGAGCGGCGCGCGGTACGAAATGACGTTGTCGCCGTAGACGCCGTCGCCCTCGCCGAGAATCCAGTACTCCGCCTCGACGCCGGTCTCCTCGTCGCGGATGCGGACGAGCGTGGCCGGGCCGGCCTTCGTGCCGTCCACGGTCAGGTCTTCGAGGATGCGCACCTTCTCCAGGTGGGCATCGAGCTGGGTCAGGCGCTTGGACGCGTTCGCCTGTTTCAGCTTGGCCGCTTCGTACTCCGCGTTTTCCTTGAGATCTCCGAGTTCGCGCGCCTTGCGGATGGCGGCTGGGATGACCGTCTTCAGGTCGAGGTTGACCCGGGCCAGCTCCGCGGACAGCGTTTCGAACGTGAAGCGGGTCATGATGATGGCGCCGCTCATGATGTCGTCCTGGGGCGCGGCGCTGAACAGCTTGGCGTGCGCCTGGGCGCGCTTCGACTGGACGGACTGGACGACCGCGGAGAGTCCGGCGTCGTCGAACGCATCGAGAATCGGGAACAGCACGCGGTCCGAGGCGCGCCAGTCGCGCAGGCGGGCCATGAGGATCGATTCCGTTCTTTCGTCGGGCGGGCAGGCGCGCACGCGCGACATCAGCCCCCCCCTGGCATCCATCAGCTTGATCCCCTTCTTGCGGACCGGCTCGCGGCCGGTCGTGTTCAGCAGGTCGAGGACGCCGATGAGGACGGACCAGAGAATCACGTCGTAGCGCCCGTCGTTGTCCGCGTCGGCGGCCACGCGATCGGCGGCCACGAACAGCGCGTCGATGTTGTCGGACGGCGCTTCCGAAAGCCGGCGGTAGAAGGCCACCGGGTCGGGGTTGCCCTCCCTGAACAGGCTGTCGAATGCGCGATCGCGGAGCGTGGCGGAGCGGGCGTTCAATCCCACCGCCAGCGCGTCGGCGCGGGCGGAACTGGCCAGGCCGATGTCGAGCATCTCGATCTGCTCGGCCTGGCTTCCGGCCGTGGACAGGTCGAAGCGCTCGGTAAAGAAGTCGATGATCGCGGCGCGGTGTTCGCTCTTCCTGTCGGACTGCCACTTCGAAAGCAGCAGATGCGCCCGGGCCCGCTCCGGCAGCTTCGCCGAAGTGCGGGACGACCACTTTTCGACCCGCTCGGCGTACTTCTTCATCAGGGCATCCGAGGAACCGGGGTGATGTTCAAGGTAACCGAGGACGAGGTCCATGTTGTGATGGATCCCCTGCGGCTCGTCGATCGGAAGTTCGACGGCCACGTCCTCGTCGTCGTCGAGGTTCTGCGCGGGGTCCGGGAGGGCGTAGCTGTCGCGGAAGGCCTGGCGCGCGTCGATCCGCGGGTCGGAGGCCATGGCCGTCTTGGCCTTTTTCCACCAGCCGCTCCACTCGCCCGTGGCCAGCACGGCCGGAACCAGGATTTTCCGGAGCGCCGGGCCGTCCGCTTCACCGCCGGCGCGCCGCAGGCCGATGATGACCAGCTCCACGGGATCCTCGGTCACGAGTTTCCGAAGCCGGTCCTTGTGGAACGCGACGAGCACCTTGAGATCGTCGGCCGGGAGGCTGGCGAGGACCTGGCTGGCGGCCTTGAGATTCATCCGGTGGTTCGGTTTCGTGGCGAACTTGATCGTCAGCGATTCGCCGTCGTTGTCGAGGATTTCGCCGAGCCCCCAGCCGGAGTGCTCCACGTAGAACCCGGGGGAGTAGGGGAGAACCGTGTCGAGCATCTTCAATCCTTCCGCCGCCGGCAGGGCCAGGCGGCCGAGACCGGAGACCTCGATCATCCGCTCGATGGCCGGGAGGTTCTTGCGGGCTTCCTTGAGAACGGTCACCGCGAGCGGCCGCCAGGCGTTCGCGCCGGGGTGGCGTTCGAGCGCGTGCCGGGCCGTTTTCCAGGCGGCTTCGGCCAGGTTGTGCCGGAGAGCGCCGGGCAGGATCATTTCGAACAGCGCGGCGGCGGGATCCCCGAATCCCTCTTTCGTCAGTGCGTCCACGGCCTCGAGGCAGCGCAGGAACACCGAGGCTTCCGGGGCTTCGACGAGCCGGAGGATCGTTTCCTCGACCCGCGCGATGTCCTTTTCCTCGGCCAGCGGAGTCAGCGACGCGGCGAGCAGGCGGCGCCCTTCCTTCGACGTGCCGCGGTCCTCGAGCATCGATCCGAGGCACCAGGTCAGCTCGTGGAAATCGGGGAGCTGCGTGTGCGCGGCCCGGAGCGTTTCCTCGGACACGGCGGAGCCGCCCGACTTTTTCCAGGCGCGGACCAGGTAGCGGGCCGCGGCCATCGATTCCGAGGCGGTGAGCCACTCGCCGGCAACGCGGGAGAGGACGGGCCACGCCTCCTGCTGATTCAGCTTTTCGCAGAGCGGCTGGTACAGCTGGTCGGCCAGGTCGAGGTCGCCCCGCAGGCGGGCGAGTGCCGCTTCCACGTACGTGCGCGCCGTCTGAACGCCCTGGCGGGCCGGCAGCTTGCCGAGATGGCCGTCGACGCCGTCCAGCGTCTTGTTTTCCGCGGCGGCCGAGAGGGCCGTGGACAGGGCGGCGTAGCCGTCGGTATCGAGATCGGCGGCGCCGTTCGCGCCGAGAGCCGATTCGAGGGCGGCCGAAAGGTCGGCGGATGAGCTCATGGGGGGAAGTCTCCCTCTGGATAAGGCAAAAGAGAGCGGTGACCCCGTTGATCGGGGCCGGACCGCACGCTTCATTTGAAGAATGAAAGCCATCATGTATACCCTATATGGCCTGTTTCTGGCAACCGAAGGGGCGACCGGCTGTGGTACTCTACACGGACCCATCACCCACTTTCCGGAGACTCGAAGACATGTCCGATCTGCTCCATCGCACAGTTGAAAAGCGGGCCGACACGGTCCGTTTCACCGGCCGCGTTCTCTATCTGACGACCGACCCGAACCTGATCAAGCAGCAGCTCGCCGGGCAGGACCTGGCGTGGACTCCCGATATCAAGCTCAGGGACGACATCTCCACCGACGAGATCACCCCCGCGTACATCTGCTACTACTTCGACGACACGCTCGGCGATTTTCCCTACCTCGGCCTCAAGGCCGGCAACGAAACGCCCTGCGAGCGCGGACTCGTCCGCGCCGGCGGTTTCGAGATATCCGTGTCCGGCAAGCGGCGCGGCAAGGGATCGTCGCGGGAGCAGTCGCCGTACGCGGAACTGTGCGCCGGGATCAAGCTCGTGGTGGCCGAGAACATCGAGCGGATCTACCAGTCGAACTGCCAGAATCTCGGGATCCTCACGACCACCGACTTTGCGCTGCTGGATCGGATCCGGAAGGGGGAGGAAGTGCCCCTGTCCGCGTTCACCGCGGGGCATGACGACATCACCCGGCAGATCATCGAGTACGGCGGGCTGTTTCCGTTCAACGTGGCCCGCCTCCAGGGAAATGTGACGGTGCCGCCGATCGACACGAAGCCGCGGCCGATGACGCTCGCGGAGAAGATCTTCGCCCGCCACATGGTTGCCGACGCGGCGAAGGGAACGGTGGGCGTGCCGGCCGTGAAGCCCGGCGACGCCGGCTTCGCCCGCACCGACCTCCGGTTCAGCCATGAATACGTGACGCCGATGGCCGCCGACTTCTTCATGAATCTCGTCGGCCGCGACGCGAAGGTGAACGATCCGGAAACGATCGTGTTCTTCCGGGATCACCTGACGTTCCTCGACAAGGCGATGACCCCGGAGCGGATCAAGATGGGGCTGCTCAAGGTGGCGCTCCAGCTCAAGAAGAAGCAGGAGGAGTTCGCCGCCGAGCAGGGGATCACGCTGCACGGGGAGCTCCTGGACGGCTCCGGCTCCGAGGCGATCTGCCACTCCAAGGTGCTCCAGGATTACGCGCTCCCCGGCCAGCTGATCATCGGCTCCGACAGCCACACGCCGCACTCCGGCGCCATCGGCTGCGTGGCCTTCGGCGTGGGCACGACCGACGTGTTCAACTCGTGGATCACGAAGGACGTGCGGGTGAACGTGCCGGAAACGGTCAAGGTGCGCGTTTACGGCAACCGGCCGGCCAACGTCACCGCCAAGGATTTCATGCTGGAGATCCTCCGCCACCCGTTCGTGAAGACCGGCCAGGCGATCGCCAAAATCGTGGAGTACTGCGGCACGGCGGTCGAGGAGCTGTCGATCGACGAGCGGGCCACGATGACGAACATGGCCGCCGAGGTCGGAGCGTTCACCGGTCTCGTCGCGCCGGACCGGCGGGCGGTGGAATTCCTGATGGCCACGCGGGGGATGGACCGGAAGGCGGCCGAGGCGCTGCTGGACGGGCTCTTTTCCGATCCGGACGCGGAGTACTGCCAGATCATCGAGATCGACGCCGGCGCCATGCGGCCGCTGGTGGCGCTCCCCGGCGACCCCGGCAACGGCCGCTACGTGGACGAGCTGGACGGCAAGGTGAAGATCGACATCGCCTACGCCGGGTCGTGCACGGCCGGCAAGAAGGACGACATGGACATGTACGCGCTCGTCCTCAAGGAAGGGCTCGAGGCCGGGAAGAAGGTCGCGGACGGCGTGCGCTGCTACATCCAGTTCGGCAGCCAGGAAGTGAAGAAGTACTGCGAGGAGCAGGGGTACATCGACGTCTTCAGGAAGGTCGGCGCGGAAGTGATCGAGCCGTCCTGCGGCGCCTGCATCAACGCCGGCCCCGGCGTGTCGAAGACGGAGGGGGAGGTGACCGTGTCCGCGATCAACCGCAACTTCCCCGGGCGGTCCGGTCCGGGGCAGATGTACCTGGCGAGCCCGCTGACCGTGGCTGCGTCGGCGCTGGCGGGGTACATCACGGAGTACAGGCCGCGGGTCGGGGCGGCGGCGGGAGCGCGGTAGATCCCCGCCGATTCCGTCCATCAG
>CAZQVN010000008.1:43818-54566 GCA_964596775.1 uncultured bacterium
GCGGGTCGGGGCGGCGGCGGGAGCGCGGTAGATCCCCGCCGATTCCGTCCATCAGGCTGCCGCTGGCGGAAACTGCTGGCCGACCGGTGGATCTGGTTTCAGCCGAGGAATCACACGTTTCATTTCACCCGGCGGTCGCTGGCCGGCTTGCTCGACAGGTCGGGATTCGATGTGCAGTTCCTGAGGTCGCAGCGGCCGAACGACGCACTGACCGGGCAGGCGACAGCCACGGCGTTCCGGACGCTGGAGCGGCACGGTTCCATCCGGAGGACGCTCCGAAAGAGGGTGGCGGGCCTGCTGGAAGTCGTGACGGGCGTGGAGTTGTTTGCAGTGGCGAAGAAGAGGGGCGCTCAAGGCCGAAAGGGCGAACCGGTTTCCCGAGCCTCCTGATCGGCCTGCCACTCGAACGGCACGGTCCGGGTCAGCGTTTCGATCGGCCCGTCCGGTTCGATCCGGTAATGGAAGACCGCCACGACGGCATAGCGACCCCCGGGCGCCGTGGTGAGTTCTCCGGATTCCCAAACGTTGCCGTCGAAACGGATGGACTGGATCAGGGGCGACGGACCCAGCGGATACGGCACGGTCGGGCAGCGGCAGAACACCGGCCGCTCGGCATACACGTCCGTTCCGGCTGCGTTCGTGAACTGCAGCAGGATCGGATCGTGACAGCAGTCCTGGTAGTAGGAAATCTCCCCGCCGCCGGCATTCCAGACGACGACCTGGAACGTGACGGGACTGGCGGGATTGCCGGAGAAGGCCGAGGAGAGGATCTTCATGCGAAGGTCCAGATCCCGGGGCGGCACGTCGGTGGGGGAGTCGCCGCAGGCGGAGAGAACCGTGACGAGCAGCAGAAGGATCGGCCACCCCGCATTGCGCGCGGCCGTCCCGCGACTCGGTGATTTCGGGAACATGGAACCTCCGTCGGCCCTGACGGAAAGAGTATAGGTCCGTTCAGGGCGGAAGCGGTAGCGACCTCAGCCCTTGCGTCCGCCATCCCCCGCAGCGCCCAGAATTTCCCCCATCCGCTCCCCGGCGCGATCCCACGAGTAGCGCCCGAGAACGAACCGCGACCCCGCCTCGCCGACCGAGCGCGCCCGATCCGGGTCCTCCATCACCGAAACGATCTCCGCCGCGATCTCTTCCGCCTCGCGGGCCACGAGGATTTCCCGCCCCGGCTCGGCGCCGATCGGCTCGGCGACGATCGGCGTGACGACCACCGGCAGTCCGGCCGCCATCGTCTCCAGGACCTTGTTCTGGATTCCCGCGCCGTAGCGGAGCGGGGAGACGGCGAGGCGGCAGGTGCGGAGAAGGTCGCCGAGGTCGTCGACGAAACCGGCCACGCGGACCCCCGGCTCGGCGGCGAGCGCGTTCACGGCCCTGCCGGCGGCACCGGCGAGAACGAGCCGCGCATCCGGCTTCCGGCGCAGCACGCGGGGCCAGATGTCCAGCGCCAGGTAGCGGGCGGTGTCGATGTTGTGCCCCACGGTCAGGTTGCCGAGAAACAGCGCCGCGTCCTGTTTCGGGCCGTCCAGTCCGGCCCGGCCCCAGCGGGTGACGATGCCGTTCGGGATCACCTCCACGCGGGCGCCCGGCGCGCGGCGGAGCAGGTCCTCGCGGTCGGCGGGCGCCACCACCCAGTTTTCGTCGACCGCCTTCATGACCTTCGCTTCGTAGGGTTCCACGCGGCGGAGCTCCTCGCGAAACGCGATCCGGGCCAGCGGCGGCTTGACCGGAATTGCCCGCCGCAGGTTCAGCGCGAGCGAGTCGGACAGCTCGAGGATCTTCCGGCAGGGGAACCGCTCGAGGTAGGGAAACATCCGGAAAAGCTGTGCGAACGCGACGTCGAACCGTTCGCGGACCAGGCGGTCGACGAGGCGGTCCATGATCTCCGAACGGTAGTACGACACCTGGAGAGGATCGGGCGACAGGACTCCGGCGGCGAGGTTCAACCGGGACTGCCAGGCGGGAAGCGACACCACCTCGACGCGCTCGCAGGTGTCGAGGAGCGGAGTGATGTCGACCCGTTCGGCCGGCAGGTCGGAAAAGGAAATCAGCGTGACGTCGGCGTGCCGCGAGAACTGCCGGAGCAGATTCCAGGCGCGCAGGCGGTCGCCGCGGTCCAGCGGCCAGGGAAATCGCGTGCAGAGGTAGACGAGTTTCGGTCGGGACATGCGGGCGGCATTATTGCAGAAACGGCCGCGGCGGGCGACCGGCCGCGCACTACCGCCCGACGCCGCCCGCCTCGGGAACGGCCTTCCGATAGATCCGGCGGCTCAGCTCCTCCACGGCCTCGACGGAGTAGCAGCGCTCCACGAGCCGGCGTCCTTCCCGCCGGAGCGCCCGGGCCAGGACCTCGTTGTCGAGCAGCCGGCGGATCTGCGCGGCCATCTGGTCCATGTGCTCGGCAATCAGGATGTGCCGGCCGTCCTCGACGGCGATCCCTTCGCAGCCGATCGGCGTGGAGATGACCGGGATCTGCCGGGCCATCGCCTCGAGGATCCGGATGCGCATCCCGCTCCCCACGTTGAGCGGCACGACGAACGCGTGCGCGCCGTCGAGGTGGGGCGCCACGTCGTCGACCCGGCCGAGCACGTCGATTCCGGGGCCGGTGAGCTTCCGGCGCAGCGCCGGGCTGACGTCTCCGATGATCCGGAACGTGGCCGCCGGGTAGGACTTCCGCACATGCGGCCACACCTTTTCCACGAAGTCCACGACACCCTCGCCGGTGGGGCGGAACATCAGGCTTCCGGCGGTGACGATCACCGGCGCCGCGCCGCCCGCCGGTTCGGCGGCGGCCCGGTACCCGGACACGTCCACGGCGCCCGGAACGACCGTCATCCGGGCTCCCGGCGCGATCTCCTTCATTTTCGTTTCGTCGTCACGGGTGATCATCATCACCTGCTGCACGCGGGGCAGGATCCGCGTTTCCGTGTCGCGGATCTGCTCGGACTGCCGCCGGGCCATGGCCGCCATCGCCGGATTCTTCAGGCTGTCGGCGTAGCGGGCCATGAGGTCCGAATCGACGTTGTGCTCGCGCAGCACGGTGAGCGCATCGTCGATCCCGAGCAGGTAGCCGCCCATGTGCAGGTGGTGCGCCACGACGATGTCGGGTTGCCACTCCTTGCGGGCCGCGGCGAGTTCCTGTGCGAAGACCGGCCACTTGTACTTGGCGAGGTTCATGGCCATCGACGAGAGAAGGCTGCGCACACCGCCGACGACGCCGTCCAGTGACTTCGGTCGGCGGACCCACCGCACTTCACGGCAGACGCTTTTCATCGCGTCGATGGCGGCCGGATCGGGCGGAGATTCGACGAAGGACAGCACGCCCACTTCCGCGAAGCGCGCCTCCGCCTTGAGCTGGTTCCACATGACGATGCGTCCGCCGGAGTCCGGAGGCCAGGGGAGGCCCGGTGTCAGGTGAAGCACTTTCATTCGTGAAGTTCTCCCATCGCCGGGGCCTTGTCCGCGGAGTCCGCGGGGAGCCCGAGCGCCGTTCGGTACACGTCCAGGGTTTTCCGGGCCGCCGTCTTCCACGAAAACTGCCCGGCCCTCTCCCGCCCCTTTTCGATGAGTGCGCTCCTTAGCTCCGGTTCCTCGAGTACGGAGAGGGCGTGTCGCGCCAGGGATTCCGCGTCTCCGGTCGGAGCGAGCAGCGCCGCATCCCCGGTCACTTCGGGGATGGCTGAATTGTCCGCGGCCACGACCGGCGTTCCCGAGGACATTGCCTCCAGCAGCGGCAGACCGAATCCTTCGTGGCGCGACGGGAACAGCAGGAGCCGCGCGTTCCGGTAGAGGTCCGGCATCAGGCGCTGCGGAACGAATCCGCTGAGATGAACATGACTTTCGATTCTGAGCTCCCGGAGTTGTGGTGGGTCGTCGTCGTAGCCCCACCCCCTGGCGCCGGCAATGACAAGATGAACATCGGCAGCGCGCTCGTGAATTTGAGCGAAAGTCCGGAACAACGTGTCGAGATCCTTGCGCGGCTGGCGTGTTCCGACGAACAGGATGTATCGGGGCGGAAGCCCCAGCTCGCCGAACGATTGTTCCGCATCCGTGGCGCGGTTGTCCATGCAGAATGCGGGATCGACGCCACAATGCACGACAGCGATGTCGTCGGGTCGACGGTTGAGGAGAGTGACGATCTGCGCCTTCGTGGATTCGGACACGGCGATGATCCGGCGGCACCCGCGCGCGGCCGGGCCGTACGCCCAGTTCCAGTAGAGACGGTAGTTCAGCGGCGCCGTTTCCGGGTGGATGCGGAAGCCGAGGTCATGCATCGTCAGGATGCGCAGCCCGTCGTAGAGCGCGGGCGAACCGAACGCGATCGTGTGCAGGAGGTCGAGATGCTGCCGCTCGGCGATGCGCGGAAGATGCCACTGCTCGGCGACGATGCGGGCGCCGCGGTGCGCCGCCGCCGGCACGCGCACGACGTCCACGTTGGGCTGACGCGAAGGCGGGTCCGCGCCTTCGTGAAGGAAGAACACGAACCGGAAATCGGGGGCCAGCTCCGGCAGCAGGCGGGCCAGCCACCAGGCCTGCCATCCCATGCCGGTGCGCTCGCCGGACAGGCAGAGAAGGTCGAGGCCGATGCGCGGGGAAGCGTTCATCGCCGCCCCCGGATGAGGTCGCGGGCTTCCGCGATCGTCACGCCGCGGAGCAGAAGCAGCGCACCGCCGTAAACGACCGCGCCGGCGAGGATCGCCGGAACGGGGCCGGCGTCGCCGATGAAGTGGACGGCGACGCCCATGAGAATCGTGGACGCGAGGATCGCCGGGATCGCCGGAATCGCGGGACGCCACGCTCCGGACCGGACGAGCGGCACGGCCAGCGCGGCGAGCAGCACGATCTCGGCGATCACCGTGGACAGCGCGGCGCCGCGCCCGCCGATCTTCGGTATCAGGATGAGGTTCAGGGTGACGTTGATGAGGACGCACAACCCGGTGGCCAGCGCGGAAAAGATCTGCCGGTCGACGGCGCCCACCGCGGTGCCGAGGAGGAGGCTCAGGAACATCAGGGGAATGGCCGGAGCAAGCCAGGCCAGGAACAGGGCCGTGTCGGCAAAGTCGGAGCCGAAGATCCACGGAGCGATCAGCCGTCCGGTCAGCCACAGGCCGACGGCCGCCGGCATGCCGATGACGAGGGCCGCCTTGAGGCCCGAATTCAGGCGCCGTCCGATCTCGTCCAGCCTCCGCGCGGCGAAGTTCTCGGAGAGCGCCGGGAGAAGCGCGGCCGAAAGGGCGTAGGGGATGAACAGGATCCCCTCGATCAGGTGGTAGGCGGCCTGGTACAGCCCCGTTTCCTGGTCTCCGCGGAAGTGCGACAGCATCACGATGTCGATGCGGAAGTAGATCGTGGCCAGCACCGCCTGCAGGCCGTAGGGGAGCGCGAGCTTCATCATCGCCGCGGCTCGCGGCGGAGTTCCGCCGGATGCGGAGAGGATGCCGTGACCCCGCAGCAGGCCGAACGCAACGGCCGCGCCGAGGGCGGCGCCGCCGAGGAGGCCCGCCGTGACGCCGGTCACGCCGCCGCCGGTGGCCAGAATGAGGATCGTGAGCGCAGTCACTCCGAAGCGCCACGCCGAAACGGTGATCGCCTCGAGCTCCATCCGCTGGAAGGCCCGGAAGACTCCGTTGACCAGGTGCATCGGCGATTCCACGACCACGGCCAGCCCGGCGATCATCAGCGGGAGGCCGAGCAGCCCGGCTTCCGCGAGCCGGGAGATCGGGAACAGCAGGAGCAGGAATGCGGCGCCGAGACCGGCCTTGATCGCCAGGCTCCGCCGGAACCACCCGGCGGCCATTTCCGGCCGGCGCGACACTTCCCGCACCGTCACGAGGTTGATCCCCGCGTCGGTGATCACGGCCAGGATCGCGGCGATCGACAGGATCACCGAGAGCTGTCCGAGTTTTTCCGGCCCGAGAAACCGCGCCCAGGCGATCGCCATCGCGACGGCGAGGATCTTCGTCACGATGTGGGCTCCGGTCAGGACAAACGTGTTCCGGACGATCCGGCTCATGCGTCGTCGTTTCGGGCGAGCGCGCCGAGCAGCCCGATCGAGGCCCAGACCGGTATGGCCACCTTGTCGAAGACGAGGTAGTTGTTGACGACGCCGTGCACCAGGTAGGTGATCAGTCCTCCGGCAAGACCCACGGCGATCCCGCGGAGAACGGGATCCCGCGCGCCGCGGATGGCCCGCGCGGTGAGCCGCGCCAGCAGCAGGAACGCGAACGCCGCGGCGGCGAGGCCGATGAGGCCGGTTTCGCAGAGAACGCGCAGGTACTCGCTGTGAACGCCCATCCGCATGTCCGACTGCGATGTGGACAGCGTCACTCTGCGGAAGTTGAGGTAGTGATCGGAGTACGTGCCGAAACCGACGCCGGTCAGCGGGTCGGACTGGAACATCCTCCATCCCGCGTACCAGCGGTTCAGGCGCTCGAAATTGGATTCGTACCCGACCTCGGTGATGGTGCCCGAGTGCGCCTCGATCTGCTTGCCGGAACCGATGGAGAGGACGATCGCGCCGAGCAGGACCAGGCCCGCGGCGCCGAGGACCAGGTTGCCGGGGCGGAGGAGGCGCTTCCCGGAAACGAACAGGAAGAACAGCGCCATCACGCCGAGGCCGAGCCAGGCGCCGCGGGTGAGCGACAGCACGACCTGCGCCCCGGTGAGGAGCGCGGCGGCTCCCACCAGCAGTTTCGCCGGTCCCCTGAGTTCGAGCGTCAGCGCCAGGGACAGGGCGCAGGCGAACGACAGGTACGCGGCAAAGCTGCCGTGCTCGGTGAAGAACGGAAAGCCCCACCAGTAGCCGGCCCAGGCATAGTAGTGACCGGTGGCCACGTGGGCGAGACTGTAGAGCGTCAGCGCCACGGCCGGAACGATCAGCGCCGAGACCAGGGCGATCGCGTCGCGCCGTCGGCCGAAGTTGTTGAGGATGAACACGCCGAACAGCGCGTACCAGGCGGCGTTGATCGTGGCCTTGATGGCGTTGACGCGGAACGGCGTGTCCACGATCGAAAGCAGGCAGGCGGCGAGCGCCAGGAGCAGGGCGAGCATGAAGGCCGGCTGGCCGAAGCGGGAGGAGCCGCGCGAGAGAAATCGGAGCGACCAGGCCGCCAGCGCGAGGAACAGCATCGGCTCCGTCGGTATCTGCAGGGCGGAGCCGGTGCCCCGGAGGACCGTCTCGACGGACCAGGGCGTGATTGCGATCAGCAGCAGGAACGCCGCTTCGAGACGGGCCAGGCAGAGTCCGGCGAAGACGATCAGTCCGGCGGCGATCCCGGTGAACGGGATCCGGCCGCCCATCCGGATCTCCACGGCCGCCAGCGCCACGAGGAGGACGACCGGCAGGATCCACGTTCCGGCGGAGGGCGCGGACCTCCGTGACAGGGAAAAGCCGGCTTCCGCCGGATCAATCGGTCCGGCGGCCGGCACGTGCGGTTCCGGAGTCGTCGAACGCCCCGGAGTTCTTGAGATTCCGGACGAATTCAACGGTGAACGCGGTCCCCAGCGCGAGAACGAGCGCCGCGAACGTGAGGCTCGCGCAGAACAGCCAGCGGATCGGGCGGCTCTTTCTCTGCGGAGGCACGGCCAGATCGAGAATCTCGACGGTCGGCGTGTCCTTGACCTCGCGGATCTTCGCCTCCTCGAACTGGGCCACCAGGAGCGCGTAGACCTGTTCCTGGACCTTGAGATCGCGGATGAGGCGGGCATACTCGACGGCGAGCGGAGGCATGACGTCGATCTGGCGGTCCACCGCCGCGAGTTCCGCCCGCGCTTCGCGGAGGAGCGGCGCGGAATCCCGGTAGAGGTCGCCGAGCATGTTGATCTGCACCTGGAGCGCCATGCGGCGGGCGATCAGGGCGGCGCTCGCGTCCACCGCCGACGCCACGTCGGAGGTGAGCGGCGCATCCTTGTGCGCCTGCTGATAGGCGGCCAGCGCCTCCTCGGAGGCGGACAGGGCCGCCTTCGTCTCGTTGATCCGGTTCTCGACGAAGATGCGGCTCTTCTTTGCCGAGGTCATCCGGGCGTTCTTGTTGAACTCGTCGAGGTGCTCGACCCAGCGGTTCGCGATCTTCGCCGCCCGCTCCGGATCCTTGTCCTCGACCACGACCTCGATGACCCCCTGGTCGGTGATCCCCGCGGAGGCGTTGTTGCCGAAGGAACGCAGCGCGTCGTCCATCCGCTTTGCCTTGTAGGCCTTCATCAGGTCGAATTCGGTGATCAGCTTTTCGCGGAGGGTACGGCTGTCGAGAATCGCGATGTACAGCTGGCTCTCGCCGCCTCCGCCACCGATTCCGCCGAGGCCCGGGAGGGAATTCTGGACGAACGAGAGAAGGCTGGCGGAAATGTCGGCGTCCTGGGGGGGGATCAGGGTCGTGCGGGCCGCGTACCACTTCGGGAGCAGAAACGAAATCAGGATGGACAGGACGGCGGTGGCGCCGACGAAACCCAGAATGAAGCGTCGCCAGCGGTAGAGAACGCGCGTGTAGTCCAGAAGGTCGTCTTGAGCCATGGATCCTCATCGGTAAGGGGCTGAACGTCGGCCATGATATGAGGTTGCGCTGCGGGCGGCAAGGGAAGCGTCCGTGGCGTCGTCCACCTGTGGGCGGTTTCTCCTCGTCGGCGTCCGCGACGCGAGTTTCCGCCCTGCGGCAGGATTCCCGCCGGCAAAAGAGCTTGTGCGCGGCCACCGCCCGGGCGTACAGTCGGCACGCGGCGATCCCCCCGGTCGCCGGCACGGTTCGCGGTGATCCCCCCGGTCACTCCCTGAAGAACACACGGTGATTCCCCCCGTCACCCAATCGACACTGTCGATACCGGAGGATTCGATGTCCACGGAAACACCAGCCCCGCGGGAAGCCACCCGGCCCGACCCGAAGATCGATCGTGCCTGGTTGTTCGGAATCGCCGCGATTCCGTTTCTGGTTCTCTTCCTGTTTCCGGTCCTGTCCGGAGGCTATTTCGGCGACGACTTCCAATTCGTCTTCGAGAATCCCTCGTCGACTGTCCTCGGTGCGTTTGCCCGGCTGCATCCGTACGGCCTGTACCGGCCGATCGAGTTCAGCGCGGCCTCGCTGGCGAAGGTCGCCTTCGGTGATACGACACTGCCCCTCCACGTCCTGAACTTGATCGTGCATGCGGGGCTTGTCGTCCTGTGCGTCCGGATTTTGGCCGGTCTCAGGGCGCCGAAGTACGCGCCGTTTCTCGCGTCGGCCTGGCTGGTCACGTCCCAGTCGAATGCCGCGGCCCTCGGCGGCAACGACACGCTGTCCCTGGTCCTCGGAACGCTCACCGGAACGATGGCGGCCTGGTGGCTCTGCCCGCTGAAGCCGCTGCCGGCCCGGAACCGGACGGGGGCGCTTCTCCTGTACACGGTGGCCCTCTTTTCCAAGGAGAGTTCCCTCGGATACCTGCCGGTCCTGATCGGGCTGACCGGACTCGGCGTGGTACGGGGGGTCGACCGTCCCGCGACGGCCGTGCGCTGGAGCATGGCCTTCCTCATGGCAACGGTTCTGTTCATGACCCTGCGCCAGTCGCTCGGCGCGGAACTCCCGGGTTCCGGCACCCGGCCGTTTGCGATCGGCCCGCACGTCGTCACGAACTCCGTGATGATCCACTTCAGCGCACTGACCCCGATTTCGACCCTGGAACAGTTTTCCGGCGCCATGGAACGCCGCTTTCTCTGGCCGGCCGCGGGAATGGCCGGTGCCTGGGCGGTCGTGCTCATCATCGTGACGGGGCTGGGCAGGGAGGGCCGGCTGATCCGGCTGCTGATGCTCGTTGCGGCGGGTGAGTGCGTAATCGCCCCGGTCCTCTTTCAGCGCCGGGTCAGCGAACTCTACGGCTACGCGCTTCTCCCCCTGGTCGCGATGGCCTTCGGCTGGGCCGCGGCATCCGTTCTCGACCGGGCGCGAACGTCGCGGATCCGGGCCGCTCTAGTCGCACTCCTTGCCGTCGTCTTCCTGTGCCAGTCCCAGGCGCAGGTGCAGAAGGCACAGGGGATGGCCCGAAGCGGGGAGATGGCCACGGTTCAGATGCGCAACCTGCTCTCTCTCGCCGAGGATCTCCCGCCGCGGGCGGCGCTCATCCTGGTCGAGCCGGAGCATGACCGCCCGGAATACTCCGTCTATAGAATGACCGGGTTCAGACTGACGCCGCCGGAGGAGATCGAAAGACTTTCGTCCCGGCGGGACATCGTGGTGCGGTATGCCGGTGAACCCGTGCCCGGCGAGGACCGGGCTCGGATCGCGGTGACCCTCGACGGCCGCAGGCCGCTCGTCCTGCCCCCCTGAGCGCCCGCGAAGTCACCGGTTCGATTCCGTCACCCGCTGAAGCACCGCCTCCACGTCCGCCACGACCGCCTCCCACGAATACGCCTTCACCGTTTCCCGCGCCCCCCGGGCCAGCTCCGCGCGCAGCGTCTCGTCGGAGAGCACCCGCGTGATCCTCTCCGCCAGTACTGCGTCGTCGTCGAACGGATACAGAAACCCGTTCCGCCCGTCCTCGACGACATCCGGCACGGCTGCCACCGGCGTGGAGATCACCGGGAGGCCGGCGGCGAGCGCTTCGAGGACGACGTTCGGCATCCCTTCGCCGGGGGAGGAGGTGAGGACGAACACGCGGGCCTTCCGGTATTCGCGAGCGATCTTCTCCGGCGGCACGCGGCCGGCGAACGTCACCGGCAGCCCCTGCGCCTCCGCCTCCCAGGCCGCGCGCATCGGGCCGTCGCCGACGATCCGGACGGACGG
>CAZQVN010000008.1:54666-85372 GCA_964596775.1 uncultured bacterium
CCTCCGCCTCCCAGGCCGCGCGCATCGGGCCGTCGCCGACGATCCGGACGGACGGGGGAGACTCCATCCGGCGGAGGGCGCGGAGAAGCACCGGGAGGTTCTTGAAACCGACGAGGCGGCCGACATACAGGATTTCGATGTGCGGGCCGCGGGGCGTCGCGGCGTCCCCGGCCGTGGCCTCGCGGCTTCCGGCGCTTCCGGCCGCGGCACCGGCCTCCGGGTCACCCCCTCCGCCGGCACCGTCCCCTCCGCCGGCGACCTCCACCGCGTTCCGCCCGATCGTCGTCACAAGGTCGAGACGCGCCGCGAGATCGGCACCGTAGGCGCGGCGTGCCTCGTTGAGAAAACTCTTCCGCACCCCCTCCGACTGCACGAGGACGTGATCGGCGCGCGGCAGCACCGTCCGCCCGGCCCAGCCGAATTTCCGCCGCGCCGAGTACTGGAACTCCTCCTCGGAGCGGATCCACAGCACGAACGGCACGCCGAAGCGGTCCTTCGCCTGCGCCGCCAGGTAGCCGGGAATGAACGTCTGGTAGCAGAGAATCACGTCGAGGTTGCGGCCGTGCTTCCGGAACAGCCGGAGAAACGTGAACGTCTGGCTCGGAAACCGGAGCGGTCCGAAATCGAGGAACGGGCAGCGGACGAGCCTGTAGCCGTCCACCGTCTCGGTGACCGGCGCGCCGCCGAAGCGCCGGGCGAACACGGTCACCTCGTGGCGGAGCGCCAGGCGCTTCGCCATCTCCAGGGCCTGCCGCTCGGCTCCGGCCAGCGGAAACGGCGGCGCGGAGTTCACGAGAACGCCGATCCTCAAGGGGAAACGACTTTCGGGAGCGCCGGCTTGTCGGCGCCGAGGATCATCGTCACACCGAATCCCTCGGCGGGTCCCCCTTCGAGCATCCGGCGGAGGAAGCGGTCCACGGCGCGCGCGTTGCCGAGGCGGATCGCCACGTTGTAGGGAAGATAGGAGATGAACCGGCAGGAGCGCACGGTGAACCCGGCGTCACGCAGGAGTTTCTTCATCCGTCCGGCCGCGTAGTTCCGGTGGTACGCCTGCGGCATCCGCTTCTTGAACAGCCCGGCCAGCGCGAACAGCGCCAGCTCGGCCTGCAGCGCCGGGGAGTTCCGGTGCGGCGCGGTGATGACGAGCCGGCCGCCGGGCTTGAGGATCCGGAACAGTTCGCGGGTGCCAAGCGCGTCGTCCGGCACGTACTCCATGACGCCGATGCAGGTGGCGGCGTCGAACGCGTGATCCGCGAACGGCAGCGCCTCGGCGTCGGCCACGGAGAATGCCGCGTTCGCGGCCGCGGTTTTGAGCTCCGCGGGCGCTTCGCGGCGCCGGGCTTCGGCCCGGTGCACCATCCCCTTCGTGAGATCGCAGCCGGCCACGAGCGCCCCCGAGCGGGCGAGGACGAACGAGAGATCGCCGGACGCGCAGCCGAGATCGAGGATCGTCCTGCCGGCGGGGTCGCCGAGAGCCTCGAGCACCCGTTCGCGGCGCTGCGCGAAGAAGTGCACGCGGTAATCGTGGGCGCCGCCGGTGTAGTTGTCCTCCCACACGCCGGACGCGTGCGTGAAGAACTCCGATACGGTCTGCTTCTTCTCGCTGGTCGGATTCATCGGCGGCATCTTATCAGAGGCGGGTGAGAAGCTCATCGTAGAGCCGGGCGTATTCCCCGGCCATGTGCGGGGCCGATCCCGGCCCCCCGGACGCGATCTTCCTCCTTCCGGCTCCTCCGACATCGGCGGAGTAGAGCGCGGAATTGAGGAAATAAAGCACCACGGCCGCCATGTCCCGCGGCGCGTTCGGGGCGGTCATCAATCCTCCCTCGCCGGTTTCGAGATGGTCGGGAAGCCCCCCGGCCTGCGCGGCCACGACCGGCACGCCGTGGGCCATCGCCTCCAGGACGCAGAGCCCGCCCCCCTCGGTCCGGGACGGCACCACGCACACGTCGAGCGCCGGGTAGAGCCGGTAGGGGTCGTCGATCGCTCCGGTCAGGACGACCCGGTCGGCCACGTCGAGGTCGCGGGCCTTCCGCTCGAGCCGGGCCCGTTCCGGACCGTCGCCGGCCAGCACGCACTGCGCGTCGGCCCGCTCGGAGAGGATCAGCGGCATCATCTCGATCAGCGTGTCGAACCCCTTGGCGGGGGAGAGGCGGCCGACCGAGCCGATCACCGGGCCCTCGGCCTGCAGCCCGTGGCGCTCCCGGGCTGCCCGGCGGCGGTCGCCGGGGGAGTCGGAGGCGCTGGAGTCCTCCGATCCGGCTCCCGCTGCGTGAGGTCCGGCGGCGCCGGCCGCGCCGGCTCCGCCCGCCGCATCGGGCATCGGCGCCCCGTCCGGAATGATCACCGAGCGGTCCGGGAGCGCCGCTCCCGCCCCCTTCGAGAGGTACTCGACCGCCTTCGACACGGACACGACCCGGTCCGCGGTGGCCGCGGTGGTGCGGATCAGCCGGTTCACGAACGCGCCCGGCTCCGACCAGTGCGTCACCGAGTGCTCGGTGGTGACGACGGCCCGGAGACCGGCCCGCGGGGCCGCCAGCCGGCCGAACGCCGAGGCTTCCGGGTGATGCGTGTGCAGGAGCGCCGTGCCGTTCTGGCGGAGGGCGAACGTGAGACGGGGGACGACGGAGAGGTCCCAGCGGGCGAGGAGCGGGACCTTGCGAACCGGAATGCCCGCGGCCGTGAACACGGGCGCCAGCGACCCCCGGCCGGTCAGGTACCACACCTCGTTCCGGTACCGGGCCGGATCGAGATGCCGGCAGAGCGTGAGGACGGACCGCTCGACGCCGCCCGGATCGAGCGTGGCGAGGAGATGGACGATCCGCGGCGGGGCGCCGCCTCTCAATCGAACGCCTTCCCCAGCGCCTTCATGATGCCGAACATCGTCGGATTCTCGCGCAGCGAATCGGCCTTTTCCGAGATCTTGAACGCGAAGACCTTTTCCGACAGCCCGCCGCGGACCGCGATCCGCCGCAGCGAATGGCGGTCCATCCCGCCGGTCTTCCCCTCCGGCGTGTGCACGGCCCCCTTGAAGCCGGTGTCCTTCACCATCTCCTTGACGGCCGGCGTGAAGCGGCCGAACGGGTAGGAAAGGTAGTCCGGATTGATCCCGATGAAGCCGCGGATCGTCTCGCGCGACCTCTCCACGTCGTCCTTCGCCGCCGCGGCATCGACCGCGGTCAGGTCGATGTGGCCGCTGCCCATCGAGCCGATATCCATCGCCGCCTCGCGGAGGTCCATGACCTGGTTCCAGGTCATCAGGCGGTCGCGGGCCGGGTCGGTGTTGATCCCTTCGGGGAGCTCCAGCAGCTTCTTCGTGTCGATCAGGTCCGTCACGAGGAAGAAGTGGGCGGGGATGTGATGCTCCTTCAGCACCGGGAACGCGTTCCTGAAACTGTCGGCGTAGCCGTGATCGAACGTCACGGTGAACGCCTTCAGGTCGCGGGCCGCGCCCCCCGCCCCTCCGGCCTGGCCGGACAGGCGGCCGGCGCGCCCCGCCACGGCATCGGCCAGCGGCACGCCGCGGTATCCGTTGGCCGCCAGCCACTCCATCTGCCGCCTGAACTCGGCCGGGGTCACGCAAAGAGGGGAGGACACATCGTCCACGACCCGGTGATACGAGAGGATCGGTATGTATACGACGGGCACGGGATCTCCTTGAAACGGCTGTTTTTCGACTGGTTGCCGGTGACGCCCGGCAGCGGTTGGCACTTTCGGGGATTGTGGAGTAAACTGCTGTCCGGAGCCAAGAGCACAGGCTCTTGCACCCACGGCAATGCCTACCTTATATACCCGGAGCGTCCGGAACGGGCAAGTGGCCACCGATCCTTGAGGAACCGCGGAACGAACCTTTCTACAGATTCGTGAAAAGGTCAGAAAACTCAGGAAGTGTGGACCAGTGCCCAAGTTCCGTCGATTCCGCCCGGGAAAATTAGCTTGACAGTTTTTTCAGGCCTCCCGTACGGTCACGACGATTTTTGAACCACTTACAGCGTTTTTGGGGGAAAGGCCTCTGAAAACAGTCAACCACGGTCGGGCTCCGGCCGATGATGAGATCTATATCGTCGTGACAACCCCAGGCGCCTTGTTCTGCGGCGTCCGTGATCTGATCTGTCTCAAGGGGGAGCTCTCTTGAAAAAAGTCCTCGTTACCGGTGGCGCCGGCTTCATCGGGTCCCATCTCGTTGAAGCTCTCCTGTCCCGGGGCGACGAAGTCTGGGCTGTCGACAACCTGTCGACGGGTCGTCTCGTCAATATCGAACCCCTCCTCGGTCATCCGAAATTCCACTTCACGGAAGGAACCGTCCTCGACGCGGCGCTCGTTCAGCGCCTCGTGGAACCGATGGACCAGGTGTTCCACCTGGCGGCCTCGGTGGGGGTCCGGTACGTGGTCGACCACCCGCTGACGTCGCTCCAGAACAACATCCACGGCGCCGAGCGCGTCCTTGAAGCCGCCCGCGCCCGCCGCATCCCCACCACGCTGTTTTCCTCCTCCGAGGTGTACGGCAAGGGGCACGGCGGACCGCTGCACGAAAACGACGACCGGATCCTCGGCCCGACCCACTTTTCCCGCTGGGGGTACGCCGCCAGCAAGTCGGTGGATGAATTCCTGGCCCTGGCCTATCACCGGGAGCACGACCTGCCGATCCGGCTCGTCCGCTGCTTCAACACCTGCGGGCCCCGCCAGATCGGGTCCTACGGCATGGTGATCCCGCGTTTCGTCGAGCAGGCGCTCGACGGTCGCGATGTGACGATCTACGGCGACGGCGCGCAGACCCGCTGCTTCAGCTACGTCGGCGACGTCGTCCGCGGCGTTCTGCTCCTCGCGGACCACCCCGGCGCCAACGGCGAGGTGTTCAACATCGGCACCGACGAGGAAGTGTCGGTGCTCCACCTCGCGCAGCGCATCATCGAGAAGACGCAGAGCCCGTCGCGCATCAAGCTCGTGGCGTACGAGGAAGCGTTCGGTCCCGGTTTCGAGGACATGCCGCGCCGCGTGCCCGACCTGTCCAAGATCGGGAATCTCGTCGGCTACCGCCCCGAGGTGTCGCTGAACGCGCTGCTCGACCGGACGATCGCGCACATCCGCAAGGAGCGCACGGCGCGCACGAGCGCACCGGCGGCCCGGAACGGAAAGCTCGCGGTGGCCGGGACGCCGATGCCGCTCGCGGAAACGTCCTGACCGGCCCGCTTCATTCATCGTGACGGAAACCCCGGTGACACGGTTCGTGGATCCGGGTTTTTTCGTTGCCCTGGTCGCGGCGCTGATCCTGACGCCGCTCGTCCGGCTCCTGGCTCTGAAGATCGGATTCGTCGACGCTCCGCGCGCCGACCGGCACCACGTGACACCCACGCCGTATCTCGGCGGGCTTGCCGTTATCCTGGCGCTGGCCGCCGGGCTCCTGGCGTCCGGCCGTATCGACCTGGCTCCCGACCGTCTCACGCTCGAAACCGCGCACCCGTTCACGATCCTTCTCTTCGTGACCACCACCGCGTTCTTCCTCGGCCTCGTCGACGACTGGCGTCACCTGGCCCCGCCGGCCAAGCTCGCCGGGCAGGTCCTCATCGCCTCGATCTTCATGGCCGCCGCCGGGCCGGGACCGTTCGCCAGTCCGGGCGCCGACGGTGCCGTCGGCGTCCTGTGGGTCGTGGGTCTCATGAACGCGTTCAACTTTCTCGACAACATGGACGGGATGCTGACCGGCGTGTCGCTGGCGTCGATCGCGGGACTGATGCTGATCGCGCTCGCGACCGGCGGCCTGGACACCGCGGCGTGGCTGTTCCCGCTGGCCGGGGCGCTGGCCGGGTATCTCGTGTTCAACTTTCCGCCGGCAAGGATCTTTCTCGGTGATGCCGGCAGCCTGATGCTCGGCGCGGGTCTCGCGGCGGCCGGGTGGGGGGTGGCTTCGCACCCGTTCGCGGGCGCGGTCCTCTCGGGATCCGCCGCGGGCACGGCTGCGGATCTTGCAGGAGCCTCCACCGGCGCATCCGGCCAGCCCGGCGCCGGAGTAGCTGCGTGGATCGCGCTGCCGCTGGCCATGGCCTACCCGATCTTCGACATCACGTTCGTGACGCTGACCCGGTTGAAACGCGGCCAGTCTCCCTGGGTCGGCGGAAGAGATCACACGACGCACCGGATCGCCACCGCGCTCGGCCGCGGCAAGCGGGCCGCCGCGCTGGCCGTGTACGGGCTGGCGCTGACCGGGTCGCTGGGGGCGTGGGTGGTGGCGGGGTCGGAGCCGGGAGTCGGGCTGGCGGTGGTCGCGGGGATGGGGGTGTTGTTTGCGGCGCTGGGTGCGGGGCTGGCGCGGGTGAGGGTGGGGTAGAGGGGCCCCGTCGAATCCCCACCACCTCTGTGTTAGCCTTTCCCAATGCCCACCCGCACCCTGAAACTCGGCACGCGCGCCTCCGCCCTGGCCATGGCCCAGAGCGGTGAGATCGCGAAGCAGCTGGAAGCGAAGCACGACGGCCTGAAGGTCGAGCTGGTCACCATCACGAGCACCGGCGACGCGAAGCAGGACACGGCGTTCGGGGCCGTCGGCTCCGTCGGGATGTTCGTGAAGGAACTGGAAGCGGCGCTGCTGGACAAGCGCGTCGATTTCGCCGTGCACAGTCTCAAGGATCTGCCGACCGCGATCACCGACGGCCTCGCGATCCACGCCGTGCCGCTCCGGGCCACGCCGTACGACGTGCTCGTGGCGCCCGACGACATGATCCTCGACATGCTCGACGATGGAGCGAAGATCGGCACCGGCAGCCCGCGCCGCAAGGCCCAGATCCTCGCCTACCGCGACGACGTGAACGTGGTTGCGATCCGCGGCAACATCGACACGCGCCTGAAGCGCCTGGACGATGGGCGCTACGACGCCATCGTGCTGGCCGCGGCCGGACTGGAACGGCTCGGCCTCGAGGAGCGGGCCACCGAGATCTTCACGCCGGACATCATGGTTCCCGCCGTCGGCCAGGGGTGCCTGGCGCTCGAGGGGCGCGCCGACGACGAGCGGACGCGGGAGCTCCTGAAGGCGCTCGACGATCCGCTGTCGCATCACGAGGCGATCGCGGAGCGGAGCCTGCTCGCGGCCCTCGGCGGCGGATGCCACGAGCCGATCGCGGCTCTCGCGCGGTCCGCGGGGAGCGAACTGCGCCTGATCGGCCTCGTCTCCTCGCCGGACGGCCTGACCGTGCTCCGCGCCGAGGAAACAGGCCCGGAACGCGCCCCGGAAAAGCTCGGGGAAAAACTCGCGGAGCGGCTCATCGAGATGGGCGCCGCGCGCGTCCTCGGTCTTCCGGCGTCCGGCGCGTCCTGATTCCGCCATGTCCCGCCCGGCGACCGGCCTCCGCATTCTCCTGACCCGTCCCGAGGGGACGAACGACGAGGCGGCGCTGCGGCTGGAAGCGCTCGGCGCGCACGTGATCGTCGAACCGCTGACCCGGACGGCGCCGCTTGACGCGGCGGGATACGGACCGCTGGACCGGGCGCTCGAACGCCCCGATGACTACGCGTGGATCCTCTTCACGAGTGCCGCGGGGGTGCGGTACTTTCTGGAGCGCGCCGGGGAGCGGGGCGCCGCGATCTTCCCGCCCGGCCTCCGGGTGGCCGCGGTGGGGCCGAAGACGGCGGAGGCGCTGGCGGCCGCCGGCCGGCCGGCGGATCTCGTGCCCGGGGACTACCGTGCCGAAGGGCTGGCGGCGGCGTTGACGGCGGCGGGGGAGTCGCTCGCCGGCCGGAGGATCCTCTTCGTGCGTGCCCTGGAAGGACGGAATGTCCTGATCGAGGCGCTGGAAGGGGCGGGCGTCCGGGTCGACCTGGCGCCGGCGTACCGGACCGTCGGTCTCCCGGAGGGGGCCACGCGGGCGGCGGCGCGGATCGCGCGGGGCGAGGTGGATCTCGTCCTGGCCACGAGCGGCGCGGCCCTCGACGAACTCGCGTCGGCGTTGTCGTGCAAGCGGGAGCTCCGTTCCGATATCAACGTGGCGGCGCTCGGACCGGTCACGGCGGAACACGCCCGCGACCTGGGCTTTACCGTGGCGCTCGTCGCGCAGGACGCCACGCTCGACGGTCTGATCGAATCCGTGGCCGCGGAAGGCGGCCGTCTGTCAAGGAAAGGAACCTGATGCCGTTTCCCATCGAAAGACCGCGCCGTCTCCGGCGGAGCGAGCCGATCCGTTCGCTGGTCCGCGAAACGCGGCTTCACCGCGACCAGTTCGTCTATCCGCTGTTCGTCGTTCCGGGCAGCGGTGTCCGGAAGGAGATCGCCGGGTTCCCGGGCGTGTTCCATCTCTCGGTCGACGAGATCGTCAAGGAATGCGAAAGGGCGCACGGCGAGTGGGGGATCTCGTCGGTCCTGCTGTTCGGCCTTCCGGAGTCAAAGGACGCGCTGGGCAGCGGCGCGTATGCCGCCGACGGCGTCGTGCAGAAGGCGCTCCGGGCGATCCGGAAGGCGCAGACGCCGCTGACGCTCATCACCGACGTGTGCCTCTGCGAGTACACCGACCACGGTCACTGCGGACAGCTCGACGGTCACACGGTGGCCAACGATCCCACGCTCGGCCTGCTCGCCCGTTCGGCGGTGTCGCACGCCGAGGCCGGGGCCGACATCGTGGCCCCGTCCGACATGATGGACGGCCGGGTGGGCGCGATCCGCACGGCGCTCGACAAGAGCGGCTTTCTCGACACGCCGATCCTGTCCTACGCGGCCAAGTACGCGTCCGTGTTCTACGGACCGTTCCGGCTGGCCGCCGATTCCGCGCCGGCGTTCGGGGATCGCCGGAGCTACCAGATGGATCCGCCGAACTCCGACGAGGCGCTGCGGGAGATCGCGCTGGACCTCGAGGAGGGCGCGGACATGGTGATGGTGAAACCGGCGCTCCCGTACCTGGACATCATCCGCCGGGCGAAGGACGAGTTCCGGGTGCCGGTGGCCGCCTACAACGTGAGCGGCGAGTACGTGATGCTCAAGGCGCTGGCCGGCGGCGACCCCGCGCTGGAGGAACGCGTGTTCCTCGAGGCCACGACCTGCATCGTGCGGGCCGGCGCCGACATCGTGATCACCTACGCGGCGCCGCTCCTGGCCCGCGCCCTGAAATGATCCGGCGCGCCACGGCCTCGGACTCGGGAGCGATGCGCCGCGCCGGAGAACCCGGGGCGCCTGCGATGCGCCGCGCCGCCCCGCTGCTTTGCCCGCTGGTTCTCGCGACCCTCCTGGCCGCCGCCTCCGCGATCGCCGGGCCGGCCGCGTACGTGCCCGACGAACCCTACGTGCGCCCCGTTCCGACCGCCGGAATCCGCATGCTGTCCGAGCGGGTCGAAATGGTGTCGGACGGGAACGACGGCGACAACATCCATGTCCGCTCCGTGTCGCTGTTCACGACCGACGCGCCCCGCACGGTCCGGGTCGGCTTCCCGGTCGGCATCCGCGGCGAGGATTTCGCGATGGTCTGGAACTTCCAGGTTCTCGTGAACGGCGTGGCCGTCCCCGCCAGCCGGAGCATCGAGATCGACACGCTCGAAACCCGCTCCGGGGAGCGCCGTCACCGGAGCCCGGTGTTTCTCTGGCCGGTGGATTTCACGCCCGGGGAGCCGTGCCGGATCGAGGTGGACTACGACGTGCTGTGGAGCGGCGACGACCTCGGCCTCTACAGCTACGGCGCCAACTACTTCCTGGAGAAGAACGCGCTGTGGGAGGGGCCGGCGCCCGAAGTGTCCCTCTGTTTCCGGCTTTCCTCCGCGCTGCCGCTTCCGGCGCTCTCCGCCCGCCCGGGCGGATTCTTCTACGGCGCGGATTCGCTGGCCTGGGCGTTCCCGGCGGGGTCGCCCGCGGAGAACGTGGAGCTGTCCTGGTCGCCCGTCCTGTTCGAAAGGTTCAAGGGACGGTTCCTCGATCCGTACCGCCACGACGGCGGCGACGATTTCAGCGGATGCGAAGCGGTGACGCTGTTCGACTCGGAATTCTGGAGCTACTTTCCGGAGATCATGGGGTCGCTGGAGGATCCCGACGTGTACGACGAGATCATCGCCACGCTCGACCAGGCGCGCGACGCCCGCGACGCGATCCTGGCCCGCGGCCCCCGGCTCTCGGAGATCCAGCAGCTCAACGCGGACTACTGCGCCGCGGTGATCGAGGTGCTCGACGAGAGTCCGGATCTCGACAGCCTGATCGCGTCGCTGACGCTGGTGCGGCAGCGCTTCTGGTGACCGGAGGCTCCGGGGGCGATCCGGAGCGGACCGCGCCTCCGCCGCGCGCACCGGTCATGGGAACACGGCGCCGATCCGGGTGGCACGGCTTCCCTTCCCGCTTGAATCTGCCTAGACTGTCCGCTCGGGAACCATGGAAACCAAAAAATAAAGACGCCGCGCCGGCTCCGCCGGCGCGGGATGTGAGGAGAGACCCTTGCTCGATCCGAAACTGCTCCGCGCCAACCCGGAAGGGCTCCGGGAAAAGATCGCCGCAAAAAACGGCGACCCCGCCCATCTCAACCAGTTTCTTGCCGCCGACGAGCGGTACCGCCAGGTCCTGGGTACGGTGGAAAGTCTCCGCGCCGAAAAGTCGAAGGCCTCCGAAGCGATCGGCCGCCTGCGCAAGTCGGGGCAGGACGCCACGGCCGAGCAGGCCGCGGTCAAGGAACTCGGCGACCGCCTCAGGGAAGCCGAGGAAAGCCTCCGCCCGCTCGAGGAGGAGGTCCAGTTCGCGCTGCAGCGGATCCCGAACCTGCCGCACGAGTCGGTGCCGCTCGGCGACGTCACGAAGAACACCGTCGTCAGGTCGTGGCGCGAGCCGCTCCGGCCGGCGTTTGCCGTAAGGCCGCATCACGAGATCGGCGAGGAACTGGGCCTGCTCGACATGCCGCGCGGCACCAGGGTGTCCGGACCCGGGTTCTCCGTGCTGATCGGCGAGGGGGCGCGGCTCGAGCGGGCGCTCATCAACTTCTTCCTCGACGTGCACACGCGGGAGCACGGCTACACCGAGGTGGCGGCGCCGTTTATCGTGCGGCGCGAGGCGCTGTTCGGAACCGGACAGCTGCCGAAGCTCGAGGACGACATGTACCGGACCACCGACGACCTGTTCCTCATTCCCACGGCCGAGGTGTCGATCACCAACCTCCACGCCGAGGAGATCCTGGACGGCGCGATGCTCCCGCGTTACCTCGTCGGCTACTCCCCCTGCTTCCGCCGCGAAGCCGGGAGCTACGGGAAGGACACGAAGGGGCTCCAGCGCGTCCACCAGTTTTCCAAGGTGGAGATGGTGCGGATCGTGGATCCCGACACTTCGTACGAGGAGCACGAGAAGCTGCTCGGCGACGCCGAGGACATTCTCCGGCGCCTCGAACTGCCGTACCGCGTCCTGCTGCTGGCCTCCGGCGACACGTCCTTTGCCGCCGCCAAGTGCTACGACCTCGAGGTGTACGTGCCGGGATCGGACAAGTGGCTCGAGGTGTCGTCGTGCAGCAACTTCGAATCGTTCCAGGCCCGGCGGATGAACATGCGCTACCGGCCGGAAACGGGCAAGCCGCAGTTTCCCCACACGCTGAACGCGTCCGGCCTGGCGCTGCCGCGGATCCTCGTGGCGATCCTCGAAAACTTCCAGACGGAGCGGGGCACGATCCGCGTCCCCGACGCGCTGAAACCCTGGATGGGAGGCACGGACGAAATCGGCTCCCGGTAGACGGCCATGGCTCCGGTGAACGAGAGCTCGCGCGAAGCGGAACCCGCGGCGCCCCGCCGCCGTCCGCTGTCCACGCCGATGCTTCTGCGGAGTTACCTCCTCCTCGGAAGCCTGGTCCTGGCCGGCGTGGCGCTCTTCTTCACGAACCGGGTCGTCCGCCGGCTCGAGGAGCAGTCGAGCACGCTGTCCCTGGTGATGGCCCGCCTCCTCGCGGCCTCGACGGCGCAGGTGGCCACGACGGAGGACGCCCGCTTTCTCGCTTCGCTCGGGGACATCGCGGCGCCGATCACGTTCGCGTTCATCATCACCGATCTGGACGGGCGGCCCCAGGCCTGGAACAGCCAGACCGGCCTCGATCCGTCGTCGGTGGCCGACGAGGTCGTCCAGAACGCCGACCTCGCGCATCCGCCGGAGGAGGTGGCGTACCTGCTGCGCAAGGTCCGCGAGTACGAGCGCCGGAACGAACGGATCGCCATGATCCGCCCCTCGGACGACCATGTCATCGGCTACTTCTACTACGGACCCACCGGGATCGAGAAGGAGATCCGCTGGGTGCCGTGGGTGCTTCTCGGCGCGGCGGGCATGTTCGCGGCCATCGGGATCACCTGGTACCGGAGCGTCCGCCGCAGCGAGCAGAACCTGATCTGGGCCGGCATGGCCAAGGAAACGGCGCACCAGCTCGGCACGCCGATCTCGTCGCTCATGGGGTGGATGGAGCTGATGCGCGACCAGGCGGTCAAGGAAGGGGAGCGGACCAGCGTGGAGACGGGCCTCTTCGACGAGGTGGAAAAGGAGGTGTTCCAGGACATCGAGCGGCTCAAGAAGGTGGCCAGCCGGTTCGGGCACATCGGGTCGCTTCCGTCGCTGACGCAGCAGGACGTCGTGCCGATCGTGGCCATGACCGTCGGCTACTACCGGCGGCGCCTGCCGCAGCAGGGGCTGAAGATCCAGATCGTCGAGGACTTCGAGGAGGACGTGCCGCCGGTCAACGTGAACGCCGAGCTCATGGGCTGGGTCGTGGAAAACCTGGTGAAGAACGCCATCGACGCCTGCGACAGCAAGGCCGGCCGGATCGAAGTGTCCGTCCGCCGCAATCCCGAATCGGAAACGGTGGAGCTGTCGGTCCGGGACAACGGGCGGGGGATCGCGCCGGCGGACCAGAAGCGGATCTTCGACCCGGGGTTCACGACGCGGAAGCGCGGCTGGGGGCTCGGGCTCACGCTGGCCCGGCGGATCATCGAGGAATACCACGGCGGCCGGCTCGAACTCCGCGCGAGCGCCCCCGGAGAGGGGAGCGAGTTCGTGGCCCTGTTTCCGGTGTGATGAGGGAGCGGCGGATGAGGATCGCGGTGTGATGCGGCGGCGACGGACCGCCGCAGCCACGGCGCCCGCGGGCCGCCGCGGCTTCGGCGCGGGGCGCGCGCGGTCGATCCTCTGCGGCATCGCGGCCGTGATGCTCGGCGCGTCGGTATTCGGGGCGATCTCCGGATTTCGCGGAGCGCGCCGCCCGCCGATCCTCTTCGTTTCGCGGAACGCGAGCCCCGCATCCGCGCCCGGAGTGACCGCGGGGCAGGGACCGCTCGGCCGGACGCTCACACCGGGCGGAACGCTTCTCGTTCTCGAACCCGACGGACGGGTCCGCCCGTTCCTGCGTGAAGACTCCGGTTTTTTCGACGTCTGCGATCCCTCGGTGTCGTTCGACGGATCGCGGGTGCTGTTTGCGGCGGCCGAGAAGCCGGGCGGGGCGTTCCGGATTTACCTGGTCGACGCGGACGGAACGCATGTCCGTCCGGTGACGGGGAACGACTCGACCGCCACCGGGGCCGCCGCGGACCCTGCCGGCGTGGCCGCACACGGACATGCCCCCGGACCGGCCGCGGGTTCCGCCGCCGCCGCCCGCTTCGACGACCTCGACCCCTGCTGGCTTCCCGACGGGCGGATCGTGTTCGCCTCGACCCGGTTCGGCATGGAGGATCAGGTGCGCGGCGGTCCGGTCACGAATCTCTACGTGATCCACGCGGACGGCACCTCGCTGCAGCGGATCACCACCGACCGGAACGGAGCGGAGGAGCCCGCGGTGGATCCGGTCACCGGGCGGGTGATCTATTCCCGCTGGTGGTTCAACCCGTACATGGCCGGAGCCTCGGCGCCGATCACGACGGACCCGGGCGAGGCCGCGCCCGGCGACCGGGTCGATCTCTGGCAGACCGTATCCGTGACCCCGGACGGCGACGCCGTGCGCCTTGCCGCGGGCAATCCGCTCCTCCGCGCCGAGCAGATGGTGTACCAGGCGGCGCCGGCAGCGAACGGCGCCGTGTTCGGCATCAACGCGGCGGGCGCGGCGCTCTTTCCCGAACCGGGGGCCACCCGCCTTGTGGCGTTCGACGCCCCGATCGGCCCGCTCCGCGCCCTGACGCCGCCGGGTCGGGCCGCCTCACCGGCGTTCCTCGACGACGGAACGCTCCTGTTTTCCTGGTCCGCCGGCGCTCCGGCCGGGCGGGGAGCGGAATCAACCGGCAGCCGGGCACCCGTCAGGCGGGGGCGCCCCGGTCACGATCGAACCGATCTCGACCTCTGCACGATCGACCCGCGCGGCGGGGCGATCACCCGGATCCTCGACCGCCCCGGCACCGACGAACTCGACGCGGTGCCGCTCGCGGCCCGCCCGGTGCCGCCCGTCATCACGCCGATCTTTCCGCCGCCGATCACGCCGGGGCCGAAGACCGACGAGGCGGTGCTCCATGACATGGTGGAAACTTTCCGGTTTGACTGCCTGAACGTGTTTCTGAGCGGTGGCGTGGACGCGCCGTTTCCGGATGCGCCGAAGGCCGATCCCGAACTGTTCATCCGATTTTTTGCCGTCCTGGCCCGGCCCGGTTCGGCGCTGGGCGACACCCTGGTCCTCGTCCGGGAGGCGCCACTGACGCGCACCGGGGCTGTGCACGAGCACGATCTCCCCGCCGACGTGCCGATGTTCGAGCAGATTGTGGACCGGGAGGGGAGAATTGTCCGGACGACGAACGGTCCGGCGCACGTTCCGGGGTATAATTATGCCCGGATCGGGTCGGGCACGAAGTGCGTGGGGTGTCATACGGGGCATTCGACCCTCACCGTTCCGTTGAATTACGAGAGATCCTCGTGGTTCAACGCCGCGCCCTCGGCGGCCGTGCGGGTGTCCAGCGCATCCATGGGGTCGGTCCCGGCGCGGCTCGTGGACCGTCGGGCCGCCGGACCGGTGGACCGGACCGGCTGGGTGGCGGATGGCGCGGAGGAGGAGTGGGTCCGCCTGGAGTGGAGATTTCCAATTGAAGCGCGGGAGGTCATCGTTTACGCTGCCGAAAGCGCGTCCCGAGATGGGACCGATCTGACCGTGGGCAGCGTGGATGTCGTGCTGCTGCGGGAGGATCGGGAAGCCGGTCGTTTCCGGATCAGGTCGCGTCTCGATTCGAAGGGTTCACGTCTCGAAATTCCCCCGACCGTCATCGATGCCGTTGAATTGAGACCGCGCCGTATCTCGGGCCGGGTCCGGGGAAGAACGGTCGCAGCCCTGTCCGAAATTGAAGTCACGGCTCGCATCGTCGAGTAGGCCCGCTCCCGGAGGAACCTGCGGTATGCGCCATCGCCATCACCCCGCCCTGATCCTGACCCTGTGTCTCTGCCTGTTGCCGGCCGTTGCCGGTGCGCAGGGTTTCAACGCCGTCTTCAGCCGCGACGGCCAGGATGTCTGGGCCGTCGGCACGGGCGGAACGGTTTACCGCTCGATGGACAAGGGCGCCACCTGGAGCAACGGCTCGCTCGGCAGCGTGGGCCTGAACGGGGTCGCGGCCCGGAATCACACGGTCCTCGTCGTGGCCGACGGTGGAACGATCTATCGGAGCACGGACGCCGGCGGCACCTGGGCCAGCCAGGTGCAGGGAGGATCGCCCGATCTCGTGGCGGTGGTCATGACGACGGATCTCGTCGGCTACATCGCCGGAGCGGGGGGGCTGATCCTCAAGACGGAGGACGGCGGCGTCACCTGGTCGCCGCAGACCACCGGAACCACGGCGCGCCTGAACGCGCTGTCCTTCCTCGACGCGAACACCGGCTATGCCGCGGGCGCGGGCGGCACGATCCTCAAGACGGAGGACGGCGGAGCGGTCTGGACGATCCTCACGTCCGGCACCACGCGGGATCTCCTCGACATCGCCGCGCAGGGGTCCACCGTCTGGGCCGTCGGAAAGCGGGAAACGGCCGTCATGAGCACGGACGGCGGGATGAACTTCACGACGAAGAACCTGAAGATGGAGTCCTACGGCGATGTCCGCTCGGTGTCCATCAGCTCGCTCGGCTACGTCACGCTGGCCGGCGGCGGCGGATTCATCCGCCGGACCACCGACGGCGGACTGACCTGGACGTTCCAGGTCCACAAGATGTACGCGCCGATCACCGACCTGTACTACGTCAACGACAGCACGGCGTTCTTTGCCAACAGCGCCAACCGCTGCGTCATGAGTTCCACCGGCACGACCTGGAATCTTCCGACCTCCACGATTCCGACCCAGGCGTGGCAGCTGCGGCTGTCGGCCGCCGGGTCCACGGTCCGCGGCGACGCCCTGCACCAGAACGGCCAGAACCCGCGGACCCTCTATGTCGTGCTCGGCGTCAAGGTCTACAAGTCGCCGGACTACGGCGAAACCTGGGTCCAGATCGGCACGATCACCGGCGGCGGTTCCAAGACGAACTCCTTCTACGTGCACCCCGCCGATTCCATGGTGATGGTGGCCGCGGTGGGCAGCACGGACCGCATCTCCCGGTCCACGGACGGCGGCACGACTTGGACGACGACGATCTCGAAGAACTTCACGGAGTACGGGATGCCGCTGGAGATGAACCCGGACGATCCGAACCGGCTGTTCTTCATGCCCGAGGACGGCAAGGTTTACGAGTCGCGGGACTTCGGCGCCACCTGGAACGAGTTTTCGAGCCCCGGCTTCAGAAGCCCGTGCGACATCATCGTCGTGCCCGACGATACGATGCGGGTCTTCGTCGGCGACGGCGTCACCGGGTCCGGCACCGGCGAGGTCTGGCGGTCGCTCGACGGCGGCCGCACGTTCCAGCTCCGGTTTTCGGGCGGCGGCTCGGAAATCCCGATGATGGGCCTTTCGCGGATGAACAACGCCACGCTGATCGCCACGCAGTGGAGCGGCGGCGGTGTGGAGATCACGAAGGACGCCGGCAACACCTGGCCGGCCTATCACGGCGCGAGTTCCGCGTGGGGGTGCGACTTCGCCGGCGACGACCCGAACGTGGCCATCCACGGGCAGTACTCGGGCGGCAATTCCTACCTGACGAACGACCTTGGCGCCGCGTTCACGTCGATTCCGCTCAGCGGCGCCAACTACGCGTTCGCCGTTCCGGACCGCGCCACGTTCATCGCCCAGCAGGGCGGCGGCGTGTACAAGCTCCTGAACACGTACCCGGTCACCACGAACAACGCCCAGAACCTGATCGTGCAGATCCCGAACGGTGGCAACACCGCCAACGCCGGCCAGAACTTCCAGATCCGCTGGTTCGCCCAGAACGTGGCGCTGGCCCGCATCGAATACCAGACGTCGGCGGCCGGTCCGTGGATCCACATCGCCGACGTGGACGGCTACGCCGGCCAGTACGACTGGCTCGTGCCGAACACGCCCACCACCGACGCGAAGGTGCGGATCATCGACCTTTGGGACAACGCGCCGATCGACGAGTCGAACGCGCCGTTCACGATCGTCGGCTCTCCGGCACTCACGCTGAACGCGCCCGGCGGCGGGGAGTCGTGGCAGTACAACACGTCGCACGACATCGAGTGGTCGAGCCTGCTCGTCAGCGACGTGGCCATCGAGTACCGGACGAGCGAAGCCGGTCCGTGGGTTGCGATCGAGTCCACCTGGCCGGCCGCCACCATGCCCTACTCGTGGCTCGTTCCGAACGCTCCGACGAGCGAAGCCCGGATCCGCGTCCGCGACCTCTCCGGCACGCCGGCCGATTCGAGCGGCCTGTTCAGCATCATCGTGCCCCAGCTTGCCGGCCTCCCCGACACGCTCGACGTGGGGATGGTCGAGGCGAACACGACGGGAAGCACGGTGCTCCGTCTCGACAACACCGGAACGGCCCCGCTGTCCATCTCGGACATCACGCTGGACAACCCGCTGTTCCGCGTCAGCCGCACCGCGTTCGTCATCGCGGTGGCCGACACCGACACGGTGACGGTCTACTTCGAGCCGACGGTCACGGGTGTGGAAACCGCGAACATGTCGATTGCCAGCGATGACCCGGCCTCTCCCGGCGACCTCGTCGTGAAGGGGGAGGGCACGGCGTTCGTCGGCGTGGCCGAAGGCGCGCCGCGGCCGGCCGCGTTCGCGCTCCGGCAGAACCGCCCGAATCCGTTCACCGGCACGACGCGGATCGAGTACGCCATCCCCGCCTCGGGCCATGTGCGGCTCGACGTGTTCGACATGTCCGGCCGTCTTGTGGCGGCGCTGGTGGACCAGGTCCAGGAGCCCGGCGAGTACTCCGTGGATTTCGGGCCGGCCGCCCGGACAATCAACGGCCGGCTCGGGGAACTGCCGTCGGGGGTTTACTTCTATCGGCTGCAGGCCGGATCGTTCCGGCAGACGCAGAGGATGCTGCTGGTCCGCTGATCGGATTGCCCCGCGCTCGAGCCCGGCGCGCGGCACGGTTTTTCGGACTCCGTTCCGATTGGTGCCCGGGCCGGACGGGGTGTGGCACCCATCGCCACCCGAAAGACATCCGATGTCGGGTGGCGGGGCGGGTCAGATCACGCGAACCCAGTTCCGGCTGACCAGCGTGATGAATGGTCCTTGCTCGGCCAGCATCTTTCGCCATTCCCCCGGCGTATAGATGACCAGGTCGATGTCCGTGTAGAGTTTCCAGAGATCCATGAAATCCCGGAATCTCTCCGTGAAACGCAGTGTCGTCGGCCTGACGAGAATCAGGTCGACATCGCTGCCGTCGTCGGCCGTTCCCGCGGCGTAGCTGCCGAAGAGCCAGGCTTCATCGACCCAGTCCGCGAGCGAACGCCGCAGGGAGGCGATCAGATCATCCCGCGTCCACTCCGGTTCCTTCGGCCAGAGGATGGCTTCTTCGCGGGCCATCAGATCCGATTCGGCCTGCTTCAGCCAGTCACCCGAGCGATTCGGTGTCGACATGTAACGACCCTAAACGTGCCGGAGAAAACGATCAAGACCTGCGAATTGTGTTGCGGGCCTATTCCAGCCTGATTAAACTCACTTCAGGGGTGTGGTGGATCCGCGATAGCAATGGGTTCATACCGAGGAGGAGGCCGCCAAATGATTTCTTCTCTCTCTCTCTCTCTCTCTCTCTCTCTCTCTCTCTCGTAAACTATTATTTAGCAACATATTAGCGGCACCGTTGGTCGTCTTCCTGCTTCCGGATACTTGTCTTGCTCAGCCACCGACTTCTTCTTCGAACAAGACAAACGGCTGGTGGAGTCCGAACAAGTACAACTGGAGCACAAAGGCCGTTCACATGATCCTGATGCGCGGGACCAACGACGCCACCTACGGCAGCCACAGCCGGGTTCTCTTTTACGGCTACGACGACGCCAAGATCTGGCGCTGGGATTCTTCGGATGACACGGACGGACTGCCCACGGCCGGCAAGATCTTCAATGCGTTTCCCGACAGTTCCGATCTTTTTTGCTCCGGCCACTCGGGTCTGCCCGACGGCCGGATTCTGGTTACAGGGGGCAATGAAACGCCGGGACCCGGAATCGATCACACCAACATATTTCTCCAGGCATCGAACAACCCCAGCCAGACCTGGGTCAGCCCACGTCCGCAAAATATGAACGAGAACCGATGGTATCCAACGAACACGGCCCTGCCTGACGGAAAGGTACTTGTTCTTTCGGGGCTGGAGGGCGTGCAGGTCTGTGCCTTTGGTGGAGTCAATTCGTCCGGGACTCCCAACAATGACTTTGTGCTCTTCGGCCTCCGTGGAATTCCTGTGCACTCAACGCCGGCGGATGCCAATCCACCCGGGGCCCGGCAGGAGCATTCGGCCGTATTCGACGGCGCTCTGAGAAGCACATGTCTGGCTAATTTCGGCGGATTCGCTGATCGACAGCGGATGATCGTCTTTGGTGGATATTCGACATCCAGTTCGTCTCCCTCGAACGATGTGTGGGCTCTATCACGGACTGTGCTGTCGGACTGGTCATGGAATCAACTGAGTCCCGACCCGGATCCGGTTCACGGTACTCCCGCCGCTCGCAGTTCCCACGTGGCTGTCTTTTTCCCCGCCGACAGCAGCATGGTGATCCAGGGTGGCCTAGACGCGGGCGGTAACGTGCTGGACGACGTCTGGAAACTCTATCTCTACCGTGAACTCGAAAGCACCTGCGTCTGGCGCGGCTACTGGCGCCGGCTCTCCACGGGTGGCGATTCAGACCTCAAGCGATACAACCATACGGCGGTCTACGATCCCGTGAACCAGACGGTGGTGATCTTTGGCGGCCGGACCACGAGCGGGTTTGCGTCGACGGATGTCTGGAGCTTTGCTCTTTCAGGCACGCCGGCCTGGACGAAGCTGACTACGACAGGAACGCCCCCTTCGGCGAGGGAGGGTCACGGTGCCGTTTTTGATCTCTTGACCGACGCGAATAACCCGCGAATGCTCATCGTGGGAGGACGGAACGGCTCGACGTTCTACAGTTCGGTTACGGAACTGAAAAACGGAGCTTGGTCCAGTCTGACGGCAACTGGTGGTCCACCGTCGGGGCGTGCTGAATTCTCATTGACTCACGACACGTATGTCTACTCGAACAACCGCCTCGTTCTCTTCGGGGGCGAGAATGCCGGCGGGGCTCTGGGCGACGTTTGGGACTTTCAACTCTCTACTTCGTCGGGTATCTGGACTCAGCGGATTGCAGCCGTCGCCTCAGGCCCACGGGCTCGTCACACGGCTATACACGACACGAGATACATAAATGCCACGCGAGGCGAGATCTTCGACCCAACAATACTCACCGGCAACCCGTGGACGCAGCTTGGCACCGACTACCGGCGCTGGATGGCTCTGTACCCTCTGATGTTCGTGCTGCCGAGTGGCAAGATCGCTCATGTGGGGCCGGAACAGAATTCGAATCTGCTCGACCTGACTACGCCATCGAGTGCCTGGACAGGAGTCGGGGGCAACGGGATCTTCAATGGCGGCACGGCGGTGATGTATCTCCCTGGGAAGGTCCTGAAGTGCGGTGCGGAGGATGGGTGGGCTTCCGACGAGAGTGCGCATATCGACTTTAGTCAGAGCAGCCCTTCATGGACACTACACACTGGCGGTATCGGCAATCCGCGAACGAAACATAACCTGACAATCCTCGCTAATGGTCAGATTCTATTATCAGGAGGTATGAGTACATATCTTGAAAATGCTATTGATGACAAAACTTATTCCGAGTTACTTGACTTGGCTGAAAGATCGGTGAAGATATGGAGTCCTACAAGCTCAACGTGGGGCGGAAACCTGGCTCAAGACCCTGCGCTCAGGGATTACCATTCCACTGCGATTCTCCTCCCAGATGGAAAGGTCCTTTCTGGTGGCGGTGAGCATGAACACAACCCGGACCGACTTCTCGCCTCCGTTTACTGGCCGCCCTATCTGTTCGATGACGCCGGTGCCGTCGCTCCCCGCCCGGTCATTTCGGCAATCGATGACGTCGTCACCTACGGCAACAGCTTTTCTCTCTGGCTGTCCGACACGACCGGAATTGCAAAGGTCAGTCTGATCAAGCCGAGCGCCGTGACTCATCAGTTCAATCAGGACCAGCGTTACCTGGAAGCTTCAATCACCTGCAGCGTGGTTGAAGGCGGGAGACGCAAGGTCACCGTTGATGGCCCTCCCTCCGGTAACCACGCCCCACCCGGTGACTACATGGTCTTTGCCATCAAGTGGAACGGTGTACCGTCCGTGGCCAGGTGGGTGCGGGTTATGCCGGAGATCACAAAAACGGGGCAGCTGACCAGTCAGGTATGGGAAGCGGGCAAGGCGTACTATCTGAGCGGGACCGTTGTAGTACCTTCAAGTGTAACCCTGACCATTCAGCCGGGCGTCTGGATTCGCGCGGCTTCCGGCGCGGCGCTTAAGGTTGACGGCGGCACGTTATCGGCCACCGGCGCCCGGTTCGTGGGGAGCGGATGCTCGGGCACGTGGGCGGGAATAAAAATCGTCGACGCACATTCGGCTACGATTACGGAGTGCCGGATTCGAGATGCGGAGATAGGTGTGGATTTTTCCGACGGCTCCGGAGGCGGGACAGTCCAGTCCTGCTACTTTGAAAACCCCCGCACGGTCGGGATCCATGTCAACCACACGGCAACGGTTACGCTGGATCGTGATACGGTGGACTGCCCCCTCGGCGTTACTGGGTTCATCGGCATTTCGGTTGGTGATCAGGCGGAAGGCTCCACGACCATCACGCGATGTCGAATCCAGGGAAAGAATGCCTCTGGATCCAAGGGCCTTTTGATTAAGGACGTTGTGACGATTCGTGGAACACAGATCAAGGACTTCAACGCGACGAACGCCCGCGGGATCGAGTTTGTTCTCGCAGCTGAGGACACTTCGGCATCGCTGACGATGGACATTGAATCCTCCAGCCCGGCGGACACAACAGCGATCCGAAACTGCAGAACCGGAATATATATCGATTCATACTCGAGACCCGTTATTCGGCGGGTTCGGATTGATAATACGACCCAGGCTTTCTGGGTAAAGCCGCTCGCCCAGCCGGACATCGGTACCGACTTCGATCACGGATTTTCCGATGTTTCAAACAGTTCCTCCAAACATGTCAAGGCGGATACCAGGTATTCGGGCATACCCAATATTGACGCACTGAACAACTACTGGGGCACAACCTCATCGAGCGCCATAGCGGCGAAAATGGAAGGCAGCGTGAACTGGGATCCGTTTCTAGGGAGTGATCCTCTCTCGACACTTGATCGCCGCTTCCCCGGCAGCATGGTTGAAGGCATTCAGCTCAAGCCGACATTGATCGGGAATGCTCCCAATCCTTTCTTCGAAAATACTCGAATTCGATTCGTGGTGGACAGGGATGCTGTTGCCGCAGAAATTTCAATATTCGACGTGGCCGGCCGTATCGTTCGCACTAGGAATCACGAATCACTGTCGGCAGGTGAACACGAACTAGATTGGAATGCCACCAATGACAATGGAGGAAGGGTTGTTCCGGGAGTCTATCTCTACCGGCTCCGGGTTGGCGAGGTCATTGTCGGCACGAAGCGGATGCTCGTGCTTCCCTGGAATCGGCGATAGCTCTTAGGAGGAGAGAAGTCATGAAAACAAGTCATCTGTTTCTCCTGACGGCGGTATTGGCTTCACTGAGCGCTGGCCAGGTTCATGCCGAGAGAGTTGTATTGTCGCCGGTCCAGACTCTCCGCATAGTCAATCCCTCGTCGCCGGATGATGTCAGGATCTTCTTCAGGTTTGAGATCCCTGATGATGTTATCCCCTCTGGGGTTATCGACGCCACGTTGCGTGTGCGGATGGACGACTGGACCGAGGATCTCTTTTCGGTCGGACCCTTGAGAGGCTCTTGGTCTGAAAGTGATACATGGGGTTCGTTGGCTTCCCGGTTCAGCTCTGACGATGGATTCAAGGGAAATCTACCCAACTGTGCCATTGGCTCAGTCCATAATGAACAGACTGAGGAGACGGCCAATGAAGAGCCAACCTTGGACCTCAGCGTGAATGCCGGAAACTGGGTGTCTGCATGGGCAGAGTCCGACTTTCTAAATAACGGAGTGTGTGTCCGGAGAGCCGTCGGCACGTCAGCGAATGTGAGCGGCATGCTGATAGACGCGTGGAAACGCTCAGAACTTGAGATTGTCTATGTTGTGCGATAGAGACCCCATGACTAGCACTCGGGTCAATTGGAGTGAAGTGAAGACGTCTATCACGTGGACCGGTAGGACTCTTCTTGTGGCAACGTATTTCATCGTGCTTGTTTCAACAAGAACATGGGGCGGTGGTTTGGTTCTCGGGCCGGAGGCGCAGATTACACAGACACCAAGCGAACATGATTTCGAGCCGGTTCTGGCAGCCCATGGAACAAACCTCGTATCTGTGTGGTCCGCAAGACACTCCGCGGCATTATGGTCCGTTTCCTTCGATGCTGGGCTGACATGGTCGGCCGGAGCAATCTTTCCTCTTAAGTCTGCGGCAGACTGGGTGCTGCAGGGACCAGCCATATGCAGTACACAGTCCGGTGTATTCTTTGTAGCGCTGAAGTACATAGACCTAGCAGTGAACAGTGTTACGATGGCTGTTTGGAGAGGAACCGTCTCCGCCGGGATTTTGACCTGGTCCCAGCCAAGAACTGCAATGGTCTTCATTGGTCCAAGCAAAGAGCAATATATGCCGTTTGTGGCTTATGACGATGTGAACGGCGTCCTGTATATGACCGTCACCGAGTCCGAGGCAGTTGGCAATCCCAACGACTATCAGGCCCGGATTCTCTTCTCCAGATCAGTGGACCAGGGAGATACATGGTCCCAGCCCATGACGCTGAGCAGCCTGGAAAGCACAAGCAGTTGTGTGGTCACAGGCCCGGATGGCGAAGTCTATGTCATCTGGGAGGACTACGGGCAGAATGCAGTTGTATTGAGGCGCTCGCTGGATAGTGGTGTATCCTTCGAACCATCGGTCATTGTTTCCCAGATCAACGACAACCTCGTCAGCGGCCCTCCATGGTATTTCGCGAGAGTGGGCAAGGAGAGGGCCAATCCCGCCTATGATGGCTGCTCGTTCCGCATGGCACCGAACCGACCGGCAATCGCCGTCGACCGGTCTACCGGGCCTTACCGCGGTCGTGTTTACGTAACATGGACGGAGATGGCTGCCGGAACACTTGGTCCGGCCGGGCCGCCGATGGCCAATCTTGAGCCGAACAACGCGTACTATCAGGCTCAACCGATTACAGTCGGCCAGACCCTGGAAGGTTTTGTGGTGCCTGCTGAGCGCGGGCCGGTGGACAGGGACTATTTTTCGGTCGAGGGTGTTGCCGGGCAGACGATCGTCCTTGAATCGGAAGTCACTTTTGTCGACCCCCAGCCGCCGCCAACGGAGAATGCACGCTGTTTCTCCATCTGGACGGTTTGTGACACGACTCGCGGTACTAGAAATGGAATCGATATGCGCGAGGAGTGGCGAGGACCCCTCCCTCCGCTGGTGATGACGTTTCCGGAGTCGAGACGCTATTACATTGTGGCCGGAGTCAACCCTCCTTACGTGAACGGCTACCGTTTCCGGCTGCGCGAGTTGACGGTGAGTCCGGCCAGCGTATCCCGGGACCAGCGTGACATCGTCATGGTGTCGTCGTCGGACGGGGGCCAGACCTGGTCCACCATGCGGCGGGTCAATGACGATCCTCCCCTGCATGACAATTCGTTTCCTCAAGTTGCGGTGGATGATGTCGGGGGCGTGCACTGCGTGTGGTATGACCGACGGCACGACAAGGAATGCGACCGGACAGTAATGACTTACTGGGCTCTATCCCGTGATGGCGGGCAGACGTTCTCGAACTCCGGTCCGGTGAGTCGAGTGCCGAGCGATTGGGTCTACACCGGTGTGCCTTCGAACATCGGAGACGGCTTTGGGATCGCAACGAGCGGGGAGTCAGTTCATATTGCATGGACCCAGTCCGGAGTCATTGGCGACTACAACATCCACGCGGTGTCGCTGACACCTCCACCCGTTGGCGTCCTCCTGTCCAGGTTTTCAGCGCGCCTTGAAACGGGGCGGGCCGTCCTCCGGTGGCATCTTGAGGAATCCAATGGTGTTGTGGAGTGTCGGGTTGAACGGTTGGAGTCTGGATCGACGGATGGATTCATCGATCTGGGCGCATCGGTGGCGGCACCGGACCGGAGTCACCTGTTCGTCGACCCGAGCGCCCGGGTCGGAGGGGAATACGAGTACCGGATTCGAGCGATGCTGCGGGACGGCACATCGGAACTCCTCGGACCTTATTCCGTCAAATGGATCGCCGTTTCCGGTGTGCCGGTCATGGGGCCGATGATCCCGAATCCGTTCACGGGCACCGCTCGAACCGTGATCCGGCTGCCGGTCCGGACCGATCTCGAAGTTGCGGTTTTCGATGTTCAGGGGCGCACGGTCCGCCGTCTCCTGAAGGAAACAGCGGATGCCGGAGAGAGGGAAGTCCTCTGGGACGGCCGCGATGATCGGGGGACACCGGCCCCGCCCGGCAACTACTTCGTCCGGATGACGACGTCGGAAGGCGTCGCCGGCCGGAAGGTCACGCTCCGCTGATCGCATTGCCCCGCGCTCTCATCTGTCCTAGAATCTGATACTTAGCCGTTCAGACTGCCGGCGGCCGCCCTCCTGAGGGGCGGCCGTCGCGCGAGACAGGAGAGCATGCCCGACACACAGATCCGGGTCCTCTGGGCCGACGACGAAATCGACCTCCTCCGGCCGCACATCCTCTATCTCCAGGCCAAGGGGTATGAAGTGACCGCCGTACCGAACGGCGAGGACGCCGTGTCCCTGGCCGGCCGCGACAAATTCGACGTCCTGCTCCTCGACGAGATGATGCCGGGCCTCGGCGGCCTCGGCACGCTCGCGGCCATCAAGGAAATCGACCCGAACATCCAGGTCGTGATGATCACGAAGAGCGAGGAAGAGAGCCTCATGAACGAGGCGATCGGGAAGCGGATCGCCGACTACCTGATCAAGCCGGTCAACCCGAGCCAGATCTGGATGGCCCTGAAGCGGCTCACCGAATCGCGTAAGCTCGTGGAGGGGCAGTTCACGAAGGACTACGTCCAGGAGTTCAACCGCCTCCAGATGGCCCGGATGGGGCCCCTGAACATCGACGAGTGGATCGATCTTTACGTGCGGATGACGCACCTCGAGCGGGAGCTGTTCAAGATCGAGGATCCCGGATTCCAGCAGACCCATCTCGATCAGCGGCGGGAGATGAACGCCGACTTCTGCCGGTTCATGGACACCGCCTACCGCGACTGGTGCGCCGGGGGATCGCGGCCGACGCTGTCCGTGGACATCGTGCCGAAGTACGTTCTCCCGAGGGTCCGGGCCGGCAAGCGCGTGTACCTGATCGTCATCGACTGCATGCGCCTCGACCAGTGGTTCACGATCCAGCCGCTGCTCGACCCGCTGTTCGACATCCGCACCGAGCACTACGTGTCGATCCTCCCCACGGCCACGCCGTACAGCCGCAACGCGATCTTCGCCGGCCTGTTCCCGAACGAGATCGCGAAGAAACTGCCGAAGTACTGGACGGAAGCGTCGAAGGACGAGCGCAGCAAGAACCGCTTCGAGAAGGAGTTCCTCGAGGAGCAGCTGAAGCGCCTGAAGATCGACGGGCCGGTCAAGTACCAGAAGGTGTACCACGCCGACGAGGCGAACACGGTCAAGCGCGAGCTCGGATCCTACGCCACGATCCCGATCGTGGCGCTCGTGTTCAACTTTCTCGACATCCTGGCGCACGGGCGTTCCGAGTCGTCGATCCTGCAAGAGTTGGCCCCGGACGAGGCGGCGCTCCGCAGCCTCCTCCACTCCTGGTTCACCCACTCGGCGATGTTCGACATCCTCCGCGGCATCTCCGAGCAGAAGGACGCCGAGGTGATCATCACCACCGACCACGGCGCGGTTCTCGGCAAGCGCGCGGCGCTCGTCTACGGCAACCGCGAGACGTCCACGAACCTGCGCTACAAGTACGGCACGAACCTCGTCACCGACGAGAAGACGGCGCTCGTGGCCAAGAACCCGGAGGACATCAACCTCCCGGCCGACTTCCTGAACAAGAACTACGTGCTGGCCAAGGAGGACTACTATTTCGTCTACCCGACGAACTTCCACGAGTACGAGCGCCAGTACCGGAACTCGTTCCAGCACGGCGGCCTGTCTCTCGAGGAGATGATCCTGCCGGTGGCCACGCTGACGCCGAAACGCTGACGGAGCCGTCATGAAGGACCGCGAAACGTTCATTGTCGAGACGGACAGCGTGACCGCCACCGAGGAGCTCGGCGCCCGCATCGCGGAGCGGGTCCTGACCGGCGGGTTCGAGCGCGGAGCCGTCTTCCTGCTGTCCGGTCCGCTCGGCGCCGGCAAGACGGCGTTCGTGCGCGGCCTGGCCCGGGGGCTCGGGTGCCGGACGGTGCCGAAGAGCCCCACGTTCGCGCTCCATCACTCCCATGTCGGGGCGCGACGCCTCGAGCACTTCGACCTCTACCGGATCGAGACGGGGGCCCGCGTCGACGACCTGGGTCTCGAGGAGCTGTTCGACGGTCCGGCGGTCGTGGCGGTGGAGTGGCCGGAGCGGCTCGGCCCCACCCCCCCCGACGCGCTCCACGTCCGGTTCGAGTCCCCGTCGGACACGCAGCGCCGGATCACGGTCGGGGGCCCGGCCGGCCGCATCGAACAACTCAGGTCCGCAGCCGGGAGGAGCGATGTCCCGAACGCTCGGCATTGATACCACGGGCCCCCGCGGCGGGGTGGCCCTTCTCTCCGGCACGACGCTCGAGGCCGCCCGCGACCTCGGCGCGCCGGGCGAGCAGGCCGAGCGGATCCTCGTCGAACTCGACGCCCTGCTCCACGACCTGTCGCTGTCGCCCCGCAACGTGGACCGGATCGCCGTGGCCACCGGCCCCGGGTCGTTCACCGGAGTGCGGATCGGCATGGCCGCCGCCCAGGGCCTCGGATTCAGCCTCGGCATTCCGGTCACCGGCGTCACGTCGCTCGAAATCCTCGCCGCCTGGGCGCTGGAGGTCACGGAGGGGGAGTGCCCGGTGCTCGTGCCGCTGATCGATGCGCGGCGCGGGCAGGTCTACGCCGCCGTCTACACCGCCGAAGCGGGGGACCTCGTCGAGCGGGCCGCCCCGGCGGCGCTCGCGCCGGCCGACGTGACCGCGTTCGTGGAAGCGGCGCTGGCGGTGGCTCCCGTCCCGCCGGCACGCATCGCGTTCTGCGGCGACGGCGTTCCGGTCGCGGCCCCCGAACTCGCGGCCTGGGGCACGCCGTTCCGGTCCGTCTTTCCGCCGCGCGCGGCCGACCGGGGGCGGGTCACCGCGGCGCTGGGCGTTCGCCGCTTCGCGGCGGACCGCCCCGCCGCCGCGCCGACGCCGCTCTACATCCGCGAGGCCGACGCCCGGAAACCGGCCCGGCCGCCCGGAGGGGCGGCCGGCCTGTTTCCGGGCGAGGGTCCCGCGGAAGGCGGCGACGCGCCGTGAACGCCGTCCGCGAGCCGCAGATCCGCATCGAGCCGATGGCGCTCCGTCACCTCGAGTCGGTCGTGGAGCTCGAGCGCGAGATCTTTTCCGATCCGTGGTCCGCGGTGTCGTTCCTCAATGAAATCGAGTCCGGCGGGGCTTCGGTCACCCGGGTGGCTTTGAGCTATCCGGACATGGCCGTTGTCGGTTACTTTGTGGCCTGGCTGGTCGAGGACGAGGTGCACCTCGGCAACCTGGCGGTGGCCCCGGAAAGCCGGGGGCGGGGGATCGGCCAGCGGCTCCTGGACACGCTCCTCGAAATCGCCGTTCCGAAACGGGTGCGCAAGATCACGCTGGAAGTGCGCGAATCGAACTGGATGGCCCAGAGACTCTATCTCAAGAACGGGTTCCGCCCGGTGTCGATCCGCAAGCGGTATTATCCCGACAATCGTGAGGACGCGATCGTCATGCGCCTCGACCTGAAACCGAAGAAAACGGCTCCGAAAGGGGACGACTGATGTCGTGGCTCCGCAAGGACACATCCGGCCCGAAAGCCCAGAGCAAGCGCGAAGTCCCGGAAGGGCTGTGGGTCAAGTGCGACACCTGCGGTGAAATCATCTACTTCAAGGAGCTTGAGCGGAACCTCTCGGTCTGCATCAAGTGCGGCCACCACTTCCGCATCACGTCGCGGCTGTACGCGAAGATCCTGCTCGACGAAGGCTCCACCGAGGAATTCGGCCGCAATCTCCTGTCGCTCGATCCGCTGCAGTTCAAGGACAGCAAGCGCTACCTCGACCGCGTCAAGGCGGCGATGGACAAGACGGGGCTCAACGACGCCGTCCTCACGCTCACCGGAACGATGGACGGCCGCCCGGTCGTGGCGGCGATCATGGACTTCAGCTTCATCGGCGGAAGCATGGGATCGGTGGTCGGGGAGAAGATCGCGCTGGCCATCGAAAAGTCGCGGGACACCCGGGCCCCCCTGCTGATCCTCTCGGCCTCCGGCGGCGCGCGGATGATGGAGGGGATCCTCTCGCTGATGCAGATGGCCAAGACCTGCGCGCTGCTCGGCGAGCTCATGGAGCACAAGGTGCCGTACATCTCCATCCTCACGAATCCCACCACCGGGGGCGTCACCGCGTCCTTCGCCTCGCTCGGCGACGTGATCATCGCCGAGCCGCGGGCGCTCGTCGGGTTCGCCGGCCCCCGGGTGATCCGCGAAACGGTCAACCAGGAGCTGCCGCCCGGCTTCCAGCGGTCCGAGTTCCTGCTCGAGCACGGCATGGTCGACATGATCGTGCCGCGCGCGGAACTCAAGGCGGCAATCAGCCGGCTGCTCGGATTCTTCGTGACGCGGGCCGGTGCCGGCCCGGCGGCGGTCGGCGCGTCCGGGGCATCGTCCACGGGCAGTACGGCGGGAGCGGGCGATCCCGTCGGCATCCCGGGCACATCCGACGGCAGGGAGGCGAGATAGTGGCACGGGTCCAGGTTCAGGGAGTCAGCAAGATCTACTCGGGCGACGTGAAGGCGGTCGATTCCGCGTCGTTCGTCATCGAGGACGAGGAACTGATGGTCCTCGTCGGACCGTCCGGGTGCGGCAAGACGACGCTGCTCCGCATGGTGGCCGGCCTCGAGTCCGTCACCGAGGGGACGATCGCGATCGGCGACCGCGTCGTCAACGACGTGCCCCCGCGCGACCGCGACATCGCCATGGTGTTCCAGTCCTACGCGCTCTATCCGCACATGTCCGTGTACGACAACATGGCGTTCG
>CAZQVN010000008.1:85382-97974 GCA_964596775.1 uncultured bacterium
CGCGTCCGGGGCACCGCGGCCACGCTCGGCCTGACCGACCTGCTCGGCCGGAAGCCGAAGGCGCTCTCCGGCGGCCAGCGCCAGCGCGTGGCGGTAGGGCGGGCCATCGTCCGCCAGCCGCAGGTGTTCCTGTTCGACGAGCCGCTCTCGAACCTCGACGCCGCGCTCCGCGTCCAGATGCGCTCGGAGATCAACCAGATGCACCAGCGTCTCAAGGCCACGATGATCTACGTGACGCACGACCAGGTCGAGGCGATGACCATGGCCGACCGGATCGTGGTGATGCGGGCGGGGAAGATCGAGCAGGTGGACACCCCGCTGGCGCTCTACCATCACCCGGTCAACCGCTTCGTGGCCGGGTTCATCGGCAGCCCGGCCATGAACTTCGCGGCGGGGTCGCTCGATGCGTCCGGCCGCACGTTCGCGATCGCGGGCGGCGGAAGCCTCGACATCCCCGCGGAGCTCGCGGAGGAGATCCGGGAGTTCGCCGGGCGGCCGGTGCACCTCGGCATCCGTCCCGAGGACATGGCGGCCAGGGACGCCGCCGCGGCGTCGTACAACGCCCGCGTGGATCTCGTGGAACCGATGGGGAGCGAGACGTTCGTTCACTTCCGGCTCGGAGCCGATCCAGCGCTGGCCCGGCTTTCCGGCGACCGCATCCCGACGGTCGGCGAAACCGTCGAACTGCGCCTCGATCTCTCCCGTGCCCACCTTTTCGACGCGGCCACGGGCGCCGCGGTCTGGCACGGTGGCGGTGTCCCCGCAGCCTGACGCCGCCGCGCGGTCGCCGGTTCTCGGGATCGACATCGGCGGTTCCGGCCTCAAGATCGGTCTCGTCGACATTTCCGGCGACCCGAAGCTCCTCGCGTTCGACCGGCTGAAGGGGCACCCGACCGACGATCCCGAACGGGTGATGGACGCGGTGGCGGCGGCGGCGGACCGGCTGTTCACCCGGGTCAACGTGCCGCGGGCCGCGCTGCGGCTGGCCGGGGTCGGATGCGCCGGCCTCATCGATCTCGCGTCCGGATCGCTGGTCACCTCCCCGAACCTTCCGGCCTGGCGCGACGTGCCGCTCCGCGACGGGATGGCCCGGCGGCTCGGCGTGCCGGTCACCGTGCTGAACGACGCCGAGGCGTTTCTCACCGCGGAGTGGAAGGCGGGCTCGGCCCGCGGCGCGCGCCATGCCGTGTTCGTGGCCATCGGCACCGGGGTCGGGGGCGGCCTGGTCCTGAACGGGGCGCCGTTCCGCGGCGCCACCGGCCTCGCCGGCGAGGTCGGCCACATGTCGATCCATCTCGACGGCGGCCCCTGCCCGTGCGGGAACCGCGGCTGCCTCGAGATGTTTCTGGGGCGGACCGCGATCAAGGAACTGGCCCTCGCGGCCGATCTTCCCCCCGGGGATGCCGCCAGTCCGGCGCGGATGGCCGCGCTCGCCGGATCCGGCGATGAACGGGCGATTCGGGTCTACGACACGATCGGCACCCGGCTCGGCACCGCGATGGCCGGCCTGGCCAACCTCCTCGAACCCGAAGTGATCGTGATCGGCGGCGGCGTGGCCGCGGCCGGTCGGTTTCTTCTCGAACCCGCCGAGCGCGCACTGCACCTGCGGTCGATGGTGGCCCGACGGCACGCCCTGCCCCTGAAAGGCGCGCACTTCGGCCCCCAGGCCGGAATGGTCGGCGCCGCGCTCCGCGCCATGGAATCGGCATCCTGAAACAGTCGTCGTCGCCGGTGATGTGCCTGATCCTCGGGATCCTTCTCGTGACCCTCTCCGCCTGCGCCGGGAGGTCGCCGGGGGATGCGGATCTCGTCGGCCGACCCGGGGAACCGGCGGGTCGCGGCACGGACGCCGACGACGGCGCTGGTGCGGCGGCGGACTCCGTGCATGTCGATGACGGAGGATCCGCGGGCGTCGCACGCGCGGACTCAGCCGGCACGGCCCGCGCCGACTCCGCCGCGGCTCCGGGCGACCCCGCCGGCACGGCACGTACCGACTCCGCCGCGGCCCCGGGCGACCGCGCCGGCATCGCACGCTCCGACTCCGCCGCGGCCCCGGGCCGGCGCGCCCCCGTCACCGCCCGAGGCGACTCGGCCTCCGCCCCGCCGCCATCTCCCTTTTTTTCCGAAACCGGCGGCTGGAACATCCGCGCCACCCGCATGCTCGGCCAGGAGGACGTGAACGGCTTCCGTCACATCCTGGTCGAGGTGACCCTGACCCAGAACGCCACCGTCATCACCGCCCCGCGCGGCTACTACTACCCGGACACGGAACGCACGGCGCTCGGCGGCGGCGTCCGGATGACCGACGGCACGCTCGTGGTCGTCGCCGACTCCGCTTCCTATTCGCGGAGCCGCGAGGAACTCGAGGCCTGGGGCAACGTGGTCGTCCAGGACGGGGCGGTCCGGTTCACCGGCCGGACGGGCACGTTCAACCGGAAAACCGACCTGCTGACGCTGACCGACACGGTGCGCGGCGACCAGGACGGCCGCCTGATCCGCGGCGACCGTCTCGAGTACGACCGCACGGCGGGCACGGCGCTGATCACCGGGGCGGCGGCCATCGAGGATCCGGCGCGCCGGTCGGTGGTCAGCGGGGCGCGGGTTCTCTACGACACGCGCACGCGCGAGGCCACGGTCACCGAGGCGCCGGCGCTGGACTGGGCGCGCGGGGAGAGCACCGTCCGCATCGAGGGTAACCGGCTGCGATTCCTCGACGACGGCAACCGCTTCGAGGCCGTCGGCAACGTGATCGTCCGCCAGGACCGCCAGACCGCCACCGCGGACAGCGCGGTCTTCCACGATCGCGAGGGGTACGGCGAGATGTACGGATCGCCCCGGGTCAGCGACGCGGAAGGGGATCTCACCGGAGACCGGCTGCTCCTCTACTTTGCCGACAGCGTCATGGACCGGGCGGTGATGCGGGGGAACGCGGCGCTCGTGTACATCCCCACCGACCCGTCGCTCGCCGGGGAGCGGAGCGTGGTCAGCGGCGACAGCCTCACCGTCCATTTCGAGGAGGGGCGGATCGAGCATCTCGAAGCCCGGGGATCGCCGAAGGTCGACTACCGGCCGAGTCTCGCCGATTCGGCCACCGGCACCGGCCGGGTGACCGCCGGCGGCGACACGGTGATCGTGCGGATCAAGGGGCAGGCCGCCGACCGGGTGGAGATCAACGGCAACGGATCCGGCGTGTACCTCTACCGGTCCGCGTCGGCGCCCGACTCCGTGGACCGCGTCGACTACAAGGCGGACCGCATCCTGTTCAAGCTGCCCGAGCGGCTCATCGAGCTGCGCGGCTCCGGCCAGACGGACTATCACAACCTGACGCTGAAGGCCGACGAGATCAACTTCGACGCGGTCCGGGAGATGCTGGAAGCCTCGCCGAAGCCGGTCCTCATCGACCGCTCCCGCCCGGGGGACCAGGAACTCGTCGGCCAGCGCGTGTCGTACGACCTCACGTCGGCGCGCGGCACGATCTACCACGGCCGCACCCAGTTCGAGGACGGGTTCATCTTCGCCGACAGCCTGCGCAAGGTGACGAACCGCGAGTTCAACGCCGATCACGGAAAGTACACGACCTGCGATCTCGTCGGCCAGGACGAGGATCCGCACTTCCACTTCGTCAGCCGGCGGATGAAGGTGTACCTCGGCGACAAGGTCGTGGCGAAGCCGGTCACGCTGTACATCGGCAAGATCCCGGTCTTCGCGCTGCCGTTCTACGTCTTCTCCATCCGCAAGGGGCGCCACTCCGGCCTGCTCCTGCCGCGCTTCGAGTTCGGCTTCAACTCGCAGGGCGGACGCTTCTTCGAAAATCTCGGCTACTACTGGGCCGCCAGCGACTACACGGACTACACGTTCCGCCTCGGCTACCGGGAACGGCCGGGCGTCCTGATCGGGGAGGGCACCGCGGTCTACGTCAAGCGGAACGTCATCAACGGACAGCTCGACGTCGGCCACGCCTGGGGGCTCGAGCGCGGCCTGAACCAGGTCCGCATCGCCCACAACCAGACGCTCGGCGGCAACGCGAACCTCACGATCAACGGCGAGTTCGAGGATCCGGAGTTCCGCAGCCTCCGCGGTCTCGGCAGCGGCATCGGGTCCCGGGTGGACCGGCAGCTCACGTCGCGGGCCGGTCTCACGAAGAACTGGAACGAGCAGGGGATCTCCCTTTCGGTGACGGGGTCGCAGGAAAAGGCGCTGGACTCGGACCTGAACGACGGGATCGACGAGATCACGCTGAACCGGGTGTTTCCGAGCGTGTCGGCGTCGCTCAACCGCCGCACGGTTGGCCGCCGGGCCACGAGCGAGCGCCCGGCGTTTCTCCCCTGGGCGCAGACGCTCTCCTACCAGCTGTCCTTTTCGGGCACGCGGAGGGAGCAGGCCCGCGAGCAGACGACGCGGATCGCCGCCACCGACTCGACCGCCGGCGACACCACGGCCGTGATCCTGCGCAGCGACACCGAGTCGGCCACGTGGCGGTTTTCGCTCGGCGACCAGAGAAAACTGCTCGGCTTCATCAACCTGACCCCGAGCCTGAACCTCGCGGAGAACTGGGTAGACCGCGAGTTCTCCGCCGCCGACACGGTGATGGGGTTCCGCCGGGCGGCCACGTACTCGCTGTCGCTCGGCGCGAGCGCCACGGCCTACGGCACGTTCTTTCCCGGCATCGGACCGCTGGTGGCGCTCCGCCACACGGTCAACCCGTCCGTGTCGCTCTCCTACAACCCGGAGTTCCGGAACCTCACGTTCGCCGACACGAACGGGGTGCGCCGCAACCGCTATCCCGGGGTCGGCGCGCGGGAGTCCCAGGTCATGAGCTACACGCTGGTGAACGGCTTCCAGGCCAAGCTGAAGAGCGGGGAGGACATCCGGCGGGTGGACCTGTTTACCTGGCGGCTGAGCGGAAGCTACGACCTTCTCGCCGCCAAGCGGGGGGAGGACCGGCCGGCCTCGAACATCTCCAGTTCGCTGGACCTCAACCGGATCAAGAACGTCAGCCTGAACTTCAACAGCGTGCACAACCCCTACAGCCAGCTCCGGGCCGAGTCGTTCAACCTGCGGAGCAACCTCGGGCTGTCGGGGTCGCTCCCGGGGGCTCCCGGCGATGCGGCCGCGGCGGCGCCGGCCGGTTCGGGCGGGTCGCGGGTCAACACCCCGGGGTACGACCGGAATCCCGACCTGTACCAGCCGGCCGGGAGCGGCGGGGTGGCCGGCGGGGAGGCGCTGAACTGGAGTTCCTCGTTCGGCCTGTCCTACAACGGCTCGCGGAGGGCGGGGGGAGGGCTGGACACGCAGACGAACCTGAGCAGCGGCCTGCAGGTCAACCTGACGAAAAACTGGGGGATGAGCTACCAGAACGCCTATGCGTTCGAAACGAGCGAGCTGACCTACCAGGAGCTGCGCCTGACCCGGAAACTCCACTGCTGGGAGGCGTCGTTCAGCTACCGGGCCACCCCGCTCCAGAACGAATTCTATTTCAAGATAAACGTTATCTCCCTGCCGGACATCAAATTCGAGCGCGGTCCCGGTCTGGGGGCGCTGGGAACCCTGAACAGCTTCTCCCCGGGAGGGGGATTCTGAAAGTTCCGGGGGTTCCGGGAGTCCGGGAACTGGACCCGGCCGTCCCAGCCGGGGTTTCGGTATCCCGATCCCGGACAAAAGTGGGGCAACCCCGGGTTCCGGCCGATGTAACAGACACTGAGAGAATGCGTTGCCAATGCGACGCCGGTTTGCTTATACTTCCCGGTCGGATTTTTTCAATCCGGCCTGATCCGTGAACTCATGATTTCAAGGAGGTTTTTCGTGTCGCGTGCGCGTCTCCTGACACTGGCGGCCATGGCCGCGCTGGCCCTGATGGCCGGATCCCACAGCCGGTTCGCCTGGAGCCAGGGCGAAGGAACCGAGCTGGTCATCCTTCCGTCCTCGGCCATCCAGGGCGAACTCGCCCCTTGTGGCTGACACAAGAAACAGCTAGGCGGGCTGGCCCGGCGGGCCAGTTATTACGAGAGAATTCACCAGGAAAACCCCTACGTCCTCACGGTCGACGCGGGCGACTTCGGCATGCTCGCCAGCCCCGGTCAGTCGGGCGGCTGGGAGACGACGAAGTTCATGGCCCAGAACATGAAGAAGCTCGGCATGGAAGTCTGGACGCCCGGCGAGCGCGAACTCTTCTTCGGCATGGACAAGTTCAAGGAACTGGTTCAGGCCATGGGCAGCGAGGTCGTCTCCGCCAACCTGACGGACGGTTCCGGCAAGATGCTGTTCAAGGATCGCCTGGTCCTGACCAGGGGACCGATCAAGATCGGCATCACCGGGGTCACGAGCCGGAGCGTGTTTGAAGGCACGCCGGTCAGCCAGAACCAGGGGCGGGACGAGTTCGGCTTCAAGGACATGTTCGACAGCGTCAAGCCGGTCGTGGCCGATCTCCGCAAGAGCACCGACGTGGTCGTGGTCCTGGCTCACGTCGGCCCGGCGGATGCGCGCCGGCTGGCCGACGAGATCCCCGGCATCGACGTCGTGGTGGTGGGGCACAACCCCGGCTACATGTACAACCCGGATCGCATCGGCGACGTGCTCCTCGTCCGCAACGGCAACCGCGGCCAGTACGCCGCCAAGGTCGTCCTCACGCTGGACGCCCAGAAGCGGATCGCCGACTACAAGGGGACGAACGAGCCGCTCAACGAGGGGATCACCGTCGAGCCGAACATGGGCAGCGAGATCGCCAAGTTCCAGGAGGAAGTGACGAAGCAGCAGGCCCAGGAGGCCCGTGAGCGCGCCCTGGCGTCGGCGGATTCGCGGGGCGGCAACAAGTACCTCGGCGACGAGGTCTGCGCCCGCTGCCACTCCGACATCTACACGAAGTGGTCGAAGAGTCCGCACGCCAGCGCCTACCAGACCCTGGTCAAGGCGAACAAGCAGACGGACCTGTCCTGCATCGGCTGCCACGTGACCGGCTACGGCGATGCCACCGGCTACCAGACCCTCGTGTACAGCATCAACGCGGAGGGCAAGTCGGACACGACGGACTCCGTCACGCTGCGGAACGTGCAGTGCGAATCCTGCCACGGCAAGGGAACGATGCACGGCACGGAAGGGATGGTCACGAAGGTGACGAAGGAAGCGTGCGTCACCTGCCACGACGCGGCCAACGATCCCGACTTCAACTTCGAGAAGGCGATCGCGGCGGGTCTGCACCACTAGCAGTCCAATCCGGATCGGAAAATGGGAAATGCCGGGCTCGAAAGGCCCGGCATTTTTTTTGTGCTCCGCTTCTGTTTTGCATGGCTCTCAACGGTACGGCCGGTTTAGCATCGGGGGAGCGATCCGCTGGACGAGGGCCCGCAGCCATGCGGCCGTACAGGGCGGCTCAGGGCTCGATCCGCTTGACGCACGACCCCGGTCCGAGTATCATGCATCGGCTCTAAACCCCTTATTTGTCAACATTTTCGGGATTCAAGGCACGTCCCAGGGAGAATAGGATTCATGGCACTGCTTGATGGCGTTCAGTACAAGAAGTCCGTCCTCGAGATGATCGGGAACACCCCGCTGATCCGGCTCAACAAGGTCACGAGAGGACTCAAGTCCACGCTGCTGGCCAAGGTGGAGTTCTTCAACCCCGGCGGCAGCGTCAAGGACCGGATCGGCATCAAGATCCTCGAGCAGGCCGAGAAGAACGGCGAGATCAAGCCCGGCGGAACGATCGTCGAGTCCACGTCCGGCAACACCGGGATGGGGCTGGCCATCGCCGCCGCCGTCAAGGGGTACAAGTCGATCTTCACGATGCCGGACAAGATGAGCCTGGAGAAGATCAATCTCCTGAAGGCCATGGGCGCCGAGGTGGTGGTCACGCCGACGGCCGTGGCGCCCGAGAGCCCCGATTCGTACTACTCTGTGGCCCGCCGCCTGGCCGAGGAAACGCCGAACGCGTTCCTGGCCAACCAGTACTTCAACGACGACAACCCGCTGGCCCACTACGAAACGACCGGCCCGGAAATCTGGGAGCAGACGGCGGGGAAGATCACGCACTTCATCGCCACGATGGGCACCGGCGGCACGATCTCGGGCACCGGGCGCTATCTCAAGGAAAAAAACAAGAACATCCAGATCGTCGGCGTGGACCCCGAGGGGTCGATCCTCCGCGACTACTTCTACACGAAGAAGCTGACCGAAGCGCGGCCGTACAAGGTCGAGGGGATCGGCGAGGACATCATCCCGGGCACCACGCACTTCCAGTACATCGACGACATCGTCCGGGTGAACGACCGCGAGTGCCTGAACACGGCCCGGCGGATCGCGCGGGACGAGGGGCTGCTCGTCGGCGGATCGTGCGGCGCCGCGGTGGCCGGGGCGCTCCGCTACCTGGCGGACAAGGGGGACGACGTGCTGGCCGTGGTCATTCTTCCCGACACCGGCGAACGCTACCTGTCCAAGGTGTACAACGACGCCTGGATGCGCGACAACGGCCTGCTCGAACTCGAGAGCGTCAGGATTTCCGATGTGCTGAAGGCCAAGAAGCAGGGGCTCCAGGATCTCGTGACGGTCGACGCCGCCGACACGGTGCGGCGGGCGCTGGACCTGATCAAGGAGTACGACATCTCGCAGATCCCGGTGTTCCTCGACGGCAAGATGGCCGGTTCGATCAACGAGAACAACGTGATGCGCGCCGTCCTCGAGAATCCGGCGATCATCGACGAGCGGGTCGGCCGGCTGATGGAGCCGCCGTTCCCCACGGTCGACGCCTCGGATCCGATCCGCGATGCGGTCACCCGGCTGTCCGGCAAGAACTCGCCGGTGCTCGTGGTCATGGAAAACGGCACGGCCATCGGACTGCTCACGCGGACGGACGTGATCGGTTTCGTGTCGCTATGACGCAGGGGTCGTTCGGCGCGGGCCTTCTCCGGCGGGCGCGCCCGTGGAGAAGGTTCGTCGGCGCGGCGGGCGCGATCGCCGGAGGGCTGCGCCTTGCGCCGGCAGCGCTCGTTCTCGCGCTGTTCCTGGCCGGCTGTTCCGGCCTGTCGCCGCAGAAGCCGATCGGGCCCGACCCGAACGCCAGCTGCGACGGATCGATCACCGTCTTTTCGCCGGTGGGCAGCGGCCTGGCGTCGGTGGGCACCGACACCACGCTGGACCTCGCCACCTGGAACCTGGAGTTCTTTCCGCTGCGGCTTCCCGGGGACTTCACCTGCCCGCATCCCAACGACCAGGACCGGATCACGAAGATGGCGGAACTCGTCAACACGCTGAACCTCGACGTCATCGCGGTGCAGGAGGTTTCGAACGCGGACGGCTTCCAGCAGATGCTGGCGCTCTGTCCGGACTTCGAGGGGGTTCTCGAGTCGGAGCCGCACGGGTGCAACTACCAGCGGACCGGCGTCATCTACCGGAAGAGCATCGCCACGCTGAACGCGTTCCGCACGTTGACGGAGCTCAGCGTGTTCACGCGGGAGCCGACCGAGGCCGACTTCACAGTTACCCAGTCGGGGCGGTCCTACCGTTTCCGGCTGATCAGCCTGCACCTGAAGGCCGGCGGGGAGACGGACGCGCCCCGGCGCCGGTCGGAAACGACCGCGCTGCACGCCTATCTGGAGGGGAAGGCCACGACGGAGCCGGGGCTGGACTACATCGTGGCGGGGGACTGGAACGACGTGCTCACCGACCCGATGAACATCACGTCGTTTCCGGCGTTCCTGTCCGATCCGGAAAACTTCAGCTTCGTGACGGATCCGCTCAAGAGCATTCCGTCCATGGCCTCGCTCGGAACGCGGCTCATCGACCTGATTCTCGTCAACCGCAGCGCCTGCCCCGATTTTTCCGGCGCCCGGGTGGCCACGCTCCGTCTCGATCTTCTCGTTTCCGGTTACGGCAACATTTCCGATCACCGGCCGGTCATGGTTCAGGCGCCGGTCTTCAAGTAAAGGAGTCGAACATGGGTTTCTCAACGGACGCTCTGCATGTCGGGCAGGAGCCCGATCCCACGACGGGGGCGGTGACGCCGCCGATCTACCAGACCAGTACCTACGTGCAGCAGGAACTCGGCAAGCACAAGGGGTTCGAGTACGCCCGTACGCACAACCTGACCCGCGCCAACTTCGAAAAGGTGATCGCGGCGCTGGAGAAGGGGAAGTACGGCTTTGCGTTCGGCAGCGGCATGGGCGCCGAAACCACGCTCCTGCACCTGGTCAAGGCGGGGGAGCACGTGGTGGCCGGCCACAACATGTACGGCGGCACCTACCGGGCGATGAGCCTCGTGTTCGCGGATCACGGCCTCAAGTTCAGCTACGTGGACATGTCGGACGTGAAGAAGATCGAGGCGGCGCTGACGCCGGAAACCCGGATGATCTTCCTGGAAACGCCCACGAACCCGATGATGGTGCTGTCGGACCTGAAGGCGGTGGCCGACCTGGCCCGCTCGCGGAACATCCTGACCGTGGTGGACAACACGTTCATGACGCCGTACTTCCAGCGCCCGCTGGAGTTCGGCATCGACATCGTCTGCCACTCCACCACGAAGTACATCAACGGCCACTCCGACATGGTCGGCGGCATGGTGGTGACGAGCAACGACAAGGTGGCCGAGCGGCTCACGTTCCTCCGGAACGCCATCGGCACCGTGCCCGGCCCGTTCGACTGCTGGCTGGGTCACCGGGGCGTCAAGACGCTGGCCGTCCGCATGGACCGCCACAACCAGAACGCCATGAAGATCGCCGGCTGGCTGAAGGAGCAGAAGAAGATCGAAAAGGTCTACTACCCCGGCCTCCCGGACCATCCCCAGCACGAGCTGGCCAAGAAGCAGATGTCCGGCTTCGGCGGGATGATCGCGTTCGACGCGGGCTCCCTCGAAGCCGCCGGCAAGGTGCTGAAGACGGCCAGGCTGTTCTCGCTGGCCGAAAGCCTCGGCGGCGTGGAAAGCCTGATCAGCCACCCGGCGTCGATGACCCACGCCTCGGTGCCGAAGACCGACCGGGAGGCGATGGGACTGACGGACGGCCTGGTGAGGCTGTCGGTGGGGATCGAGGACGTGGAGGATCTGATCGGGGATCTGGAGAAGTGTGTGGGGGCGATTTAGGAGAATTCCCGCGTTGGATTTCCGAGGCCAACTGGGTCCGGAACCAGTCGGCAAGCCGGATTCAGCTTGAAAATCGAACGGGCCCCATTTCATAATGGGGCTCGTTTTGTGAGCCCCCGTTCGATGCTGTCGAAATTCTGTTTGCACTGCTGTGATGAGCACTTTATACTAACTGCCAGTAGTTAGTGCTCTTAAGGCCCTCGTTCACTGTTCTGGCCGTCTAACGGAGGGTTCCCTGGCCCATGCGCTGCATACTTGGTGGCGTCACTATCTGCCTGACGGGCCCGTCCTCACCTGTGCTCACCTCCATGGGCGCAGCCTACCTCTTCATGAATCCGCGAAATTCTGACGCCAACGCCGGGCCCGATCGCGTTCGGGCCTGTTCGTGTCGAGGTGGATTACGGAAGTGTGGTGGAATATGAAAAGGCGCATCGGTTTAGTTCTTCTGTTCGCAATTCTGCTAGCTTCGACTCCCCTGTTTCCATTTGAGACTGCCGTGCCATCCGTGCAGGCCAAGCAACACTATGAATCGCCGGAGCATGAGACTGAAGGGGATCCGGATAACTGGACAGGCAAGCCACAGATTTCGGTGCCCGACACTACACCTGACAAAGGTAGTTCTGGAGCCAGTTCAATGCAGTCGCTGCTCTCGAAGATTGCAAACTTCATGGATCGCTTCATAAGATTCTTCGAGGTGAAGAAGTGGTAAAAAAGTCACTGCCCATAAGCAACGAGAAAGAAGAACTCATACATCGAGCCGATTTTGAACATCATGGCTCAATGGTTGAGGCTAAAGGGGCATCCAGTGTTCGTGAATTTGTGAGCAGGTTTGAGGCTGGGGAGTGTATTAATCCTCTAAAGCTGGCAGAGTGGGAGTTTGTTAGAGAAGCGTTCAATTTTATTTTGCAAACAGGGAAGCTATCACTAGCCCAGAAATTTCTCGACTTTCTAGATAAGAACGATCCTTCGTTGAGATTCTCGCAGAGCGGACGCACATTGGTTCTTCGGACTAGGCTTGCTCTTTACTCCGCAGATACTCATGGTGGACTCGAGAGCGTGTGCAGAGCAGTTGAGCTTCTGAAGGCCTCGGAATTCAGATCTGACCTTGCTGAAGCTCTTCATATGCATGGGCAGCTATTATTTTCGATGTGTAGTAATAGCAAAGCGATTGCCGCTCTGTCAGCTGCTCAGCATATTTTTGAGTGGGAGTTGCACAACTACAATGGCGCCTTGAGAGTTAGGGCGATAATTGCTCTAGTTCACAAGAAAAGAGGTAAGTGGGCCGTTGCAGAAGATGTGATGGAAACTGCTGTGGCACTGGCAGAAGAGCACGATCTTGCAGACCTTAGGATAAGGTTGCTGGGCAATCTTGCTGTTCTTAAATTGAGAACCGGTAAATTAGATGATTCCGAGTCAATGCTTAGGCACGTAGTTGCCGCTGCTGTTAAGGAAGAATCGGGGCACGCCGCCAACAACGCCCGCCTCGCCCTTTCCATCCACTCCCGCATGCACGGCCGTTTCCACGAA
>CAZQVN010000009.1:0-97801 GCA_964596775.1 uncultured bacterium
CGCCGTGACGCTCCTGGCGGCCGGGGTCGCGGCGGCGGCGGCACCGGCGGTGGTCGCGGCGTCTTCCGCCCCCGCGGCGCCGGAGCCGATCGCTCCGGCGACCTCCACCGAAACGCTCGTCGTCTTCGTGCGGACATCCGGGTCCCCGGTGGCCCGGACGTTTGCGGAGCGCGATCTCCCGGGGATCTCCCGGATGGCCGACAGCCTCGGCATCGCGCTCCGGATCGTGGACGTGATGCAGGCCGGAGCGCCCGCGGAGATCGTCCTGACGCCGCAGTGCGTGTTCCAGAACGCCGCCGGGCGCTCGCTGTTCGTCGGACGCCCGAACGAGCCGGAGAGACTGGCGCTGTTCCTCCGGATGGCGCGTCGGATCCCCCTGTCCGCCGGCGGGGCCACCCCCTCCGCCGATCCGATGCTCGAGGACGGCCGAGCGAGGGTCGCCGCCGCGGTCAAGGTCACCGCCCTCACCGGCAACGTGCCGGCCGGTTTCGACCACGATCGCTTCCGGCGCGAAGCCGCGGCGGCGGTGGCGTCGGGCTTTCGCCGCTTCCGGGCGCCCCGCGATTCCGGCGCGGCGGCCGACCGCACGTTTCATCTCGACGTGTACCCGTACCGCGACGAGGCGGGCGTCCTGAACCTGACGCTCGCGCTCTTCTCGCCGTTCCACTGCACGACACCGGTCTTCCGCCTGTTCGAGGAACCGCTGTCCGGTCCGTTCGAGGACGCGGCGCGCCTCTGTGCCGCCGCCGGGACGCGGCTCGAGGAGGAGGCGCTCCGGGTGTCGCGCTCGCCGGACGGCGGCGACGGGTTCGATCCCGTGCCGAAGGACACGCCGGTCGTCTCCTGGGAATCGCTGGGGCTGCCGCTGCCCGCCGCGCCTTCCTCCCGGGCCGCCGCGCCGCCGCCGACGATCGCGCTGCCGCGCCGCTGGGAACTGCCGGCGGCCGATGGCGCGGCGCCGCGGCTCCTGTTCCACTTCGACGAGCCGGTGGACCACTACGCCGGGGAGATCGCCGCGGTCACCGGAGACCTGTCATGGACCGAAACGGGGTTGAGCGGCGCCCGCGCCGCTTTCGAGGCCGCGATGGCCACGATCACCATGGGGGACAGCGACCTGGACCGCGAACTGCGGGGAAAGATGCTGCGCACCGTCCGCTTTCCCGCGGCCCGGTTCGAACTCGACGGGCTCGAGGCCTCCGATCCGGAGCCCGCTTTCGGCCGGGTCACCCGGATCACGGCGCGCGGACGCCTTACGTGCCTGGGGGTGGAGATTCCGATCGAAGCCTCGGGAACGCTGGAGCCGGTGCTGGCGGCGGACGGGGCGCCCCGGCTCCTGGTCCAGGCCGGCACCCGTCTCCGGCTCGGCGCAACGCTGGGGCTGGAGGCGCCGGCCGGACCCTGGCCGGCCGCGGATACGCTGTGGCTGATCCTGAACGCGGAATTGAACCCGAAATCCCGGCAATAAGGCAGGTTACAGCCTCCCGGGGATCCTGAGCCTCTCTCGTGCCGGGGTCTTCGGAGACACGGCGGCCGCCCCGGGCAGCGCCGGGACCGGACCTCCTTCCCCCTCCGGCATTTACGACGATCCGGGGCTCAAGACCCGGCTCCCCCGCGCCGATACCACAGGGTGAAGTCCGTACCATCGAAAGCGCCTCCGGGGCGGGGGACCGAAGGACCGGTTCCATGCGCGCGTTTCCCCCACCGGCCGGTCACAGCCTCAATCCCTTAAGGAAGAGGGAAGGTCACTCTTGGATCTCGCGACACTCATCGGTCTCATCGGGTGCATGGGCGTCATCATGGCCGCCATCCTCGTCGGCGGCAATCCGACTCAGTTCATCGACGTCCCGTCCGTCCTGATCGTCGGCCTTGGCTCGATCACGGCCACGCTCATCAAGTTTCCGCTCGCCCACTTTCTCGGCGCAATGAAAGTGGCCATGAAGGCGTTCATCCACAAGGGGGATGACCCGAGCGAACTGATCGCCAAGTCGGTCGAGCTCGCCGGGATCGCCAGGCAGAAGGGGATGCTGGCGCTGGAAGGCGTGGAGATCAAGAACGAGTTCCTGAAGCGCGGCATCCAGCTCCTCGCCGACGGCCAGGAACCGGAATTCGTCCAGCGCGTGCTCTCGCGCGACATCAACCTGACGATCGAGCGGCACGAGCGGAGCGAGGCGATCTTCCGCGCGCTCGGCGACCTCGGTCCGGCCATGGGGATGATCGGAACGCTCGTCGGTCTCGTCCAGATGCTTTCGAGCATGGACGACCCGAAGTCGATCGGGCCGGCCATGGCCGTGGCCCTCCTCACCACGCTCTACGGATCGGTGCTGGCCAACGTCATCGCCCTGCCGATCGCCGACAAGCTCCAGCATCGCAGCAGCGACGAGAAACTGAACAAGCGCCTGATCCTCGAGAGCATCATCTCCATCCAGGAGGGGTTGAACCCCCGCGTGATGGAGGAACTGCTCAAGACCTACCTGCCCCCGATCAAGCGCAAGTCGGGCACGGAAAAGGCGGCGGCCTGATGGATGACGACGAGCCGCAAAAGAAACCCAAGGCCGGCGCGCCGGCCTGGCTCGGCACGTTCGCCGACATGATGTCGCTGCTCATGTGCTTCTTCGTGCTGCTCCTCTCCTTTTCGGAGACCGACCGGCAGAAGTACAAGGAGGTGGCCGGATCGATGGCCAACGCGTTCGGAGTGCAGAAGGACATCCAGGCCCCGGCGAACCCGATGGGCACGTCGTTCGTCAGCAAGGACTTCAGCCCCGGCCGGCCGGACAAGACGCAGATCCGCCCGATCCAGGTGAACAAGGAATTCGGGATGAACGTGGAGGGCGCTCCTCCGACCCCCGAGGAGCGGATCCAGGAAGAGCTGAAGCCGCAGGTGGAGGAAGGGCTGATCGACGTCACCACCGAGGGGCTGAAGACGGTGATCCGCATCCGCGAACGGGGCTCGTTCGCCTCCGGGAGCGCCGACCTGCTCGATGGGTTTCTCCCCGCGGTGGCGCGGATCGCCGCGATCCTCGGCGAGACGCCGGGACGGATCGTCGTGTCCGGCCACACCGACGACGTGCCGATCCACACCGCGCGCTACCGTTCCAACTGGGAGCTGTCCACCTCGCGCGCGGTCACGGTGATGGAGGAACTCGTCAAGGGTACCGGTCTCTCCGATCACCGGTTCCTGATCGAGGGGCACGGCGACACCCAGCCCATGGTGCCGAACGACGGGCCGGTCAACCGGGCGCTGAACCGGCGGGTGGTGATCACGCTGGAACAGGATCCGCCGCAGGTCGACACCGGCGGAACCGGACCTTCGGGAGAAGACGAATGAGCGAAGACTTCACTCCGGGCGTCGACGGCGAACGCCGGTACTTCCGGGTCGAAGACACGGTCCTTCTCGACTACCGGGAATCGACCCCCGAGGAACTGAGGGGAGCGATGCGCCGGCTCGACCTGAGCCCGGGACGCGGGTTCTCGCTGACGGCGGCGTTCGACACGCTGACGCAGGAAGCCCGTTTCATCAAGCAGAAGGTCCGGGCCACGAACCAGGCCACCGCCCAGTACATCGACCTCCTCGAGCGGAAGATCGACATGCTCGCCCAGGCGATCCTCCCCGCGGAAATCGAGATCGACGACAGTTCCATGAAGGATGTGTCGCTGTCGGCCGGGGGGCTTGCGTTTTCCGGCGCGGAACCGGTTCCCGAGGACGCGCACCTCGAGATCAAGCTCGTGCTCCTGCCGGCCCGCCTGGCACTGCTCCTCGGAGCGCGGGTCGTGTACTGCCGCAAGGAAGCGGAGATTCCGGAACGCCGCTGGGCGATCGCCACCGAGTTCACGCACATCCGCGAAGGGGATCGCCAGATCCTCGTCAAGCACGTCCTGGCGCGCCAGGCCGATGCGATCCGCCGCGCCGCCGCGGGGGAGTGATCGCAGAAGGCGTTGCGCGGCCGGCGTCGCCGCCCGTTTCCGGGCGACCTGGCGCCGCCCCTACCCCGCCAGCCGTCGGGCCGCGACGGACGCCGGACCGTCGTCGATGAAAAGTTCCGTCACCGCCGGGCCCGTGCCGGCAAACCGCACCCGCACCGCCGGGGCGCCCGCCGGGAAGAACGCGCGATCGCCGACATGGAACAGCGACCGGTTCGATCCGTCCGGAAGGCGGCGGATCCAGAGCAGGCCGTCCTTCAGCGTGACCTCGAGAGCGCCGTTGTCCCCTTCCGCGAACGCGTACTTGCCGGCGCAGTTGTTCAGGACCTCTTCCGAAAGGGGCGGCTGCTCGGGGCGCGGATCCGCGTCGCCCACCGACTCCAGGTACTCCACGACCGCCTTCGCTTCATCGCCCCCCTTGCGCGCGTGATGCAGGAGCGTCAGGCCGTGCGGTCCCGGAATCTTCTGGATGCCCGGGTTCGCGGTGACGTACGCCTTGACGATGTCGAGCTGTCCGAACATGGCGAACGTGAACAGGTCCGGACGGGCCCCGTTGGCGATCAGGAGATCCGCCATCTCCCGGTTCCCCACGTGGGATGCGGCGCCGAGGGCGGTTTCCCAGTCGCCGAAGCCCCAGTCCCAGGCCGCCTTGGCCAGATCCGGACTCCCGGCCAGCAGTTCGCGCACCCGCGCGATGTTGCCGTGCGACGCGCCGACCATCTCCTTGACCCGGGCCGGGTCCTGCGAGGGAAACGATGCGGACACCCCGGGCGACGGCGTGGCCGCCGGGGTCGACTGCGCGGACGCCGGGGCGGGGCGGAGAACGTCGAGCAGCGGCGCGGTCGCGAACAGGAGGGGCGCGGAGGCGAGAAACGAGCGGCGGGGGATCGATCGGGACATGGAATTCCTCCTCGGTGGGGATCACGGGAACCGTCTGGAGGATACACGATCCCGGAACGAACGGGGGACGGCGGTAAAGGCGGGCGGGAACCGGAGCCGACAGGCTCCCGGCGAGGGACGGTCCCCGCCCCGGAGACGAAACGCCCGCCGCTCCCGCGGCGGGCGCGCTTCACTACTCCGAGTTCTGCCGCCGGATGAACGCCGGCACGTCGAGGTTGTCGCGGGTGTAGGACTGGGCCCAGCGGCTCGACCGCGGTGTCCTTTCCGCCGATTCCACGTCGTTCTTCGAGAAGATGGAAAGGCTCGCTTCCACGAACGCCGGCTCGCGGCCCGGTTCCACGGTCCGCGGAGCGGACGGTTCGGCCTGCCCGGCGGCCACGGTTTCCGGCTCCGGATCCGTGTTCATCGACGACTCGTAGACCCGCTCGGGCGGGGCCATCCGCAGGTTGTCCCGGACGACCTTCAGTGCCTCGTCCTGCGCCCGGCGCAGTTCCTGCGCCTCGTCCTCGGGATTCATCTCGCCGCGCCCGGTGATCCTCCGGGCCACGACCGGTTCCGGCGCGGCCACCGGGGCCGGGGCCGGACGCATCACCGGAGCGGACGCGGACGGACGCACGAGCTTCGTGGACGGCGCGAGCACCTGGGACTCGATGATCCCCACCGCGGGCCGCGCTTCCTCCTTGCCGAAGCCGGTGGCGATCACGGTGATCCGGATCTCCTCGCCCATGTTCGGGTCGATGACCGCGCCGAAGATCACGTTCGCGTCGTCGCCGGCGGCCTCGACGATGATCGAGTTCGCCTCGTGCACCTCGTGGAGCGACAGTCCGGGGCCGCCGCAGATGTTGACGAGCAGCGCCTCGGCTCCGGCGATCGAGATGTCCTCGAGCAACGGCGACGACACGGCCATGCGGGCGGCGTCGGCGGCGCGGTCGGGACCCGACGCGAAGCCGGTGCCCATGAGCGCGTTCCCCCGCTCGGCCATCACCTCGCGCACGTCGGCGAAGTCGAGGTTCACGAGGCCCGGAACGATGATCAGGTCCGAGATCCCCTTCGTGGCCTGGAGCAGCACCTGGTCGGCGAGCTTGAACGCTTCGGACAGGGGCGTTCCGCGGTCGACGATCGACAGCAGCCGGTTGTTCGGAATCGTGATCAGGGTGTCCACTTCCTTGCGCAGCGCGGCCAGCCCTTCCTCGGCCTGGCGCAGCCGGCGCTTCCCTTCGAACGTGAACGGCTTCGTGACCACGGCCACGGTCAGCGCCCCGAGTTCACGGGCGATGCGCGCCACGACCGGAGCCGCGCCCGTGCCCGTTCCCCCGCCCATTCCCGCGGTGACGAACACCATGTCCGCCCCCTCGAGGGCTTCGCGGATCTCGTCGAGATCCTCCTCGGCGGCCAGCCGTCCGTGTTCCGGAACGCCTCCGCAGCCGAGCCCCTTCGTGGCGTCCTTGCCCAGCTGAATGCGTACCGCCGCCAGCGACATCTCCAGCGCCTGGTGGTCGCTGTTGGCGGCGATGAAATCGACGCCGGTCATGTCCTCCATGACCATGTGGTTGATGGCGTTTCCGCCCGCTCCTCCGCAACCGATAACCTTGAGCGTGGCGTTCAGCCGATGCTCCACGATTTCCAGCATCATCCCGTGAACTCCTGTTTCTCCTGACTCGAGCCAGGCCCCCCCGGCTTACATCTCGGGTCTGTGGCGACCCATTCCAGTAAAACACTCCTCCCGACTGCGGGAGGATCAGAAAAACTCGCTGATCCATCTCCTCATGCCCGAAAAGCCCCTGCTGCGGCCCTCCGAGAACCCGTTACCGTTTTCCTCACGGTCCCGGCTGAAGGCATATGTGACGAGACCCACGCCGGTCGCCTGGCGCGGATCTCCGACCGCCTCCACCAACCCCGATATCCCCGACGGAACGCCGAGCCGCACCGGAAGCTCCAGCACCTGTTCCGCCAGTTCCACGACGCCGGGCAGCAGCGAAGACCCTCCGGTCAGCACCACCCCCGCCGTCAACTGCTCCCCGTACACGCTCCGGCGGATTTCGCGCCGGGCCATCGCCAGGATCTCTTCCATCCGCGGCTCGATCATCGTGGCGATGAGGTGCCGCGAGATCTCGCGCATCGTGCGTCCGGCCACGCCGGGCACCTGCACCATCTCGTGGATCGGAACCATCGACGCCAGCGCGCAGCCGCTCTGGATCTTGATCTCCTCGGCGCGCTCCACCGCGGTGCGCAGGCCGATGGCCAGGTCGTTCGTGATGTTCGTTCCGCCGAGCCCGATGACCGCGGTGTGGCGGACCGAACCCTCGAAGAACAGGGCCAGGTCGGACGTGCCGCCGCCGAGATCGAGCAGCGCCACGCCGAGATCCTTCTCCTCGTGGGCGAGCACGGACCAGGCGGACGCCAGCGGTTCGAGGACGAACCCCTGGACCTTGAGTCCGGCGCGCTCGATCGCCCGGGACAGGTTCCGGGCGGCCGTCATCCCCCCGGTGACGATGTGCACCTCGGCTTCGAGCCGCACGCCGGCCATGCCGACCGGGTCCTTGATTCCTCCCTGGTCGTCCACGATGAACTCCTGGGGGATCACATGGAAGATTTCGCGGTCGGCGGGAATCACCACGGCGCGGGCCGCCTCGACGACCCGGTCCACGTCGGTGGGACCGATCTCCGTGTCGCGGCGGGACACCGCGATCACGCCGCGGCTGTTCAGGCTGCGGATGTGCTCTCCGGCGATCCCGGCGTAGACGTGCCGGACGGACACACCGGCCATCCGTTCCGCCTCGCTGACCGCCCGCTCGATCGACTGGACGGTCTGGTCGATGTTGACGACCACGCCGCGCCTCAAGCCCTCGGACGGAGCCATGCCCACGCCGACGACCTTCAGCGCTCCCATGTCGTCGGGCTCGGCGATCACGACGGCGATCTTCGTCGTTCCGAGATCGAGCCCGACGTAGCTACGTGTTGAGCCCATTCTGACTCCGCCTTCCTTTTTTCCCGTCCCGGTTGTTTCCGGACCCGGCGGCCCCGGCTCCGGAGCTGCCCCCGGGAGGTTCGGGCCGTGGTTTGACGATGACCTGACCGGCAAAGCGAAGATCCAGGTATTCCGAATCGATCTCCTTGCGGACCAGGTCTTCAAAGACGGCGCGGAACGCCGTCAGGCGGCGCGGCGGAATGTCCCCGTTGCCGACCCGCACCGGAACCCCGTTCTGCATCATGACCATCACCAGGCTGTCCGGGCGGAACGCCCGGATTTCCGACACCGAGGCGTCGAGCCCGACTTCCGGGCGCGACAGGTTCCGGACCAGCCGCAGCGCCTGCGCCAGCCCGTCGGCCTGGATGCGGTGCCCGTACGCGGGCACGACGGCATCGAGGCCGAAGATGATCGCGAGATCCGCCACACCGCCCTCCGCGTCCGGCGGCAGGACCACCCCCTCATCGTCCACCTCGTGCATCGTGTCGAGGAGCACCAGCGCCTGCGCCTTCCGCTCCACGACGTCCAGGTGGATCTCGCGTTTCAGCGTGCGCCGCGCGGTCACGCCGCGGACGCGCGGCAGGCTCGCAACGCGCCGCTCGAGGACCGCCATGTCGAGGTCGAGAATGTCGTCGCCCCTCGACAGACCGGCGGCCTCGATGATCGTTTCCGGCGTCAGGCGCTCGGTTCCGGTCACGGTGATGGTCCGGACCCGGAACAGGTCGGTGTTCGTCCGGACCCAGCCGAAGCCGAGCCGGCCCGCCTCGACGAAGCCGTAAACGCCGAGCCCGAGGACGCCGAGGGCCGCCAGCCGCGCCGCCCAGCGCACGGCGCCGCGCCGGCGCCGCCGCGAGCGGAGCCGCGCCCACCCTTCGCCGTCCACGCCGCCCCGCCGCTCGGAGCGCACGACTTCGAGCGCCTGCCAGGCGCGATCCGCCGACGGGTCGACGAACGTGACCTCCGGCTCCCTCTTCCCGCGAAACGGCCACATCAGCGCCGCCCTCCGATCCGCTCGAGGATCAGGTCGCCGGCCTTCGTGATGTCGCCGGCGCCGAGCGTGACGATCACGTCCCCCGCGCGGGCTTCGGCGGCCATCCGTTCGGCGAGGTGGCCGGGATCGGTCACGACCTCCACGTTCTTGTGGCCGGCGTCGTGGCAGGCGGACCGGATGAGCTCGGAGCTCACCCCTTCGATCGGAGACTCGCCCGCCCCGTACACCGGAAGCAGGAACAGGTGATCCGCGTCGTGAAACGCCGAACCGAACACCGTTGCGAGGTCGCGCGTGCGCGTGTACCGGTGCGGCTGGAACGCCGCCAGCGTCCGCGACCGGTACACTTCGCGGACGGTCGACAGCACCGCCTTCACCTCGGTCGGGTGATGCCCGTAGTCGTCGATGATCCGGATGCCCCGGACCTCCCCCTTGTCCTCGAAGCGGCGGCCGACTCCCTCGAACGCCAGGAGTCCCTCGCGGATCGCCTCGAACGGAACCTCGAGTTCACGCCCCACCGCCACCGCGGCGAGCGCGTTCAGCACGTTGTGCCGCCCCATCACCGACAGCGTGATCGTGCCGAGCGGCGTCCGCCGCTCCACGACCTCGAACTCGAGCTTCGGCGCGGGGCCGTCGAGGCCGAGGGTCACGTTGCGGGCCACCAGGTCGGCCTGGGCCACCTGCCCGTACGTGCGGATCCTCCGGCCGATCGCCGGCAGCGCCTTCTGGATCTCCGGGTCGTCCAGGCAGACGACGTTGACGCCGTAGAACGGCACCTTGTTCGCGAACGTGATGAACGCCTCGCGGATTTCGTCGATCCCCCCCGTGTAGTGATCGAGGTGCTCCGCGTCGATGTTCGTGATCACCGCGATCGAGGGGGTGAGCTTGAGGAACGATCCGTCCGACTCGTCGGCCTCGGCCACCAGAAACGGCCCCTTGCCGAGCCGGGCCCCGCTGCCCATCGAGCGGACCCGCCCGCCGACGACGATCGTCGGGTCGAGATGTCCGGCCTCGAGCACCGCGCCGACCATCGACGTGGTCGTGGTCTTCCCGTGCGAGCCGGCGATCGCCACGCCGTACTTGACGCGCATCAGTTCGGCCAGCATTTCCGCGCGGGGGATCACCGGGATGCCGAGGCGGCGGGCCTCGACGACCTCCGGGTTGTCCCGCGACACCGCGGTGGACGTGACGACGACGCTCGCCCCCTTCACGTTGTCGGCCCGGTGGCCGATCTCGATCTCCCCCTTGAAGGACCGGAGGCGCTCGGTGGCCGGCGAGGCATGGAGGTCGGACCCCGACACCTTGTAGCCGAGCGTGAGCAGCACTTCGGCGATCCCGCTCATGCCGGTACCCCCGATGCCCACGAAGTGAATGCGACCGATCCGCCCATACACGCTCAGGCCTCCGTCATCGCGGCCGCGGTTTCCGCGTCGCCGGACACCCAGTCCACCGGCCGCTTCGCGGCCACCGGGTGCGTGAGCTGTTCGAGGGACGACACGAGGCGCGCGGGCGCGTCGGGCCGCGCGAGCTTCCACACGTTGGCCCCGAGCACGCGGCGGCGGGCCTGGTCGCCGAGCAGCGCGTTGATCCGCTCGGCCAGCACCGGGCCGGTCAGGTTCTCGTCGAGCAGCAGTTCCGCCGCGTCCTTCTCCGCGAGGATCCGGGCGTTCATCAGCTGGTGCTGGTAGATCGCGTGGGGGTACGGCACGAGGACGGCCGGCAGGCCGAACTGCGCGATCTCGGCCAGCGTCATCGCTCCCGCCCGGCAGACGATCAGCGTGGCCAGGCCGTACGCCTCCTCGATCGGCGCGAGATAGGGACGCACCACCGCCTGGACGTCGAGCCCGGACAGGGCCTCGCGCACCCTGGCCTGGTCCGCCTCGCCGGTCTGCACGATGAACTGCACGTCGCGCCGGCCGGCGAACAGCGGCAGCATGTCGGCCATGGCCTGGTTGAGGCTGCGGGCGCCCCGGCTCCCCCCGACCACCAGCACCGTCTTCCGGGCCGGATCGAGCCCCCAGCGCCGGTGCAGTTCCAGGAGGCTTCCCTTCGGCTGCCGGATCCGCGTCGGGTTGCCGGACAGCCGGATCTTTTCCGTCTGCCTGAAATGGAGCCGTGTTTCCGTGAACGCCACGTGGATCTCGTTGACGAAGCGGGCCAGGAGCCGGTTCATCTGCCCGGGAATCGAATTCTGTTCCTGGATGATGGCCGGGATGCCGGCCCAGCGCGCCGCGAGAACCGCCGGACCGCTCACGTATCCGCCCGTGCCCACCACGATCTCCGGGGCGAACTCGCGGATGATCCCCTTCATTTTCAGGGTCGCCGAAACCAGCTGGAACACGGCCATGACCCGGGCCAGCGGCCCCTTTCCGGCAAAACCGGACACTTCGATGTCGGTCATCGAGTAGCCCGCCTCGGGAACGAGCTTCGACTCGAGGCCGGTGCGCGTTCCGACGAACAGCACCCGGCTCTCCCTGTTCCTCCGCGCGACCTCGTCGGCCACGGCCAGCGCCGGGTAGATGTGACCTCCGGTGCCGCCGCCGGCAAGGAGCACGCGCAGAACCGGCGGCTGCGGAGGCGCGTCGCCGCGCGCCGGCTGGCGGTCGCCGCCGCGCCCGGGACCGCCCGGGCCCCTCTGCGGGCGGCCGGAACGGCCGCCCGCGCGGTTGCCGCCGCGGTTCCCTTCGCGGTTGCCGCCGCGGCTCCCTTCGCGGTTGCCGTCACGGTTGCCGTCGCGATCACCGGGACGCCGGTTGCCGTCCCGCGGGCCGCGCTCACCGCGCTGCCCGCCCTTCCGGCCGCGGCGTTCTCCGCCCTGCCCTTCCCTCCGCGGCGACTCGGCCCGCGCCCCGTCGCCGCGGTCGCCGCCCTGGCGCGACCTCTCGTCGCGGGGCCCGCCCTCGCGGCGGCCGCCGTCCCGCCGGCCTCCGCGGCGTCCGCCGTCCGCCTGCTGTTCGCCGGGCGCGCGCTCCGCGCCCTCCGCGCCGGATGAAGCCTCGCGACCTCCGTCCGGCTGCCGTGCCTCGCCGTCGGCGGGCGGCCGGCGCCGCCGGCCGCGAAACCGCCGGCGGCGGTTTCCGCCTTCGCGTCCCTTGTCTCCGCCGCCGTCTCCGGCGGGGGAGGGTCCCCGGGTCTCGTTGTCGTCCATGATGTCAGCGCCTCCGGATTCGGCCGGAAAGAATGATGCCGCCGCCGCGGTGCCGCGAAACGCTGAGCAGGAGGCCGACGGCCATCATGTTCGCGATCAGCGCGGATCCGCCGTAGGAAACCAGCGGCAGCGGAAGACCGGTCGTCGGGATCAGCCCCGTCACGACCGAAAGATTGATGCCGGCGTAGATCGCGAAGTTCATCGTGATCCCCGCCGCGAGAACGTAACCGTAGCGGTCCCCGGCCTCGGCCGCAATCGCCAGGCCGCGCCAGATGAGCAGCGCCACCGCCGCGAGAACCGCCATGCACCCGAGGAAACCCATCTCCTCCCCCACGATGGAAAAGATGAAATCGGTGTGGTTGTCCGGAAGAAAGAACCATTTCTGCTGTCCGGCCCCGAGCCCGGCGCCAAGCCAGCCTCCGGAACCGAGAGCGATGATCGACTGGTGCAGCTGGTACGTGGGACCCTGGGGGTCGTCGGTTCCGGCCCAGTACGCGAGCCACTGGGTGATCCGCCGGATCTGGTACGTGTGAAACAGTCCGGCGCCGAGCACCGCGAGTCCGCCCACCGCGGCCACCGGGGCGGTCAGCCAGAAGAAGTGCTTCCAGCGCATGCCGGCCACCACGCACATCACCAGCGTGGTGGCGCCCATCGCGATCATCGAGCCGAGGCTCCGCTGCAGGCCGATCAGCAGCACGAACAGCGCGGTGACGATGAGCGCCGGCAACGGGCCGGACACGAAGTTCTCGACCCGTTCCGGGCGGCGCGACAGGACGCGCGCCAGGTACACGATCAGCGCCACCCGGGCGAATTCGGTGGGCTGGATGACGAACGGGGGGATCCCGATCCAGCGCTGGGCCCCCTTGGACTCGTGGCCGATTCCCGGGATCAGGACGACGATGAGCAGGGCCGCGGCGGTGAGCATTCCCCAGACGCCCCAGTAGCCCGACCAGCGCCGGTAGTCGAGGCGGGCGACCAGGAACAACCCGACCAGGCCGACCAGGCCGCGCATCCCCTGGCCCAACAGGCGGTCGTAGGGGCTCGACCCCTCCTTCAGCTGGGCCACGAACGTGCTCGACGAGAAGACCATGGTCAGGCCGAGACCGAACAGCCCGATCGTGAGGAACAGGAGCAGGAGATCCATCCGCTCCTTGCGCATCTCGGCCGGGAGAACGAGCGTTCTCTGCTCCGCCGACCACGACGGCTCGGCGAACGCCTCGATCACTTCGCGGGTGATGCGGGCGCCGGCCGCCAGCCCTCCTTCGATGCGGGCGCGGACCGAACGCAGAAGACTCCCCGTGCGTCCCGTCAACGATGATCTTCTGGGCTTCATGAGGCCGCCCTTTCCGCACCGAGCCCCTGGACGAGATCGCGGAAGCGGTGCCCTCTGTCCTCGTAGTCCCGGAACATGTCGAACGAGGCGCACCCCGGCGAGAGCAGCACGACGCCCTGCCGGGCGAACGCCTCCTGGTACGCCGCCTCCACCGCCCGCTCGAGGGAGCGTCCGGCGTGGACCCAGTCGGGCACCGCATCGCCCCAGGCCCTGCTGATCGTTTCGGCGGCCTCCCCGATCGTGACGACGCAGGCCACCCGCTCGCGGACGCTGGCGGTGAGCGAGGCGAAATCCCCCTTCTTGTCGCGGCCGCCGGCGATCAGGACGATCGGCTCCGGGAACGAGCGGAGCGCCACCGACAGGGAGTCGGTGTTCGTGGCCTTGGAATCGTTGTAGAAGCGGACGCCGTTGAGCGACCCCACGAACTCGATCCGGTGGGGGAGGCCGCGGAAGCGGACCAGGCACTCGGCCGCCTCGGGGCGGGTCACCGGGAGCCCGGCGCCGTGCAGGGCGGCGAGCGCGGCGAGCGCGTTCATCCGGTTGTGCGGACCGGGCAGGCCGATCCGGGCCGCCGGAAGGAGCGGTGTGACCGTGCCCCCGGCCGACAGGACGACCGTGCCGTTCTCCACCGTCACCGTGTCGTGGCGGCCCCGCGGCTCTCCGCCGAACGTGACGATCCGGCCGGGAACGCGACCCGCCCACGCCATGATCGCCGGATCGGCGGCATTGAGAACGGTCACGTCGCCCTGGCCCTGGGCGGCGAAAATCCGCGCCTTCGTTTCGTAGTAGTCGTCGACCGACGCGTAGCGGTCGAGGTGATCCGGGGCGAGATTCAGCACCACCGCCACCTTCGGCCGGAACTGCTCCGTCGTCTCGAGCTGGAACGACGACACCTCGAGAACGAGGAGATCGCCGGGGCCGGCCTGCTCGACGACGGACGCGAACGCCGTGCCGACGTTGCCGGCCACGAAGGCCCGGACGCCGAGAGCCTCGGCCAGCGCCCCGATCCAGGTGACCGTCGTCGACTTTCCGTTCGTTCCGGTGAGCGCCACGATCGGCGCCGCGGCGAACCGCCCGGCCAGTTCCAGCTCGCCGATCAGCGGAATCCCGCGGCGGAGCGCCTCCGCCGGCAGCGGCGCGGTGCGCGGCACGCCCGGCGAGAGAACGACGAGATCGATGCCGTCGAGCACGGCCGGTCCGGGATCGGAATCCCGGAGCACGAATCCGCGCGCGGCGAGGTCCCGCACCGGGTCGCCGAGCTCGGCGGCGCTCTTCCGGTCGGCGCCGGTCACCCGGGCGCCGCGGCGCAGGAGAAGATCGGCGGCCGCGAGACCCGACCGGGCCAGGCCGATGATCAGGATGTTCTTTCCGGACACGTTCACGACGAACTCCCCGTTACTGCAGTTTCAAGGTGGACAAGGACAGCAGCGCCAGCAGCGCACCCATGATCCAGAAACGCACGACGACCTTCGTTTCCGGCCAGCCCGACAGCTCGAAATGGTGGTGGATCGGCGCCATCTTGAAGACGCGCTTGCGGCGCGTCTTGTACGAAACGACCTGGATGATCACCGAGAGCGCCTCGATCACGAAGATGCCGCCGATGACCACCAGCAGGAACTCGCGCTTCAGGAGCACCGCGAGGGTGCCGAGCGCCCCGCCGAGAGCCAGGCTCCCGGTATCCCCCATGAAGACGCTGGCCGGATGGGTATTGAACCACAGAAACCCCAACGCCGCCCCCACGAGCGCCGTGCAGAACACGGTCAGCTCCCCCGATCCGGCCAGATACAGAATGTTCAGGTAATCGCTGAAACGGATGTGCCCCGACAGGTAGGACAGGCCGGAAAACGCCACCGCCGCGATGGCGATCAGGCCCGCCGCGAGGCCGTCCAGGCCGTCGGAGAGATTCACCGCGTTCGACGCCCCGGTGATCACCAGCGCCACGAACGGTATATAGAAGATCCCGAAATCGAAGAAAAAACTCTTGAGGAACGGAACGCTGGTCACGCTCGTGGCCGTCGGATGCACCGGGTACAGGTACAGGTAGGTGCCGATTCCGAAGCCGAGCGCGAGCTGGCCGGCCAGCTTGTAGCGCCCGAGAAGGCCCTTCGGCGCCTTCTTCACGATCTTCATGTAGTCGTCGAGAAATCCGACCGCGCCGAGCCACACGATCGAGATCAGCGCGAGCAATACGTAGCGGTTTTCCAGATTTCCCCACAGCAGAGTGGGGATAACCACGGCGGCGAGGATGAGCAGCCCGCCCATCGACGGCGTTCCTTCCTTCGTGAAATGCCCCACCGGCCCCTCGGCACGGATCGTCTGGCGGATCTTGATCTGGCGCAGCCAGCGGATCAGCGGCGGCCCGAGGAGGAACGCCACCAGCAGCGCGGTGATCCCCGCGTAGGCGGCCCGGAAGGTGATGTAGCGGAAAACATTGAACGCCGATATCTGGTCGTGCAGCGGATAGAGGAACCAGAGAAGCATGGTCAGCCCCCCTTCCTTTCCGCCGACGACCGCGACTCCAGCGCCGGAAGCAGCCGCTCGAGCGCCATCCCCCGCGATCCCTTGATCAGGACGACGTCGCCGGCGGTGAGGACCGGAACCAGCGCGCTCTCGAGGGCGGCGATGTCGCGGGCCACGTGGATCCGCTCCGGAGGAAGTCCGGCGTTGACGGCGGCCTCGGCCAGAAGGGACGCGGACGGACCGATCGCGAAGAGGCGGTCCACGAACGCCGCGGCGGCGCCGATCTCCCGGTGCAGCGATTCGGAGGCCCGGCCGAGTTCGAGCATCTCCCCGAGCACCGCGATCCGCCGCCCGGCTTCCGTTTCCCGGAGCAGGTCGAGGGCCGCCCGCATCGAGTCCGGGTTCGCGTTGTAGCTGTCGTCGATGACCGTGATGTCCCCCGCCGGCTTCACCTGCATGCGCCCGGGCGCCGGGCGCACCCGGAGAAGTCCGGCCACCGCCGCCGCGTGATCGACGCCCAGCACGTCGGCCACGGCCAGCGCCGCCAGGGCGTTCAGCACGTTGTGCCGGCCGGGCAGACCGATCCGCACGCGCCCGAACCCGGACGCCGTGAACTCCACGCCGTTGAAGCCGAGCCCCGCGATGTCGGTGGCGTTGCAATCCACGCTCGGACCGAAGCCGAACGTGCGGCGGCGGCAGGAGCGCCGCGCGTTCTTGTCCCGGAGCAGGGCGTCGTCGCCGAAGTAAATCAGCGTGTCCTCGTGACCGAGCCGCTCGGCGATCTCGCTCTTCGCGTCGGCCACCGCCTCGCGGCCGCCGAGCCCCTCGAGGTGCGCGCGCCCGGCGTTCGTGATCACCGCCACACCGGGCCGGGCCAGCGCCGCCAGGACGCGGATCTCGCCGGCATGGTTCATCCCCATCTCCACGACGGCCGCCCGGTGTTCGCCGGACAGTCCGAGAAGCGTCAGCGGAACGCCGATGTGATTGTTCAGGTTCCCCGGCGTCCGGTGCACCGGGCCGAGCGGAGCCAGCACCGCCGCGATCATCTCCTTGGTGGTGGTCTTGCCGTTGCTGCCGGTCAGGCCGACGACCGGAATGTCGAAGCGGGCCCGGTGCGCGGCGGCCAGCGCGTGGAGCGCGGCCAGCGTGTCCGGCACGACGAGCTGCGGGACCGCCGCGTCGGCCGGACGCGACACGAGGGCCAGCGCCGCTCCGCCGGCCACGGCGGCGGACACGAAGTCGTGACCGTCGAACCGTTCGCCGGACAACGCCACGTAGAGTTCGCCGGGGCGCACGCTGCGGGAGTCGGTGGACACGCCGGACACCGGAACTTCGGCGGTCAGCCGCCCGCCGGTGATGTCCACGAGTTCGGCCGCGGTGAACGCCGCCCGGGTGACCGGGGCTTCAGACACCATCCGCGCCTCCGTACCCGAGCCCGGCGAGAACCCGCGCCGCCTCCTCGCGATCGTCGAAGTGGATCGTCCGGTCGCGGAGGATCTGGTAGGGCTCGTGCCCCTTGCCGGCGATCACCACCACGTCGCCGGGGCCGGCGTCGCGCAGCGCCGCCTCGATGGCCGCCCGGCGGTCCGTCTGCACGGCGTAGCGGCCCCCGCTGTCCCGGGCTCCCGCCTCGATCTCGCGGACGATCGCCTCCGGGTCCTCGCTCCGCGGGTTGTCCGAGGTGATGTACGTCCGGTCGGCGATCGTGGCCGCGAGGCGCCCCATGATCGGGCGCTTGCCGCGGTCGCGGTCGCCGCCGCAGCCGAACACCGCGATGAGCCGGCCGGAGCAGGCCGCCCGCGTGGCCAGGAGCACCCGCTCGAGCGCGTCCGGCGTGTGCGCGTAATCGACGATCACCGCGAACGGCTGGCCGCGGTCCACCCGTTCCATCCGGCCCGGCACCCCGGTGAGGGCCTCGAGCCCCCGGATCACCGCTTCGCGCGGGTAGCCGAGTTCCGTCATCACCGCCGCCGACCCGGCGGCGTTCATCACGTTGAACGGACCGACCATCCGGAGCCGCACGGTGATGGTGCCCCCGGGAACGCCGATGTCGACGGTCGTTCCGGTGCCGTCCATGTCGCGGATCACCGCCCGGTAGTCCGCCTCCGACTCCATGCCGTAGGTGACGACGCGGCCGTCCGCCTCGTCCTTGAGGCGGCGGCCGGCCGGATCGTCCACGTTCACCGCGGCCACCGGGTCGCCGCCGGTGCCGCCCCGTTCCGCGCGGCGGAACAGCCGCCGCTTCGCCGCGTAGTAGGCATCCAGCGTCGGATGGTAGTCCAGGTGGTCCTGCGTCAGGTTCGTGAACAGGACCGCCGCGAAGTCCAGGCCGAACGTCCGCCGCTGCTCGAGCGCGTGCGAGGACGCCTCCATGGCGCAGAAGCGGACGTCGTGATCCACCATCTCGCGGAGCAGCCGGTTCAGGACCGGCGCCTCCGGAGTGGTGTGCGGAGCGTCAAAATGGCGGCCGGCATAGTCGTACCCCACCGTGCCCACCCGACCCGTCACCTGGCCGGCCGCCTCTGCAATCGAAGTCAGAAAATGCGTCGTCGTCGTCTTTCCGTTTGTTCCGGTCACCGCCGCCAGTCGGAGCTCCCTCGCCGGGTGATCGAAGAACGCCGCCGCCAGCCGCGCCAGCGCCTCGCGCGTGTCGTCCACGAGGATCACCGGAACGGACACGGCCGGCTCCGGGGTCCGCCGGGCCACGACCGCCGCGGCTCCTGCGTCCACCGCGGCGCGGGCAAAGCGGTGCCCGTCCGAGTTCAGCCCTTCCAGGCAGACGAACAGCGTGCCCGCCGCCGCCTCGCGGGAGTCCCACGCGAGGCCGGTCACGGTCTCGGGAAGGTCGCCGGGAACGCGGGCGCCGGGGAGCGCGGCAAGGAGTTCCGAGGTGCGCTTCATGCGTCCGGAGCCTTCCGGGGTGCGCGGCATGCGGGCCCGCGAGTCCGGGGCGTCGGGCGGTGTGGGCGCGCGGCGGTCCGGATCATCGCGATTCCCGCGTGGCCAGCTCGGTGCGATCCCCGAGAAAGAGAATCACCGTTCCGTTGCACTCCGGCGTGAGCGGGGCGTTCGGCGCCGGAAACTGGCGCACGACCACCCCCTGGCCGGTGACCTTCCCCTCCAGCGCCGAATCCTTGAGCCGGCGCAGGGCCTGGCGGAGCGTCATCCCAACGAGATTCGGGGCGGGCGGATGAATCGCCGCAGCCGCCGGCGGCGCGACGGGAGCCGCCTCCAGGTCGTTGTCTTCGTCGGACGCATCGGCAAGGTCGCCGGCGTCGAGGGCGTCCTCCGCGGAGGCGGCGTCCAGTTCCGCGGCCTCGGCGTCGAACTCCTCCGCCAGGCGCACCGCCAGGGAATCCGCCGCGGCGCTCTCCGGGTCCGTCGACCGGACCGGGTTGATCCGTCCCGTCGGCCGGGGCGACTTCAGCTGCCCGGGAAGGGCGGCCACCGTCTCGAATTCCGGCACGAGCACCGGCCGCAGCGCCTTGGGCGCGGCGTTGATGATCTCGCGGAACGCCGGAGCCGCCGTCGACCCTCCGTAGATCTTTCCGACCGGCTCGTCGAGCACGATGTACACGACGAGGCGCGGGTTGTCGATCGGCGCAACGCCGATGAACGACGCGTAGTACTTCTTCACGTACTGGCCGGTGGCCGGGTCCACCTTGCGGGCCGTTCCGGTCTTTCCGCCCACCGTGCACCAGTCCACGGCGGCTTCCTTCCCCGTGCCGTCCGTGACGACCTTGGCCATGAACCTCAGCAGCGTGCGCGCGGTCGTCTCGGAGACGACGCGCCGCACCGCCTCCGGCTTCGTTTCCATGACGACCCGGCCGTCCGGGCCGATGATCTGCTTGACGAAGCGCGGCTTCATGAGGATTCCGCCGTTGGCGAACGCGGCGTAGGCGAGCGCCATCTGCAGGCCGGTGGCCTGGATTTCATATCCGAACGCGATCGTGGCCGGCGTGCGGCCGGACCAGTGCTCCCGCCGCTTCAGGTATCCGGAATCCTCGCCGTTCAGGCCCACCCCGGCCCGCTCGCCGAATCCGAATTTCTTCAGGTGGTGATAGAAGCGCTCGCGGCCGAGCTTCATCCCGATCTGGGCCATGGCCACGTTGGAGGAGTGGACGAACGTGTCCTCGAACGAGAGCACGCCGAACTTTTCGTGATCGGTGATCGGCCGCCCCTGGAGCACCCACGTCCCGTTCATGCAGTTCACCGGCGTTTCCGGCCGCATCAGGCCGTCCTCGAGCGCCGCGGCCACGGTGATCCCCTTCATCGTCGAGCCGGGCTCGATCCGGTCGCTGAGGACGTGGTTCCGGAAATGGGCGGTCGGATACCGGTCGAAGAACGTCGGGTCGTAGGTGGGCACGTTGGCCATCGCCAGGATGTCCCCCGTCTTCGGATCGAGGACGATGGCCCAGCCGGCCTTCGCGTTGCAGCGCTCGACCGCGTCCGCGAGGCGGTCGGCGGTGACCTCCTGCAGGTACTCGTCGATCGTGAGCATCAGGTCGTTGCCGGCCACCGCCGGGCGCTCGTAACCGAACGGGTGACGCCCCCCGCGCGCGTCGCGCCGGAAGGTGCGCCAGCCGGGAATCCCGCGGAGCTCGTGATCGAACGTCTTTTCCGTGCTCTCGATGCCGTCCTGGTCGATCCCGACGAAACCGGTCACGTGGGCGGCGCCGGCACCGAGCGGATAGAACCGCTTCGGCTGCATGTCCATGCGGATCCCGTCGAGGTCGAGCGCCTCGAACTCCTCGATCTCGAGGGGCACCGGCTTCTTGTTCAGCTCGACGGTCGGCATCGACTTCGTCATCGAGCGGTCGAGTTCCTTGACCGTCATGCCGAGCATCGGGGACAGGCGCTGGGCCACCATCAGGCGGTAGGCCGGATCCTTGAGGCGGGCCGGTTCGGCCACGACGGTCGGGTTGTCCAGCGAGTAGGCCAGCGGCGTTCCGTTGCGGTCGAGAATGCGGCCCCGGTGGGGGAGATAACGCACCCGTTCCTTGTGCTGCTTGCGGCTCGTGGCCAGGTGCCTGTCGTGCTCGACGATCTGGATCCAGCTCAGCCGTATCGTCACCACGGCAAACAGGATCAGCCCGACCCGCCCGAGGATCCGGAGCCGGGCCCGGCTTCCGGAGGCGGCGGAACTCACCTGCGTCCTTCGACCTGGGCGCCACGGCGGGAACCGGACACGGTCCAGTCGGTGGCGGCGGAAACGGGCGGAGCGATGCGGTCGATGAGCCCGGCGGCGACTTCGGCGTTCTGTTCCAGCGCGGGATGGAAGCGGACGAGATGCATGTCGGCCACGGACGGCTCCATCATCCCCAGGCGCTCCCGCGCCGACGGATCGAGATCGCTGAGACGCACCTTGTTCAGGAGCTTCAGCCGGTTGGAATTCAGATCGGACAGGAGGTTTTCGTTGTCGTGCCGGGCCCGCTCATAGCGGAGCCACGTGGACGTGAACTGCACATTGAGCCAGACCATGCCCATGGCCCCCACGGCCACGAGCGACATGCCCAGTACGGCTCCGAGAACCGTGCGCCGCACTCCGAACAGGTGATCGCCCCCGCGCCTGCCACCCCGACGATCCCGCTTCATCCGCCTTCCCTCCTCGCCGCGCGCAGACGCGCGCTCCTGCTCCGACTGTTTTCGGCCAACTCCTCCTGCGAAGGAGTCACCGCACCCCGCGTCAACAGACGCCACGGCGCCGGCGTGTCGGCCGCCGGCCATGGCATCGGTTTCCCCATGGTCACCGGGGAGAAGAACCGCTTGACGATCCGATCCTCCCCCGAGTGGTAGGACAGGACGACGACCCGCCCTCCCGGCCTGACCATGTCGTACAACCCCTCGAGCGCCGCCTTCAGCGCCCCGAACTCGTCGTTGACCGCGATCCGCACCGCCTGGAACACGCGGGCCAGATCCTCCGGCCGCCCCGCCCCGCCCTTCGATGCCGCCCCGGACAGATCCGCGGTCGTGTCCAGCGGACGGGCCCGGACGATCGCCCGCGCCACCCGCCGCGCGCCCCGGACATCCCCGTTTTCCTTGAGAATCCGGGCCAGTTCCTCTTCATCCGCCGTGTTCAGCAGGTCCCGCGCATCCGGGCGACGCCCCGGTTCCATGGACATGGACAGCGGTCCCGCGGACTGGAACGAGAATCCCGCGCCGGGATCATCCAGCTGCTCCGAGGAAACGCCGAGATCCAGAAGCACGCCGTCCACGCCTTCCGGCGCGAACGGGAGAACGGCCTGTCTCATGTCCCTGAAGTTGGAGGCCTGGAGAACGAACCGTTCGCCGTGCCCGGCCAGGTTGGCCCGCGTCCTCTCCAGGGCGCGGGCATCCCGGTCGAGCCCGATCAGAAAGCCTCGCGGTCCGAGAGCTTCGAGAATGACCGCGGCGTGCCCACCCGACCCCACCGTCGCGTCACAGATCCGGTCATCGGGCGAGGCGACGAGAAGTCCCACGACCTCCCGGGCCATCACCGGCTGATGACGTTTCAATTCCGGTAACCGATCCCGCCGGCCGCCGCCCTGAATCGAAGGTCCGGGCCGCTGGGAGTCGACCCTTCCATCAAACGGTCGGCGGGATCCCTTTTCATTCCATTCGTGCTATGTTTCTTCGTCAGGAGGCGTCGACCCGTTCCGTAACCGGGCCACTTCCTGGTTCGCCAGCATCTTGACGTCCTCGAGCCGGTCATGCGTCTCTTCGATCGAGATGATGTTCCGGTCGTCGAGGAAGTCCTTCCAGTTCTCGAGGCTGTAGATTTCGAGATGATCGAGCGCTCCGTACACGACGACCTGCGACTTGACGTCGATCCCCACGTCCTCCATCTGAAGCGTGGAGAGCGTCACGCGCCCCTGGTTGTCCATGACCATCTCTTCCATCGTGGCCATCCAGCGCCGGATTCCCTTGCGCGTGGCGGGATCGCTGAAGCTCGTCGTCCTGATCTTCTCTTCCATGATCTGCCAGTGATCGAGCGCATAAACATCGAGGCACTTTCCCTGCCCGCGGACTGCCACAAGTGTTCGCTTGGCCCGGGGGGTCAGGGCTTTAGCAAACCGCGCCGGCACGGTAAGCCGACGCTTCTGGTCCACGGCACAGGGAACAGTGCCTCGAAAGGTGTATTCTTCTTCGGCCATCTTCGGTCCCCGCGCATTGACCGATATGGGTAAACGATCCTCGATCTACCAAAATCAGGGGGTAAGTGGGCTGACCCACCACCCGTTGCCACAAACTAAGCGTTCGTCGAAACCGAAGCAAGCTTTTTTTCGCGGATAAGTGCGACTACAGGATCTTTTTTGACCGCAACCGACTACGAGCCCCCGGCCGCCCCGCGCTCCGACCCGTTTTTCAACCGGGCCGGGCTGCTGATCCTCGTTCTCCTCTTTATAGTGGGTAACCTGTACGGGCTCAGTTCCTACCCCGCCCCGTGGGTCGACGAGGGGTGGATCGCCGAGGTGGCCGCGGTGATCTCGACCGGCCAGCCTCCCGGAAACCCGTCACACGGAACGCTTTACCACTTCAACGACAGGCTGTACTGGATGCCCCCGCTCTACTTTTACCTGCTGGGTGGGTGGTTCACCCTATTTTCCGTCGACCTGGTGAACGCCCGCCTGCTGAACGGACTGTTCGGCCTCCTGACGCTGATTCTCGTCTTCGAGTACGGCCGGCGGCGGATCGGGCCGACCGCGGCGTTCCTGGCCGGTCTCGTCCTCCTCTGCGAACCGTTCGCCTGGAAGGCGTTCCGGACGGTGCGCTTCGAGTCGCTGATGGCCCTGGCCGGATTCGCCCTGATCGCGGCGCTCGACCGCACCCTGGACCGGTCCGAACCGGCGGGGCGCCGGTCCCTCGGCGGGTGGCTGATCTGCGGAGCGCTGGCCGGAGTGCTCGTGAACGTTCACCCGAACGCGGTGCTCTTCTGCGCCGGCGCGGTGGCCGTGCTGCTGGTGCGCGGCGGCCCCGCGGCGTTCCGCACCCGCGGGCCATGGACGGCTCTCGGCGTCGCGCTGCTCCTCTGCGTCCCCTATGTCCTCTACTGTCTCGGCGACGCGGCGACCGGGTTTGCGAATCTGAAGGGGCAGAACGCGTTTCATCTCGACACGTCGCACGGACCGCCGATGCTCCGCGAGTGGTCGCGTTACGCGGGGTTCTATCCCTGGCCGTTCCGGGCGCCGGCCGCGCTGGCGTCGCTCGCGGTGCTGATCGCGGCGGTGGCCGGCGTGCGGCACGCGTTCACGAAGACGATGCTGCTCCCCCTGGGAGTGGGACTGACCTGCCTGTTGTTCCTGCCGAACAAGACGCTGCTCTATTTCGTTCCGCTGGTGCCTTTCCTGGCGCTCCTGGCCGCCGACTGGTGGCGGCGCACCCGCGGCTTGCGATCCGCGCTGGCCGTGGGCGTCCTGATCCTCTCCGGCGCCGCGGTGGAAGGGGGACTCCTCCACCGGAACCGCGGGTGCGATTTCCGGACCGTGTTCGCGGAGATCGAAGCGAGCCTCGAACCGGGGGATCGCATCGCCGGAACGTTCGTCACCTGGTGGGCCGCCTGGCCCCGACCGTTTCACGAATTCAGCCGCGGCGCCACGCTCACGGCGGTGGAGGCGTTCCGCCCCACGGTGATCCTCCTCGGGGACCGCCAGTGGACGCAGGAGGTCCCGACCCGGTTCGGCCCGCTGGCCCGCGACCTCGACCGGGAATTGTCCGTCCGCGGAACGCTGGTCCGGAACACCGGGGACGGCTGCATCGGACACATCTCCATGTGGCGGTTCACCGAGTGATCGGGTAACTTCCCCGGCACGGCGCCACCGCGCCGGCCGATCGAAACCACATGGAGCCCTTCATGAACCGGATCATTCGGACAACCCTGACCGCCCTGTGCCTGACCTGCGCCGTCCTGGCCGCTCCCGGCCCCCTGTCCGCCGCTCCGGGATCCGCGGACGATCCGCTGCTTCTCAACGAACCCCATGACGCCGCCCTCCCGAGTCCCGAGGCGTTTCTCGGCTACCCGGCCGGCGCGCAGTTCACGCCGCACCACCGGGTCGTCGAGTACTGCCGCGCCCTGGCCGCGGCCAGCCCGAAGGCGGTGTGGACGGAATACGGATCCACATACGAAGGGCGGCCGCTCGGCACGCTGCTCATCTCCTCCGAAGCCAACCTGGCCCGCCTCGACGCCATCCGCGCCGACAACGCCCGCCTGTACGACGCGGGGCGCACGAGCCGCGCCGAGGCCCGGGCCATTGCCGAGCGGGCACCGCTCATCGTCTGGCTGTCCTACACGGTTCACGGCGACGAGGCGTCGGGCACGGAAACCGCGATGCAGGTGGCCTGGCAGCTCGCCGCGGGGAGTTCGTCGGCGGCCCTGCTGGACAGCCTGGTGGTCGTCATCGACCCCTGCCTGAATCCCGACGGGCGCGATCGCTACGCGGCGGGGTTCGCCCGGTCGACCGGATCGAAACCCGACCCGAATCCCGCCGGCTGGGAACATGTTCAGGACTGGCCGGGGGGGCGCTACAACCACTACCTGTTCGACCTGAACCGCGACTGGGCCTGGCGCACGCAGGTCGAAACGCGGACGCGCGAAGCGGCATACCTCGAATGGCGCCCCCAGGTGCACGTGGACTTTCACGAGATGAGCTACTCCTCGTCCTACTTCTTCTTCCCCGCCGCGGAGCCGTTCAACGAAAACCTGCCGGCGCAGACCCGGTTCTGGGGAGAGCGCTTCGGCCGGGGCAACGCGGAGGCGTTCGACCGGCACGGGTGGCCGTTCTACACGTCGGAGGAGTTCGACATGTACTACCCGGGCTACGGCGACACCTGGCCGACGTTCCAGGGAGCCACCGGCATGACCTACGAACAGGCCGGCCACGGACGGGCCGGGCTGGTCATCGAGCGCCGGGACGGATCCCTGCTCACGCTGCGCGACCGCCTGACGCGCCACTTCGCGTCCTCGATGGCCACGCTGTCCACCGCCCGCGCGGAACGCATGCCGCGGCTGATGGACTACTACGCGTTCTTCTCCGAGGCGATTTCGGCGCCGCTGTCCGGACCGGCCGCCTATCTCATTCCCCCGGGGTCCGATCCGCACCGGATCGCCGAACTCGTCAACCTGCTGATCGACCACGGAGCGATCGTCGAGCGGGCCATGGAGTCGCTGAACGTGCCCGGCGCCCGCGACTACGATGGCCGGCCGGCGCGGGCGACCCGCTTCCCCGCCGGTACGTACGTGATCCCGGTGCGCCAGCCGCTGCGCGCGCTCGTCAATGCCCTGCTCGAACCGGAAGCCGCGCTTCCCGACACGCTGTTCTACGACATCACCGCCTGGTCGCTGCCGCTGGCCTACGGCGTCGAGGCCTTCACCTCGGATCGCGAGCCGTCCGGACGCCGCGACCGGGTCACCCGCGCCGAGGCGCCGGCGGGGGGCGTGGTCGGAGAGGGGCCGGCCGTGGCCTGGATCATCCCGTGGACCGCCAACGCGGCGCCGCGCCTCCTGAACCGGCTCTTGGCCGAGGGGGTCCGCGGCTCCTTTGCCACCCGGACGTTCGAGAGCGACGGCCGGCCGTTCGAGCGGGGCACGATCGTCCTCCCCCGGACCGGAAACCCGGATTCGCTGGGGGCGATGATCGACCGGATGGCCCGCGAGACGGGCGTGTCCGTGTACACCGCCGGCTCCTCCTGGACCTCGAGCGGCATCGATCTCGGTTCCGACCGGATGGTGTCGCTCCGGACTCCGAGGGCCGCGGTGGTCTGCGGCGAGGGGGTGGATCCCACGTCGTTCGGCTCCGTCTGGTTTCTCCTCGACCGGCAGTACGAGATTCCGGTCACCCTGCTCCCGCTGGCGACGCTCGCCTCGACCGACCTGTCCCGATTCAACGTCCTGATCTTTCCCGACGACGAATCGGGGGACGGGTCGAGCTACGCCTCGGCGCTCGACAGCCTGACGATCGACCGGCTGAGCCGGTGGGTCCGCGCGGGGGGCGTGTTCACCGGGCTGCGCGGCGGCGCGGCCTGGGCCACCCGCGACCACGCCGGGCTCGCGTCCGTGCACCTCAAGTCCGACGAGGACGAGGACGACGAGGAGGAGGACGAGGAGGATCGCGATGCGGAGATCGCGCGGAAACTCGCCACGATCGAGCAGCGCGAACGGGAAAACCGCCTGAAGCGGATTCCGGGGACGATCCTCCGCGTCGTTCTCGACCCGGCCCATCCCCTGTCCTACGGCTACGAGGGGGAGGCGCGGATCCTCAAGACCGGTTCAGTGATCTTCGAACCGGGTGATCCCGGCATGAACGTCGGCTACTACCCGCGCGCGCCGCGCGTTTCCGGATACATCTCGCGGGAAAACGAGGACCGGGTCGCGGAAACCCCGTTTCTCGTGGTCGAGCGCCTGGGGCGCGGCAGCGTGATCCTCTACAACGAGGATCCGAACTTCCGCGTCTTCTGGTACGGCCTGAACCGGCTGTTCCTGAACAGCCTGTTCTTCTCCGCCGGTTTCTAGAAGCGGAGTTCCCGGTGACCCCCACCCGCGAACCGAACCCGCACACGGCGGAACTGCTCTTTCCGGAGGTGCGGGAGATCCTCCGCGTCTATCCGGAGGATCTCGCGGAAGCCGTGGAGGACTGCCACCCGGCCGACCTCGCGGACATGGTGGCCCGCCTGGACGCCGAGGAGGTTCCGGTCTTCTTCGGGGCGCTCCCGGTGGACCGGGCGGCGGACGTGGCCGAGCATGTCGAGAACACGGTCCGGGCCCGGCTGGTCACCGCACTCGATCCGGACCGGGCGGCCCGCATCGTCGGGGCAATGATGCCCGACGACCGCGCCGACGTGCTCGCCGACCTCGATCCCGAGCCGGCCGCCGCGATCCTCGCCCGGATCGCGCTGCCCCAGCGCCGGGAGGCGCAGATCCTCCTCCAGTACCAGGAGCACACCGCCGGCGGCCTGATGACGCCGCTGTTCGTGACGCTGCCGCAGGCCACCCGGGCCGATCACGCGCTGGCCCTGGTCCGCGCCGCGGCCCAGGACCGGGAAACGATCTACAACATCTACGTCATCGACGGCGGCGGACGGCTGGCGGGGGTCGTGTCGCTCCGCGAACTCCTGGCGGCGGATCCGATGGCCCGGCTGTCGGACATCATGATCACGCAGGTGGTCACCGCGGCGCCCGACCTGGACCAGGAGGAAACGGCCCGCCTGATCGCCCGGTACGACCTGCTGGCGCTCCCGGTGGTCGACGCCGACAACCGCATGCTCGGGATCGTGACCGTCGACGACATCATCGACGTGCTCGTGGAGGAAGGCACCGAGGACGCCCAGAAGATGGGGGCGGTGCAGCCGATCGACGAGCCCTATCTCACGATCGGGTTCTGGAACCTGATGCGGAAGCGGGTCGTGTGGCTCATCGTGCTCTTCTTCGGCGAGTTGCTCACCGCCAGCGCGCTCCAGCACTACGAGGGGGTCCTCACCGAGATGATCGCGCTCGTCGTGTTCATTCCGCTGATCATCTCCACCGGGGGCAACTCCGGGAGCCAGACCGCCACGCTCGTCATCCGGGCGCTGGCCACCGGCGAGATCCGGCTCCGGCAATTCCTCTCCGTGATCCTCCGGGAACTCGGCATGGGGCTCGTGCTCGGCGCCACGCTCGGGGCGGTCGGACTGCTCCGTGTTTTGGTCTGGGGAGGTAACCCGGTGTCGCTGGCCCTTGTCGTCGGGCTGACGATCTCGGCGGTCGTGGTCAGCGGCTGCGTCGTCGGCGCCGCATTCCCGCTGCTCCTCAAGAGGCTGGGGCTGGACCCGGCGCTGATGTCCGCCCCGTTCATCGCCTCCCTGGTCGACGTGACCGGGGTCGTCCTCTACTTCACGATCGCCCGGGCCCTCCTGGGGCTGTGACCCGGGGGTGCCGGTGCCGCCCCCAGGGAGCTGTGAACCCGGGATGGCCGGGGCGCACCCACGGGACTGAGCTTACGGGGGCGCCCTACCCCAGCCGGTATCGGTGAAAAATCAACTTTACATGTTTTTTACGTCTTGGAAGATGCCGATTGGCGCCCTCCCATGATAGATTCACTCCCCGTCCAAACTTACCCATGCGAGGTGCTGAACTCATGACGATGTCCGGTCCCCTTTTCCGGAGCTCCGCCGCTTCCGGAGTCCTTGCCCTGGCCTGCGCGCTGCTCGCGGGATGCGCCGGGAAGAACGATACCGCCGGCGCGGGCGGAGGCGGATTTGCCATGCCCCCCACGCCGGTCGAAACGGCTCCCGCCCGCAACGAGCCGGTCGTCGACCGCTTCGCGGCGGTCGGAACGATCGAAGCCGGCGAACTGATCACGGTCGTCTCCGAAATCGACGCGATCGTGACGCGGCTGCCGTTCGCGGAGGGATCGCGGGTGAACCGCGGCGCGCTCCTCGTGCAGCTCGACGACGAGGAACTCAAGGCGCAGCTGGCCCGCGCCGAAGCGGTCCTCGAGCAGAGCCGCATCAATCACACCCGCGTGAAGGCGCTGATCGAAAAGGGCGCGGTGGCGCAGCAGGAGCTGGACAACGTGAGCTCCGCGCTCAAGGTGGCCGAAGCGGATCTCGATCTCGCGCGGGTCCGCCTCGCCCGGACGCGGGTCACGGCGCCGTTTGCCGGAATCGTCGGCGCCAAGAAGGTCAGCGTCGGCGCCTACGTGCGCGCCGGCGAGGTGCTCACCGACCTGGCCCAGGTGGAAAAGCTCAAGGTGACGTTCGCCGCGCCCGAGCGCTATCTCAAGGCCCTGAACAAGGGTGCCGAGGTCACGATGTCCGCGCCGGCGTTCCCGGGACGGACTCTTGCCGGAACCATCGACGTCATCGAGCCGGTGCTCGACGCCGAAACGCGCAGCGCCCGGATCATGGCGCGCGCGGACAACCCGGACGGGCTGTTCCGGCCGGGCATGTCCGCGGACGTCGAGGTGATCCTCGCCCGCCGCGACAACGCCGTCACCGTTCCCGCGGAGGCCGTGTTCGTCCAGGGAAACCAGTCCTTCGTATACGTGGTCGGGGCGGACAGCTCCGTGGCCATGAGCCCGGTGAGCCTCGGCACGCGGACCGCGGCCACCGTGGAAGTGGTGGACGGCCTGACCGCCGGAGCCACGGTCGTCCGGGCCGGGCACCAGAAGCTGTATCCGGGCGCGAAGGTCATGCCGGTCGGCGGTGAAGGCCCCGGCGGACCGGGGGGCGGCGGTCCCGCCGCGGCCGCCCAGGATGGAGCCGGTGCGCCCGGAGCCTCCGGCGAAACCGGGGCGGCGCCCGGAGCGTCCGGCGAGTCCATGAACGGAGCCGGCGCGACCGGCTCCGCCGTGGCGGCGTCCGCCGATTCCGCGCCGGCCCCCGCGGAAACGGTCGCCGGCGGAAAGGGCGGTCACCGGTGAAAATCAGCGAACTCTCCATCAAGCGTCCGGTCTTCGCCACGGTGATGAGCCTGGCGATCGTCCTGTTCGGCGTCATCGCGTTCTCCCGCCTTCCGGTGCGCGAATACCCCGACGTGGATCCTCCGATCGTCTCGGTGAACACGTTCTACCGTGGCGCGTCCCCCCAGGTCGTGGAGACGGAGATCACCGACGTGCTCGAGGAGCAGTTCGCCACGCTGGAAGGGGTCAAGACGATCAGCTCGTCCAGCCAGGAGCAGGGATCGAGCGTCACGATCCAGTTCGAACTGAAGCGCGACGTGGACGAGGCGGCCAACGACGTGCGCGACCGCGTGTCGCGCATCCGCGGCCAGCTCCCCCGCGAGGCCGACGACCCGATCATCGCGAAGGTCGATGTGAACGCCCAGCCTATCGTCTGGCTGGCGCTGTCCAGCGACCGCCACTCCACGCTCGAGCTGTCCGAGCTGGCCGACCTGACTCTCAAGGAGCGGATCCAGCGGCTGCCCGGCGTGGCCAGCGTGTTCATCGGCGGCGAGCGCCGCTACGCCATGCGCGTGTGGCTCGACCCCGCCCGGATGGCGGCGCAGCGGCTCACCGTGCAGGACGTGGAGGCGGCGATCCGCTCGGAGAACGCGGAGATCCCCGGCGGTCGCGTCGAGGGGGCGGAGCGGGAGTTCGCGGTCCGGACCCGCGGCGACCTCACCACCCCGGAGGAATTCGGCGCGATCATCGTCTCGCAGAAGGGGGATGATCTCGTCCGCCTGTCCGACGTGGCCACCGTGGACGTGGGCGCCGAGGACGACCGCACCCTGACCCGCTACAACGGGGTTCCCTCCATCGGACTCGGCATCGTCAAGCAGAGCAAGTCCTCGACGATCGACGTGGCGGAGGCAGTCACCGGCTCGATCCCGGAACTGTCCCGGTTCCTCAAGCCGGGGATGAAGATCGACGTAGCCTACGACTCCTCCACGTTCATCGTCGAGTCGGTCAACGAGGTCGGCCAGACGATCTTCATCGCGATCTTCCTGGTCATCCTCGTCATCCTCGTGTTCCTGAAGAGCCTGCGGGCCACGATCATCCCCACCCTGGCCATCCCCACCTCGATCATCGGCACGTTCGCGGTGGCCTACTTCATGGGGTTCACCATCAACATCCTGACGCTGCTGGCGCTGGTGCTGGCCATCGGCCTCGTCGTGGACGACGCCATCGTCGTTCTCGAAAACATCTACCGGCACATGGAGATGGGGAAATCGCGGCGCCAGGCCGCCTTCGACGGGTCCCACGAAATCGGCTTCGCGGTCATCGCCACCACGGTGGCGCTGGTGGCCGTGTTCATCCCGGTGGCGTTTCTCACCGGCACCGTCGGGCGGCTGTTCAACGAGTTCGGGCTCTGCGTGGCCGTGGCGGTGCTCATCTCCAGCTTCGTGGCCCTGACGCTCACGCCGATGCTGTCGTCGCGCATTCTGAAACCGCTGCACGGAACGTCGACGAACGCGGCGTCCCGAGCGTTCGACGCGTTCTTCGAAGGGCTGGACCGGGTCTACAAGGGGCTGCTCGAGGCGTTCCTCAGGCACCGCGCCCTGGCCATCCTCGGCGCGATCCTCCTGCTCGCCGGGGCCGCCTTCGTCTTCCGGATGCTCCCCCGCGAGCTCGTGCCCACCGAGGACCGCAGCATCGCGTTCGGGATCGTGCTGGCGCCCGAGGGATCCACGCTCGAGTACACCGACCGCTACATGCGGGACGTGGAAAGCCGGCTGCTTCCCCTGCCGGAGCGTCAGGGGCTGTTCACCGCCACCGGCCTCGGCTTCGGCGGACCCGGACGGGTCACGAACGGATTCATCTTCCTCCGGCTCAAGCCGAAGAAGGAGCGGGAGAAGTCGCAGCAGCAGCTCGTGCAGGAACTGTTTCCCCAGCTCTTTTCCATCCCCGGAGTGCTGGCGTTCGTGATCAACCCCCCGAGCCTCGGCGGGCGCTTCTCGTCGTCGCCGGTGGAGTACGTGCTCCAGGCCGAAACCTACGACGAACTGCAGGAGGCCGTGGGGATCATGATGGCCGAGGGGCAGAAACTCGGCTACCTCATCAACCTGGATTCCGACCTGCGCCTGAACAAGCCGCAGCTCGACATCGAGATCGACCGCGAGCGCGCCGCCGGGCTCGGCGTGTCCGTCACCGACATCGGGGCCACGCTGGAGTCGTTCCTCGGCGGCCGCGTCGTCACGAACTTCAAGCGCGGCTCGAAGCAGTACGACGTGATCGCGCAGCTCAAGCCTTCCGACCGCAGCACGCCCGACGCGATCGACGGCATCTACGTCCGCGGGACCGGCGGGCTGGTCCAGCTGGCCAACGTGGTCCGGGTCCGGGAAACGGTGGGACCGAAGGAGCTGAACCACTTCAACCGGGTCCGTTCGGCCACGCTGACCGCGAACCTCGCCCCCGGTGTGACGCTCGGCACGGCTCTCGACGACCTCGACCGGATCGTCCGGGAAAAGTTGCCGGCCGGCATCAAGACCGACCTCGACGGGCAGTCGCGCGAGTACCGCGATTCGAGCAGCACGCTCTACTTCATGTTCCTTCTCGCGATCGCGTTCATCTTCCTGGTCCTCGCAGCCCAGTTCGAGAGCTTCATCCACCCGCTGACGATCCTCCTCTCGGTGCCGCTGGCGGTGGTCGGGGCGATCGCCTCGCTGTTCCTCCTCAAGCAGACGCTGAACATCTACTCGCAGATCGGGCTGATCATGCTCATCGGCCTGGTGACGAAGAACAGCATCCTGATCGTGGAGTACGCGAACCAGCTCCGGGCCCGCGGGATGGAACTCATGGAGGCGGTCGTCGAGGCGTCGCGCATCCGGCTTCGGCCGATCCTCATGACGAGCTTCTCGACGATCTTCGGCATCCTGCCGATCGCCATCGGCCTCGGCGCCGGCGGCGAGGCACGGCGGCCGCTCGGCATCGCGGTCGTCGGCGGCATGCTCTTTTCGACGTTCCTGACGCTCGTCCTCGTGCCGGTCGTCTACACGCTGCTCGCCCGGTTCACGGCGGCGAAGCCGGTCGAGGACGACGAGCCCGGCCGGGCCGGAACGGCCGGGGCGCAGGGGCTGTCCGCGGCGGGCGCGGCCACGCTCAAGAAGTAGGATTCGGTCGCGGATCGCGCGGCGGCGGAGGACAACTTTCGGTTCAGATCACCCTGATGGTGAAGAAGATATTGTACTTTCCGGTTCCGTTGATGCCCGTGACGACCTGGGGTTGTCCATTTGCATTCGTCGTCGTAATGGTGATCTGCTTGATCAAATCGTTGGGATCCAGAAGATCCTTCTCGAAAACGTTGACCCTGTCCCCGATTACCACAAACCAGGTCGTGGTCGCCGACCCGTTCGTGCCCACGCCGATTTCGGGATAGGACTTGATGTCCCCGCGCTTGAAGAGTTGTGTAAAGGAAGTCTTGTTTGATGAAGGGATGGTTACAAAGACCGCATCGCTACCGACTGCGTCGCACTGGGTGACACACTGGATCCTGACGTTGGTCAGTATGTACGACCTTGCTGATGCCGTCGACGACACAAAAATCAACAACACCATCGTCATCAGCAGAACGGTTTTCATTTGACACCTCCTTGGCCCCAAGCAGGTCCACGATAAAGAGCGAAGGGCCGGATCACCTGCAGACGCAAGGCGCCCAGGCCCTGTCGCGGGTTGACGATCAACGCAGTCGCTCCAGAGTCTCCTGCACCACGGTCCGGACAATCGCCTGATCCTGGGTGGACGGCACTCTCAAGTCGCCCACGTTGCCTCGATGAAGCTTCCGTCCCCTGCGTCCATCGTTCAAGGTATCGATTATGGCGTCCATGTCCGACGCGGGACCGACGCCGTCCCTCCACAAATGAAGCAGGCGCTTCAGCGTTTCATCCCCGAATTCACCCGTCCCGGTCTCGATCGCACCGGGCAGTGTGGGAGTCAGGAGAACAAGTGCCACATCCCGACGCTCCGCCTTCATTCGCGCCTTGAAGAACCAGTTCAGGATGGGAATGTCTCCGAGAATCGGCGTTTTCGATGCTCCGCCCACTTCGACACCTTCGTACAGACTGGAAAGAATCAGTGTCGTTCCGAATTGAACCTCGGCCGTCGCACCCACCATCTGCTTGAACGTTGTCAGCGATTGCGAAAACGTTCCTCCGGTCTCCTGTCCAAAGAACGACCGCGTGACGTCCACTTTGAACCGGGCGCTTCTGGACGTGATCGACAGAGGCGTCAGCTTTACGGACGTACCCACGTCGATCGGTTGAAGCAGGCCGATGTTTATTCCGCTTACTCCGACAGTGACGGTTCGACCGATGAAGAACTCCGACTCGCGGTTGACATAAGCGACCAGGGCGGGACGCGCCACCACCCGGTAATAGTCGCTTGTCGTGTTGAACAGATTCAGACTGTAAGTCATCGCGGGCATCGAGATCGCATTGGTGAAGGTGCGGGCGATCGTTTTCGGTGTGTTCGTCAGCACCCGCTGCTCTGTCTGAAGCGAAGTTGCGAACTGAGCCGTCAATCCATCCAGAAGGTTGATTCCCGTACTGGAAGCGGTCGAGTTCTGGTTCAACAGCAGAGCTACCTCGACCATGACCTGATTCGTGCTCTCACCGGACGCGGGAGTGGTCGGCTCCTGTGGTTGATGCGATCCCGGGATGTCCTGTTCCAATGAGTCCTGTACAGATGCGAGATCCGATGCCCGCACGAGCTGGATCAGGCGGTCGCGGTCTCCTTCGAGGTTGCTTTCGGAAGCGGAAACCATCCCGGAGTGATCCATGAGCGCATCCACGCGTGTACGATCCCCCCGGGAGGCCGCAATGTAGGCGGCCGTCCTCGTCGCGACCGGGTTCGCCGGTCCCAGGGCCATTGCACGATCCGCGGCGGCACTCGCGATTTCGAGCTCGCCGGCACAATATGCGGAGACGGCAAGGCCCACGTATCCTTCGGGTCTGCCCGGGTCGTCGAGGATTGCGGCTGAAAACCGCTCCGCGGCTTCGTCGCAATTCTGGAGATCCATCGAAACGGCTCCGGCAAGATAGTGAGACCAGAAATATTCGGGTGCAAATGCGACGGCGGCGCCATATCCGACCTTTGCCAGGTCCAGTGACTGTTGTGAACTCGCCTCCAACTGGTACGACAGGGCATTCAGCAAATGGAGATACCCGTTCCGCGGCTGGGACCTCAGCAGGGACGCCACGAGTTCTCTGGCATCATCAGGCTTGTTGTTCAAGAACGCCTTCATGATCCGTTGTTTGTACGTTGCGTCCGGAGGGCGGTTGCTGAAGGCAGATCGACTGTGAGCGGCGCATCCGGCGATGCACAGCCAAAGGATGCTCGCCATGAGGATTATTGAAGCGGGGAAGCTGTTTGAACCGGAACGCATCGTGTCGTCTTTCTGTCCCTGCCTCACGAAGAGGCCAAGAACCAGGATCGTCGTTGAAGAACGGGATGAACAGCTCTCGGTCCACGAGGCAAACCGCCTCGTGGACCGCCGACATCCATTGAGGGGAGTGTCCTGTTCTGCTCGTTCGAGCCTTGCGATGCCTGTTTACGTAGCCAGGTCGACCCCACACGCGCCCGCGCAGATCACGATCGGAGCGAGAAGCAGGGCGATCGAGGCTATGCAGGACGGAATGGCAAGGATGCCACTCAGGCCTGCGCTCGGAGCCAGAGCGCCTATGGCCGCAACGCACGTACCACCCAGCCCGGTGAGAAGCGATGTGCCGATCATCAGGACAAAGAACCCTGCCGCGCAGGCCGCGAAGCACTGCGTGAAGTCGGCCTCTTCCGGTATCGGCGCCGGTGGAGGCAAGGGGGGGGCCACTTCCGCGGGTGGCGGTTCCGTCGCGCCTCCTTCCGCTGCGGCTCCGATCTTCTTGATCGTGAGAATCGGCGGCCTGACCCTGAGCTTCGACTTCCTGGAGGTATATGTGGGTGGCATCAGGTAGGCCGTCATTCCGGTCTTGTCCGCGAAGAGCCCGATGATCATGGTCATGGACTCCGCAACCGGGAACTGTTTCGCGAGACTCAGCCTGTCCGTGGCCGTGGTGACTCTCCTGCGCACCGTCATGGCGCAGAAGTGCGCGGAACTCGAGATGGTTGTGGGCGTCCGGTAACGGGCGAACGCACTCTGGATCGCCTTCATGCCGGCAGTCCCTGTGGCAAGGGCGCCGATGCAGATCTCCACGACCTCCGTCTTGACTCCCAGAGTACGCGCCTGACTGTCCGAAAGAGGGTATTCGCCCACGATTCCGACGAACTGGTCCGTCAGAAGACCCAGGTCGATGAATCCGCTGCCCATCGGGAAGCGCGCCGCCTGGCTGATCTGAGCCTGGGCAAGATAGTGACTCTTGGTGAGAATCTGTGCTCGTCTGGGATCGATGCCCGTCGGCAGAGTCGTGATTGTGCCGGTAGGCACTTTTACCTGTCCCGAGGCGGACGAAAGAAGTCCGGACACCACGCCCAGAGAGGAGGCCGCAGCTGCGTATGCCCCCATCCTTGCGAGAAACTCCCGTCTCTCCATATCCGATCCCGTCTTGCGTCTGGCACTTTTCTTCATCGCTGCATACCTCCTCCTGTAATGGGTCTGAGGTCGGACTCTTCCCTGAGCGAAGACTCGACACAGCCAAATGCGTCTTCGGGAAGCAGAACATGCCAATTGGATGGATCTTTCATCGCAGATGCACCTTGATGCGGTGTAACTGGCGCACGGTGAACAAGATGAGACCTGCGATCGAATCGTGAGGGAGTGCCTGCCTGGAGATCACGACCGAGAGACAGTTTCGGCCGCGATGCCTGGGGGGGGGAGGACAACGAACCCGACCCGACCGTCACGGGCTCCGCGGGCGGACTGTCCGCGGCCGGCGGCCCGGTCCTCTAGTCGCCGGAACGGACGAGCTTGACCGACCGGCTCCCGTCCGTCGCCGAGCGGAAGGTTCGTCGGGTAGTAGCGGTTTGCCGAAAGGGTGTCGAGCGGATTCCAGGACCAGCAGCGGGCGCCGGGGCAGCGGGCGCCGGGGCCGCGGGCCCAGAAGACGATCCGGCTGTGCCGGCCGCCGGCGGATGGTGCCCCCCGGCGGCTCCGGGCCGCCGGGGGGAGCAGGGATCAGCCCTTTCCGGGGGCCGCCGTGTCCTTCGAACTGATGTCGAACGTGATCATGAACCCGTTCGTCCCCTTGAACTCGAACGACTTGTCGCCGAGCCGGTAGGCCTGCACGTCGTTGGGCATCAGGACGAAGCCGTCGTTCCGGGGAACGCCCCAGTACTTGAGATTGTGGATCACCACCGGGTCGCTGGTCATTCCGGCGAACTTCGTCAGCCGGACTTCCGCCGACTTGCCCCCGTCCAGCGTGGCATGGGCCACCGTACCGTCGTTCTTCCACTCGATCGTTCCCTCGGCGGTGGCGAACGACGTCCACTGGACCGGGTAGACGTGACCGAGGATCGCCGCGACGCCGTCGCGCTGTTCCTTCGTCATCGCCTTGTCGAAATGAAGGACGGCCCAGCCCATCTCCCCGTCGGAAAAATCGTCGCCGAGGTCGCCGCCGACCCAGAACTTGACCCCGTCGAGTTTCGTGGATCCGTAGTGACCGCTGTTGACCCGGAACGCGTTGTTGAACCGGCAGAAGTGCTGCAGCGCTTCCTCGCCGTGATCGTCGTGCCCCTCGTGCCCGGAGTGGCTCCCGTGACCGGAGTGACCCGGGCCGGCGGCGGGCTTCGAGTTGAAGTAGCACTGGCAGAACATCGGGCAGCTGCAGGCTTCGATGATCGTGGCGTTCATCGACCAGTCGGGAGACGACTGCGCCCCGCTTCCTCCGGGATGGAAGAGAACGCAGAGGACAACCAGGGCGATTCCGAACTTTCCGGACATGGGGACCTCCTCTTCAGGGTTGGAAACGAACGAGGGAAACTGCAGGGTGCCGCGGCCGGGTGGAATCATAGGGTGCGCGTTTTGCGGGTGACAAGCGATTTCCCCGGCTGCTCCCCGGGCGGCGTCTATTCCGCTCCCGGCCTCCGCCGCAGCACGACCAGCGACAGGTCGTCGCTCGGCCGTTCCTCCCCGGCAAATGCGTCGACCGCGGCGACGAGCCCCTTCCCCAGCCCCTCGGCGGAGGCTCCACGGAAGCCGGGGAACAGGTTCATGAGCCGGTCGTCGCCGAAGAACTCCCCGGAAACGTTGAGGGCCTCAGTCAGCCCATCCGAATACGCCACAAGGGTTTCGCCGGGCGCCACGTTCACGGTCTGCTCCTGGAATTCCGCGTCCGGCAGAACGCCGAGGGGCAGTGCCACCGGAGGCAGGACCTCGGGCGGACCGGAATGTTTCAGGTGGATCGGGGCCATGTGACCGGCATTGAGCACCTTGACCCGGCCGCTGTCCGGTTCCAGTTCAAGGTAGATCAGCGTGGCGAACCGGCCGGGGAGGCTGTCGCGGCAGAAGATGCGGTTCATCTCCGCGCCGAGCCGGGACAGGGATCCGGGCTCGGTGGCCAGGGCGCGCAGCGTGGCCTGGAGCTTGGACATGAGCAGGGCGGCGCCGAGCCCCTTGCCGGCCACGTCGCCGAGCGCCAGGCCGAGACGGCTGTCGGCGAGCGGCAGGTAGTCCACGAGGTCGCCGCCGACGTCGTTGGCCGGGCGGGTGAAGAGCCAGAACTCCCACCCGGACAGGTCCGGCGACCGGTCCGGCAGCAGGGCCACCTGGACGGCCCGCCCCACCTCGAGTTCGTCGCGGGCGAGCAGCTTGTCCTTCAGTTCGAGCATGAGGACGAGCACGATGAGCAGGAAGGAGAGCGGCAGGAAATTGATTTCGATCGTCGCGTCGCCGATCCGAAAACTGGTGCTGTCGACGATCTGGAAAACAAACGCCACGAGCAGGCCGACGCGGCGGACCGGGGCGAGACGCGACAACAGGCTCCGGACCACCCACATGACCTGGTGGAACCAGCGGCGGAGCTGACCCATCTCTTCCAGCTTCTTCCGGGCGTCGGCATCCAGGTAGAAGCTGTAGAGATCGTCGAGGTCGCGGCGGAGGGTGCGGCGGAACTCCTCCTGCTTCATGTCGCCGAGTATGGCCTTGCGAAACCGTTGTCCGCGGGGAGTGTCCGACATTCCGGGAGACTAACCCGGTCGACCCCGCTCTGGCCATCCCGCGGCCACCGGAGTACACTGGCACCTCTTTTCGCCCCCTCGACATCCTCATTCCGGAGATGCGACATGCCATCAACAACCCGCCGCCGGCTGACCGCGGACGACCTCTGGGCCCTGAAACGGGTCGGCGCTCCGGTTCCCCGTCCGGACGGACGGGGCGCCGTCGTGCCCGTCGGCCGCTACGACATGAAGGACAACAAGGGGCGCACGCGCCTCATGCTGGTGCCCGCGGACGGGGGCCCGCCCCAGCCGCTCACCGCCGAGGAGTTTTCCAGCGACCAGGCCGTGTTCCACCCCGACGGCCGGCGCATCGCGTTCGTCCGCCGCAGGGACGGCGAAAAGCCGCAGGTCTACGTGATGTCGATCGACGGCGGCGAAGCGCAGAAGATGACCGACATGCCGCTCGGCGCGTACGACCCGCAGTGGTTTCCGGACGGCCGCCTGGCGTTCCTCTCCCCGGTGATCATGGAGGCGCTGATCACCGGCGTGCCGGAGCCGATTCCCGGCGCGGCGCCTTCCGGGGCGGGCGCTGCGGCAGGGAGCGATCCCGCACCGGCCGCGGCGGGATCTTCGGCCGGGCCGGCCCCGAACGGGCGCGACGAACCGGCCACCGTTTCGAAAACCCGCGACCTCATCGCCCGCCGCGACGCCGAGCCGGTCAAGGCGAAGGTCACCGAGGACCGGGTGTTCCGCTTCTGGGACAACTGGATCACCGGCGGCGAGGTGCCGCACGTCTTCGTCCTCGACCTGGAAACCTGCACGCTGACCGACCTGACGCCGGAATCCACGTCCTGGTTCGACTTCATGGACTCGACCGGGCAGTACGACATCGCGCCCGACGGATCGGAGATCGCCTGGGCGGCCAACGCGAGCACGCCCCCGCACCACCGGCTGAACTGGGACATCTTCCTCCTGCCGGTGACGAAGGACGCCTCCGGCGCCACGGTCGCCGGGGCGGTGAAGAACATCACCCGGCAGAACCCCGCCGACGACGTGCGGCCGCGGTACACGCCCGACGGCGCGGCGATCGTGTACGGCATGCAGCGCGATCCGTTCTTCTACGCGGACACGGTCCGCCTCGTCCGCTACGACCGGAAGGCGGGCACGCACACCGTACTGACCGAGGCTTGGGATCGCTCCCCCGCCGCGTGGGAGTTTGCCCCGGACGGAAAGACGCTGTTCGTGCTGGCCGAGGAGGACGCGCGGGTCAACCTGTTCGCGCTGTCGCTCACCGGCGGATTGGACGTGAAGAAGCTCGTGACCGGCGGCACGCTGTCCGGCCTGTCGGTGGCCGCCGACGGGCGCCCGTGGTTCACCGTGCAGAACCTGTCCCGCCCGGCCGAGGCGGCCGTCTGCAACCCGGACGGCTCGGAATTCAGGGAGATGACACGGGTCAACGCGGCGCTCCTCTCCGAAATCGATTTCGGCCTGGTCGAGGAAAAGCGGTTCAAGGGGGCGGACGGAAAGCAGGTCCAGATGTTCGTGGCCTACCCGCCCGGCTTCGACCCGAAGAAGAAGTGGCCGCTGGTCCAGATGATCCACGGCGGCCCGCACGGCATTTCCGGCGACGGCTTCCACTGGCGCTGGAACGCGCATCTCTTCGCGGCGCCCGGCTACATCGTGGCCATGGTGAACTTCCACGGTTCCACGTCGTACGGCCAGGACTTCGCCGCCTCGATCCTCGGGGCGCACGGCGACAAGCCGTTTGCCGACATCATGGCGTCCACCGACGCGCTCATCGCCGAGGGATACGTGGACGAAACGAAGATGGCGGCCACCGGCGGCTCCTACGGCGGCTACCTCGTGACGTGGATCGCCGGTCACACCGACCGCTTCGCCTGCATCGTGAACCACGCCGGCGTGTTCGATCTCCTCGGGCAGTACGCGAGCGACGTCAGCCAGGGGCGCCACGTGGCCTACGGCGGCGAACCGTGGGACGGCCTGGAGAACATCGACCGCTGGAGCCCGAACCGGTTCGCCACGGGCTTCACGACGCCGATGCTGATCCTGCACGGAGAAAAGGACTACCGGGTGCCGTACACGCAGGGACTCGAGGTGTACGGCATGTACAAGGCGAAGGGCGTCGACGCCCGTCTCGTCGTCTATCCCGACGAGAATCACTGGATCCTTCAGCCGCGCAACTCCCGCCACTGGTACGGCGAGGTGCACGCGTGGCTGAAGAGATACCTGGGTTGAGGAGGATCGGATGAGCGACACCCCGTTGTCCGCGCTCGCGGACGCTTTCTACAGGCGCCAGTGGGACCGATTCCCCACCATGGGCAGCACCGTCGGCCTCTACGAGTACGACAGCCGCCTCGAGGCTCCGGACGCGGCGCTGATCCGGGCCGAGGTCGACGACTGCCGCGCCACGCTGAACCGGCTGGAAGAGATCCCGGCCCCGGGCGCCGGCGCCGCCGCCGGCGATATCCTCGACCGGCGCGAGTTCGAGGCGCAGCTGAAGCTCCGGCTGCATCACCTGGAAAACGTGAACCTCTGGAAGACGAACCCGGCCCAGCCGGTCGACGAACTCGTGTCGTGCCTGTTCTACCTGGTGATGCGGCGCGACGTGTCGGACCCGGCCACCGCCGAAGCCGTGGCTGCCCGTCTCGAAGCCGCGCCCGCATACCTGGATGCGCTCCGGTCGCGGATCACCGATCCGTGCGCGGTGTGGATGGATCTCGCCGCGGAAACGGCCGAAAGCGGCGGCGCGTTTCTCGACGAACTCGTCCGGGGTGTCGCGGAGCGGCATCCGGCCCTGAAACCGCGCCTGGCCGCGGGCGCGGACGCGGCGGGAAAGGCGCTGGCCGGGTACGCCGCGTGGATCGGGGAACGGAAGGGGACGCCGCTCAACCCGGATCCGGCCATCGGCGCGGAGAACCTCACCGGGATCGTCCGGCTGAATCACGGGCTTTCCGATTCGCTCGAGGAGATCGCGGCGTTCGGGCGGAAGCAGATCGAGGAGTTGAAGGCCCGGCAGGGGGAACTCGCGAAGAGGATCGACCCGGACCTCTCCCCCGGCGACATCATCCGCCGGGCGGGTCGCCGCTACGCGGAGAGCGATCCGGACGTCCTGGCCGAGTACAAGGCGCTGACCACGGAGATCCGCGACCGCCTGGTGTCCGAGGGGGTTCTCGAACTGCCGCCGGGGGAAACCTGCAGCGTCATCTCCTGCCCGGATTTCCTCCGCCCGGTGATGCCGACGGCCGCCTATTCCAACCCGGGCGCGCTCGACCGGAACCAGCTCGGCATCTTCTACGTGTCGGATCCGCCGAAGTCGATGGAGCGCGAGGACTACCTGGCCAACGTGGCCATGCACTTTCCGCTGGCCCCGACCTGCGCGCACGAGGCGTATCCGGGGCACCATCTCCAGCTCTGCTGGGCGAACCGCGCCCCGTCGCTGATCCGCAAGCTCTCCGACCACATCATCTTCATGGAGGGGTGGACGCTCTACTGCGAGCAGCTGATGGTGGAACTCGGCTGGTACGCCGAGCCGGTCTTCGAGCTCGCCTACCTGAACGACCAGCTCTGGCGCGCCTGCCGCGTCGTCATCGACGCCGGCGTCCAGTCCGGGGCGATGAGCGTGGACGACGCGGTGGCGATGCTCCGCACGGAGGTCGGCTTCACGCCGCAGCGCGCGCAGACGGAACTCAACTGGTACACCCAGAGCCCGGGCACGCCGATGTCGTACCTCCTCGGCAAGGGGAAGACGCTCGAGCTGCGCGAGCGGTACCGGACGGCCCACGCGGGGTCATCGCTCAAGGACTTCCACGGCTGGCTCCTCTCCCACGGGAGCATCCCGCAGACGTGGCTTCTGGATGTGATGTAGCGGCTCCCCGCAACAGTCAGTTCTTATATCGTTACAAGACAACAGCTTGAGTTCCACCGCCAGGAACACATTGACGAATCCGGCAAAGTGGTCAGATAATATGACCATTCGAAAGGAGTGTTCGTCACATCCCCGCTCGAGGCCAACAAGTTGAAAAAGATCGGAATTACGAAATTCAAGGAGCATTGTCTCGCGCTGATCGACCATCTCGCTCCTGAAGGTCTGGTCATCACGAAGCACGGAAAGCCGGTCGCCCGCGTCATACCCTTTCCGCAGCCGGCCGACTCGCTCATCGGCGCCCTGAAAGGACGTATCGCCATTCACGGCGACATCCTGTCGACCGGGGTTTCGTGGGATGCCGACGATCAATCTTGACACGCACATCCTGCTTCATGCCTTGAACGGCCAGTTGAAAGCTCGTGAGCAGGAACTGCTTTCCGTTTCCACCTGGGGGATCTCGGCCATCGTCCTCTGGGAACTGGCGAAGCTGACGCAGCTCGGCCGCATCGACTTCGACTTCGACGATCCGATCGTGGCGTCCGCTCTTGCGGCCCTTCACGTCTGGCCCGTGGATCTGGAAGTCGCCCGCGTTTCGACCGGCCTCGATTTTCGCGGTGATCCGGCGGATGAGTTGATAGCGGCGACAAGTGTCGTGCATCGGGTCCCGCTGATGACGCGGGATCGCCGGATTCGCAAATCGAGGACCGTGCCGCTTGCTTTGTGACGGGGCCCGCGGGAATCGGTAAAGCGCCGGCCCCCGGATGACCGCGGCCCGCACGCGCCTCAGCGCGTCGACCGCTTCCTTCCCCGCAGCTCCTGAACCGCCACGACGGCGATCGTGACCGCCGTGAGCGGCATCACGAACCAGACCATGACCGCGCTGAACCGCGGCAGCGCGTCGTGGTGCCCGGCGGCGAGGATGAGATAGACCGTGTAGGCCGCGTAATAGGCCAGGAGCAGCGCCCCCTCCTTCCGGCTGATCACGCCGCCGGTGAAGAAGATCGGCAGGCAGGCGAACGCCACGGCGATCATCACCGGCAGGTCGAAACCGATCACGGAAGCGGACACCGGGATCCCGCCCGGGGCCACGATGCCGGCCACGCCGAGAACCCCCATCAGGTTGAAGATGTTGCTGCCGACCACGTTCCCCACCGCGATGTCGCGCTCGCCGCGCAGGGCCGCGATCAACGAGGTGACGACCTCGGGCAGCGACGTGCCGGCCGCCACGATCGTCAGGCCGATGACGAGTTCGCTGACGCCCAGGTACGCGGCGAAGGCCACGGCTCCATCGACGAGCCACGCTGAGCCGGTCACGAGCAGGGCGAGGCCGGCGACGACCAGCGCGCCGTTGAGAACATGGCCGACCGCGGACGTGCCGGCTCCCGCGGACCGGGCCGAATCATCGGCGCGGGCGGCGGCGCTCTCCCTGCGGCTTTGCGCGATGAGGAATCCGACGTACGCGAAGAGTCCACCAACGAACAGGATGCCGTCGACGCGGCCGAACCGGCCGTCCAGCGACAGCAGGAACGTGAGGACCGACAGGACCATCATCAGCGGCACGTCGAGGCGCACCAGCTGCTGCGAAACGATCAGCGGCACGATCATCGCCGAGAGTCCGAGGATGAACAGCACGTTGAAGATGTTGCTGCCGATCACGTTGCCCAGCGCGATGCCGGCCTGGCCGGACAGCGACGACTTGACGCTGACCGCGAGCTCCGGCGAACTCGTGCCGAACGCCACGACGGTCAGGCCGATCACCAGGGGGGATATGCCGAGCGCGGCCGCGAGACGCGACGCGCCGCGCACCAGTGCTTCGGCACCGACGACGAGGAAAACGAGTCCGGCAATGAACAGGAGGATCTGCATGTCGGCGGGTCGGATGGATCAGGAGTCGAGCGGCCAGGTGAGCTGGAATTCGATTTCCTCGGTCGAGGAACCGCGCTCGTGCTCGATGTTGATCCGGGCTCCGGCGGGGATGGACACGCGCTCCCCGGCCACCTGGATCCGGAACTGTCTCCTCTCCTCGATGCAGTCCGCCAGCCGGCGCAGCTTGGCGGCGAACAGCCGGGGCGAGTAGTCCTTTTCGACATCGCGTTTCGACTTCTTCCTTCGTGCGGTCATGCGGTTCTCCGGTGTGTGTCCGTTCGACCCGGCGGGTCCGGGCTGACGAGGGGTTGAATCTGCGAAAAAGGCGGCGCAAGGCCGGCCGGTCAGTCCGGCAGCAGCTCCAGCGCCGCATGAACGGCGCCGATGAGAGAAGCCTTGGCGTTCAGGACGATCCGGACCGGCATCATCTCGAGGAGGCCGCGGGAGCGCCCCTTGTCCAGGAAGGAGTTCATGAATGCGCCGCTCTCCATTTTCGGAATCATCTTCGTGACGATGCCGCCGCCGATGTACACGCCCCCCACCGCCATCGAGGTGAGCGCCAGGTTGCCGGCCTGCGACCCGTACAGCGACACGAAATGATCGAGGGCCTCGGCGCAGATCGCGGAACTCCCGTCGAGCCCCGCCCGGCCGATCACCGCCGAGGGATCCTCGGTCTTCATCTTCTCGCGGACGGCGAGTTCGACGGGGCGCCCCTCCTGCTCCAGGTAGTCGAATATGTTCTTGAGACCCGGTCCGGACAGGACCCTCTCGTAGGAGACCCGGGCGAACCGGGCGTGGAGGAACTTCAGCAGGCCGAACTCGAAGTCGTTCCGCGGCGCGAAGTCGGCGTGACCTCCCTCGGTGGCCGCGGGGATGTGCCGGGCGCCGTCCCAGAACAGGATGGCCTGGCCGAGACCGGTGCCGGCCGCGATCACCGCGATGTTGCCCCGTCGTTTCACCCCCTCGTGCAGCGTCCGGATTTCCGTGTCGTCGAGGAAGAGCGTTCCGTAGGCCGTCGTCTCCAGGTCGTTCATGAGACGGATCCGCTGCGAGCCCGTGGCGGACCGCAGCTGTTCGGGGTTCACGGTCCACGGGAGGTTCGTGGCGTCGACGCGGCCGTCGATGACCGGGCCGGCGATGCCGAACGCCGACGCGGCCACGGTTTCCGAACCGCCGGCCAGGAACGTGTTGACGACTTCGGTGAGCCCGGGGAATCCGGCGCTCGGGAAGGACCCCTCGCGGATCACCGTGAATCCGTTCGCGCCGCCGGGCGCGCAGAGCGCGAGGTTCGTCTTCGTGCCGCCGATGTCCCCGGCGAGGATGATGGGCTGGGCCATGCGGCGCAGGATAGCCTGATCGCGCTCCGCGTGGAAGAGTGATGCGGTGATACGGAGTGGGCATTCGGCGCGCGGGTGATGGAGAGCGGCACGTCGCCAGGCTTCCTGCATCGGGCTCCCGCTACATTGACCCCCGCCACGGGCCGGTTTAGGATTCCGGGCTCATACACTCAAGTCCCTGGAGGTTTCCGTGTCATCCCCCGAAGGTCCGACTCCCGAAAACGACAGCCTGCGCCTCAAGAACGCCATGGAGGAGCTCGAATTCCTGAACGACGTGGCGCTCCGGGTCGGGCGCGCCGAAAGCGCCGAGGATGCCGAGAAGGCGATCATCTCCACCTGCGTCGAGCGGACGAAGGCGGAACAGGGGGCGATCTGGCGCATGTCCACCGCGGAGGTCTCCCCGCTGCACACGGTGGCCCGCGTCTTCGAAGGCGGAATCCCCGGGCTCCCGGTCCGGCTGAACCTGCAGATCCTCGACTGGATCCAGCGGCAGCAGTCTCCGCTCCTGTCCAACGACGTCGTCATCGACACCCGGTTCAAGCACGGCCCCAAGGGGCCGCCCGAGGGGCTCCGGTCGATCCTCGCGGTGCCGCTGTTCCATCACAACAAGAACATCATCGGCCTGCTGGCGGTCCTCAACAGCAAGCAGCCCGGCGGGTTCACGGAGTCGGACCAGCGCCTCCTCCGCATCATCGGGATCCAGTGCGCCCAGCTCCAGGAGAACGCCCGGCTGGCCGCGGAGGAACGCAAGCTCCAGGAACTGGAGAAGGAACTGGAGGCCGCGCGGCAGATCCAGACGTCGCTGCTCCCCTCCTCCATGCCGGTCGTCGACGGTTACGAGTTTGCCGGCTGGTACGAGCCGGCCCGGCAGGTCGGGGGCGACCTCTACCACGCCGACCGGAGCGGCAGCGACGTGCACCTGGCGGTGGCCGACGTGTCCGGCAAGGGGCTCCCCGCCTGCCTGTACATGGTGAACGTCGTGTCCAACATGCGGGCGCTCGCCGCCACGATCCCCGATCCCGCGCAGCTTCTGACCCGGCTCAACGCCACGCTGGTCACCACGATGACGTTCGGGCGCTTCGTGACGCTGTTCTGGGTCACGCTCCGCCCCGGGGACGGATCGCTGATCTACTGCAACGGGGGTCACAACCCGGCGGTCCTCGTGCGCGCGTCCGGCGAAACGGAGTGGATGATGAGCGGCGGCACGCTCCTCGGCCTGATCCCCGGCCTCGAATTCGAGGCGGGAGAGGCAAGGCTCGAACCCGGCGACCGCCTCGTCCTCTATTCGGACGGGGTCACCGAGGCGATGGCGCCGAACAACGAGATGTTCGGCGACGACCGGCTCCTGGAAACGCTCCGGGAAGCGCAGACGGGCGGCGCCCGGGAACCGGAAAAAATGGTGGCCGCCGTCCTTGAAGCCGTGCGGAAGCACGAAGCCGGCGGCCCGGCCATGGACGACAAGACGGTCCTGGTCGTGGGACGGGCCGGCTAGGGGGTCGTCCAGCCCCCTCTTTTTGAGATTCCTCCACTTTCGGGGTTCTTTTCGGGAACCTTTTATCGTATATTGACGATTAACGATTAAGCGATCCGGGACGGACCCGGTCCGATACACTTCCAAAACACCGAACACCGGGAGGCACCATGAACTCTTCATCCGATATCCGCACGGCCGTACGGGACAAATACGGCTCCATCGCGTCCACGCCGGGCACCGGCTGCTGCGGAGGCGGGGATTCCCGCGCCGCACTCGACGCGCTGGGCTACACGAAGGAACAGAAGGCGCAGATCCCCGACGGCGCCGACCTCGGCCTCGGCTGCGGCAACCCGCTGGAATACGCGACGGTGAAGCCCGGCGAAACGATCCTCGACCTCGGCTCCGGCGCCGGCATCGACGTGTTCCTGGCCGCCCGGGAAACGGGCCCGACCGGCCGGGCGATCGGCGTGGACATGACCCCGGCGATGCTGGAAAAGGCGCGGGCGAACGCCGCGAAGACCGGCCTCACGAACGTGGAGTTCCGCCTCGGCGAGATCGAGAACCTGCCGGTGGCCGACGCCTCAGTCGACGTGATCATTTCCAACTGCGTCGTGAACCTCTCCCCGGACAAGGCCCGGGTGTTCGCCGAGGCGCTGCGCGTCCTCAAGCCCGGCGGGCGGCTCCTGATCAGCGACCTCGTCCTGAACCGCGACCTTCCGCCGGAGATCCGCGATTCCGTGGCCGCCTACGTGGGATGCGTGGCCGGAGCGGTCGGTCGCGACGAGTATCTCGAGCTGATCCGCGGCGCCGGTTTCGAGTCCGTGGACGTCGTGGCCGAAAACCGCTACGAGTCGTACCCGGAGGGTGCCGCCCCGAAGGCGGATTCCGGCAGTGGGTGCTGCGGATCCCCGGGCAGCGCCGGCGACTACGTGACGAGCATCAAGGTCCGGGGGGTCAAGAAAGCCCGGTAGAAAGCACGATCACGCCGCGGCCCGCGCGGCGCGGCATACCGGCCGGGCGGGTCCAATTCAGAACGTCGAGGCGCCGGGTTGGGGTGAAACCCGTCCCGGCGCCGATGACGACGGCCGACTTTGCGGCGGAACGGTCCGGTTATCCCCGCTCCGTTAACGCCCGGCGGCGCAAATTCGCCCCCGGAACACCCCCGGAGTGCTACCCTTCCCCCATGTCCTCCGCACTGATCGACGGCTTCGGCCGCCTTCACGACAACCTGCGGCTCTCGGTGACCGACCGCTGCAACATCCGCTGCTTCTACTGCATGCCGGAGGAAGAGCCGGACTACATGCCGCGGGCGGATATCCTGTCGTACGAGGAGATGCTCCGCTTCGTCGACGTGGCCGCCCGGCTCGGCGTCACGAAGATCCGCCTGACCGGCGGCGAACCGCTCGTCCGCCGCGACCTCGATGTGCTGGTGAAACGGCTCGCCGATCACCCGGGCGTCCAGGATCTGGCGCTGACCACGAACGGCCTGCTCCTGGCCGATCACGCGGAACGGCTGTACACGGCGGGCCTCCGCCGGTTGAACGTCCACCTCGACACGCTGGACCCGAAACGCTTCCACCAGATTGTCCGGCGCGACGGTCTCGACCAGGTCCTGGAGGGGTTGAAGGTGGCCCGCGCGCTCGGCTATGCGCCGATCAAGATCAACGCGGTGGCCGTGAAGGGGCTGACGGAAGACGACATCGTCCCGCTCGTCCGCTTCGGTCGCGAACAGGGCATGCAGGTCCGCTTCATCGAGTTCATGCCGCTCGACGCCGACCGCGGCTGGCGCCGCGACCAGGTCCTGCTGGCCGAGGACATCCTGAACGTCCTGACGGAAGCGATCGGCCCGCTCGTCCCGTCACCGGGCCAGGACCCGCGCTCTCCGGCCTCCGACTACGATTTCGTGGACGGCGGCGGATCGATCGGCCTGATCGCCTCGATCAGCCGCCCGTTCTGCGCGTCGTGCAACCGGATCCGCCTGACCGCGGACGGGAAGCTCCGCAACTGCCTGTTCGCGCGGGATGAGCTGGACGCGCGCGCGATCCTCCGCGGCGGAGGGAGCGAGGCCGACCTCGAAGCGTTGATCCGGAAAAGCGTCGGCGCCAAGTGGGAAGGTCACGAGATCAACACGGCGAAGTTCATGCAGCCGGACCGGCCGATGCATTCGATCGGGGGCTGACCCGGGGGCGGACGCGGTCCGTCACCGTCGGAGTGAATCATCAACCGCCCCGCATCTCCCATTTACGAACCGACGGCGACTCACTATGCTCGTCGGCGGTCGCTGCCCATCCGCGAAATTCGCAGGGAGTCGATCCGACGGTCCGGACATGCCGGCCGCCGTTCAACATTGAATTCCGAGGATCCCATGAACTGCCCCGTCTGCAGAAGCCCGGCCCTGGTCATGACCGAACGCCAGGGCATCGAAATCGACTACTGCCCCCAGTGCCGCGGCGTCTGGCTCGATCGCGGCGAACTGGACAAGATCATCGAGCGCTCGGCCGGCGGCCCGTCGCTGGAGAACCGGGACCACCGCGCGGACGACCCTGCCGTGCGTCGCCGTGATCACGACGACGATGATGACGACGATTATCGCGACAAGTACGGCAGGAAGAAGAAGCGGGGTCTGTTCGGCGAGCTGTTCGACTTCGACTGAGACGGCGGAAGGCACCTCGACACGCGGTGCCTTCCGGCCCGCTTCAACTCCCCTCGTTCCGGACCCGGTTCCTCTCGATTTCGAGGTCCTTGACAAGCTTCTTGACGAGTTCGATGTTGCTCGAGGCGTTGGAGAACGGCCTGGCCATCCCGTCGGCAACGACCTCCAGGTCGACTTCGGAGGCCTTCAGCTGCACCTTGGCCATGCTCTCGATGATCTCTTCCTGGGCCGTTTCCACGCCCTTCAGCAGGGCCAGTACGTCGTCGATGACGGACAGCTTGTCCGGTTCGCTCATGATGGGCTCCTTTCCGCTGCCCGGCCGGGCGATCCGGAGCGGATCGGATCACGGACGGGTCGTCACCAATCCTGACCCGCCGTCAGGGGCTTTCGTCACGGGGAAAAACGCGGCGGAGGCCGGATCGGGCAGGACAGGAAGCCGTGAGGCTCAATGGCCTCCTGAAATCCCGTTTGACTCCCTCCCTCCCCTCCCCTAAGATCCGCTCATCGATGCTGCGCATCGATGAGTACAGGCCTTCGGTGATCGGGAAGCCGGTTCCATTCCGGCGCGGCCCCGCCACTGTGAGCGATACGAAACCCGCAGGAAACCCACTGGAGAGATCGCCTTTCCGGGAAGGGGCGGGGAGTAGGTTGAAATCGCGAGCCAGGAGACCGGCCGAAGGTCATGGTCCTTTTACACCTTCGAGGGGAAGGTGGACAGACGTTCTGCCGGTCTGATTCCGCTTCGTTCCTCGGGGCGGATTTTTTGTTCCGTCCCGACCGGCGCGGAACACTCCATCGCACACCGCCTGCCGCCGCCCCCGGTCCCGCCGGGAGGCCGGGATCCGCATTTCTCATGAACCGCGTGGTGACGGTTTCGGACCCCTTTTTGCGATCGGAGCTCTTCCCGTGAAACGACATCTCCTGCTGATTTCCGTCTGTGCTTTCCTGAACGCCCCCGAGGCCATGGCCTTCGTGCCCGGCGACACGCTCGCCTACGTGATCCACGGCAACGACCGCACGCTGGCCGCGGTGGAGAAACCCGCGGGGCCGGTGCACTTCAATCTCGCCGTGACCGGCGTCTTCCCGAACGATCTCGTCCTCCGCGGAGCGCGCGCCTGCGTCACCGCCTCGGGCAGCGACGCCGTGTACATGTACGACCTCGCCGGCTGCGCGCCGGTGGACACGATCCCGACCGGGCCCGGAACGAACCCCTACGCGCTGGCGTTCGTTTCGGACACCCGCGCCTACGTCACCCTGCTGGTGACGAATGAAGTGGCCGAGATCGACCTGGGCACCGGCGCCGTCGTGGCCACCATCCCGGTCGGCACGTCGCCCGCGGGCATCGTGTACGCCGGCGGCCGGCTGTTCGTGGCGAACTCCGGGTTCGACTTCAACACGTACGGCTACGAACCCGGCACGATCAGCGTCATCGATCCGGGAACGAACACGGTCACACACACGCTCCCGGTCGGGCTGAACCCGCAGGCGCTCGCGGTGACCCCCGCCGGCGAGGTGCATGTCTGCTGCACCGGCGACTACTTTTCCGTGTTCGGCCGCGCGTTCATGATCGACCCGGTGACGGCGACGGTCACGGACAGCCTCGACGTCGGCGGATCGCCCGGGTTCCTCGCCATCGACACGGACGGCGATGCCTACCTGAGCGACTACTTTCTCGGCCTGCTCAAGTACCACGCTCCGAGCCGCACGCTCCTCCGTGACGCATCCAATCCGATCTTCGTCGGCACCGGCGCCGCCGGCGTGGCATTCTGCGACGGCAACGCCTGGGCCTGCGTGTTCGGCGACGACAACCTCGTGATCCTCGACGCCGCCGACAACGTGCTCGACGTGATCGCCATGGGCGACGGGCCGCAGGACATCGCGTTCCACGCGGCCGAAGCGCCGATCGCCGTCCGCCTTGCGTCGTTCACCGTCGAGGCCGACGGAGAGGCCGCGCGCCTGTCGTGGCGCACGACGGACGAGGTGGACCACGCGGGCTTCCACGTGGACCGCTCCGCCGACGGCGGCAACAGCTGGATGCGGCTCACCGGTGACCTGCTCCGCGGCGACGGCACCGGCCTCTACTCCTGGACGGACCTGTACACATCCGATGCTTCACCGACTTCGAGACCCGGCACCGCTGCCGAAGCATCGGATGTGCGTTCTTCCCTGTTTTACCGCCTCGCGGCAGTCGATCGCGCCGGCCGCGAAGAGACGTTCGCCCCCATCCAGTTCCTGATCCCGGCCGGACCCGGGGCGGCGCGCCTCGATCCGCCGTTTCCGAACCCGGTCACGACCGCCGGCACCCGCATCTCGTTCCGGACCGCGACCCCCGGTCCGGTGACGCTGACGCTGTTCGATGCCGCGGGCCGGGAGGTCGCCCGCCTCCTCGACGCCACGCTCCCCGCCGGGAGCCATGCGGTCACGTGGAGCGGGCAGAACGATTCCGGACGACGGCCGGGCGTCTACTTCATGAGGCTCGCCGCCGGCGACGTCGTCCGGACCGGCCGGATCGTGGTGGCCCGGTGACGGCGCGGTGCTGACCGGCCTCCGCGCCGCTGCGGTCCTGGCGATGGCGGCCGTGCTGTTGCCGGCGCCCGTCCGCGCCTCCGGGTCCGCGGCGGCCCCGGACGGCCCGCCGTACACCGCCGCGCACTTCGACACGACGGCCGTGCGCGGCGGGTTCTCCGCGCTGCCGGAGATCCGCGTCGTGGCGACGCCCGCGCACCGGGATTCCTCCGGCAACCTACGGTTGCCGGAGGTTCCGGTGCGCGGGGATCGCCTCTCCCGGCGGACGGCGGCGGGGAGCGCCACGACCGTGATCTCCCGCGCGGAGATCGCATCCTCCGGCGCCGTCCACCTCGGCGAGATCCTCCGCCCCGTCGTCGGGCTCCGGGTGGCCTCGACCGGGGGCGTCGGCGCGTTCACGCCGCTGTCGATCCGCGGCTCCTCCAACGACCAGGTGCTGGTCCTGATCGACGGCCGCCGGCTGAACGCGGCCCAGGGGGGCGGCGTGGATCTCTCCGACGTGCCGCTCGACAACATCGAGCGGATCGAGATCCTCCGTGGCGGCGCGTCGGCGCTGTACGGCCCCGACGCGATCGGCGGCGTGCTGAATCTCGTCACCCGGGAGGTGACGGAGGCCCGCGCGGCGGATCTCCGGGCGGAGGTCGGATCGTTCGGCACGCGGCTGATCGGCGGGCGCGCCGCCGGGCGCGCCGGGAATGTCGACATCGCGCTGTCCGGACGGTTTCTCGCCTCGACCGGGGATTACGCCTACGAGCGGGTGGCCGGCACGAAGGAAGCCCGGAACAACGAGGAGGTCACATCCGGCTGGGGCGACCTCGGCCTCGCGTTCCGGCCGGCGTTCGCCTCGCGCCTGAACGTGCGCGGCGGCTGGTTCCGCGCCGAAAAGGGGGTGCCGGGCGCCGCGCAGTTTCCGAGCGGCAGCGCGGTCCAGACGGACGAGCGCTCCGCGGTGGACTTCGAAATCCGGGGACTCCACTCCGGCCGCGCCCGCGGCGGCATCTCCGGACCCCGCCTGGTGACGAACGTGTCCGGCTTCGTTCAGCGCCAGATCCGCTGGTTTCAGGATCCGCTGTTTCCTCTCGGCGCGGTCGACGAATCGCACCGGAACGACGCGGCCGGCGCGCGGATCGACCAGTTCCGCGATCTCGGCGCGGCCGGGCGCCTGGCGCTCGCCGCCGAATACCGCTCCGACCATCTCGAAAGCACCACGGACGGAGTGCGCGACCGCGCCGCGGCATCGATCTCCATGAACCACTCCGTGTCGTGGCCCGCCGCCCGGCTGACGCTGACGCCGGCGCTCCGCGTCGACGCCGTCCTTGACTTTCCGGCCCGGGGGTCGCCGAAGCTGCTCGCCGCGTTTCAGCCGTCCGGAAATCTCGAACTGCGCGCCTCGGCCGGAAGCTCGTTCCGCCCCCCCTCGTTCAGCGACCTCTTTCTCCCCGCCCGCACCTCGGCGGCCGGCAATCCGAACCTCCGGGCGGAAAAATCGTTCGACTACGACTTCGGCGCGTCGTGGAGCGTCGGATCGTTCCGGGCCGGCGTCACCGTGTTCGAGAACCGGATCACCGATCTCATCCAGTGGATTCCCGGTGCGGCCGGGGTCTGGCGCCCGCACAACGTGACCGGCGCGCGGATCACCGGCGTGGAAACGGAAGCGGCGATGGCCGTGCCGCTCGGCGGCGCGGCGCCGGCGCTGCACCTGCAGGCGAACTACACGTTCCTCGATCCGCGCGACCGCTCCGACGAGCCGAACACCGGCGGGCGCGTCCTCGTCTACCGTCCGCGTCATCGCCTGAACCTCCAGGCCCGGCTCCCGCTCGGACGCTGGTCCGCGGAATCGCAGCTGCGGACGACCGGCCCGGCGTACATCACCCGGGCCAACACGAAGAGCCTGCCCGGCTACACGACGATCGACGCCGTCCTCCGGCGCCGCACCGGACGGGACGCCACGGTCGAACTCCGGGGGCTGAACCTGACGAACGCGGAGTACCAGGACATCCGCGACTACCCGGTGCCCGGCCGGCAGTGGCGGCTCGGGATGGAGTGGAGGTTCGGCGGATGAGGAGGAACGCTCACCGGATGCCGCCGCGGGCGCTCGCGCTCCTCATGACCTTTACGTGGGTGGCTCCGGCCTCCGCCGCCACGGAAGTCCGCCTCACGAGCACCTCCACCGACTCCGAGACCGGCCTCAATCACACGCCCCTCTGCCTCGACTCGCAGAACCGGCTTCACTTCGTCTGGGCGGAGCAGGACGGACCGCGGGGCAACTACCAGATCCACGAGCGGGTCCGTGTCAACGATCAGTGGCAGCCGTCAACGCTGGTTGTCCCTTATCGGGCGGAATTCCCCGGATCCTTGCTCGGTGTCAAGTTTCCGAGCCTCGTCCGCGGCGCCGGCGACACCCTGCACCTGGCCTGGCACGACTACCGGATCGACGGCATCAACAACGCGGAAATTTTTTACAAGAAAACATGTGACAACGCCCCCTGGGACTCATCCATAGTATCGGAAGTGCGGCTGACGACGTCGAACCACCCGGAAACGAACGGCGACAACAGCTACGTGCCCACGCTGTACGCGGATCGTTCCGGTGTCGTTCATCTCGCGTGGTACGACTTCCGGTTCGACGGCAGCGCCGCGGAGATCCTGTACAAGGTGCGCCGCGGCGGGGCCTGGGACACGACTCCGGGGGATGCCCCGGACCTGAACGTTTCGAATACCGCCGGTGATTCGCAGTTTCCGGCCATGGTCGTGGATGTATGGGGCCGGGTGCACGTGGCCTGGCAGGACGACTCCTCCGGAAACCATCGGATTCTGTATTCGATCCGTACCATGGACAACGGACCGTTCGCCGCCCCGGAAGCGGTCACAACGCACGCGCAGGCCGCGGTGGCTCCGGCCATGACGGTCGACGGTACGGGGCGGGTCACGCTGGCCTGGGTGGATGCGCGCGACGGCAGCCGCCGGATCTACACGCGGCGCCGGGAATGGAACGGGGTGTGGTCCCCCGAAAGGGCGGCCACGCCGAACGGGTACAACGCGGATGAGCCGGCCCTGGCCGCGGACGAGTTCGGCCAGGTCCACCTGGCGTGGCACGACACACGGATTTCGGCGCTGAACCGGGAGGTTTTTCTTCAGTCCGCCCCGGCCGGAGCCGACTTTGATGCAACGGGCGCGCGCGATGTGCGCGTTTCGAACGGAACAGGGTCCTCCACACGCCCTTCGCTCCTGGCCGATCCGGGCGGATGGCTGTACGTGGTGTGGAAGGACCGGCGCGACGGCAACAACGAAATCTACTTTTCGGAGTTTGCCCTGAGTTCTCCGGTGGCAGTCGGGGAGGAAGGCCTAGCGGCCGGCCGGACTCTTCGACTTGCCGCCGGACCTAATCCCTTCCGTACGTCGACCACGGTTTTTCTGCCGGCCTCCCCCCGCGGCACCTTCGACACCGGTCTCCCGGTTACGCCTTTGCGAATCGTCACCGCTGCGGGCCGGCTGGTCCGCGCGGCGGACGTTTCCGGCGACCGCTACGAGTGGGACGGCCGCGACGAGCGCGGCGCCGTCGTTCCCCCGGGCGTCTACTTCATCGGCGTTCCCCGGGACGGAGTTCTCGACAGGATCCGCGTCGTGAAGGCCCGCTGATGCGGAGGGGCGCCACCGTTTCCGCCGCGCTCGTCACCCTTGCGGCGGCGGTCCTCCTTGCCGCCGGTTGCGGCACGGAATCGGTCACCCGGCCGGAACCGGCGCCGCCGTCGGCGCTCTACGTGCTGAACGGGCTCGGCGAAACGCTGAGCCGGGTGGATCTCGAAACGGGGCGGGTCGAGAACGACCTCCTCCACCTCGGTGACGCCCCGAACGCGCTGCTCTTCGATCCGGCCGGCGACCGCCTGTTCGTGGCGAACTCGGGGGACAACGTCGTCTGGAGCCTCCAGCCGGACTCGCTGGACCGCAACGGCGACTACCCCCTCGGACCGAACACGAATCCCTACGGCCTGGCCGTGACCCGCTCCGGCGAGCTCGCCGTGTCCGGCTTCCTCTCCGGCGACGTGGCGTTCTTCAGTGCGGCCACCGGCGCCCTGCTCCGCCGCGTGCCTGTGGGGCGGACGCCGCAGGCCGTGCTCGACCTGCCGGGGCGGACGCTGGTCAGCGTCGTCCACTACGACTTTCCGTCGAACTCGTTCGGTCCGGGCGAAGTGGTGGCGATCCCCGACGGGGCCGCGGCGGCCGGAACGCGCGCGATCGTGGGGGTGAATCCGCAGCACCTCGTGACCGGTCCCGACGGCCTCCTCCACGTGATCTGCACCGGCAACTACGTGGACGTCCCCGGATCCGTGTACTTCCTGAACGCGGTCACGCTGGCGGTGGTGGATTCGCTGACGCTCGGCGGAACGCCGGCGGCCGCGGTCGTGGTCGGGGACGACGTGTACGTGAGCGCCTACTTCGGCGGCCTGATGAAGTACGACGGCCGGACGCACACGGTGCTCCGCGGCCCGTCCGACCCGGTGCTCGACGTCACCGGGCTCGGCGGGCTGGCCCATGACGCCACGACCGGCCGGCTCTACGTGAGCGCGTTCGAGGACGATCTCGTGCTCGTCGTCGACGTTGCCGCGGACACGCTGGCCGCCGCGTGGCCGGTCGGCGACGGTCCGCTCGACGTGGAGCTCGTCACCCGCCCCTGATCCGGCCGCGGCCGGACCGGGCCCGTTCCGCTACTTCCTCCCCCGGCGGGCGCTCTTCCGGCGCCCCGGATGTTTCCGCGGCTTCCGCCCCCGCCGGGCGCGCGCCGCGGCGGGCTTCAGGGCTTCGAGACGGAGCTTCCGCGCCCGCCTTTCCAGCCGCGTCCGGACCGCGGGCAGCACGGACTGGACCGGCGCGAAGCCGGGATCCACGACGAGCGCCCTTTCCCACTGCTCCACCGCCCGGTGCAGGTCGCCGCGCATCTCGTGGAGGTTTCCGATCCGGTAGTGGAGCGCCGCGGAGGGGCGCATGCGCACCGCGAGGCCGAGGAGATGAATCCGCGCCGCGGTCCACCCGTTCCGCAGGCGCTCGAAGCGGTCGATCCACGCATACGCCCCGGGAAACGCCGCCCGCGACCAGCGGTCGCCGTACGACTCCGCGTGGTCCTCCTGGCGGTCCCGCGCGATCCCGTGGGTGAAGTGCTGGTAGTGATGCCCGACCTCGTGATAGAGCGTCTGGGCGATCAGGACCTTCCAGGTGATCGCGAACCTCCGGAGCGGCGCCGGCACCTCGTGGCGCATCGTGGCCAGGTAGAGGACAATGCCCGGCGCCTCGGTCTCGAAGCGGTCGTAGTACTGGCCGAGGACGTCGTCGTCGTCCTCGAGGGGCGGGTCGCCGGAAATCGTCACGTAGTCGAGGCCGGCCGTGTGCTCCGGCGGAAGCGCCCGGAGGAGGTCGCGCACGATCGTCACGTAGTCGAGGGTGTGTTCCGGCCCGAGGCCGGAGGTCCGGATCCGCATGGTTCAGGTCTCCGCGGCGCGGCGCCCGGGCGCGGGGGAGGCTTCGGACTCCGCCTCCTCGAGCCCCCGGAGCGTTTCGTGGAGAACAAGGTAGTCGAAGATCCGGTCCGAGACGATCCCCCAGTCGAACCGGGCCAGGCTCTTCATCGCCGCAAAGATCGGCCGGTTCAGGAGCGTCCTGAACAGGACTTTCCGGGCGGCGAGGCCGAGCGGGTCGCCGGGGGCCACGGGCTGGTAGCGGTGGTAGTTCATCAGCCGCCGCGTCTCCGGGTGCTTCGCGAACATCAGCGCCAGCGAGGAGCGCCCGGACAGGTACTTCTTGCCGAGCACGTCGTTCAGGTCGTGATAGTGGATGTGGAACGTGCGCGCCGTGCCCGCGAAGCGGAAGCGGAGCCCGTTCCGGAACAGGCGGTACCCGAGCTCGAGGTCCTCGAAGCCGTAGGTCACGAAGTCCTCGTCGAAGAATCCCGAATTCCGGAGATCGGACATCCGCACCGAGGAGTTGTTGGTGGAAAAGTACTTCCACGGGAGGTCGCCGCGCCCCTGGATCTTCTGGGCCCCGCGGGTGGACATGTAGCGGACGATCGGCGAGTCGCTGACTTCCGGCGCGTTGACGACGTTCCCGATCCCCACCGTCCCGGGTGCGGCGTGATGCAGCGACACGTGCGACTCCAGGAATTCCGGAACGACCTCCATGTCGTCGTCGAGAAAGACGACGAGGTCGCCGCGCGCCTCGTTGAGGCCGGCATTCCGCGCCGCGGCCCGCCCCCGGTTGGCCTCGTGGCGGACCGGCATCACCGTCAGCGGCCCGGCGTATCCGGCCAGGAACTCCGCCGTTCCGTCCGTGGAACCGTCGTCGATCACGAGGATTTCGAACCGGTCGCGGGGGAACGTCTGGTTTTCGAGGGAGACCAGGGTGCGGCGGAGGAGGCCGACCTTGTTATGGGTGGGAACGATCAGGGAAACGTGCACGGCCTGATTTTATCACGGACACCGGCTCACCGCAGCCGGCCGGCCTTCTTCTCCTCGACGAGGCGCCGGTAGATCCCGTCCACGACCTCCATGTTCCGGTGGTGATCCGCCTTGGCCCTCACGATCTCCACGGCCCGGCGACCGTACGCCCGGCGCGCCTCCGGATCCTCGAGCAGTTCGCGGATCGCCGCCGACAGGCCGTGCAGGTCCTTCGGTTTCACGAGGCGGCCGCTCTCCTTCTCGAAGATCCACTCCGCGGCCGAGGGGAGGTCGCTGGCCACGATCGCGGTGCCGGTGGCCATGGCCTCGAGCAGCGACACCGCGGTGGCGTCCACCGACGGCACGGTCACGTACACGTCGGAGGCGGTGAGGTAGTGCGGGAGTTCCGCGTGGGGGATCCTCCCGACGAACCGGCAGGCCGCCTCCACCCCCTGCTCCCGGGCGCGCCGGCGCACCGCCTCGTCGGACCCCTCGTTGCCGGCGATGATGTAGATCACGTTCGGAAAGCGGAGCTGCACCTCGGGGATCGAATCGATGATCACGTCGATGTTGTAATAGGCCTGCGTGAACGACCGGGTGGACAGGACCACCGGCGCGTCGGCCGGTATGCCGAGCCGTTCGCGGACCGGCCCCTTCGCCTCCGGGTGGAACTGGCGGAAGTCCACGCCCCACTGGACGACCTCGGACCGCTTCGGATCGGAGCCGAGCGCCACGCACGCCCGGATGATGTCCACGCTGTCGCCGGTCACGTAGTCCGCCTTCCCGAGGGCGTGACGGGCCAGGAGATTCTTGAGCCGGGACTCGAACGGCGTCACGTAGACGTCGTCCCCCCAGACGGTGAGCATGAACGGACGGTAACCGGAAAACACGCCCCAGTAGCCGTACCCGGTCAGGAAGTGGGTGTGGAGGAGGTCCGGCTGAAGCTTCCCGAGGATCCCGCGGACCTTGAGGAGGCTCCGCGCGTAGCGGAGCGGCTTGGAACTCCCCGGCGTGGTGATGTCGTGAACGGTGACCCCTTCCATCGGGCCGGGCTGCACCGTCAGCAGGTGCACGTCGTACCCCTTCTCCACGAAGTAGCGCAGCCAGCGCTCGGTGTGGATGTGGCGGCCGATGGACAGGTAGGCGATCTTCACCCGTCAGGGACCTTCCCGGAGCGAAAACTCGCTGCGCCAGACCGGCTGGTGGTCCGGCTTCGTGTAGGCCTCGAGGATCAGGTCGCGGAAGATCTCCGCGTACTCGGGAAACGTGACCCGGATGAAATCGGCGAGCTTCGGCGCCGCGGCCACCACCTCCGCGGTGTCCGGCGTTTCGACCTCGTAGGCGAACCGCAGGGCCATCCCCCCGCCTTCCGACACTTCGGGAGTGACGAGATAGGGATGGAACAGCGTGCCGTCCTTCGCCTCCCAGCTCAGCGGGCGCCCCAGCGGCACCTCGTACACGGTGATGCTCTTCTGGATCTTTTCCATCCGGCCGACCTCGTCGGGGCGGATCCACGGCGCCGGAATGACGAGGTCCATGGCCATGTTGAGCAGGAGCACGGCGTTCCGGTCGTTCCCCTTCTCCCGCTGCTCCAGCGCGAGATCGCGGTAGTACGTCCAGTCCCGCCCCCCCTGTAGCTTCGCCTTGGCGCCGAACGTTGCCAGGCGCCAGTTCCCTTCCTCGAGAAACCAGACGGAGGCGAACGTGTAGGTGTTGGCGCCGACCACCCCGCTGTGCACCAGATAGGCCTGGTACGGCTGGTCGGTGGCCGACATCCGGCGGCCGGCCTGCGAATCGGCGGCGTCGACGCACGTCACCTGCTGCGGCCCGCGCGCGCCCTCGGCCACGACGACCAGGACGATGTCGTCCAGCGCCAGGTCTCCGGGAATCGTCAGCGTCTCGGCCACCGAGGCCCAGATCGACTGGATCTGGTCGCGCGGAAAACGCGCCTTGAGCTGCGCCGACGACTCCTCGAACGCGGTGTTGTAATCGTAGGCCCGGAGCAGCCCCAGGAAGCGACGGGCCGCGGCGTCGATCCGGGCGCGGTCCGACGACTGGATCGCGGATTCGAGGTAGCAGCCGGGAGCGTAGTCCGGTTTCTTCGAGCAACCGGGGACGGCGGGCAGCAGCAGGATCGCAAGCACCGCCGCGAGATTGCGCATCGACATCATTCACTCCCTGAAGAATCGGAACGCGCCCGGCCCGCGCGGGGCCAGGCCAGAAGGACCCGGCCCAGCCGGGACATCGGTCCGGAGCCCAGAAGACCGATCAACCTGTCCTCCTCCGCCGGCGCAAAGTACCTGAGCCGGACGAGCGCCGCGTTCAGGAGGAGCACGAACAGCAGCGACAGCCCAAGCGCCAGGAACACGGACGTGATCGGCCACATGCCGGCGCAGAGGGCCGCGCCCCCCCAGACCGCGAGCCCCCCCAGACCGTGCGCGATGAAAAAGACGCCGCGCGGGTGCGGAAGTCCCAGCCGTTTCAGGGACCAGACAGTGTAATTGAGGCTCAGCAGCGCGGCAACCACCGTTCCGCAGGCGAAGCCGGGCAGGCCGAAGTAGGGCAGAAGAAGGACGCCGGTCAGGAGCGCCGAGGCCAGCCAGATGATTTCGGCGGTCACGGAAATCCAGATGTGTCCGCTGGCCCGGAGAAACGTGGTCAGCGGCGCCTGGAGCGACAGGATCGGCACCGCGGCCATCAGGGCGGTCAGCACCGGCACGGACGCCAGATAGTTCTCGTTGCTGGCCAGGACCACACCGGAACGGGCGAGCAGCACGACCGGAACGCAGATCAGGACGCCGACGACCCATTCCAGCTTGCTGAACAGCGCGAGATCCTCGCGCACGGCGTCCGCCGCCCCCCTCTCCCACTTGAACGCCAGCTCCGGCTTGGCCACCTGCTGGGGGATGAACAGGATCTTGCGGGTGAACAGGCTGATCCGGCCGGCCACGTGGTAGACGGCCACCGAGGAGAGCGGCGCCACCGCGGCCAGGAGCAGGCGGTCCGCGCTCTCCAGCGCGATCGCCACCGCGGAGGTGACCATCGATCCGCCCCAGAACGAGCGGATCTCCTGGATCAGCGCCCGCATCCGGACCGGAAAGGGCGGAGCGTCGTGGTGCACCGCCTCCCGGTTCATCCGGAGAAACGCCACGATCCCCCCGCACCCCACGCAGGACGACCAGCCGAGAAAGCACCAGAACACCGTGGACACCTCGAGCGACTCGCGGAACCAGAGGAACAGCGCGGTCAGGCCGATCATGTACGCCGTTTCCATGAACAGCGCGGGGGTCATCCGGCGGGTTCCCTGGAACACGGCGGACGCGAACGCGCGCAGCGAGAACGCCATCACCGAAAAGAAGCCGAGGCAGAGGAGCCCCGCGGTGATCCCCGGGCGGTCGAGGTGCGCGGCCAGCGGCCCGGCCAGGAGCGCCAGCGCGGCGCCGATCAGGAGCCCCGCCGGAAACCAGAGCAGCAATGCCGTCTTCAGGAGATCGACGATCGCGCCCGGCCGCTCCTCGGCCTCGAACTTGGCGCCGTAGCGCACCATCACCACCGAGAACCCGAGCTCGGCCACGCCGCCGAGAAGGGCGCCCATGGCGAACACGGAGGAGAACAGGCCGAACTGCGTCGGATCGAGCCAGTGCGTGAGGATCTTGATCTGCGCGAACACGAACACAGCCTGGATGACGAACGTTCCGGTCATGGCGAACGCGTTCGAGCGGACGCGGGTCATGGCGCGCCCGTGAGGATCACCAGCGGCCCGGATGCGGACGGGGCGTATCCCTCCGGCTCGAGACGGCGGACGAGGGCCGGCGTCGCGGCGATGCCGGTCGGGTCCGGACCGGAACGGTCGCGCCAGAGGATCACGGTGCGGCGCGCCGCCCCCGTTCCCGCCACGGCGTCGAACTGCTCGTCGACGGGGATCCAGAGGAACGGCTTTCCCGTGTACCAGGCGTAGAACGCCGGATAGTCCGCCAGCCCGAAGCGGTCCGCCGGCACGGCGCGCGCCGCGGCCGACCAGTCCAGCGCGGCGGGATCGGGACCGGTGCGCCGCGCCCGGTCGCGCCGCGTCGCGGTGAGCGCCCCGACGGCCTGGAGAGCCGCCAGCGCCAGGACGGCCGCGGCGATCCAGTGCGCGGCGCGGCGCGACAGCTCCGTCCGCCCCTCGTGGACGAAGCGCTCGCGGATCCGGGCGAGGAGGATCAGGCCGACGACGGTCACCAGCGGGATGAACGGATGGAGGAACCGCGGCGCGAACTGCAGCGGCGACAGCACCACGATGAACGACAGGAGCCCGATCAGCACCGCGGAGCAGTACGCGGACTCGCGGCCGACCCGGGTGATCCGTCCCATGGCCGCCCAGACGAACGGCGCGAGAGCCGGGAGCGGCAGGAGCAGCGCCTGCCTGGCGAAGTTGTAAAAGTTCCGGAGCGACTTCATCACCACGACATCGAGATGCGCGAACGCCCAGAGCACCGGCGACCTTCCGATCAGGTCGATGCGCCGCGACGACTCCCAGGCCGGAAACAGCGGCGTGTCCACGTAGACAAGGCTCGACGCCCCGAAGAACAGCCTCCCGGTGACGATCACGTTGCGGATCGTCCAGGGCACGGTGACGAGAAACGCCGCGAGGAGGTAGATCCAGATCCGCCGCTCGCGGTCCCCCCGTTCGCCGGCCCAGAGCAGCCAGATCATCGCCGGAACGAGGAGCATCGCCTCGGCGCGGAGCAGGGTCAGCAGGCCGAGCGCCGCTCCGGACAGGAACGCGTCGCGGCGGCTCGTGCCGCGCACGGCCAGGAGCACCGCGAACGTGAGCGCCGCGGTGAACGGAATCGTGGCCACGCCCGGCTCGGCGACCCCGATCATGTCCGGCGACAACGCCACGACGAGGCCGGCGAGGAGCGCCCACCCGGAGTCGAGAAACGTGAGGGCCAGGAAGTAGACGCCGAGGATCGCGGCCACGTAGGAGAGCGACTGAAGCAGGATCGGGGCGAGCAGCGACGGTCCCCCGGTGAACAGGAACAGGAACGCGGTGAGCACGGGCTGGAGCGGCGGCCGCCAGAGCAGCGGGAACGGCAGCGTGTCGGACAGCGGCAGGAAGACCGGGTAGCTGAACAGCGAGGTGAACCCCTGGCCGGTCCAGATCTGGCGCGCGAGCTGGAGGTAATCCCAGGTGTCGGAGTACGGCGCCACGTCGCGCGCGTCGAACCCCTGCCAGGCCGCGGCCAGGATCGCCGCGGCGAGTCCGGTCAGAAGCGCCAAGTGCCACCGCTTGGCCGGCCGCCGCGGCGGGGCGGTCGGAGCCGGTGCGCTCACGGCGCTCCCCGGAACGACGAGAGCAGCCGCCGCCGGGCGTCGCGGAACCGGCGGAACCACGCCGCCTCGCTGAACCACGACGCGTAGTCCACCGGCCCGGCGCCGAACGCCACCTTGAACGCCTCGATGCCGGCCACGCCCCCCGACCCGCCGAAGTTGTACACGGAACAGCCCTGTTTCACCGCATCCTCGATCATCACCTTGTGGATCAGGTTACCGGCGCAGAGCGCGCGCGCCTCCTTCGTGCTTCCCGAAACCCAGGGAGTGGCCGTGCCGCCGAAGCGGAACGTCATCGTGGCGAACACCGGGGCGCCGTCCTTCCGGGCCACCCAGATGCGGACCCGTTCCGGATCGGCGGCGACCAGCTTCCGGAACAGACCGTACTCATAAGGCGCATGGTCCGTCCACTCCACCGACTGGGTCCGGTACAGGCGGTCGAGGACGTCCGCGCCCTCGGCGCCGTCCTCCCGGGCCACGGTCACGCCGGCGCGTTCCGCCTTCCGGCTCGCCGTCCGGTTCTCCTTGTCGTAGCGGTTGTGCCAGATGTCGTCGAAGCCCGCGGTCAGGTCGATCAGGTGGGTGCGTTCCGGGGTTTTCCAGGCGGCGGGAAGGGCGTCGACGGGACGCGCGGCGCGCCCGGGCGCCCCGATCAGGTGCGCCCGCACGACCCCGCTCCGGCGGGCTTCCGCGCACCACCCTTCGAGGAGCGCGCGCCGCGCCGCGTCCCCCGCCGGTCCGGGTACGACCACCGGCTGTCCGTAGCTGCCGAACGGGAGCGACAGGACCTGCGTCAGCCCGGCCTGCCGGACGAGCACGATCGGCAGGCCGCCGGCCAGGCCGGAGGAGTCCGATCGGGCCACGAGATAGCGCGCCTCGAACCGGCGGTACACGGAACAGAGGCTGTCGATGAACGGCAGCGTGTGGTAGTAGGACGCGGAAGGATCGCCGTCGAGGAGGAGCGCCCAGGCGGCCGGGTCGACATCCCTTTCGAGACGGACGTTCACCGTCGCGGGTAGCCGGGCACCAGGCTCTCGGCCAGCTTCGCCTCCGGCACCAGCCGTTCGATGTCCCGGACCACGCCGGCGCCGTTCCCGTTGCGGATCGCCTCGGCAAAGACCGGAAGCGCCGCGGTGACCTCCGACCGGACGCCGCCGCCGCGGGTCACCCGGAGGCCCTTCACCGGCGTATCCTCGAGCGTTTCGAACTTGTGGACGAGTTCCTCGCGCAGCTTTTCCCCCTGCTTCAGCCCGACGATCGTGATCGGGATGTCCACGTCCGGGCGGAAGCCGGAGAAGATCACGAGGTCGCGGGCCAGTTCGACGATCGGCATCTGCTCTCCCATGTCGAGGATGAAGATCTCGCCGCCCTCGCCGAGGGCCCCGGCCTCGACGACGAGCAGCGCCGCCTCGTGCACGGTCATGAAGTAGCGGGCCACGTCGGGATGGCTCACGGTGACCGGTCCGCCGGCCGCGATCTGCCGCTGGAACACCGGCACCACCGAACCGCGGCTCCCGAGGACGTTGCCGAACCGCACGGCCATCAGGCGCGTGCCGCCGGAGGCCGCGGCGCGCTCGAGCAGGTACAGCTCGGCGAGGCGCTTCGTGGCCCCCATCACCGAGCGGGGGTTGACCGCCTTGTCGGTGGAGATGAGCACGAACCGCTCCGCCTCGTGACGGATCGCCGCGTCGATCACGCCGGCGGTGGCCAGGACGTTGTTGGCCACGGCTTCCTCCGGATTGATCTCCATGAGCCAGACGTGCTTGTGCGCGGCGGCGTGGAACACGGCGTGCGGCTTGTGGCGGCGGAACAGCTCCTCGACGAGGAGCGGGTCGCGGACGTCGCCGATGACGATCTCCAGCGGCGCGTCGGGAAAGCGGTCGCGGAACGTGAGGCCGGCCTCGAACACCGAGTTTTCTCCGCGGCCGACGATCACCAGCTTTTCCGGCTTCGCGAGGAGGAGCTGGCGGCAGATCTCCGAGCCGATGGAACCGCCGGCGCCGGTCACGAGCAAGCGCTTGCCCTGGTACGCCCCGGTGATCAGGGGCAGGTCGAGCTCCACGGTCTCGCGGCCGAGCAGGTCCTCGGGGTTCACCGGGCGGATCTGCTGGATGTGCACGTCGCCGCGGATGATCGACCAGATGCCGGGCACGACGCGGAAGCGGACCCGCTCGTTCTCGCAGAAGCGGATGATCCCGCGGATCGCCGAGCCGCTCGCCGACGGCAGGGCGATGAGCAGTTCGTCGACGTCGAGTTCCTGGATCGCCCGCGGAATGTCGGTGCGGGTGCCGACCACCGGGACACCCGAAACGGAGGTGCCCTGCTTCGCGGGGTCGTCGTCGATGAAGCCGGCGGGAATGAAGCCGTACTCGGAGTGGCGCTGCATCTCCTGGACGGCCATCCGTCCGGCGTCGCCGGCGCCGATCACGAGAAACCGCAGTGGGGTCGCTTTGCTCAACGTATCGTCCGTTTCGGTTGGCGGAGGAGTGTCATGATCAGCGCAGGACCGCCACCTTGAGGACCCGCTCGCCGTCCACGACGACGAGGTACAGCCCCGGGGCCACCGGCGCGCCGTCGGAACCGCGGCCGTTCCACCCCTCCGCCGCGGCGAAGGAGGCCACCGGCCGCCCCGCAAGGTCGGTCACCACTGCATTATCGGCCGGTCCCCCTCCCACCTTGACCACCCCGGCCCCGTCGTAGCGGAAGGGGTTCGGATAGAGATAGAGGCCGTCCACCGACCCGCCGGGATTCGAGGCGCCCGGACGCAGCCGCGACGTTCCGATCCGCGTCTGGAAGAGGATGTCGCCGGTCTTCGGATCCACGGCCACATCGTAGATGTCGTCGTCGATCAGGTCCGAGTTTCCGGTGGTGAAGACCGTGAAGCCGGTGCCGCCCCGGTTCAGGCGGAGCGCCCCGGATCCCGTGGCCACCCACTTGTTCCCTTTCCCGTCCACGGCCACGGCGCGGCCGCTCCGCGGCACGCCCCCCGTGGACAGCGGGTGCTGCTCGAACTTGATGTCGTCGCGGTAGCGGGAGAGATTGGCCGAAGTGAGGACCCACGCCTCCGTCCCCTCGAGCGCCAGGTCCACCACGGACGGCTCGGGCAGCTGCCGGGCCAGCGTCCAGGTGAACGCCCCGGGGTTGGCCGGCGTGCCGTTGGTGTTCACGATCTGCAGGCCGTTGTTCTCGTGACCGATCCACACCCGGTTGCCCGCCGCGGCGATCGTCCGCACGCTGTTCGAGCGGAGCGTTCCGCCGGTGCTGGTCACGGTGAGGTTCGCGAGTTCGGCGCCGTCCGGACCCAGCGCGTACACGCCGTTGGAGTTGCTGCCGACCCAGAGGCGCCCGGCGCCGTCCTCGGTCATGGTCCACCCGTTCAGGGACGGCAGCGCGGCGGAGATCGTCGCGCCGTCGATCCACTGGGTGGGACACTCCGCCGGAGTCGGGCAGCAGCACTTGCCGACCCAGGCGCGGTTTCGGGAATCGGCGAACACGCTGAAGATGTCCGACGGGGCCAGGCCGTTCTGACCGTTCGGGAAGGACGTCCATGTTCCGTCCGTGGACAGGCGCATCACCCCCCCGAACGTGCCGACCCAGATCGTTCCGTTTCCGTCGGCGGTTACGGCCTGCCCGGGCACGCGGGACGGCGGCCCCGCGGCGGCAAACCGGGTCCATGACGTCGTGGGGCCGGCATCGCGCCGCGCCCACAGCCCGTTCGACGTGGCCGCGAAGAGATTGTTGCCGAGCACCGGCAGCGCGACCGCCGAGCGGACATCCACGTCCTCGAGCCCGGTCCCGGTCCACGCGGAGCCGGTCCACTCGAACAGGCCGTAGCTGCAGCAGAGAAAGAGCCGCCCTTCGGAGTTGACGAGCCGCACCCTATCGCCGAGCCCCTGGTTGACCCGGAGCCCTCCGGCCGCCGGATCCCACTGGCTCGATGCCGGGTTCCAGCGGAAGACCCCGCCGGGCGCCGACGTGGCGGTGAACACGTCCTCCCCGACCCCCTCGATCGTCCGGCTGTCGAGAACGGACGCGCCGCCGCGCGCCCGCCAGCGCCCTCCGGAAAACTCCGCGGGGCCGGCGGCGGTGGCCGCCCAGATGTCCGATCCCCGCAGCCCGAAATCGCGGACGTCGAACGAGGGAAACGCGCAGGACGACGGGTTGTCGCCGCAGCACCCCCGGTCGATGTCGTTGCAGATCTCGGTGCCGGCGCGGCGGATCGCAAACCCCGAGGCCGTGGCGATGTAGACGTCGCCGGCGAGGCAGGACACGCCGCGGATCACGTTGCTCGGTATCTCCTCGAAGCGGCGCCAGCGGTCCGACTCCGGGTCGAAGGTGGTGATGCCGCGGTTGGCCGACCCGAAATAGAGGAGGCCGGAATCGTCGCGGCAGACTCCGACCAGGTCCTGCGACGCCGGCCCGCCGGATATGCGGCGCGGGAACTGGCGGAATTCTCCCGTGGCGAGTTCGAAGCGGAGCGCCCCCCCCGTGGAGGACATCCAGAGAAACCCGCCGTCGGCGATGATGTCGGTCAGGTCGTTGGGATGGGCGTAGGTCGTCCACTCGTCGGCGGACGCGCCGGAAGCGAACAGCAGAATCGTCAACAGGAGAACCGGCGCGGGCAGGCCGCGCCTCGGCAGTGCGGATGTCATCGAAAAAGCCTCCTCGACCGGGAAGGGGTCACCAGTTTCGGTACACAGTCTCTGTGGAATGTCCCGATAGCGAAGAGCCGATCAATGACTCCTTTTCAGCAGCGGAGCGTAGTGGCCGATTTCGGGTCCGGACCCGCCGCGCAGGCGGTCCGCCAGGTCGCGGACGACCGACTTGAGCGCGCGCTCGGACGGTCCGTCCGGCAGATCCAGGTGACCATCATACGGGGAGCGCCCCCCGTCAAACAATCCCGGCTCCCCGGGTGCGGCCACGAGGGCTTCCCGGCCCGCCAGGACCCGGAACAACCCGGGATAGCGGTCGAGAGACAGGCGGCGGAGCCACCCCTGCCCCCATCCGTCGGCGATCCACGTGCCCGCCGCCGGATCCCGGCGCGGGCGGCGCCCGAAGACCGCCAGCACCACGAGGGAGACGAGAGCCGGCAGGCCGTAGAGGACAATGAGGAGGCCCGCCACCGAGCGCTGGAACAGGCGGCCCGGGCCCCCCTCCTCCCGGCCGTCGATCCGGAGCACCTTTCTTCCCCCCACTTCAGCGACCCGGGCCCCGTGCGACAGCGCCTCGGACCACGGGCCGGCGAGCTGCACCGTGATCCCGGCCGCCTGGAGCGACCGGGCCAGTGCGCCCGGACTCCCCGTCCAGTCCTCGAGCGCGGCCGTGGACAGGATGACGTCGCTGATCCGCTCGTCCTCCAGCGCGCCCCGGAGCGCCTCCGGACGTTCCGCCGGCGGCAGGGGGACGCGCACGGGCTCGAACCCGTGCCGCGGATCCTTGCGCAGCGCCTGCGTCAACGATTCGACCCAGTGGTCGTCGCCGACCAGCGCGATCCGCCGGATGTTGAGGCGGCGTTCGCGCGCCGTCTCGAGCAGCCCGTAGACGACCCGGCGCTGCACCGTCATCAGGAGCAGGGCCAGGGGCCAGAACGACAGCACGATCAGGCGCGAGTAGGCGCGCGCGTAGAGCACGAACGTGGTGGCCAGGAGGATCAGGCAGGTGATCCCGAGCGCCCGGCCGATCCGGAACATCGTGTCCACCCAGTCGCCGGGGCGATCGTCCCTGTACAGGCCGTTCATCACGAAGGAGGAGAAGGCCACGATGTTCGTGGTGACGAGGAACGACGCGTAGAGCGACAGCGGAAACAGCGGTTTCTCGAAAACGTGGGCCATCCCCTGGCGGAAGAAATACGCCGCGAGGAACGCCAGATTGATGGCCAGGAGGTCGGTGAGCGCGAGCATCCCGGCCTTGAGGCCCCGGCGGTGGCGGCGGACGAGATAGAGCGCCGCGCTCCACTTTTCCCAGAAGCGCAGGAAGCTTCCGGCATGGAACCGCGCGGCCTTCGAGAACCCGCGCGCCGAGGCGCGGCGGAACCCGTGCGTCATCACCGAGTCGGGCACGTACCACACGCCCCAGCCGCGGCGGTGCATCCGCGTGCACCAGTCCACGTCCTCGAAGTACATGAAGTAGCGCTCGTCCATCGGCCCGACCTCGTCGAGCGCCTCCCGCCGCACCATCATGCAGGCGCCGGCCACCCAGTCCACGTCCCGCGGCGTCCGGTGGTCGTAGTCGAGCATCAGGTGATCGCGGATCGGGGTGCTGTCCGGAAACAGCTTCCCGAGAAACGTGCGCCGCAGCAGGATGGTCATGAACGTGTAGGAGCGGCGGCAGGTGTACTGCAGCGAGCCGTCCGGATTGTGCAGCCGCGACGCGCAGAGGCCGGCCTGCGGGTTCGCTTCGAGAAACTCGCGGAGACGGTCGATGCTTCCGGCGTGAACTTCGATGTCGGGATTGAGCAGGAGAAGAAAGTCGCCCCGGGCCTCGGCGAGCCCCTGGTTGACGCCACCGGCGAAACCGGTGTTGGCCCCGCTCTCGATCAGGCGGACATGCGGATAGGCCGCGCGAACGCGTTCCACACTGTCGTCCCTGGAATCGTTGTCGACGACAATCGCTTCCCAGGGCCCCCCGGGAGGGTTCTCCGCAAGGCTGTCGAGAAGCCGGCAGAGATCACCGGGGGTTCGATAATTGACGATGATGATGGATATCATGGATTATTGTATAAAGATAGCACGTCGGATTGAAATCGTTCGAGTCGAAACTGCAGCTTCGACCCGACCCATCGGGCGACCTCCGGGCCGGCCACCACCGGTGGGTGAAAAGACCAACCGAAAGGATCCCGCATGGCCGGAGACAACCAGAACGAACCGCACGTCCACCTGAACCTCAACATCCGCGGCATGAAACCCTCCCCGACCGTGGCCATCAACGAACGATCCAACGAACTCCGAAAACAGGGGCGCCGCGTCTACAAGCTGGGCCTCGGACAGTCGCCGTTCCCGGTGCCGGTGTCCGTGGTGGACGCCCTCCGGTTCAACGCCGGGTGCAAGGACTACCTGGCGGTCAAGGGTCTTCCCGAGCTGCGCCGGTCGGTGGCCGACTACTACCGCCGCCTCGAAGGCACGGCCATGACCGACGAGGACGTGTTGATCGGCCCGGGCTCGAAGGAGCTGATGTTCCTGCTCCAGATCGTCTACTACGGCGACCTCGTCATCCCCTCCCCGGCCTGGGTGTCGTACGCGCCGCAGGCCCAGATCGTCGGCCGGCGGGTATCCTTCCTGCACACGCGGGCGGAAGACGGGTGGAAGCTCGATCCGCAACAGCTGTCCTCGTTCTGCGCCGAGGATCCGGAGCGTCCGCGCATCCTCATCCTCAACTACCCGAGCAACCCGACGGGCGGAACGTATTCGCCAGGGGAACTGCAGGAGATCGCGGAAGTGGCCCGCCGCCACCGGGTCGTCCTGCTCTCCGACGAGATCTACGGCGAACTCCATCACACCGGGCAGCACGTGTCGGTGGCCCGCTACTACCCCGAGGGGACGATCATCTCCGGAGGGCTTTCCAAGTGGTGCGGGGCGGGAGGGTGGCGGCTCGGCTGCTTCCTCTTTCCCCCGTCGATGCGCTGGCTGCAGGACGCCATGGCCGCGGTGGCCAGCGAAACGTTCACCTCGACGAGCGCGCCGATCCAGTTCGCGGCGGTGACCGCCTTCGAGGGAGGCCTGCGCATCGAGCGCTACCTGTGGTGCGTGCGGAAAATCCTGGCCGCGCTCGGAACGGCGTCGGTGGCCATCCTCCGCGAGGCCGACGTCCGGGTCAACGAACCGGCCGGCGGCTTCTATCTCTTTCCCGACTTCACGCCGTGGGCCGGGGAGCTCAAGGCCCGCGGCATCACCACGAGCGCCCAGCTCTGCGACCGGCTGCTCGAGGAAACCGGCGTGGCCATCCTGCCCGGGGCCGACTTCGGACGCCCGCCGGGTGAGCTCACCGCCCGCCTGTCCTACGTGGACTTCGACGGGGCCCGGGCGCTGGGCGCGGTGGAAACGATGCAGCGGGAGGCGCGGCTCGACGACGCGTTCGTGGAAACCTACTGCGCCCCGGTGCTCGCCGCGCTGCGCGCCGTCGGCGCCTGGCTTCGGGATCCGGCCGCGGCGGCGGCTCGGCCGGCGGCCCGGGCGGAGGCCCATTGACCGCCCCGAAGGGGCGGGCCTGGCTTCTTCCGGTCCTCATGCTCTCGGGCGCCGTCCTCGGAATGACCGTCGGGGGCGTGCTCGGCAGCCGCTGGAAGGATCCCGCCCTCGAACCCCTCGTCCTGACGATGCGCTTCATGGGCACGTTCTTCCTGTCGCTTCTCAAGGCGATGATCATTCCGCTCGTCGTGACGAGCATCGTCACCGCCATCAACCGCATGGGCGACCTCCGGCCGGTGGCGCGGGTCGCCGGGTTCACCGGCCTGACGTTCCTGTTCACCACGTTCGCCGCGGTGGTCACCGGGATCATCATCGTCAACATCGTCCACCCCGGCGGGCGCGGGATCACCGCCTCCGCTTCGGCCGTCGACCTTCCGGGCGCGGTCACCAGCGGTCAGTCCACCGCCCAGTCCGTGTACGACATCGTCTCCGGCATGTTCCCGGCCAACCTGTTCGAGGCCGCCGCAAACAACAACATCCTCGGCCTCATCGTGTTCAGCCTGATCTTCGGTGTGGCCCTGTCGATGATCGGCGAGAGGAAGGAGCCGCTGTTCCGGGTTCTCGACTCCGCCAACGAGGCGCTGTTCACGCTCGTGCGCTGGATCGTCTGGCTCGCGCCGATCGGCATCCTCGGGCTGGTGGCCGACCGCCTCGGCAAGGCCGGCGGCGGCGAAGCGGTGTGGGGCGAACTCCACCGCCTTGCCTGGTACGCCGCCGCGGTGCTGATCGGGCTGGCCATCCACGCGCTGTTCACGCTGCCGCTGCTGCTCAAGATCATGGGGCGCCGCAATCCGCTGCGCTACGCCGCGAACATGGGCGACGCCGCCATCGTGGCGTTCGGCACCGCGTCGTCGGCGGCCACGATGGCGGTCACGCTCCGCTGCGCCGTGGAAAAGAACAAGGTGTCGGAGCGGGCCGCCGAGTTCGTGATCCCGATCGGCACGACGGTGAACATGGACGGCACCGCGCTGTACGAGGCGGTGGCGGTGATCTTCATCGCCCAGACCATGGGTCTCGACCTGAGCGTCACCCAGCAGATCCTCGTTGCGGTGACGGCCACGCTCGCGGCCATCGGCGCGGCGGCCATACCCGAGGCCGGACTCGTCACGATGGTGATCGTCCTCCATGCCGTGGGGCTGCCCGCGGAGGGGATCGGACTGCTGCTGTCGATCGACTGGATTCTCGACCGCTTCCGGACGACCGTGAACGTGTGGGGCGACTCCGTGGTGGCGGCGGTGGTGGATCAGCGGATCGGCGGAGAATCCGGAACGACGGGATGAACCGGCCGCCTAGGCGGCGCGGGGAACGCTTCCGGCCCAGTCCATCGAGCTGATGAGAGCCTCGGGAATCTCGTTCTCGTCGATGTTCATCTTCCGGCAGAGTTCCGCGAGAACGGGCCAGTCGCCCCGTTCCCCGGCCTTGACCACGGCCAGGATGCCGCCGAGCGGGGTGTCCTTTTCGAGCAGGGCCGCCTTGAGGTCCGGAGCGAGGGGGATGTCTTCGAGGACCTTCTCCATCGGTTGATCGGTGAGGGCGTCGATCGTCGAGAGCAGTCCGAGCAGGAACAGGTCCTCGCGGGGGGTCGAGACGCCCGCGGCGAGGCCGAGCAGCTCGCAGCAGCGCGCCCGGACCAGCGACGACGTGAGGAGTTCGGACGGCTTGTCGTCCGCGAGCCCGATCATCGCCAGGAGCGAGGCCCACTGCCGGACATTGTCCCGCCCGAGCAGCATGAGCGCGTGGCGCACCGAGGTCACCTCGGTGCGGAGCCCGAAGAACGCCGAGTTCAGCAGGCGGAGCAGCCGGACGGTCAGCGACACGTCCTGCCGGATGATCGGCTCGAGCTTCGTGTGATCGAGGTCGGGCCGGTTCACCTCGTGGAGAAAACGCAGGTAGTTCTGCTTGAGCACCGGGATGCTCCGGCGGGAGATCATCTCCGGCCGGCAGAAGAAGTAGCCCTGGAACCAGGTGTACCCCAGCTCCACGGCTTCGCGGAACTCGTCGTGGGTTTCGACCTTTTCGGCCAGGAGCTCGATGCCGCGGGGGCGGTACAGCCCGGCCAGCCTCTTTCGTTCGGCGGTGGTGGTGGTCATCATGTCCACCTTGATGATGTCGGCCACGTCGATGAGCGGCGAGGAATCCGCGCGCTCGAAGTCGTCGAGCGCGATCCGGTAGCCCGACGCGCGGAGGGCGCGGCAGGCGGCGAGGACGTCGTCGTCCGGTTCCACCGATTCGAGGATTTCCGCCACGGCGAGCGTGTTCGGCAGGATCCGGATGACCCCCTGGAGAAGCGCCGTCCGCGGCAGGTTGATGAACGCCTTGCGCCCGGCGGTCAGCCGGTCGAGCCCGAAACCGTCCAGGCTTTCCGAAATGACCCGGAGCGTGGCCGCGTCGCCGTCGCCGGCCATGAAGAAGTTTTCCGGCCCCGAGCGGAACAGGATCTCGTAGCCGTGGACGTTCCTCTTCCCGTCGAAAATCGGCTGTCGGGCTATGAACCGGTCCATTCAGCAGTTATCGGAACCGTGCCGCTACTTCCCCACGGATAAATGAAGCGGCCCGGAATCAGGCGCACCCCCCGGAATACCACGCGGAAGCCTCTTCGAACGCCTCGTCGAAGGACAGGTTCCTCCCCCCCGCCCAGGCCGCGGCGAACGCCTCGTCACCAAGTGCCGATTTCAGTTTCGCGACCTGCAGATCGTGCTCCTCCCGCTCGCCGGAGGTAAGGACGTAACCGATCCCCTCCCAGACGATGTTCGACGCTCCGAGAAGCCGCGCCGCCAGCGAGTGGCGGCCCAGCGCCGAGGCGAGATAGGCGGAGTACTCCAGCGCGAACCCGCCGAGATAGCGGGCTCCCAGCCTTCCGATCAGCCGCAGGCTCTCCTCGATGGTCTCCCGGGCCCGGTCCAGGTCGTTCTGCTTCAGCGCCACGTAGCCGACGTTCTGCAGGGGCATCGACAGGTCGAGCTGGTCGCCGATCTCCCGGCCGAGAACCAGGCTCTCCTCGAGAACGGGCCGGGCCGCGTCGAAGTTCCGGGCCTGCATTTCCAGGTCGCCCAGGTTGTTCAGCGCCGTGGCGATCAACGGCTTCTCACCGAGATCGCGGCAGAGCGCCAGGTACTCGCTCCGGTAGCGGCGCGCCGCGTCGAAATCCCCGAGGCGGGTGTAGATCGTGCCGAGCCCGTTCAGCGCCCGCCCTTCCCCGCGGATATCGCCGATTTCACGCCACAGCGCGAGGCTCTGTTCGATCAGTTTCTGCGCTTCCTGGGCCCGCCCCTGCCGTCCGATCAGGAAGCCGGCCCAGTACAGGGCGAGCGCCCGGTTGGGGCTCCGCGGTTCACCTCCCGGGCGGGCGAGCGCCTTGAGGAGCGTTTCGTGCCCGACGGCGTAGTGACCGCGGACTTCCCAGAACCTCCAGAGCGACGTGGCCATCCGGAGGCTCAGCTCGGCTCCGTTCCGGGCCGTGTCGCAGTAGGACAGGGCGGCGAGGAGATTCTGGTGCTCCGCGTCGAGACGCCCGAGCCATTGCGACTTGTCCGGCTTCGTCAGCGTCTCGCGCGACTGCTCCACGAGTTCCGCGAAGAACAGGAGGTGCCTTTCCCGGGCCGCCGGACCCTCGCCGCTCTCCTCGAGCATCTCGCCGGCATACTCGCGGATCGTTTCCAGGCAGCGGTAGCGGGGCAGTTCGCCGCGGGCGTGGAGGACCACGACCAGCGACTTGTCCACGAGGCGGGACATGAGATCGAGAACCTCGTACTCGTCGCGATCCTCGCCGCTGACCGCGGTGGCCGCGTCCAGCGTGCAGCCGCCGGAGAAGACGGCCAGGCTCCGGAACAGCTGCTTTTCCTGGTCGGCCAGATGGTCGTAGCTCCACTGGATCGTGGCGCGGAGCGTCTGGTGACGGGCGAGGTCGCCGCCGGCGCCGCCGGTCAGGAGCCGGAACCGGTCCGCGAGACGCTCGTGGATCTGGGCCACCGAGAGCACCTTGACGCGTGCCGCGGCCAGTTCGATGGCCAGCGGAATGCCGTCGAGCTTGCGGCAGATTTCCGTCACCACCGGCGCGGCGCCGTCGTTCCACTCGAAGGCCTGGCAGACGAGCCCCGCCCGGTCCACGAACAGGCGCACCGCCTCGAAACGCGCCGCCGACTCCGCGTGGCGCCCGGCGTCCGCGCCGGGGACCTCGAGGGCGGGAACCGCGAAGACGCGCTCGCCGGGAATGCCGAGCGCTTCGCGGCTGGTGGCCAGGATGCGCACGGCCGGGCAGTCCTGGAGCATCCGCTGGACGAGGTCGCTGAGGTCCGGCAGGAGATGCTCGCAGTTGTCGAGGCAGAGAAACAGCGCCCGCGCCCCGATCATCTTCAGCAGGTCCGCTTCGCCGGCCCGCCGCGAATCGTCGCCGGAATCGATCGACACCGCGATCGCCGGGACCGCGGACGCCGGTTCCAGGACATGAGAGAGGTCCGCGAAGCAGGCCTTTTCGATCCCCTCCGGCGAGGCCTCGAGCAGGCGCAGCGCCAGGCGCGTCTTTCCGGCGCCGCCGGAGCCGGTCAGGGTGACGAGCCGCGCCTCCCGGATGAGGCCGCTGCAGGCATCGACCTCCTTCTTCCGGCCGACGAAGTTCGTGAGCAGCCTGGGGAGATTTCTCGGCAGCGCCTGAGCCGGAGTGGCCCGGGCCCCGGAACCGTGACGAGGGTCGAGGAGAAGCGCGATCGCCGCGTGGACCGACTCGGTGGAGGGGCGGTGCCGGGGATCCTTGTCCAGGCAGGATCTCAGCAGGCGGACCAGCTCGGCCGGAGCGTCCGCGGGAAGATGCCCGTACTCCGGCTGCTTGAGCAGCGTGGCCGCGATGGCTTCCGAAGCGGTTCCCGGAAACGCCCGCCGCCCGGTCAGGCATTCGTAGAGGACGGACCCGAACGCGAAAATGTCCGTTTCCGGCCCCTGCGGCTTCGCCCGCAGCTGCTCCGGGCTCATGTACCCGGGCGTTCCCGCCGTGTGCCCCGGTGCGGTCAGGTGCGGGTCCTGCTCCGTGTCGCCGTCGGAATGGCGGGCCAGCCCGAAGTCGAGCACCTTCACGTAGAGCCGCCGGGTGATCATGATGTTGCCCGGCTTCAGGTCCCGGTGGATGATCCCCGCGTCGTGCGCCGTCTCCAGGGCGCGCGTCACCTGGAAGGCGATCTTCAGGGTTTCCTCGATCGGCAGCGGCCCCGCCTTCAGGCGGTCGGCCAGGGTCTGGCCGTCCACATGCTCGAGAATGAGGTAGCGGACGTCGCCGACGTCCTCGAGTCCGTGGATCCCGGCGATGTTCGGATGATTGAACGTGGCGAGAAGCTTGGCCTCCCGGTCGAACCGGGCTCGCTGCATCGGGTCCGCGGCCAGCCCCGCCGGAAGCGCCTTGATGGCCACGTTGCGCTCGAGCCGGGAGTCTCGGCCGTGGTAGACCACGCCCATGCCGCCGCGGCCGAGAATGCCGAGGACTTCGTAATCTCCGATCCGAGAGGGGCGGACTTCCGAGGTGGCGACCATCGGCCCCATTCTATGCGACCCGGAGGAAAAACGTAAGCGGATACCGGCGCGGGGCGCCGGCCCGCGGGTGGGCCGACGGCCGTCGCCGGCGGGCGTCCGCTCACTTCATCCGGGTGTACAGCCCGTCGAACGCCACGCTCCACGTCTTCCCGTCGTCCCCGGAAGCCTCCCAGAGCTGGCGGACGGTGCCGTCGGCGTTCGGCGTCCAGGTGATCCTTTGCAGGGTGGTCCCGCCCTCGACGGTCGCGGACTTCGTGGTTCCGGTCATCACCATCGAACCGTCGACGAGGCCGCCGTCGAGCCGGAGCAGCGTGCCCGTGTTGTCGATCCAGGTCTGGTGCCAGCGGCCGTCGCGGGCGTTCCAGATGTTGAGGCTCGTCCCGGTGACGCCCCTCGTCCCCTCCCAGCGCTCGCGGAGGCCGCAGCCTCCTTCGATTCTTTCGATGACGTTCGTGCCGGCGACGCCCCCGTTCGGCACTGTGACCTCCCAGCGTCCGATCCAGAAGTCGAACTGCCGGTACTCGGGAGACGAACAGGGCGCGGGTTTCACCGGTTCAGCGGCCTCCTGGGCCCGGGCCGGCGGAACGCCGGTGGCCCCGGCAAGGAGGGCGGCGGCCAGAAATGCGGCGGAAACGAAGGTTCTGTTCATGGGGGTTCCTCCCGCGGGCGACGCAAACGCCGGTCCGCTCCGGGGTGAACGGCAGCGGGTCAGAGGCGGCCAAGCAGCGCCATGAGCCGGAGCCGCCAGACGAGCCACATCGCCTCGAAAATGATCTTCTTGTTCATCTTGGAGATGCCGACGCGGCGATCGGTGAACGTGATCGGGATCTCCTTGATCCGGAATCCCTTGCGCCACGCCTTGAACGACATCTCGATCTGGAAGCCGTAGCCGTCGGAGTGGACGTGATCGAGGTCGAGCCCCTCGAGGACGCGGCGGCGGAAGCACTTGAAACCGCCGGTGGCGTCGTTGACCGGAAGCCAGGTGATCATCTTCGTGTACACGTTGGCGCCGTAGGAGAGGATCAGGCGCGAGAGCGGCCAGTTGACGACGGTCACGCCGTTCAGGTAGCGCGACCCGAGCACGAGGTCCACGTCGTGCTCCTCGGCGGTCCTGATGAAGTCGGGCAGCGCGTTCGGGTCGTGGGAAAAGTCCGCGTCCATCTCGTAGATGAAGTCGTAGTCGTGGGCGAGCGCGTAGCGGAACCCGTCCACGTACGCGGTGCCCAGCCCCATCTTGCCGGGGCGGTGCAGGCAGTGGAGCCGCGGTTCGTCGGCCATCAGTTCGTCGATGATGGCCCCGGTGCCGTCGGTGGAGTTGTCGTCCACGAACAGCAGCTCGAAGTGCGGCCCCTGCGACAGGACGGCCGGAACGAGTTCGCGGACGTTCTCCGCCTCGTTGTACGTGGGAACGATGACGAGGGCCTTCATCAGGCGGAGGCCGCTCCATGGTTCGAGACGAACCACTCCACCGTCTTGATCAGCCCGTCCTTCACGTCGACCTTCGGCTCCCAGCCGAGCACGGTGCGGGCCTTCGTCACGTCGGGCTGGCGCACCTTCGGGTCGTCCTCGGGCAGCGGCCTGTAGACGATCGTGCTCTTCGACTTCATGATCGCGATGATCGTCTCGGCCATCTCCTTCACGGTCATTTCCTGGGGATTGCCGATGTTCACCGGCTCCGGTTCCGCGGAGAGCATCAGCTTGTAGATCCCCTCGACGAGGTCGGTGATGTAGCCGAACGAGCGCGTCTGGCTGCCGTCGCCGAAGACGGTGAGCGGCTCGCCCACCAGCGCCTGGTTGATGAACGTGGGCACCGCCCGGCCGTCGTCCCGGCGCATGCGCGGGCCGAACGTGTTGAAGATGCGGATGATCCGGGTGTCGACCCCCTTGTAGCGGCGGTAGGCCATGGTCATCGCCTCGGCGAAGCGCTTGGCCTCGTCGTACACGCCGCGCACGCCGATCGGGTTCACGTTGCCCCAGTAGGTTTCCGGCTGCGGGTGCACGAGCGGATCGCCGTACGTTTCCGAGGTGGACGCGAGGAGAAACCGCGCCCCCTTGGCCCGGGCAAGGCCGAGCGCGTGATGCGTGCCGGTGGAACCCACCTTGAGCGTGGCGATCGGCCACTTGAGATAGTCGATCGGGCTGGCCGGGCTGGCGAAGTGCAGCACGTAGTCGACCGGACCGTCCACGTACACGTAGTTCGTCACGTCGTAGTCGATGAACGTGAACTCCGGCGAACGGATGTGGGCGATGTTGTCGGTGCTGCCGGTGAGGAGGTTGTCCATGCCGATGACACGGTGCCCCTGCGCCAGCAGATAATCGGCCAGGTGGCTGCCGATGAAACCGGCCACTCCGGTGATGAGAATGTTCACTTAAGGACTGCCTCCGGGTGATGGGTCGATCGAAAACCGGGTGATCTGGCGGCCGGTCGGCTCGGCCGGTCTTTCCACGACGACAACGGGAGCGGCGATCTTCTCACCATACCGGGGCGACAGGAACCCCCGCTCCACCCGGACCGCCGCCGCCGGCTCGAGCTGAAAAAGGAAGGAAGCCCCGTCCGCGAAGGAGACCCGGAAACCGGGCTCGACCGCTTCGACCAGGGCTTCGGCGGGGAAGCGCCAGCGCCAGACCGCCGCGGATCCGACCGGCAACCCATCCCCGACCCATTCGTCCTCGAATGTCATAAACCGTTGTGTCTTATTGTATACGAGAGTTCTGGCGCAGGCCACCCGTTTCCCCGCCGCCGCCGGGCGCCAGCGACCGGTCCAGCGGACGGACTCCCCATCCTCGCGGGCTTCCAGGGTGGCCGGCTCCGGAACCGCGTCCCAGCGGAACGGGGCGCCGGGAACGGCCATGCCGGCGCCGCCGACCGTGAACGTGGAGTGCGCGTCCTCGACCCGGAACGCGTTCCGGTCCGCGCCGACGCTCGTGTAGCCGTAGTTGCCCGGATCCACGAGCAGCGGCCGTCCCCGGACGTGAACCACCGGGGCCATCCAGTCCGCGTGGCTGTGCGCGGACGGCTTCGGCAGGCCGTGACCGAACGGGCCGCAGCGGACGAACACGTGGAGCGCGCCGGGGACCGACAGCACGGCGTGCCCCCCCCGCGGAAACAGCGTGACGGCCGGGTCCGCCTTCCGGCCGGATGCGCCGTCCGTCCGCGCCGCCTCCCCCGTCCACCAGAAGAGGGTTGCGGCGGAGCCCGCCGGCGCCCCCGCCGGAACGTGCGGCGTTCCGGCGCCCGCGTCCGCGCCGGCCAGAACCGCGAGCGCGGCTGCGACGCCGCGCGCGTCGTCCGACGGTTCCGGCTCCCCCCAGTCCACCCCTTTCCCGTTGTCGTTGTCGCCGACGAGGGGCAGGGTGCCTCCGGGGCCGGTGACGGCGGCGAGCCACCCCGCGAGAGCCGCGGCGCGCTGCCGGAGCGGTCCGGGAACACCGGTGCCGGTGGCCCGCGCCGTGGCCAGGACGGCGGCGATGAAATCGGCCACGAAGCGTCCGTAGGTCGTGGACTGCTCGAGGCTGACGCCGTCCTCCGCCACCTGCCTCTCCACCTCGCGCGCAAACAGCGGCAGGTTCCGGGCCAGCCGGGCGCGGCCGCCGAACTCGGGGAAATAGAGGTCGGTGACGACGAGCCCCGCGAGTTCCCCGAGCAGATGATTCCCGGCCACGACCCGTTCCGTGCTCAGGTGACCGTCGAGCCACGCCGCGGACGCCGCGGTGTGCCGGACCAGGGCTTCGATCACGGCCGCGTCGAACGCCTCCGCCTTCCCGAAGAAGTGGAACGCCTGGCAGAGCGCGATGAGCCGGATGCCGACTTCGAGTGCGCTGGAAAAGTGCACGCCCCGTCCGACCGCCTGGGTTCGGCACCAGTCGGAAAGCCAGCACGCCGCGGCGTCCGCGCAACGGTTGTCCCCCGCGGCGTACGCCGCGCCGAGCCGCGGCACGAACGCGAGCCGGGCCACCTCCCAGGGAAACTTGACGTCGGCGACAAACGGGGCGAACGCCGGGTCGCGGGGCGCGTAGTTCCAGTCGGGCAGACCGTCGGGTTTCAGGAACGGGTGAAGGGCGCCGAACAGGCGGAGCCGGCCGGCGAGGAGCGCGTCCGCCTCCTCGCGCGCGGCCGCGGCGGCGGCGGGCAGGAGTTCGGAAAACCGGGAGGCACGGGACTCCGACGGCCAGGCGGGCGCCGTGCGCCGGACGAGCGTGCCGAGGTCGCCGGACACGACCGTGTCGATCGGCGCGGCGAGGATCCCGGCCGCGTCCCGTTCGGCCCGGCGCCGGCGCCCGCGCGCCCGGGCCTTGCGTTGCACGACATCGAGGAGCAGCCCCGGCGTCAGCTGCCCGCCGAAGTAGCGGAGGTCGGTGACGAGACCGCTCAGAGCGCCTCCGGCGCCGATTCGGCCAGGCCCCCCTCCACGGGCAGGAATTTCGCGAAGGCGGAGTACTGGCGGTCCGCCGAGCCGGCGTCACCCGGCCACGGGGAGATCAGGTAGTCGCCGACCGTCCGCCGGTGGATCGTGCCCCGGTGGCTCCGCGTGATGTGCGACGCCGCGAACCAGAGCAGGAGGCCCGACAGCGCGTGGCCGGTCACCGCGAGGATCTGGTTCAGGTCCGAGATCATGACGCCGCGCGGCGACATCCAGTTGAAGATGTTCACGAAAAACAGCGCCAGCAGGATGGACAGCAGGAGCGCGAACCGGCGGTTCTTCGCTTCGTGCCGCGCGCGGATCTTTCCCAGCTGCGTGTTGAAGTTCTGCCAGGCTTCGCGGAACGCCCCCCCTTCGGTGGTCCGCCATCCGGATTCGGCGGAAGCCCGGCGGTTGGCGAGCAGGAAGTCGCGGCAGCGCACGTATTCGGCCACGAGGCCGTCCACGGCCTCCATCTCCGACCGGAACGCGGCCAGGGAACGGAAGATCACGAGTATGACGAGCGCCTCGACGCAGAACGCGATGACGCCGCCGAGTTGTGCGGCCCGCGTGACGGCATCGCCGAGCGACTCGGGAAATGTGGGCATGAGTTGTCTCCGGACAGTGTGGGCCGGATTCTATCCGGTGGTGCGGGGATCGGCAAGCCGCCGGACGGTCGGAGGAGAGAGCGACCGCGGGATATCCGTCAGCGGATCACCAGCACGTTGCGCACGGCCGACACGCCGCCGCCGTTGGCCACCGCGTAGTACATCCCGGGCGCCACCAGGCGGCCGAAGGCATCGCGACCGTCCCAGCGGAATCGCGCGGTCGCGCCCTCCCCGGCGCCGAGCGAGCGCACGAGCCGTCCCTGGAGATCCATGATGTTCAGCTCCATCGGCGCCCTCGACTTCGACACGAGCGTGAACGTCACCGGTCCGTTCGTCGGGTTCGGCGCCGCGCGGAGCGACACGTCACGGATCGTCCGTGTCGGGTCCTGGATGGCCGAGGCCGAGCCGAGCGGCTGGAACGACACGTCCCGGATCACGACCTCAACCTCCTGGTTGCCGAGCGGAGGACTCCCGTTGAGCAGCCACAGGTTGAGATGGATGTGCTCGGTGCCGCCGGCCGGGGGCACGTCCGTCCCCTCGTAGGTGTGGCTCGCGATGATGTCGAACGGCGATCCGGGCTCCGCCGAGTTGCCGGTCCAGCTCATGAAGTCCACCCGGCCGGGCTGCCAGGTGAACCGGTGCGTCGTGGCGATGTCCCCCGGCGGGAGCGTGATGCGGAGCAGGTGCTCCGGCGAGGCGTTCCACGGCTGAACCACGAACTGGGCGTTCGTGGGGTCGTTCGGGTTGCCCCAGCGCGCCGCCTCGAAGTCGATCTCGCGGTGGGCGTACACGTCCGAGGCGGGATCGTCGTCCCAGGTGAACAGGCCGAGCACCGCGTTCGCGTCGAGGTTGTCGACGCGGCTCTTCACCTGGAACGTGTAGGTGCCGTAGCCGGGCGTGGAGAGGCCCGGGTTCGCCGAGCGGTCGATGACCTCCGCGGAACGCCAGCGGTTTCCCACCCGGTTGATCTTCAGGTGAAGATCGCCGGCGCCGTCGATCCACACGTTGGACGCATCGTCCGTGAAGTAGTTCGGCCCGGGCCCCCACTTCGCGTTCCCCGAATCCTTGACCTGCCAGTCGCGCCCCTTCCAGGAGATCACGCGGTGATCGCAGCTCCGCGCCGCGGTGACGTACGGGTACGCGAACAGCGACGCCGGAAGCGCGTTCAAACCCGACGCCTGCGGCGGGGTCGAGGTCGACGGAACCAGGAAGATCGCGATGTACCCGGCCTCGAGGTCGTTCGGGTGGGTGGTGACGTCGATCGAGAAGACGGCGCTCCCGGGGCCGGACGGGGTCAGGGGGGCGGTGGGCGCGGCGAACGTCGGCTTCGTCCACCACTGGTCGGTGAAGACGTAGGCGGCCACCCGGTACTGCGAGGCCGCCCCGATCCCGGTGACCGTTCCTTCCACGTTGAGGTCGGCGGGAGAACCGACCGGACCCGCCCCGCAGGCGGGCACCCGGGTCAGCGTGAGGACCTGCGCGGCCGCGGGGGCCGTGAGGAGTGCCGGGATGAGCAGGATCGCGGAAAGCAGGCGCCTCATGAGGCTTCGAGCATAGCACAGGGGCGGCAGACGCCCCGGGCCGGCGCCCCCCTGTTCATGTCGGGCCGATGGCCCCCCGCAGGACAACGACGGCGGGCGGCCCTTTGGCCGCCCGCCGGTACAATCCTCCGCTTGCCGAGGAGGCCGGGTGTTCTAGAGTCGCGCTTCGAACACGAGATTGAACGGCGTTTCCGTGGCCCGGCGGAACTTCCTGAACCCTCCCGCCGTCACGACCTCGCGGATCTTCGCCTCGCCGGCCTGGGCGCCGAGACCGAGGCCGACTTCCTGGTTCAGCGAGCACGGCGTGCAGATCATCGTGGACGCGGAGTACATGATGCGCCCGATCGGCGTGAGGTTGTCCACGACCCGGTCGGAGGCGAACGGCTCCACGATCATCCACGCCCCTTCCGGCTTGAGGATCCCGGACACGTGGCGCGCCGCGCCGACGGGATCGCCCATGTCGTGCAGCGCGTCGAACGTGGTGGCCAGGTCGTAGGTGCCCCCCTCGAGTTCCTGGGCCTTGCCGATCTCGAAGCGCACCCGGTCGGACACGCCGGCCGACTCGGCCCGCTTCCGCGCCTCGCGGATCGACGGCTCGTGGAAGTCGAAACCGGTGAACCGCGAGTTCGGGTAGGCCAGCGCCATGACGACGGTCGACGCCCCGTGCCCGCAGCCGATGTCGGCCACCTCGGCGCCGGCCTCGAGCTTCGGAACGACGCCGTCGAGCGCCGGGAGCCAGGACTGGGCCAGGTGGTTCACGTATCCCGGCCGGAAGAGCCGCTCGGTGCCGTGGAACAGGTCGTGGTCGTGCTGGTGCCAGCCGAAGCCGCCCCCGTTCCGGAACACCTCCTCGATGTTCCGCACGGACTTGAGCGTGCCGACGCCCGACTGGAACGCCCCGACCACGAAGTACGGGCTGTCCTCGTCGGCGAGGATCAGGGCCTGTTCCGGAGTCAGCTCGTAGCGATCCTCCTCCGGAAGGTAATCCACGTAGCCTCCCGCCGCGTTGGCGCGGAGCCACTCGCGCACGTAGCGCTCCTTCGTGCCGGTCCTTTCCGCCAGTTCTCCCGAGGTCAGTGGTCCGGCCTTGGACATCGCCTTGTACAGGCCGAGGCGGTCGCCGATCAGGGCCAGGCCGGCATGGAATGTGGCCCCGGCGTCCCAGAGGGCGCGCTCCATCACCCGGTTGAGCTTTCCGGTATCGAGGGTCTGCGGGGCTTCGGACGTTGCGGACATGATGTTCTCTCCCTTGTTGAGGTTGAACCGTTGTTCCTGCCTTCACCGGAACAAGGCCGGAAAAACCTCCCGAACCCCTCACGTGATTTTTGTGATAGCGTTCCCTTCCATGACACCGCACGACGAGGCCCGTCCGGCGCCTTCCGTCCGCACCCTCTTTGAAGAACTGGCGGGCCTCGGGCCGGAGGAGCGCCGTCAGCGCCTGGCCGCTCTCGACGGCTCCCGCCCCGGAACGGCCCGGGAACTGCGGGGCCTGCTCGCCGCGGACGCGCGCGCCGACTCGGTCCTTGCTCCGCTGGACGCCCTGGCCGGCGACCCGACCGCCCCCGGGAGCCCCGATCCCTGCGCGCTGCGGGGGGCGCGGGTACACCACTACGACGTCCTCGAGTCGATCGGCGCCGGCGGGATGGGGGTCGTGTACATGGCCTGGGACACGAAACTCCACCGCATGGTGGCTCTCAAGATCCTCCCCCGGGGCATGGTCCAGGATCCGCTCCGCCGCGAACGCTTCCTGCACGAGGCGAGGGCCGCCTCGGCGCTGGACCACCCGGCCATCTGCACGATCTACGAGATCAATGAAACGCCGGCCGGCGACATGTACCTGGCCATGGCCTGCTACGACGGCGCGACGATCGCCGACCGCCTCCGGAGCGGGGTCTTCCCGGTGGCCGACGCGGTCCGCATCGTGGCCCGGATCGCCGCCGGGCTGGCGCGGGCCCACGCGGTGGGCGTCACCCACCGGGACATCAAGCCGGCGAACATCATGCTCGTGGCCGGCGACCAGCCGAAGATCCTCGACTTCGGCATCGCGAAGATCGCCGGGGAGGACCTGACCGGCGACACGAACAGCATCTTCGGCACCGCCGCCTACATGTCGCCGGAGCGGATCCGCGGCGACGCCGTGGACGACCGCACCGACATCTGGTCCCTCGGCGTCCTCCTCCAGGAAATGGTGACGGGCGCCCGGCCGTTCCCCGGCGACATCCCCGCGGTGCTGCACGCGATCCTCAACGAGGATCCGCGGCCGCTTCCCGCCGGCATCGACGCGGACGGCGGGCTGCGCCGCATCCTCGACCGCGCCCTCGCGAAGGACCCGGCCGGGCGCTACGCGTCCATGGATGCGTTCGAGTCCGACCTCCGCGACCTTCTCCGCGGATCCGCGCCGGTCGCGGAACCGGCGCCGTCCGTGCGGGCGCCGCTTCCGACCGAACTCACGAGCTTCATCGGCCGCGAAACGGAGATCGCGGCGGTGCGCGACCTGCTCGGAACCGCGCGCCTCGTCACCCTGACCGGCACCGCGGGAACCGGAAAGACGCGCCTGTCGATGCGCGTGGCCGAGGAGTGCCGCGATCTCTTCGCGGATGGCGTCACGTTCATTCCGCTGGCCTCGGTGACGGAAGCGAACCAGGTGGCCGCCCGCATCGCCACGTCCCTCGGCATCCGCCAGGACGGCGACCGGGGCATCGAGGAAAACCTCTGCCGGCAGCTGGCCGCGGCCCGGCGCCTGATCGTGCTCGACAACTTCGAGCAGATCCTCTCGGCCGCCGGGCTGGTCGCCGCGATTCTCGCGGGGTGCCCCGGCGTCCGCATCCTCGTCACGTCGCGGATCGCGCTGCGGATCTCCGGGGAGCAGGAATACGCCGTGCCGCCGCTGGCGTTTCCCGCGGGGGATCCCGCCGGGGACGAGGAGTCGCTAGATCGCTATCCGGCCACCACGCTGTTTCTGCAGCGGGCGCGGGCGGTGCGGCCGGACTGGACCCCCGATGGGAAGGACGCGGCCGCCGTCCGCGAGATCTGCCGCCGCCTCGACGGGCTGCCGCTCGCCATCGAACTGGCCGCCGCCCGGATCCGGATGTTCCCTCCCGATGCTCTCCTCAAGCGCCTCGGGAAACGGCTCGACGTGCTCACCGGCGGCCCGCGCGACCGACCGGCCCGGCAGCAGACGCTCCGGGAGGCGATCGCCTGGAGCTACAACCTGCTCCAGCCCGGCGAACAGGCGTTCTTCCGGCGGGCCGGGGTCTTCGCCGGAAACCTGTCGCTCGAAACGGCGGAGGAGGTCCTCTGCGGCTCCGGCATCGAACCGCTGGACGGGATCGAGGCGCTCCTCAACCACAGCCTGCTGGCGCGCAGCCCGTCTCCGGACGGCCTGCCCCGCTTTCACCTGCTGGAGACGATCCGGGAGTTCGCGCTGGAGATGCTGCGCGACGGGGACGAGGAGGAGGACACGCGCCGGCGTCACGCGCTCTATTTTCTCGAACGGGCCCGCCGGGCGGCGCCCGAACTGACCGGACCGGACCAGGCGCACTGGCTCAGGGAACTCACGCTCGACTACGACAACATCCAGGCCGCCTTCGACTGGGCGGAAACCCGCGGCGAGGCGGAGTACGGACTCGAACTCGGCAACGCCGTCTGGCGGTTCTGGGCGGTGCGCGGCTTTCTCCGCCAGGGGCGCGACCGCCTCCGCAAGCTTCTGGCGCTGCCGGGCGCGGAACGGAACAGCGACGCCCGGGCCCGCGCCCTGAACGCCCTCGGTTCGATGGGGCACATGCTCGGGCGCTTCGAGGAGGCGCTGCCGAGCCTCGAAGAAAGCCTCGCGATCTTCCGGGAGACGGGCAACGTCGAGCAGACCGCGGTCGTCCTCAACAATCTCGGCTGGGTCACCTCCATCCTGGCCCGCGGCGAACAGGCGCGGGCCATCAACGAGGAGGCCCTGGCGTTGAGCCGGAAACTCGGCCTCGCGCGCGGCGAGGCGCTGGCCTGCAACAACCTCGGCTGGTGCGCCTCGCTGCGCGGGCGTCACCTCGAAGCCCTTCCGCTCCACCGGCGGAACCTGGCCCTCCGGCGGGAGATCGGCGATGCGCGCGGCGTGGCCTACGCGCTGACGAGCCTCGCGTGGGCGCTTCTCGACACGGGGCGTCGCGAGGAGGCCGAGGCGTCCCTCCGCGAGGCGATGCGCCTGCTGACCGGAATCGACGAGCGGCAGATCCTCGGACTCTGCCTGGACATCACCGGAGTGCTGGCCGCGGAGCGCGGGGAGTTCGACACCGCCGACGACTGGTTCCGGCGCTCCATGGAGGTCTGGGACCACTCCGGCAACATGTGGGGGAAGACACGACCGCTCACCGAACGCATCCGGCTCCTGATCCGCCGCGGCCGGATCGATGAGGCGGCGGCCGAGCTCTCCGCCATGAAGGCGTCGCTTCCCTATTCCTCGGTGCCGTGGACGGCCCTCGACATCCACCATCTCGAAGCCGGCCTGGCCGCCGCCGGCGGCCGGACGGCGGAAGCGTCGCGGCTCCTCGAGACGGTCCTGCGCCGGGCGATCGAGCTCGACTCGGTGGCGGTCCTCGAGGATGGCCTGGAGGACGTCGTGATGCTGCGGATCGCGGATGACGGCGGCGCAGAGTCGGGCACCGGCGGCACGGACGCGGCCGGCGGCCAAACCGGCGGCGGCACCGACGCGTCGGCCGGAGGCTTGATCGACGGCGGCACGGACACGACCGCACTGCTGTCCCTCATCGCCTTCGTGGACGGATGCCGGGGGACTTCGGGCCGCGTCCGCCCGCCCCATCGAGCGGACGAACTGGCCCCGCTCGTCGAGCGGCTGCGCCGGGAACTCGGCGACCGGTCCGCCGAAGCCGAGGCGCGCGGGAGGTCCCTGTCCCCCGCGGAGGCGGTCGACCTGGCGTTCCGGCCGGCCCCCGGTCGCCGCTGAGGCCCGCAGGATGTCCCCCGGCGATCCGGACATCACCGCACTGCTCAAGGCCTATGGGCGCGGGGACCGCGAGGCGCTCGACGCGATCCTCCCCGCCCTCTACGAAACGCTGCACGCGATGGCCCGCAACCGCCTGCGCGGCGAACGGAAGGACCACACGCTGGGGCCCACCGCCCTCGTCAACGAGGCCTACCTGAAGCTCGTGCGGGTCCACAGCGTGGACTGGCGGGACCGCGGGCACTTCCTGGCAATGGCCGCCCGGGTCATGCGGCGGATCCTCGTGGATCACGCGGAACGGCGGCGCGCCGCGAAGCGCGGCGGCGGCGGCACCCGGGTCGAACTGTCCGAGGATCTCCTCGTTTCCGAGGAACAGGCCGAGCCGGTCCTCCGCCTCGATGCCCTGCTCGAACGTTTCAGGACGGAAGAGCCGCGTGCCGCCGAAGTCCTCGAATGCCGCTACTTCGGCGGACTCCGGAACGAGGACATCGCCGCGGCGCTTTCCGTGTCGGTGGCCACCGTCGAGCGCGACCTCAAGTTCGCGCGGGCGTGGCTGGCCCGGGAGATGGAGAGCGAGGACTGACCCGTGCCCGCCACGCATGGCGCGATCCCTCCCGCCCCCGTATAATGCGCCAACTCTGTGACCGGGAGATCCCATGAAAACCTGCGACATTCTTCTGAAAAACGCCGTGATCCTCACGATGGACGAGGAGTACACGATCCACTCTTCCGGAGCCGTCGCCGTGACCGGCGACGCCATCACCGCCGTCGGTGATATCGAAAGGGAGTACACCGCCGCCCAGGTCGTCGACTGCGGCGGCAAGGTCCTGCTGCCCGGCCTGATCAACGCGCACACGCACGTCCCGATGACGCTCCTGCGCGGCCTGGCCGACGACCTGCGCCTCGACGTCTGGCTGCTCGGCTACGTCATGCCGGTGGAGCGGGAGTTCGTGAATCCCGATTTCGTGTCGCTCGGCACCGGGCTCGCCTGCGCCGAGATGATCCGCTCCGGCATCACCTGCTTCGCCGACATGTACTACTTCGAGGAGTCGGTGGCGCAGACGGCCGCCGACGCCGGCATGCGGGCGCTCTGCGGCCAGACGGTGCTCAAGTTCTCCTCGCCCGACGCGGAGAGCTTCGAGGATTCGCTGGCGCTCGCCCGCGAGTTCATCGTCAAGTGGAAGAATCACCCGCTGATCGTGCCCGCCCCGGCGCCGCACGCCCCCTATACCTGCACCGCAGAGATCCTCCAGGCCTGCTCGGCGCTCGCCGTGGAGTTCGACGTGCCGCTCCACACGCACATCTCCGAGACGCTCCTCGAGGTCGAGAACTCGCGGAAGGAACGGGGAATGCCGGTCATCCCCTGGGTCAAGAAGCAGAGCCTGCTCGACGCGAAGCTCCTGGCCGCGCACTGCGTCCACATCGACGAGGGGGAAATGCGCACGCTCAAGAACGCCGGAGCCGGCGTGGCCCACAACCCCACCAGCAACCTGAAACTCGCGTCGGGCGTTGCCCCGGTCGTGAAGATGCTCGAAACCGGCCTGAACGTGGGGCTCGGCACCGACGGCCCGGCCTCGAACAACGACCTGGACATGTTCGAGGAGATGCGGATGGCCGCCGTCCTCGCCAAGGGGATCGGCGGCGACCCGACGGCGCTCCCCGCCCGCGAGGCCGTGGCCATGGCCACCCGGCTGGGGGCGAGGGCGCTGCACATGGGCGACATCACCGGGTCGATCGAGGCGGGCAAGCGCGCCGACCTGATCCTGGTCGACGTGAACCGCCTGCACAACTCCCCGGCGTTCACGCGCGACCCGAACGCGCTCTACTCGCGGATCGTCTACGCGGCCAAGTCCACCGACGTCACCGACGTGATGTGCAACGGGCGCTGGCTGATGCGGAACCACGAACTGGAGACGGTGAAGGAAGCCGACCTCCTGAAGGCCGCCGGCGCCTACGCGAAGCGGATCGACCAGTTCCTGATCGCGCGGGAGGAAAGCCTCCTCCAGAAGCTGATCGCCATCGGCGGCGCCCAGGAAACGGAGAGCTTTGAGGTTCAGGTCAAGGCCCGCGTCGAGTCCGCGGAAAAGGTGAAGCAGGTCCTCGAGAGCGATCCGCTGACCGTGATCCGCTCCGTCCGTTATCACCAGTTCGACACCTACTTCCAGTTTCCCGATGCGGACCAGGGGCGGCTGCGCTTCCGCGAAGACCAGTACATGGACGACGACGACGAGGTCACCGGAACGCGCTGCCGGCTGACGCTGACCGGCAAGGCCCGCGAGGGGTCGTTCGGGTCGGTGCTGCTGTCGCGCTCCCGCTTCCTCGCGCCGGCCACCCAGACGCTGCGCTTCTACCGCGAGTACTTCCAGCCCACCGAGGAGCGCGAGGTCGAAAAGGAGCGCCGCCGCTGGCTGGTGGCCTACCGGGGCGTGGAGTTCTACGTGAACCTCGACCGGCTGATGAAGCCCGCCGTCGACGGCTACTGGCTGGAGATCAAGTCGCGTACCTGGTCCCGCCGGGACGCCGAGGACAAGGCGCGTCTGATCAACGAGCTGCTCGGACTGTTCGGCGCCACGCCGGACCGCATGGTCAAGGAAGACTATGTGGAGCTCGTCTAGCCTGCCGGGGAGATCCTGATGCGCTGGCGGGGTCGCCGGGGCAGCTCCAACATCGACGACCGGCGCGGAGCCCGGATGGGCGGCGGCGGCGTTGTCCTCGGCGGCGGCGGGCTGCTCGTCGTCATCGTGCTCTCGCTCGTGTTCGGCGTGGACCCCACCGCGCTCCTCCAGCAGGTCGGCACGCGGACGCCGGTGGAAACGCCGTCCGGCCCCGGCATCGACGACGAGGCGAAGCAGTTCGTTTCCGTGATCCTCGCCGACACGGAAGACGTCTGGCGCGGGATCTTCCGCTCGATGAACCGCACGTATGCCGACCCCGAGCTGGTGATGTTCTCCGGGCGGGTCCGCTCGGCCTGCGGCATCGCGGGATCGGCCACCGGCCCGTTCTACTGCCCGGCCGACCGCAAGGTGTACATCGACCTTTCGTTCTACGACGACCTGAAGAACCGCTTCAACGCGCCCGGCGACTTCGCCCAGGCGTACGTGATCGCCCACGAGGTCGGCCACCATGTCCAGCACCTCCTCGGGATCACCGACATGGTGCATGACCAGCGCGGCCGGCTGAGCGAGGCGGAGTACAACCGGCTCTCGGTGCGCCTCGAACTCCAGGCCGACTTCTTCGCCGGCGTCTGGGCGCACCACGCGGAACGGATGTGGGGCATCCTCGAGCCGGGCGACGTCGAGGAAGCGCTGAACGCCGCCTCGGCCATCGGCGACGACCGCCTGCAGCAGGAAGCGCAGGGGCACGTGGTGCCCGACTCGTTCACCCACGGCACGTCGGCGCAGCGGGCGCGCTGGTTCCGCAGGGGGCTGGAAACCGGAGACGTGAGCCAGGGCGACACGTTCGCCACGGACGACCTGTAGGCGGAGCGGCCAAGGACACGGCCGCCCCGCCGACGAGCGCGCGGGGGAGCCTGGCGGCGGCAGTCCCCCGTGTAGCCCGGCCCGCCTTCCGTCCTACCCCCGTTCCAGTTCCGAAAGCAGGATCGCGCTCATGACCCGTACGCCGACCCGGATCGCTCCCGGGTCCGCCACGTAGGCGGGATCGTGGGGCATGCCCCGCGTCCCCTTCTCGCCGTTCGACACGCCGAGCCAGTACATGACCCCGGGTGTCACCGCCTGGAAGTGACCGAAGTCCTCGCTGAATCCCGGAACGACCGTCGTCGAAACATGGAGATTCTCCTGGCCGACGACGGCGCGGATGACCGGGCGCGTCCGCCCCTCCAGTTCCGGATCGTTCACGGCGCCGGGGGCGGTGCCCGGCAGTCCGGCCGCGATGTCCTCCGGCGCCCCGCGGCTGCCGAGGAGCACGTCCGGCTTCGTGCCGATGTGCCCGACCTCGTGCGGCGCCGTGTGGAACGCGAAGATCGCCGCCGGCACGCCGTCGGCGAAGACGCCGTCGGCGAGCATGGCGAGAGCTCCCCGCACGTTTTCCTCGGCCGGCTGGAACACGAACATCACCGACCCGGCGATCTCCTCCCGCACGGCGGCGAGGGATCGCGCGACGCCGAGCGCCACGGTCGTGTGCACGTCGTGACCGCAGATGTGGCGCACACCCGGAACCTTCGAGGCGATCTCCGTGTCCGGGTCCGGCGCGTTCGAGCGGACGGCGTCCATGTCGGCGCGGAGCGCCACCAGCGGTCCCGGCCGGCCCCCGGCCAGAACGGCCACGACACCGTGTCCGCCGACGCCGGTTCGGACGGTGAGTCCCGCGTCGTTCAGCGCCGCGGCCACCGCGGCGGCGGTCCGCTCCTCGGCTCCCGACAGTTCCGGATGCCGGTGGAGATCGTTCCTGAACGCGATCAGCTCCGGTTCGATGCGGGTTATCTCGGCGTCCACGCTCGAGAACAGCGCGGGCAGCGAGTCCGGACTTCCCGGAACGACCTGCGAGTCGGTCACGTCGGGGGAAGATCCGCAGGCGGCGGAGACGAGCAGAAGGCAGATCAACGGGAACAGGTGACGGAACACGAGAACCCTCCTTCGTTGGTGGACCGGGAGTCTGATGGATCCCGGCGCGGAGGGGTTTTTCTTTCCCGGGAGTTTCATTTCACCGCAGAAACGGTTTGAAATCAAGAGATGTCGCAATTATCCCGGGCGGGCGCAGTGATTGCTGATACAATCGACCGAAATCATGCTCGAGAGCGAGAAACGTTCAGGGGAATGGAGAGAACGTAAGGAGGTCTCCGATGCTGACACCGACCGCGCCGACCTGCGCCGTCGCGCTGACCCTCGCCGCCGCGCTGTTCCTGGTTCCAGCGCCGGGCCATGCGGCTCCCGCCGACCTGACGATCCGGGGCACCACGGCACGGTTCGAACCCTGGTCCAACGCCACCCTCCTGTCCATCGAGCCCGGCGGGGCCGGGGAATACCTGGAGGAAAACACGTACACCTCCTCCGCGCCGACGGTCCCGGCGGTCCAGAACAGTTTCGTGCTCTCGGCCGGAAACCTCGACACGATCTGGAACGCGGTGGTCGCGAACAACTTCTTCGGCCTCGCCCCGGAACTCGGCGATGAAACCGTGCTCGGCAGCGACTACCTCCATCTCACGATCCTCGCGAACGGAGCGGAGCACACGGTCGTGCTTTCCCACGGCACGTCGACGGCGATCGAGAACATCGTGAACGCCATCAACAGCGTGACCCCCGCGGGCAACGACCTCGGCCTCCCCTCGAGCCCGGCCAAGCCGGGCGTGCGCCTCGATCCGAAGCGGACGCCCCCCGCGGGCAATTCCGGCGTGTCGCCGGACCGGGGTCTCGGGCACGACCATCCGAAGGCGCGGGCCTGGCGCGAGGACGTCCTGAGCCGGCTCGGCACCGGCTTCCCCGAGCTCAATACGGCGAACCCGCCGAAGTTTCCCGGCGGCAGCATGTCGTGGTGCTGCCCTCTGCAAGACTGGGTGGACAGCGCCAAGGTCACCGTGACCGCCACCGGAAGCATCAACGGCAACGCCGCCAAGATGACGGTCACGAACACCATGCCGGTGATGAAGGACTCGCTGAAGCTGACCGTCAACCTGGAGTTCTGGGGCGATGAAGCGGACAGCCAGACGGTGGCCAACGTGGTGGCCGGCGTCACCGCGATCTTCGCGAACAAGACCACGACGGCCGGCAAGCCGATCAAGCTCTGCATCAACACGAAACTCGACACCGCGGCGGCCGCCGCGCCGGGCACGCCGGGCTATCACCAGATCGAACTCGACAACACCGACGACGCCGGACGGCCGATCATCAGCCACGTGCACGCCATCACGCCGATCAACAAGGGAACCGGCGGCGGCACCTGGGAGGGGGACCCGTCCGCGGACATCGACGCCGCGGGGCTGGCCAACGCCTACGCGCACGAGGTGGGGCACCTGCTCGGGCTCCCCGACCGGTACAAGGACTACCGCCGCCTGGCCAACGGAAACTGGCGGCTGCGCGGCGGCGGGCCGGAGATCACGCCGGCGGCGCTCGGCACGATGATGTTCAACCAGTTCGGCACGTCCACGGAAGCGGACTGGCAGGCGCACGTGGGCCGGGCGGGATTCAACCGGTTCACGCCGCTCTGTCCGGGCGTGGCGGCCACCGACATCATGGCCACGATCGGCGCCGGCGCCGCGCTCTCCCAGGCCGACGTCGACTCGCTGGCCGCCTGCCCGGGGATCAAGGTGTCGGTGCGCAAGGGAGACGTGCTGGTGAACGAGGATCCCGGCAGGCAGGACATGGTCATCACGCAGGACTGCGAGTTCTTCACGCCGAAGGATTCCACGTTCTGCTGGGACACGATCCAGGCCACCTGCATCGACCCGAGCCTGAGTCCTCCCACCGCGGGGCAAAAGTTCGACGTGGCGGCGAACGTCTGCGAATGGGAAGGGTTCGAGAGCGCGCTGAACCTCAAGAAGCTGCTGGACGTGATTCAGGCCAAGGGTCTCTGGGGAACGCCGGAAGCCCTGGACGCGATCTGGTGGATCGTGGCGGGCGTGCCGTTCTCCGGCACGAATCCGCTTCTGGCCTGTGCCGACCTGTCGTCGGCGGCCCGGAAGGACGACTGGCCCGGACCGCTCTCGAACTTCGGAACGAACGACAGCACGGAAGTCGTGTACCCGATCGAGCTCATTCACATCCGGATCGACCCCTGGTGGTGGTCGCTGTATCCGGCGAATCCCTGGCCCTACGACTCGTACTGGGTATGGCCGTATTCCTGGCCGTTCGAGCCGTTCATTTCCGGCGACACGTACCTGTGGACCCTCAATGCGTTTCCGACGGGGAGCCTCGGCTACCTGGACCCGTTGACCGGGCCGTCCACCACGATCTTTCCCGACCTCTGCGGCTCCTATCGCCTGTTCGTGGACGCCCAGGCCACGGTGACCACTCCGCATGTCGCGGGGAACATCGCGGCCACCGCGCCGGCGACGTTCCACGTCACCGAGAACCTGCGGACGATGGAGGATCCGACCGACCTGTCCGGTCTGCAGATGAACCCTCCCGGGTCCTGGAACTTTTCGACGAGCGTGAGCTACTCCGGCGGCACGTCGCTGAATGCCGGCATCCATCCCGCCCCGGTCCGGGTGCTGCGCGCCACGGTGGACCTGACCACGGCCGCGGACAGCCTGGTCAAGTTCAACGTGCGGTCGTACCTGGTTCCCGGCCACAACTTCGCGTTCCTGGTCGACGACAACCCGGTCTACTTTCTGAACGGCGTCTCTCCGGACTGGGAGCAGGTCCGGATTCCGCTGGCGACCGGCCAGGTGTACGAGCTGGCCTGGGTCGCGGACATGAATGCGCCGACCACGCAGCCGAGCGAGGTGTTCCTCGACGACCTGATGCTGCCGGGGCAGCTCGTTCAATCGGGCGTGCCCGGCGGCGGACCGACTCCGGCGCTCCTGACCGTGGCCCAGAACTTTCCGAACCCGGTGCTGTCCCGCACGAGCATCCGGTTCCACCTGGTCCGCGGCGACCGGGTGACGCTCGACGTGTACAACGCAAGCGGCGCCCTGGTCCGGAGGCTCCTGGACGAGCAGCGCCCGGCCGGGGCGCAGTCGGTGGACTTCGAGGCCGGCCATCTTCCGGCGGGGCTCTATTTCTACCGGATGGTCACCGGTTCGGGGCTGAGCGTGTCGAGGAAGATGGTGGTGATGAAGTAGGACGGCATTCCCGGAGTCCGTACCAACCCCGTGGCCCGGCACTCCAACCGGGTCCGGACCCGCTGACGTCGGTGAGTCGTGGTCCGCGCGCCCATGGTCGGCACAGGACTCCAGGCGATCGCCCTGTTCATCCCCACCACAAGCAAGGCCGCGTCCAGCGGTCCGGGCGTCGTTCTCCTCCGAGGGGGCGTCGCGGAGCC
>CAZQVN010000010.1:0-11721 GCA_964596775.1 uncultured bacterium
CGCACCCCGGAGGACAACATCCCCGGGGCATTTACGCAGGAAGAGCCGGTTGCTTTTTGTTGGGTAAAAAGCAGGCAACGCTCGAGCCCATCCGGGAGTCCGAACCTGTTCTTCCCCACAACGAGCGAAGGGGGTGCGGATGTTCGGCGGCGTTGGGTGGCCCGGGGGCGTTCTTCTCTTCGAAGCGGAGCGTCGAGACGAGCGGAGCCAGGGATGGCGGAGCGAGTCGAGCCGCAGTGAGCCGCACAGGAAGTGCGGCGAACGGCCGCGAGAAGAGAGGAACGTCACCGGGCCTCGCAACGTCGCCGGTTTTCCGGCAACTCCTGAGTCGAGCCCCGGAGGACAACATCCCATGGGCATTCATGCCGGAGGAGCCGGTTGCTCTTTGTGGGGTAAACGAGTTGGCAGCGCCTGTGTTCAGCCTGGAGTCCGAAACGGATCTTCCCCACAACGAGCGAGGGGGGTGCGGATGTTCGGCGGCGTTGGGTGGCCCGGGGGCGTTCTTCTCTTCGAAGCGGAGCGTCGAGACGAGCGGAGCCAGGGATGGCGGAGCGAGTCGAGCCGCAGTGAGCCGCACAGGAAGTGCGGCGAACGGCCGCGAGAAGAGAGGAACGTCACCGGGCCTCGCAACATCGCCGGTTTTTCCGGCAACTCAGCTTCGCCTCAACCCATGCCTCCTCATGATCTTCAGCAGACTGGAATGATCGGCCAGGTCCAGTTCGCGGGCGGTGTTCGAGATGTGCCAGTCGTTGCGGTCGAGCGCGGCAAGCAGGATCCGCCGCTCGGCGTCCGCCTTGAGATCCTTGAGCGACCCGGGCTCCGTTCCGATGACGACGGCTCCCGAACCCGCGGCGGGCGTCACCGCGGGCACGTGACGCGCCTCGATCACCGGCCCCTCCGCGGCGAGGATCATCCGCTCGACGATGTTTCTCAGCTCCCTGACGTTGTTGCGGGACCACGGGTGCTTCTTCAGGACTTCCGCGGCATCTTCTCCCAGTGTCTTTCCGCGAACCCCGAACTTGCGGCAGGTGGCTTCGATGAAGTGACCGGCGAGGACCGGCACGTCGGACAGCCGCTCCCGCAACGGCGGCACCTGGATCATGTGGACGTTCAGACGATAATAGAGATCCTCGCGAAAACGCCCGGCCGCCACTTCCGCTTCGAGGTTGCGGTTCGTGGCCGCCACGACCCGCGCGTCCACGGAGATCGACCGGTTTCCGCCGACCCGGCTGATCTCCCCGTTTTCCAGGACGCGGAGCAGCTTGGCCTGCACCGCCGGAGCCACCTCGCCGATCTCGTCGAGAAACAGCGTGCCGCCCGCGGCGGTCTCGAACGCGCCCTTGCGCAGGCGGTCGGCCCCGGTGAAAGCCCCCTTTTCGTGACCGAACAACTCCGCCTCCACGAGATTTTCCGGCAGGGCCGCGGAGTTGATGGCGAAGAACGCGCCGGAGCGACCCGACAGCCGGTGCAGCTCCCGGGCCACCAGTTCCTTGCCGGTGCCGCTTTCCCCGGTGATCAGCACCGGGCTCGGTATCGGCGCGAGCTTCCCGATGGCCTCGCGCAGCATGTCCATCGCCCGGCTCGCCCCGACCAGCCGCGTGTCGCTGTCGAGGCGGCGGCGCAGCGTCTTCACCTCGTTCGACAGGCGATTCTTCTCCAGCGCGTTCTCGACCTCGCGGACGACGCGCTCCATCGGCTCGGCCTTGTCGATGAAGCTGTGCGCGCCGAGCTTGACCGCCTGCACGCAGCGCTCGTAATCCCCCGTGCTCGTGTAGACGATGACCGGCACCGTGGACTTGCGCTCAGCGAGCGCCCGGAGGACGCCGAAACCGTCCATCACCGGCATCTCGAGATCGAGAACCATGCAGTCCACCGGCTCCCTGTCCAGGGTGTCGAGAGCCTCGCGACCGCCGGTGGCGGTCATCGTGTCGAACCCGCCGAGCCGCTTGAGGTCGTACGCGTACTGCTCGCAGAGCGCCTTCACGTCATCGATGACCAGGACCAGGCTCACGCGTCCCCCGCTTCCGGCGGCGCCGCGGGGAAGACGATGCGGAACGTGGTGCCGCTTCCCACGGTACTCTCCACGCTCAAGGACCCTTCGTTGTCGGCCACCAGGCGGCGGACGATGGACAGGCCCAGGCCGGACCCGCCGGTCTTCGTGGTGTAGAAGTCGTTGAAAATGATGTCCAGCTCCTGTTCCGGAATGCCCGGTCCGTTGTCGCTGACGGTGATCTCCGCGGCGGCGCCCCCCGCCGGTCCCTGCACGGTCCGGGTGGCCACGCGCACTTCGCCGGGGCCGTCCTCGAAACTCTCCGCGGCGTTCCGGACGAGATTCTCGAGAACGCGGCGCAGCGCCACCGGGTCGGCGGCCACCGGCGGCAGGTCCGCCGCCGTCTCCATCCGGAAACGCACCCGGTCCGACGAGATTCCGTGCTCGAGTCCGCGGCAGAGCTCGTTCACGTTCACCCGCGACCGCCGGCCCTGAGCATAGAGCTTTGCGTACTGGGTGGCCAGACTCTCGAGGTACTCGATGCTGCCGGTCAGGGTCGGCGACCTCTCCCTGACGATCCGCGGGAGTTCCTCCGGCTCCTTCTCCGCGGCTTCCTGGAAATGACGGATGACGTTCCGGATCGGCGTGAGACCGTTCCGGAGATCGTGATTCACCTGGCGGGCGAGGTCCCCGACGGTGGCCCGGCGTTCGGCGTCGCGGAGGCGCTCGCGGCTCCTGCGGAGCCGCATCACCATGGAGTCGAGAAACCGCGACAGGGTGCCCACCTCGTCGCGGCGGCGGCTGGAGAAATCCACGTTCAGGGTGTCGAGATCGATCCCCTCGGTCTGCGACGTGAGAAGCCGGATCGGCCGGCTGATCCCGAGGGAAAGCCAGATGGAGAAGATGAGCGTGCCTCCGCTGATCGTCAGGAGCGCGATCAGCAGCCAGACGCGCACGTTCGCCCGGGCTTCCTCCAGCGCATCGAGCGGATAGCTGACGATGAGCGCCGCCGTCGTCAGGCGGCGGAGGTTGACGGGGTCCGCGTAGGGCATGTCGATGACCCGCACGATGTACCGATCGGCGGGGAGAAGCCGGCGCCAGTCCGCCTCCGTGGAATCGGCCGCGGCGTCGCGCGGGCGGGACGTGTCCATCGCCGCCAGGTCCGGACGGCTCGACTTGAATCCGCCCGGGGTCACGAACGTCACGTCGAGACCGTGCCCGGGCGCAAGTTCGAACAGGAACCGGCTTCCCGCGGCCACCCCGGCGACGATCGTGAACTTCCGCCCCCCCATCACCAGCGAATCCACCCGCGCGAGGACGAGCAGCGAATCCTCCGGCGTGTGAACGGTGAGCAGCGCCGTGCCGTTCGGCGCGGCGGCCAGCAGGCGCGGCGTCTGCCGGTCGATCCGGTCGTACTCGTTGCGGAAGTGCCCGGATGACAGGATGCGCCCCCGCGCGTCCTGGATCTGGAGCATCGACAGCCCCATCAGCGGCATCGCCGAGGGGGCGTAGTCGATGACGTACGGGCGGAACACGAACAGCGTGTCGGCGGCCCCGAGCCGGAACTGGTTGTCTTCCGCGATCCGCGCCTTCAGGGCTTCGAGACGGGTGCCGAGATCGCGACTCTCCTCCCCCAGTTCCGCCCGCACGATGGAAACGAGCGTTTCCGCGCTCTCCGTGTACTGCGCCGTGAGCCGGCGGGCGAGTTCGTTCTGGATCCCCAGGCCGAGGAGAAGCAGCGGAGTCAGGCCCAGGAAGATCGAAGCGATGAGAATCCTGAGCCGGAGACTCATGGAACCTGCCGCACCCACCCGATCGCGTCGAGGATCGGAACGCCGTCCCACGAAGACCGCCACCCGGCGATCCGCGACCGGCAGGCGAGAAACGGCGACGTGGCGAACATCGGATGAACCCGGGCCCGCAACTTCGCGGGATCCACGGGACCCGGACCCCCGGGAACTCCGAGCCGGTTCATGAGCGCCGCCGCCTCGAGGCAGGGATCGGGAAATCCCGGGGGCAGTCCGAGGACCAGCGCGAGACTGTCGGCGCCGAGCATCGAACCGAGCTGGCCGTCGCTGAATCCGGCCGGCGCGGCCGCGCCGTTCGATCCGCCGATCGCGTTCAGGAGCGGCGCATTGTCGGCAAGGTCCGGCGGCAGTTCGCCGCGCCCCGCGGCCCGGGCGAGAGCCACGAGTCTCTCGGTGACGCGCCGCCCCTCACGGTCCTCCTTGACGAACGCGAAGCGACCGCCGCCCGAGGAACGACCCCCGGTGGCCCCCTTCGGCCGGTCGAGCCCCGGGCACCCGTCGCCGGACGAAGGCGGAATCGCCCGCGCCCCGGTGGAGATCGCGTCGGCGGCCATCTGTTCGCGGAGCCGCGGGGAAAGTCGGGCGGCCTCGGCACGCCCCGTGTCCGGCGTGATCAGGTGGTACGTCCGGCCGGTTCCGAGTCGCGCCACGGAAAAGCCGGGAAGCAGCGATGCGTACTCGAGCAGGCTTCGCTCCGCCACGACGAGCAGGTCCGCCTCCCCGGGGAAGAGATTGCGGGGATCCACTCCCGCGGCCACCCGGAAGCGCAGCGGCGCGCACCGCGTCGTGTCGGCGGGCAGGGCGGTAAAGCCCGCCCGGGATGCCGACCCCGTGATCCGGTGCGCTCCGCTCCCCGCCGGCCAGCTACCGTTGCCCGTCCCCTTCGTCACGGCCAGCGCGGGGTGCGCGAACAGCGCCGGGCGATCTCCGACCGGAACGGTGAGCGCCACGCGAAGCCGCCCGTCCGGATCGGCCGTCACGCTGTCCGGCGACACGAAGCCCCACGGGAGCAGCAGGCCCGCCGATCCCGGCTGCCAGTCCGCGTTGTCCCACGCCGCGGCGACCGCCGCGGGATCCACCGGCGACCCGTCCGAAAAACGCGCGGAGTCGCGCAGCGTGAACGTCCAGATCCGGCCGTCCTGCTCGTGCCGCCACGAGGTCGCGAGGCGGGGCCGGACGTCGCCGGACTCGTCCACGTCGACGAGCGTTTCGTAGAGCTGGCGGAAGACGAAACGCTCGGACTCGTTGCGGGGAACCGGAGCGTGACGCCCGTCCACCGGCTCGGTCAGGAGAACCCGGATCGGGCGAAACTCCATGTCGACGGGCGGCGGCGGGAGAGGCGAAGGCGCATCGAGCGTGTCCGATCCGATCAGGTCCGTTGCCGGTTTCGGAGCGCGGGAACAGCCGGCGAGCAGAACGCCGAGAATACATGCCGCCACGCAGCCTGCGATCCAGCCCCGGCCCGCGGACGCGGGCGTCATGATTTCGGCTTCGCGGCGCCCGGGTTCTTTCGGCGACGCCGCGGGGCCCTGGCGGCACCGGCGTCCGGCGCCGGCGTGGTCGCCGGGGCCGCGTGTGCCGCCGGCCTGTCCTTCGGCGGACCCGCCGGCTTCGCCTCGCGGGGCGTTGCCGCTTTTGCCTTCGACGGCGCGGGCGCGGGCTTCACCTTCGCCGGAACCGGCTTCAGAATGACGACGCCCAGCGGCGGCAGCCGGAGCGCCACCGACTGCGGCCTCTCCTGCCAGGTGCCGGTTGCCGACTCGATCGTTCCGGTGTTCACGACCCCGGATCCGCCGAACTCCTCCGCGTCGGTGTTCAGGATCTCCTTCCAGCCGCCGGCCCGGGGAACGCCGATCCGGTACCCTTCGTGCGGCACCGGCGTGAAGTTCGCGGCGATCACGAGCTGATCCTCCGGCTTCCGGGCCTTGCGCACGAACGACACGATGCTCGAGTCCACGTCGCGGAAGTCGATCCACTCGAAGCCGGCCCACTCCGTGTCCACCTCGTGCAGCGCGGCTTCGCCTGCGTACAGCCGGTTCAGCGCCTTCACGAGTGCCGTGACCCCGGCGTGCCGCGGATCCTCGAGCAGGTCCCAGTCGAGCTGCCCGTCGAAGTTCCACTCCCGCACCTGGCCGAACTCGGCGCCCATGAACAGCAGCTTCTTGCCGGGATGCGCGAACATGTAGGCGAGGAGCGCCCGGAGGTTCGCGAAACGCCGCCAGGGGTCGCCGGGCATCTTGTTGAGCAGCGAGTATTTTCCGTGCACGACCTCGTCGTGCGAGAGGGGCAGCAGGTAGTTTTCGCCGAACGCGTAGTGAAGCGAGAACGTGAGCTTGTCGTGCGCGTGCTTGCGGTAGAGCGGATCGTGCTTCATGAACTCGAGCATGTCGTTCATCCAGCCCATGTTCCACTTGTAGTCGAACCCGAGGCCGCCGAGGTGCACCGGCCGGGTGACCATCGGCCACGACGTGGATTCCTCGGCGAACGTCAGCACGCCGGGAAACGCGCCGTGCACGACGGTGTTGAACTTCTTGAGGAACTCGATCGCCTCGAGGTTTTCCCGGCCGCCGTAACGGTTCGGCTCCCACTCCCCCTCGTTCCGCGAATAGTCGAGGTAGAGCATCGAGGCCACGGCGTCCACCCGGAAACCGTCCACGTGGTACTCGTCGAGCCAGAACAGCGCGCTGGAGATCAGGAAGGAGCTGACCTGCGGCCGGCTCAGATTGTAGATGAGCGTTCCCCAGTCCTTGTGATGCCCCTTGCGGGGATCGGCGTGCTCGTAGAGATGCGTGCCGTCGAAGAACGCGGGGCCGTGGCCGTCGCGGGGGAAGTGCGCGGGCACCCAGTCGAGGATCACGCCGAGGCCGGCGCCGTGGCAGGCATCCACGAAGCGCTTGAAGTCGTCCGGCGTGCCGTAGCGCGACGTCGGCGCGAAGTAGCCGACCGACTGGTACCCCCACGATCCGTCGAACGGATGCTCGGTGATCGGCATCATCTCGATGTGGGTGAAGCCCATCTCCTTCACGTACGGGATGAGCCGCGCCGCCAGCTCGCGGTACGAGAGCCAGCGGTTGTCCTTGCCGATCCTCTTCCATGATCCGGGGTGCAGTTCGTAGATGGAGATCGGCGCCCCGACGGCCTGCCGCTTCGCGCGGGCGGCCATCCAGGCGGCGTCCGTCCACTCGTGGCGCGCGCCGTTCCACACGATGGACGCGGTGTTCGGGCGCTCCTCCATGAAGAAGCCGTACGGGTCGGCCTTCAGGAACACCCGGTCCTTGAAGCGGGAGCGTATCCGGTACTTGTAGACGTCGCCGCGCTTGAGGCCGGGCACGAACAGTTCCCACACGCCGCCGTGGCGCACGCGCATGGCGTGCGCCGTGCCGTTCCAGCCGTTGAACTGCCCGACGACCTGCACGTCCGCGGCGTTCGGCGCCCAGACGGCAAAGCGGACGCCGCCGCGGCCGTTCCGCCTTTCGGCATGTGCGCCGAGGATCCGGTCGGCCCGGTCGAGGCGACCCGCGGCAAACGCCTCGAGGTCCGCTTCGGAAAGGAGGTGATCGCCGGTGCCGGAGGCCCCGGCTGCCGCGTCGCCGCCGGCATCCCCGCCGCTTCCGGCGGAGTCCGCCCGCTTCCGGGCGGGATCCTCGCGATCCGGGTTCCGCTTCACCCGGCGTACAGCCTGAGATCGGTGCTCACCCGATCCGCCATCTCCAGTGCCGTGGCCAGGTCCGGGTGACGGAGCATCACGAAGCCGTCGCCGATCAGCGTCTGCTCGGCGCTCCGCTTCGGGGCACCGAGCGGGGTCAGGTCCATCGCGCAGATGTGATGCCCGAAGTCGGACGTCAGTTGCGCCAGCCCTTCGATGGCGCGGATGCGCCCCTCCCCCTCCGCGCGCTTGAAGATGGCGATGGCGTTGTACTTCCTCTCGATCGGCTGCGAGAACGTGCCGTGGCAGACGGCCTCCGCCCAGCCCCGGAACAGGTCGAGGTCGCTGGCCCAGTTCATCACGTCCACCGTGCGGGCCCCGGCGGACCGGCAGGCGATCTCGCCGAAGATCGCCTCGCCGTCGGGCTTCCGGTACCACTCCATGTGCGTGAAGCCGGTCCGGAAGTTCAGCGCCTTCATGACCTCGAGCCCCATCTTCCGTCCTTCGGCCACTTCCGGCCCGTCCGGATGCCGGAGCGAGATCGTCTGCGGGCTGATCCAGTTGTTGTTGCGCGACACCAGCGCCCGCGGACGGTAGTAGGAGATGTTGTAGAACAGGACCTTCCCGTCGGCGCAGACCGTGTCGAACGTGAAGTCCTCCCCTTCGATGAACTCCTCCACGCTCACCTCCGGCACGTGGCGGAGCCGCGGAATGACCTTCTCCAGCTCCGCCTCGTTCTCGATCCGGTACGTGTCCGCGGAACCGGCGCCGGCGATCGGCTTGACCACCAGCGGGTAGCCGATCGCGGCCGCCGCGGCGCGGACTCCGTTCCCGTCGGTGGCGTTCGCGTGCTTCGGCGTGCGGATGCCGGCCTTGTCGAGGACCTGCTTCATCACTTCCTTGTCCCGGAACGGGATCGTTTCCGCCACGGTCATGCCGGGGAGGCCGAGCTTTTCGCGGGCGCGGGCGGCCGGAATCATCATGGGCTCCCACAGGCACTCGATCCGCGACAGCCGGATCTGCTGCGCGATCTTCAGGATCTCGGCGATCATCCCCTCCTCGTCGCCGAACGAACGGATCTGGAAGTACGCCGCCAGGTTCTCCCGGGTCATCTGCGGCAGCGAGGCTTCCGGCTGGTCGCCGACGCCGATGACGCGCGCGCCGACCTGGGCCAGCCCGCGGGTGAAGAACGGCATCTCCGGCGGAAAGCCGGGCGAAATCATCAACACGTTCATGAAAACCTCCGCTGGCCCGTCAACCCAGTTCCACGCGGACCAGGGTCACGAGTCGTTTCAAGGCCTCTTCCACCCGGTTCGTGTCCGGGTGACGGAGGATCACATAACCTTCGCCTTCATACGTTCCCGCCGGCGCCTGGTCGGCGCGCGGGAGCTTCGCTTCCACGACGAGGTCGCCGAGTTCGCGGCGCGCCGTGTCGAGACCGTGGATCGCCTTGACCCGCCCCTGCCCCTGGCCGCGCAGGTAGGCGGCGCCGACCGCGTAGCGGCGCGGCGGGGGCGCGAACTCCTCGAAGATCACGACCTGGGCCCAGCCCCGGTAGAAGTCGTAATCGTGCGCCCAGGACAGGAGCGAGGTGAACTGCGCGCCGGGCGGCCGCACCGCCACTTCGGACACGGCCACGCTGCCGTCGCCGCGGCGGAACCACTCCATGTGGGTGAGGCCGGTTTCGAGACCGAGAACGCGGAGGGAGCGCGCGGCCACGTCCCGGATGTCGTGGAACTCCGGCCCGTCGATCCGGCGCGGCAGCATCACCACCCACTGGATCCACGGATTTTCCAGCACCTCGAGCGGCGTGGGAAAGTAGCGGCTGATCGAGTGGAAGACCGGCTTCCCCTTGACGAAGATGCTGTCGAACGAGTGCTCGGCGCCGGTCATGAACTCCTCGAGGAGGACCGGACGGTCGGCGCGCGGCGGACCGGCGGCCAGCGCCCGGGTCAGCGATTCGTCGGAGTCGACCCGGAACGTGCTCTTGGCCCCGGCTCCGGCCGGCGGCTTCACGACGATCGGGTAGCCGACCTCCTTCGCGAACTCCCACGCCTCGCTCGATTCGACAACGAGCCGGTGCCGGGCGCAGGGCAGGCCGGCGTTTCTGAGCACGTCCTTCATCCGCGACTTGTCGCGGAAGTTGCGGGCGGCCTCCGTTTTCATTCCGTCGATGTCGAACGTTTCGCGCACCGTGGCCAGCGGCACCTGCAGTTCCTCGAGCGTGCCGATCAGGCGGTCCACCGAGCCGAGCTGTTTCGCGATCGCCCGGACGGCCACGGTCAGGTCCTTCACATCGAGGCAGTCGTTCGTCCGGTGATGCGCCGCGAGTTTCGCCCTGAGCCCCGGCGGGAGCTTGTCCGCCGGGTCCGAGCTGACAAGCCCGAGCCGGACGCCGGGCAGTTCCGCGGCGGCGGCCACGAACCGGAGCGTGGTTTCCAGGAAATAGGGGGCGACGAAGATCACGTTTTTCATAGGGGGGTCATTCTAGCGGGAGGGGAGAAATGGGGGAAGGGAGGCGGATAATTCCCCCGCTCCGCCACGACAAGGCGTATCCTGTACCCGTGCGGTTCCGACCCCTCCGGAGCCGCCTGCTTCCTGGAGCCGCCCCTCATGAGCCCGGCTGGTCTCATCCGATTTCAGGACAGGTTTTCGCGCGCGCTTGCGGTCATCTTTCTGGCCGGTCTCGCGCTGCGGTTGGCCTATCTCTTCGAGATATCCGGCAACGTCCTCTACAAGTACCCGATCCTCGACGAAGGGCACTATTACGGCACCGCCATCCGGATGGCCGCCGGCGAGCCCGTTCCGGGTCCGTACTGGCGGCCGCCGGGGCTCTACTTCGCCCTGGCCACGGTCGCGAAGCTGACCGGCCCGGGTCCGTTCCAGCCGCGGCTCGTCCAGGTGATCCTCTCCGCCCTCTCCGTCCTCCTCGTGTACGCGCTCGGCCGGCGCTGCTTTTCGAAAAGGGTGGCGCTCCTCGGAGCGCTGTTCCTGGCCCTGAACGGCGTGGTGATCAGCGCCGCCGTGGAACTCAAGGACACCACATGGACGCTGTTCCTCAATCTCCTCGCACTCTGGTGCCTCGTCCGGGGCGCCCGGGAAAGGAGCGGCCCGCTGCTGTTCGCCGCGGGGCTCGCCGTCGGAGTCTCGATCCTCTTCCGGCCGAACCTCATCGTCTTCGTGCCCGCGGCGATCCTCTGGCTCCTCCCCGGCGCGCGGCGGGCCGCGTGGATGAGGCTCTCCGCCGCGCTGCTCGCCGGCGCGCTGATCCCCGTTCTCCCGGTGACGCTCGAAAACAACCGGCACGGCGGTCCGTTCGTCCTCGTCAGCACGAACGGCGGGATGAACTTCTTCATCGGCAACAACGCCGACTACGCACGGACCGTCACCGCCCGCCCGGGCAACCAGTGGGACGAGACGGTCCTCGAACCGGCGCGCCGCGGCGGCTTTCACGACGAGGGGCCGGCCCGCGACCGGTTCTATTTCCGCGAGGGCTTCGATTACCTGAGGAGCGACCCGCTCCGGGGGGGCGCCCACCTCCTCCGCAAGTTCCTCCTCTTCTTCAACGGTCACGAGATCCCGCGCGACACCGACATCCATCTCGACGCGGAGCACTCGCGGATCCTGAAACACCTGGTGACGGACGCCTGGCCGCTTCTCCCGATGGGCCTCCTCATCCCGCTCGCCCTGTTCGGGATCGCGCGAAGCCGGCGGCGGCGGAGCCGCTCGCTCCTCGTCCTCTTCCTGCTGCTGCACGCGGCGTGCGTGGCCGCGTTCTTCGTCTCCTCCCGGTACCGCGTTCCGGTGACCCCGGTGCTCTCCCTCTTCGCCGCGGCGGGGCTTTTTCAGCTCGTCGCCCTGTTCCGGGCCGGCGGCTGGACCCGCCGGGCGGGCCTGGCCGCGGGAAGCGCCGCGGCGCTCGTCCTGCTGAATCTCCCCTCGCTCGAAACCCGGCAGTCGCTCGCGGCCGAGCGGCTCTTTTTCCAGGGGAACGCGTTCGCCAACGAGCGACGTTTCGCGGAGGCCACCGAGCACTGGCGCCGTTCCGCCGCTCTCGATTCCGGCGACGCCCGCCCCCGCCGGGGGCTGGCGGACCGGCTCGAGGCCGACGGCCGGGCCGACGAGGCCATCGACCTCTGGCGTGACGTCATCCGCATCGGTCCCTACAGCGCCCGCGACCGCGACCGCCTGCTCATGGCGCTCCTCGGCCAGGGGCGCCGGGAGGAGGCGGTGGCGGCGCTCGGCGACGACATCGCGGCCACGACGAACACGGACCG
>CAZQVN010000010.1:11821-34155 GCA_964596775.1 uncultured bacterium
GATGACCGACGGGACGGGGTGGTAGGGAACGTTCCCCCCATCTGGTATCCTCCCCGCCCTATGGAAAAGCTCAGGATCTGCTTCGTGACGTCGGAAATCGCCCCGTTCGTGAAGGCCGGAGGCCTCGGGGACGTGTCCCAGGCCCTGCCGGCGTACCTGCACGACAGGGGTCACGACGTGCGGGTCTTCGTGCCGTTCTACTCGCGGATCGACACCGGACTCTCCGATTTTTCCGCCGTTCCGGAGGTCCGCGACGTTCCGGTCACGCTCGGGTCCTCGTTCTACTCGTTTTCCCTGTTCCGCGCGCCGCTTCCCGGGTCGGGGCTTCCGATCCATTTCGTGCACTGTCCGCCGCTCTACGGCCGCCCGGCCCTCTATTCCCAGGATCCCGACGAGCACCGCCGGTTCCTGCTGCTGTCGCGCGCGGCCATCGAAAGCTGCCAGCGGTTCCAGTGGGCGCCGGACGTGTTCCACTGTCACGACTGGCAGACCGGGATGATCCCGCTGATGCTGAAGTCGGGCTATGCCTGGGACAAGCTCTTCCGGAACAGCCGCACGATCTTCACGATCCACAACATCGGCTACCAAGGGGTGTTCGGCGCCGACATCCTCCCCGACCTCGGCGAGGGCGCCCGGGCATTCCTCGACGCGGAGGATCTCGCGGGCGGCCGGATCAATTTCCTGAAGACGGGGCTTTTGCAGTCGGATGTGCTGACCACGGTGTCGCCGACCTACGCGAAGGAGATCCAGACGCCGGACTTCGGCTTCGGACTCGACGGAATCCTCCGGATGCGGAGCGGCGCGCTCACCGGGATCCTGAACGGCGTCGACTACGCGAGCTGGTCGCCGGAAACGGACCCGCATCTCCCGGCGCACTACACCGCGAAGACTCTCGACGACAAGCGGAAGAACAAGAGCGCCCTGCTCCAGGGGCTGGGCCTCGATCCGGATCCGGCGCCCCCGGTGTTCGGCATCGTGTCGCGGCTGGCGTACCAGAAGGGGCTCGACCTGGTCGAGGAGGCCGCGCCGTACATCCTGTCGCGCCACGACGCGCGCCTCGTGATCCTCGGGAGCGGCGAGCCGAAGTACGAGGAGTCGTTCCGGGCGCTCCAGGCCCGGTTTCCAGGGCGCGCCTGCTTCTACAGCGGTTACAATGAGCGCCTGGCGCGTCTCATCGAGGCCGGCGGCGACATGTTCCTCATGCCGTCGCGCTACGAGCCGTGCGGCCTGAACCAGATGTACAGCCTCAAGTACGGCACCGTGCCGATCGTCCGGAAGACCGGCGGTCTCGCGGACACGGTCACGCAGTTCGACCCGGACACGGGCACCGGCAACGGTTTCGTCTTCGAGCACTTCACCGCCGAGGGTCTGGTCTGGGCCATGGAGATGGCGCTCCGCCTCTACCGCGAGCCGAAAACGTGGCGGACGATCATGAAGAACGGGATGAAGGAGGACTTTTCGTGGACAGTCCAGGGAGAGTTGTACGAGGAGTTGTACGCCAGGAGGTAGACCATGCACGTGATCTTCGTCGAACCATCCTTCCCGGCGAACCAGCGCGAGTTCGTCCGGGCGCTGCACCAGGTCGGCGCCACGGTCACCGGGATCGGCGAGTCCTCGAAAGAGAGCCTGGACGGGGAGCTTCGGAACTGGCTGTTCCACTACGAGCAGGTGCCGTCGGTGTGCGACGAGGCGGCGATGGCCCGCACCGTGCGCTGGATCCAGGGAAAGAGCTGGGTCGACCGGCTGGAGGCCACCGTGGAGGCGCACATCCTGCCGACCGCGCGGATCCGCGAGGCGTGCACGATCCCGGGCACCAGCGTCCGCACCGCGTACCTCTGCCGCGACAAGCCGGCCATGAAGGAGGCGCTCCGGAACGGCGGCATCCCCTGCGCGCAGTCCACCGGCGCATCGAGCCTTGACGAGGGGATGGCGTTCGCGAAGTCGGTCGGGTATCCCTTGATCGTGAAACCGCGCGACGCCGCCGGCGCCTCGGGCACGCACCGCGCCGACAACGACGACGATCTCCTGGCCATCCTCAAGGCATCCGGCGTGGAACACGGGCGCTCGGTGGCCATCGAGGAGTTCATCGAGGGGCACGAGGGGTTCTACGACACGATCACGATCGACGGGCACGTGGCCCACGAATTCGTGACCCACTACTACCCGAACGTCCTCGAGGCGATGCGCACCCGGTGGATCTCGCCGCAGTTCATCACCACGAACCGGATCGAGGCGGAAGGCTACAACGAGGTCCGGGAGATGGGGCGGAAGGTCCTGCCGATCCTCGGCATCGGCACGTCGGCCACGCACATGGAGTGGTTCGCCGGGCCGAAGGGGCTCAAGTTCTCCGAGATCGGCTGCCGCCCCCCGGGCGTGCGCAGCTGGGACCTCTATGCCGCGGCCAACGACATCGACATCTACAAGGAGTGGGCCATGGCGATCTGCCACGGCCGGACGCTCTCACGGGCCTCGCGGCGCTTCTCCGCGGGGATGATCGCGCTCCGGCCGGACCGGGACGGACGCATCAAGGGCTACGAGGGGCTCGACGCGATCCGCCGCGCCTACGGCGAGTGGATCATCGACTACCACCTGCCGCCGGAAGGCACGCCGACGCAGGGAGTGGAGGCGGGATACATGGCCAACGCGTGGATCCGCCTGCGCCATCCGGACTACGACGAACTCCGCAAGATGCTGAACATGGTCGGCGAAACCGTGAAAGTCCGCGCGGCGTGAACAACCGGATCGTCCACTTTCTCGGACCGCAGCGGCTCAAGCCGACGCTCATCGACGCCGTGAAGGAAACCGGCATCACCGGAAAAATCGCGGTGGTGACCGCCGGCTGGCAGGAACGGGAAGCCGAGGACGGCGAACTCAACGAGCACCTGGAAGGGCGGGCGGTCAACCTGAAGCTTTACGAGCGGACGGACGCGCTCGTTCTCGTGGACCGCGAACTCGCCGCGGCGCACCGGGCGCGCCAGGATCTGCTCCGCCGCATCCAGGAAATCCACCAGGTCCGGCTGACCTACGCGCTCGACGCCGCGCGCGACCTCCTGGCCCGCAAGGGGGAGGCGCGCCTGCTCGGCCCGGAACGCCTGGCGGCGGTGGAGGCGGTGCGGACGCTCGACCGCGACCACCTCGAGCGGATCCGCAGCATTCACGAGGACTTCGAGAACCGCTGGCACCCGCTCGCGCGCCCCGAGGTGGCGCGTCACCGGAAGGAGATCGCGGCGATCCTCGCCGGATGCGACGGCCTGGCGGTCGCCGGCGGACACGTGGCCGTCCTGCTCAACCGCCTGCGCTTCTTCGGCCTGGCCGACCTGATCGGCGACCGCCCCGTCTTTGCCTGGTCGGCGGGGGCGATGGCGCTTTCGGAGAGCGTCGTCCTGTTTCACGACAACCCGCCGCAGGGGCCGGGCAACGCGGAAGTGCTCGATGCCGGGCTCGGCCTCGTCCGGAACGTGGTGCCGCTCCCCCACGCGCGGCACCGCCTGAACACCGAGGACGGCGCCCGGGTGGCGCTGTTCGCCCGGCGGTTCACCCCGGCGTCGTGCCTGCTTCTCGACGACGGCGCCCGGGTGGCGTTCAGCGCGAACGGAACCGCCACCACCCGGGTCGAGATCCGCCGGCTCAACGGCAACGGCGACGTGGAGGCCTGGACATGAATCCGGGACAGGCCACCGAAACGCTCCACCGGCTGGCGGGCGGCGCCGACCCGGACGGACTCGAACAGTTCTTCAAGTCCGCCACGTTTCCGATCGTGGACGGATCGCAGTGCACGTTCGTCTATCGCGGAACGGCGGACGAGGTGCTGCTGCAGCACTGGATCTTCTCGCTGGCGGCCTCGCAGCCGTTTCAGCGCCTTCCCGGAACGGACATTTGGCACCTGACGATGGAGATTCCGGAAAACTCGCGCGTGGAGTACAAGATCCAGGTCGTCCGCGGACGTCACATGGAGCTGATCGAGGATCCGCTGAACCCGAACCGGGCCCGCGACCCGTTCGGCGCCAACTCCGTGGTCTACGGCCACGGCTACATCGTCCCCGACTGGACGCGCGAGGACCCGGAGGCGCGCCAGGGCGCCCTGCGCGACATCATGGTGCCGAGCCCGTCGATGCGGCGCGACCAGCCGGTGACCGTGTACCTCCCGGCCCGGTTCCGTCCGACCCGGCGCTACCCGCTCATGATCGTCCACGACGGCGGCGACTACCTGCAGTATGCCGCGCTCAAGACCGTGCTCGACAACCTGATCCACCGGCTGGAGATTCCGGAGATGATCGTGGCGCTCACCTATCCGCGGGAGCGCCTGAACGAGTATGCGGACAACCCGGAGCACGCGCGCTTCCTGACCGAGGAGTTGATCCCGGCCCTCGACCAGTCGTTTCCGCTCCTCAACCGCCCCTCCGACCGCTGCCTGATGGGGGCGTCGTTCGGCGGCGTGGCCTCGCTGTCCGCCGCCACGCGCTATCCCGGCTTCTACGGGCGTCTGCTGCTCCAGTCCGGATCGTTCGCGTTCACCGACATCGGCGACAGCCGGCGCGGTCCGCTGTTCGACCCGGTCGTCACGTTCATGAACGATTTCCGGGCCCGCCCGCAGAAGGTCACGGAAAGGATCTACATGAGCTGCGGCACCTACGAATCGCTGATCTACGAGAACCGCTCGCTGGTCCCCGTGCTGCAAAGTGCCGGAATGACGGTGCGTTACACGGAAAACCGCGACGGTCACAACTGGGAAAACTGGCGCGACCGGCTCCGGGAGGGGCTCTCGTACCTGTTCCCAGGACCCCTGTGGATGGTGTATGAATAGGGTCCCCGAGGCGGTCGAAAGACCGTTTCCGACCCTGTAAACCCGGTTTTCCCGAAAGAAAGAAAGAGGTTTTTCCATGGCTTCCACGACACGCCGGATCGGCCTGTCTCTGGGCGCGGACATCTGCTGGCCCATGTGTTACGAGGAATTGATGAAGAAGCTCGACCTGGAGATCAAGGTCGGGAAGGACACCGTCCGCTTCGAGGTGGAGCGGGTGACGATCGAACCGTACGGCCTGCGCCAGCCGGTCAAGTACGACCTGGTCGTGGATCGCCTGACGCACTGGTATCACGTGAGCCGCGAGTGGATCAAGAAGGGGATTCTTCTCGACGATCTCTACGTCTTCAACAACCCGTGGTCGATCCAGTCCAACGAGAAGCACACGAGCTACGCGGCGATGATGGCGCTCGGTTTCCCGATTCCCGACACGTGGATGGTTCCGCCGAAGGAATACGACCCGAAGGCGGACCTGAACCCCACGCTTTCCCGCTACGCGCGCCTGTTCGACCTCGGCCAGGTGGGCCGGGACCTCGGCTACCCGATGTTCATGAAGCCGTTCGACGGCGGCGGCTGGGTCGGCGTTTCCAAGATCGACGACGAGGCGATGCTCCGGGCCGCCTATGAAGTCAGCGGCAAGAACATCATGCATCTCCAGAAGGCCGTGGACCCCTACGACCAGTTCGTCCGCTGCATCGGCCTCGGGCCCCAGATCAACTTCGTCAAGTACGATCCGGCCGCGCCGCTGCACGACCGCTACATGATGGACACGGACTTCCTGACGGAGGACCAGAAGTCGCTCCTGTCCGACATGACGCTGACGATCAACGCGTTCTTCGGCTGGGACTTCAACTCCTGCGAAACGCTGTCGCAGGGGAACGACTGGTTCCCCATCGACTTCGCCAACGCCTGCCCGGACTCGCAGGTCACCTCCCTGCACTACCACTTTCCGTGGCTCGTGATCGCGAACCTCAAGTGGTCGATCTTCGTGGCGGCCACGAAGCGCCCGATGCGCCGCAACCTGAACTGGGCGCCGTTCTACGAGATCGCGGCGGAGAAGATGCCGTTCCGCAAGAAGCTCACCGCCTACGCGGCGGTGGCCCGGAAGCACTTCGACACCGACCGGTTCGAGGAATTCTGCGCCGAGCACCTGGGGCACATCGACGAGGCGGCCCGCGAGTTCTTCGGCACGGACACGGCGAAGGACGCGGTGCGGCAGAAGACGGCAGCCCTCTACCCGGCCGACGAGGTGGACACGTTCACCGACCTCTTCTGGGAGCGGATCCAGCAGTGGCGGAAGCACGAGGCGGCCAGGCCGGCGGCTCCGAAGAAGGCGCCCGCCGCCGTCCAGCCTCCGGCCGCGGCTCCGGCGCCGGCCCCGGCGGCATCACCCGCCGCGGCGTCCCGCCCACCGCTCACGCCGGCGTCCCTTCCCCGGGCCAACAAGCCGGTGAAGGCGGCGAAGACTCCGAAGACGCCCAGGGTCACCGGAAAGAAGAAGTCGGCGCCGGCGGCGAAGAAGACCGCGGGCACGAAGACGAAGAAGGCCGCGGACGGACGCAACGGACGAGGACGCAAATGAAACAGAACATGCGCTGGTACTCGGAACGGATGAACCTCGAGATCGACGTCGTCCGCTGGGGCACGTTCGGCACCCCGCTGCTCCTCTTCCCCACGGCGGGCGGGGATGCCGAGGAGATCGAGCGGTTCCACCTGATCGACGCGCTGGCCCCGCTGATCACGTCGGGCCGGATCAAGGTGTACTCCTGCGACAGCCTGGCCGGCCGCGCGATGCTCGAGCAGAAGCCGGCCCGGTACTGCGCGTGGCTTCTGAACCAGTTCCAGCTGTTCATCCGCCACGAGATGGTTCCGGCCATCCACACCGACTGCAACACGAAGGATCTGGAAGTCATCGTGACGGGATCCTCGATCGGCGCCTTCAACTCGCTGGCGGTTCTCTGCCGCTATCCCGACGTGTTTTCCACGGCCATCTGCATGAGCGGCACGTACGACATGCAGCGCTTCCTCACCGGCGACCTCGGAGAGGACTTCTACTATTCCTCGCCGCTCCACTTCCTCCCCGGGCTCAAGGGGGAGCAGCTGGAGACGCTGCGGAAGCGGTTCGTGCTCCTGGCGTCGGGGCAGGGTCGCGCGGAGAACATCGGCGAATCCTGGCGGGTGGCCGACGCGCTCGGGCGGCAGGGCATACCGAACCGTGTGGACCCGTGGGGCGAGGAGTGGAACCACGACTGGCCCACCTGGCGGCGGATGCTGCCGCAGTACCTCGAGGAGATTCTCGGCGCCGGGAAGTAACCGGACCCGGCAAAAAAAACCTCCGCGCCGTTTCCGGCACGGAGGTTTTTTGTTTTCAGTAGCGGTACTTCACCGATAGAGCGCCTTGATGCCGCCCCAGGTGGACATCTCCACGGGAACGGCTCCGCAGTGTCCGGGACCGATGGCGCCGTTGTTGTAGCTGTCCATCGTCTGGGTGAAGCCGCTGGCCTGGCTCGGCGCGATGTAGCCGGCACCGATCGGCGGAATGACCAGGTTGCCGATCAGGGCATCCGCGGCATTCATCGCCGCCTGGACGCCCGCAGGCACCACGGCGCCCGCGGCGGCGTTCAGCTTGGCCGCGATCAGCTGGTGCGCCATGAACACGAGGCCGTTCCCCTGGGCCGGCTGGGCAAGAATCTGGAGCAGCTGACTCTGGTTGTAGAGAACGTTCCCCAGGAAGAGACTGTTCGTGGCCCAGTTGTTCGGGTGGTTCTTGTAGTAGCCCTGCGTGTACGTGCAATCCTGGGCCGACCGCGGCAGCGTGGAGCTGAACTGGGTCGGCGTCCAGACACTGCGGTCGTATCCGGTGGCCGCCGCCGCCCGGACCCGGAACGCGTACTCCGTGCCTTCCAGCGCTTCGAGCAGGTAGTTGGCCGTGTAGCCGGTTTCGTCGAAGATGTCGCCCATCTCCACGATCGCGTGCTCGCCCGCTCCGAGGACGAACGTGGTCGTGCCGTTCGTCGTATTGAGCGTGGGCGTCCCGTTGAACGTGCAGGTGTAGATGCGCGGATCCCCTTCGTTCGCCGGCCAGTTTCCGCCGAGCGCATTGTAGAGCGTCTTCGTGATCCAGTGGACGGTCACGCCGCCGGGAGCTCCGGTTGCGCCGGCCTCCACATCCAGCGTGATCGACGACCGGCTCTGCCCGTAGAACGACACGGATGGCGCATCCAGAACCGTGTTCTGGGCACCGGCGGAGAGCGGTCCGATCAGCATGGCCAGAAGGGCGGCCGGGATCAGCATTCGGTTCCTTTTCATGGTGGATCCCCCCCTTGAGATGTGAGGACTCCACAGGTTCCCGGGAGCCCATCGAAAGAAGGACACTAATACACCATTTCAATGGTATCAAGGTGATTTCCCAATTGGAGTAACCCCTCCGCCCGCGGAGCCGCCCCATCCAGGTCCACCTGCTGCCCACCCCCGGGCGCCGTCCGAGTACAGCCCGGGGCGGCGGGCGACCCGGCAAACACCCGGCGCGAGCAGCCGCAGGACGGGTGCAGCGCTTCATTGATTCCGGGGCCGGAACCGTCTAAAGTGTTGTGTTTTCGGAGGAACGGATGGGCGAGCAGAAACTTCAAATGGAGTTCGACGGCGAAGGACGGCGCCGGTTCATGCGCGCCCTGCTGGCCGACGTCCGCGCCCTGGAGCGCATCCTGGCCGAGGGGATGCTGGAAGAAGGGATCCGCCGGGTCGGCGCCGAGCAGGAAGTGTTTCTCGTCGACAAGAGCTGGCGCCCGGCCCCGGAAGCGGACAACATCCTCCCCCTCCTCAAAGACGATCACTACACCACGGAATTCGGGATCTTCAATCTCGAAATGAACCTCGATCCGCGGACGTTCGGCGGGCGCTGCCTGTCCGACATGGAAACGGAACTCAACGAGCGGGTCGGAAAACTCCGCAGGGTCGCCGCCGAAACGGGCATCGAAATCGTGATGACCGGAATCCTCCCGACGATCCGCAAGTCGGACCTCGGCGTGGAAAACATGACGCCGCGGCCGCGTTACTGGGCACTGAACCGGGCCCTCACCGAGCTCCGCGGCGGAACGTACGAGTTCTTCATCAAGGGGATCGACGAGCTCCTGCTCAAGCACGACTCCGCCATGGTGGAAACGTGCAACACGAGTTTCCAGGTGCACTTCCAGGTCGGCGAAAAGGAATTCGCGAACCTCTACAACATCGCCCAGGTGGCCGCCGGGCCGGTCCTGTCCGCCTGCGCCAACTCGCCGCTCCTGTTCGGCAAGCGCCTGTGGGCGGAAACGCGCATCGCGCTGTTCCAGCAGGCGGTGGACACGCGGGGATCCGCGCACGACATGCGCGAGAAGACGGCGCGGGTCACGTTCGGAAACGGCTGGATCAGGAAGTCCGTTCTCGAGCTGTACAAGGAGGACATCGTCCGCTTCCGCACGCTCGTGGGCACCGACCTCGACGAAGACCCGTTCCGGAAACTCAAGGAAGGAAAGACCCCCGAGCTCAAGGCGCTCCGGCTGCACAACGGCACGGTGTACCGCTGGAACCGCGCCTGCTACGGCATCATGAACGGCATTCCGCACCTGCGGATCGAAAACCGGGTGCTGCCGGCCGGGCCGACGATCCTCGACGAAATCGCCAACGCCGCATTCTGGTTCGGCGTGATCAGCGCCCTGTCCGACCTGTACGAAGACATCACGAAGGTCATCGATTTCGAGAACGCGAAGATGAACTTCCTCAACGCGGCGCGGCAGGGGTTGTCCGCGCAGATGAGCTGGCTCGAGGGGCACGAAATGCCGGCCGCCCAGCTGATCCTCGACACGCTGCTCCCGATGGCCCGCGAGTCGCTGGGCAAGCGGGGCATCGACCCGGCGGACATCCAGCGCTATCTCGGCGTCATCGAAGACCGCGTCTCGCGCGGGCAGACCGGATCGCGGTGGTTCCTCAACTCCCTGGCCGCCATGAAGGACAAGGGCACGCCGGGCGAGCGGCTGATCGCGCTCACGGCGGCCACGGTGACCCGGCAGAAGGAAGGACGCCCCGTGTCGGAATGGCCGCTCGCCGAAATCGGCGAGGCCGGCGGCTGGCGTCACAACTACTACAAGATCGAGCAGTACATGACCACGGACCTGTTCACGGTCCACCCCGAGGATCCGGTCGACCTCGTGGCCAACGTGATGGAGTGGGAGCGGATCCGCCACGTTCCGGTGGAGGACCAGGACCACAGGCTCGTCGGCCTCGTGTCCTACCGCGCCGTGCTCCGCGTGCTTGCCCACAACCGCCATGGGGAGGATTCAGCCGCCATCCCCGTCTCCGAGATCATGCGGACGAACCCGGTCACCGTCACGCCGCAAACTTCGACCCTGGACGCGATCGGACTGATGCGCAAGCACCAGATCGGAGCGCTCCCCGTTGTTCAGGAGGGGCGGCTCATCGGCCTCATCACCGAACACGATTTCCTCGACATCGCCGCCGAACTCCTGGAAGGAAAGCTCAAGGAACAGTGATCGCCGACATGGATTCAGGCCGGAACGCCGGAGCGGGCAGCGTCGTCCCCCGCGTTCTCGGGAAAATCACCGGTGCCCGCGGACCCACCCTGCTCGTGGTGGCGGGCCTGCACGGCAATGAACCGGCCGGCGTGGAGGCCGCGCGCCGCGTCGTCTCGCGGCTGCAGCGGCCCGGGGTCGAGCTGGCCGGAACGTTCACGGCCCTGGCCGGCAACCTGTCCGCGCTCAAGGCCGGCCGGCGGTTCATCGACCGCGACCTCAACCGGGCCTGGACCCGCGAGAAGATCGAAGCCACCCGCACCCGCGCCGCGGACGCTCCCGCCGCCTCTGAGGACCAGGAGCAGCTTGCGCTGCTCGACGCGATCAACACCGAACTCGACGCGGCCACCGGGAGCATCTCCTTCATCGACCTGCACACGACGTCCGCGGACGGCTATCCGTTCAGCATGATCACCGACCGCCCGGAGGCGCAGGCGCTGGCGCTGCAGTTCCAGCTGCCGATCATCCTCGGCCTGCTCGAGCGGGTGGACGGCGTACTGCTCCGCTACCTGGAGCGTCGCGGCTGCCGCTGCATCGGCGTCGAGGCCGGCCAGAACGACGCGGCCGACTCGGTGGACCGTCACGAGGCGGTCCTGCTGGTGGCGCTGGTGGCCTGCGGCCTGCTGCCGGCGTCGGAGATCCCCGAACTCGCCGCCGCCAGCGACCTGCTCCGGGATGCCCGCGGATCGCTGCCCCGCATCATGAAGGTCGAGTCCCGCCACGCCATCGTGCCCGAGGACCGCTTCCGGATGGAGCCGGGGTTCGCGAACATCACGCCGGTGACGACCGGGCAGTTGCTGGCCACCGACCGGAACGGCGAGATCCGCGCCCGGCAGTCCGGCCTGCTCATCATGCCGCTCTACCAGGGGCAGGGAGAGGAAGGGTTCTTCCTCGGGGGCGCGGTCAGCGCGGACTGAGATGAGCGCTGTGCCGCCCGCCGGCGCGGTCAGCCCCGACTGATGCGTGTCATTTCCCGCAGGGGTTCACCACGTTCCAGGCCCCCGGGGCGTTGAACAGAGCGTTGAACACGAGCTTGAACGTCCCTTCCATCTGCCCGCGGTTCTGCGGCCGGAACCCGATCAGGACGACGTGCCCCTCCCCCATCGGGATGTCCAGGGCCGCGGCCTTGCCGGCCAGGTGATCGGCGCCGCGCAGGTATCCCTTGACCCGCAGCTCGTCCGGATCCGACGCGTAACGCGCCGGCACTCCGGTCGGCCGGTCCCACCCGATCGGCTGGAACGCCTGCGACCGCGCGAACCAGGCGGCGGCCGTTTCCGGCATGCCCCAGGCCAGCGGCTCCCGCCGGTCGAGGTCGATCCGCACCAGGGTGCCCGGCGCATCGAACTCGTCGCGGGAAAGCCCGGACAGCACCGACCGCGCCGGCAGCCCCATGTGCTCGATGAGGTAGGGGCAGGCGCTGTCGAATGCGAGCAGCGTGCCGCCGCCCTTCACGAACGTCTTCAGCCGCTCGATCGTCCGGGCCTTTCCGAGCCCCCCGAGATAGCGTGCTGGCCAGCGGGTGCTGTAGGCGTTCGCGTCCGCGTACTCCCCCTTCTCCAGTTCGCTGACGGAGATGTCGGGGATGAGGATGGCGTCAAACCGGCTGCGGAGCGGCGCCGGAGCCGGGCCGACCTCCTTGCCGTCGGCATCCACCGGGCCGCGCAGGTCCTCGTTGTGTATCGTGACGTACGGAATCTCCGCCCGGTCGAGAACGAGCCGCGTCCACCCTTCGTCCATCGAGCCGCCCCAGGGGGAGTAGAGGCCGATGCGGGGCATCGGCACCGCCACGGCCGGGGGTGGCGGGCGATCTCCGGGGAAGGCGGTAACGGTGAGACCAAACCCCTCGACCGCCTTCTCGACGGCCGGCGCGAGCCCCGCCCCCAGCGAACCCGCCTCGATGATCCAGGAACCGGCCTCCGGCTCGGAAGGAGCGCCGCAGGGGTTCGACCGCCGATCCCGCGGCGACGACAACGGCCAGGGTCTCCGGCCGACGCGCGCCCCGGCCTTCAACAGCCGCGACACCGCCGTGAACGACGCGGCGGCGCGGTCGGACAGGATCCAGCGGCGGGCGTCGCGCGGGCCCTCGAGCTTCGATGCGGCCGGTTCCGTCCATTCTCCCGCGGCGGGCGGGTTCTGCGTGGTCAGTGTCTGCACGCTGACGCCGAGAAAATCCGGCAGGCTCCAGGCCGTCACGTCGTAGGGATTCACAAGCGGTCCGCCGGGGGTTTCGCGCACGGTCGGGTAGGGCGCCGCACCCATCATCTCGAGAATGTAGGGGCGGTACGGCTGCGCCGCGGACACCACGGCCACATCGGAAGCGTAATGGCACCCCTCGATCGTCACCGGGCCCGCCACCCGCTCGACGGTCACGCCCCCCTGGCGGAGGACCTGCGCGAGACGCCGGCCGGCCCGGCTGTCGTGCTGCCCGTCCAGCGACCAGACGAATCCGTACGGAGGCTCCGACCGGCCGGCCGTCACGGCCTCCTGATTCATCTTCATGAAGTTGAACAGCAGTTCCTCGCGGTGCTGCGCGCACCAGCGGAGCAGCGACCAGGACAGGTCCTTTTCGATGTCGATGATGTTCCGGAGCGACCACCATCCGCCGGGCCAGGGATCGAGGAAATTCGTCCGGCGCTCGTACTCGGGCAGGCCGCGGCTGCTGGAGGTGAGGCTGCCGGGTGGAAAATGGAGCGGCGTGGCGATCCGGACGCTGGCCGCCTCGGACAGGATCCCGATCACGTTGTGCCAGAACCCGGTGGAACGGATCGACCCCGGCCACTCGGCGGTAAACCGGTCCTGCGTGACGATCCCCCGCCACCCCTTTCCGTGCAGGTCGGACACCATCTGCTGGGCGGCCGCCGACAGCTGGGAATAGACAAGGGGGTGCACCGTTTCGGAAACCGGGTCGTCGAACGGCGGCAGGAACAGCCGCGGCCCGGTGGATCCCATCTGGTGCTGGTCGAGGATCACCTGGGGAAGCCAGTCGTGGTACATGACGCGGGACAGGTGCTGCGTTTCGACCAGGTTGTTGAAGAAACCGTCGCGGTTGTTGTCGTGGCCGGAGTACGGGTGGTACAGCTCGATCGGATACGTCCCTTCGGCTTCGGTGCCGAGCGTCTCCCGGTACCAGTCGACCACGAGATCCATGCCGTCCGGGTTCATCGACGGGATGATCAGGAGGATCACGTTGTCCCGGATCTCCTGCATCCACGGCTCCTCGTTCGTGGCCAGCTCGTGGAACAGCTCCACGGATTCCTGGCTCGCCCCGATCTCGATGGAGTGGACGTTGAGCGTGAACAGGACGACGACCTTGCCGGTCTTCGTGAATTCCGCCGCGGCGGCCGGATCCCGGTCCGGGTTGCGGAGCAGCTGCATCCCTTCCCGGTAGTGATCCAGGTTCGCGATCGTCTCCGGGTCACCCGCCGCCACGAGGAGAAACGGGCGGCCGAGCGTGGACGTCCCGAGATCCATCACCCGGATCCGCGGGCTCTCCTGGTCCACATGGCGCGCATAACGGACCACGTCGTCCCATTTGATGAGCGTCCGGTCGGCGCCGATGTCGGTCTTCAGGAACGCGGACGGCGACTCCAGGGCCAGGGCGCCGGAACCGGCGCACAGTCCTGTCAGAAGAGAAAAAAGAACGGCCAGAATCCGAATGCCGGGCGCCGAAACGGTTCTTGTCGTCACCGGGGACCTCCTGGTGGCAGATGAACGCCTGCGAGCGGGCGCGTGGGAGCGGAATGTGGGCAGGCGCCCGGGAGAACCCCGAGGCCGGCTGGGGCCGAAAACGCCTTCTCCCCTCCTTATAAGGGATCGGGACGGCGGCAACAAGCCGATGAAAAATCGGGCTTTTCGAGGCAAGCCGACGTGGTATTCTCCCGTGGACCCATGTTCAGGCCGTTCTCAAACGTCGGAGCGTCATTTTGTTGCTTATCGTCTTCTTCGTCAGTCACTGGATTCTGTCCGTATTCATGCAGAGTTTTTTCCTGCACCGCTACGCCGCCCACAAGATGTACACGATCGGCCCGAAGCGGGAACGTTTCTTTCACCTGATGACCTGGGTACTCCAGGGTTCGTCCTATCTCGTCCCGAGAGCGTACGCCATTCTCCACCGCGAGCATCACGCGTTCAGCGACACGGAAAAGGATCCGCACTCGCCGCACAACTTTCCGAACCCGTTCCTCATGATGTGGCGGACCAAGACCCGCTATTCCGGCTTCGTCCGCGGAACCATCAAGCCCGAGGAGCGCTTCCTCGGCGGCTATCCGGAGTGGGACTTCATGGACCGGATCGGCGGCAACTACTACGGGCGGTTCCTCTGGATCGGCGTCTACGCGGCCATCTACATGGTCCTGGCCACCGCGTGGTGGCAGTGGCTCCTTTTCCCGCTGACGATCACCATGGGCCCGCTGCACGGCGCCATCGTCAACTGGTGCGGTCACAAGTACGGCTACCGGAACTTCAAGACGGACGACATGTCCCGCAACACGCTCGCCGTGGACGTCGTCACGATGGGCGAGCTGTTCCAGAACAACCACCACATGCACAGCCGGAACGCGAACTTCGCCCAGAGATGGTTCGAAATGGATCCGACGTTTCAGATCATGCGCGTCATGGACTGGCTGCACATCATCCGCCTCATCCGGCCGCGCGTATCCGAGGCGTCCAAAGCCGCCTGAGACATGGCGACACCCCAATCCAGGCCCGACATGGAGGTTTCCCTTCTATGATCCGCACGATCGCGCCGGCACTGTGCTGCCTGGCCCTGTTTCTGACCGCCTGCGGGGGGCCGAAGCTGAACGGCGGAGCCCTCCTCAACGAGTTCGACCGCTACGAGCAGGAGGTCCAGCCGCTGAAGCCGCTTCCTCCGGCCTCCGAGGCCCTGTCGGTCGGACAGGCCAAGCGCGACCAGGCCCGCCCCGTCGTGGCCAAGGGGGGCGACTGGGAGGTCTACGGCCTGCTCGAGGAAGCCGTGGCGGATGCCCGGGTGGCCCTGGCCGCCGCGCGCTGGGCCAATGCCGAGAGCCGTGCGCAGGAGTGCCTGCGCACGGTGGAACGCGCCCGCCAGGACTGGGATGAAACGATCCTGATGCTCGAACAGACGGAACGTGTGGCCACCCGGTCGGTTCAGGACGTGCCCAGGACACCCCCCGCCAACGAGAACGATGTCTATGGTTCGCTTCCCTCCACGAACATGAACGGAACGAAGCCGCCCACCCTTCTTCCCGAGGATCTCACCGCCGCGTTCGAGGACTGGCTGCGGGCGGGGCGCGAGCGCAACGTCACGTCGGCCGACCTGGAAAGCCGCTTCCGGGAACGGATGACCCTGGCCGTGGGGGAAAAGTCGAAAGCGAAGGACCGTCCGCGGCATCTCTACGTGGCCGGACGGAACCTGCAGGAGCTGGAGGCGCGGGTGCGTGAGCGGGAGGCCCTCGATGCCTGCGTCCGCGCCACCGCCCTGGCCGGCAAGTTCGGCGAGGCGCGCGACAAGGCGCTGCGGGCCACCCTGGAACTGGAACGGAGCCTCAAGGCCGACCTCCGGGACGAACTGGAAAAGGCCCGCCAGGAGGCCCTGGATCGCCAGGCCGACATGTACGACGCGCTGCAGAAGCTGGAAGGGCGGTTCGCCACGATTACCAAGAACGCCCGGGGAACGATCGTCAGCCTCGCCGACATCCTGTTCGATTTCAACAAGGCCACGCTCAAGCGCGATGTCGAGTTCAACCTGGTCAAGATCGCCACGATCCTCGAGCAGTTTCCCGAGATGAACATCCAGGTGGAAGGTCACACCGACAACGTGGGAACCCCCGAGTACAACATGGAGCTGTCACGCAAGCGCGCCCAGGCCGTTTCCGACTTCCTGGCCTCCCAGGGCGTGGACAAGTCGCGCCTGACGGTCCAGGGATTCGGACTGACCCAGCCGGTGGCCGACAATGCCACGGAAGCCGGGCGGCAGAAGAACCGGCGCGTGGATCTCGTCATCAACGACAAGAAGTAGGCGTTAGGGCCCCAGCGCCGCCGTCCGCCGGTACCTGGCATTCACGAACGGGTGGGCGCCGCGAAGGCGTGCGCTAGCGGGCGTCGGCCAGGGTTTCGGTGCCCGCGGCGGACGGCGCCGGGCCGGTGCCCCCGTCGTCCCCGAAGGGCGGTCGCACGGGAGCCTCGCGGATTTCCGGAAGATACCGGTGGAGGAGCGCGGCGACCGCGGCAAAGATCACGGCCCCGCCGGCCAGCGCGGCGGGCGCTCCGAACTGTTCGGCCAGTGTTCCGGCCTGCAGGCTTCCCAGTGGAACCAGCCCCATCAGGACCAGCGTGAACAGGCTCATGACCCGCCCCCGCAGGGCCTCGGGCGTTCCCGTCTGCAAGATTGTGTTGACCGTGACGTTCTGGGCCACCATGCCCCACCCGAGGACGACGAGGATCGCCACGGAGAGCGGGTAGGAACCGGAAGCGGCCAGCGCGATGAGCGCCGCCGGAAGAACAACCGCTCCGGCCAGGAGAAAGCGCCCGCGCGACACGCGGTGATCGAGCGTGGCCAGGGTGAACCCGCCGAGCAGGGCTCCCACGCCGGTAGCCGCCAGGAGTCCACCGTAACCGCCCGCGCCGGTATGAAGCATTTCGCGGGCGATGACCGGCATCAGGAGCACGAACGGATAGGCGAACAGGCTGGCCGCCGCGGTGAGGCACACGAGTCCCCTCGACTGGCGATGGCGGGCCACCCAGGTCAGTCCTTCCACCACGTCGGAAACGGGGCTCCCCCGTCGCCGGCCGTGAGCCGGCGACGCCGTCTTCAGCAGCGCGAGCCCGGCCAGCAGCGGAAGGAACGACACCGCGTTGATCAGGAAGCAGACGTTCACGCCGACCACCGCGGTGAGCGTGCCGGCCAGGGCAGGCCCGGCGATCCGCGCCGTGTTGAACGCCATCGAGTTCAGGGCGACCGCGTTCATGAGGTCGTCGCGGTCGACCATCTCGGAAACGATCGCCTGCCGGGTGGGAGCGTCGAACGCGTTGACGGTGCCGAGAACAAAGGCCAGCACCACGACATGCCACACCTCCACGTTTCCGGTGTAGGCGAGGACGGCGAGAGCCGCGGCCTGCAGGAGCGCCGCGGCCTGCGAGATCATGAGCAGGCGCTTCTTCGGAAACCGGTCGGCGACCACGCCGCCCCACAGCGAGAAGAACAGGACCGGGAGCGCGGTGGCCAGCCCGACCAGCCCGAGGAGGAACGGCGATCCCGACAGGTCGTAGACGAGCCAGCCCTGGGCCGTCGCCTGCATCCATGTTCCGGTCAGCGAAACGAGCTGGCCGGTCCAGAAGAGGCGGAACCCCGGATGCCGCAGGGCGCGAAGCCCCGACCAGGACGAGACCGGATGCGCCGACCCCGGAAATCTGAATTGAAATGCCATTTCACTCTTTTCGTGATCGCCCGGATGTGGTTGAATCCAGAACTTGTTGTGTCATCTACAGTTCGGACCAGCGCTGGTCCGTGTCCAAGAACCGGAATTCACCAGAGGAGATCGGACTCGAACTCATGGGACAGATTCTCGCCATCGTATCGTCAAAAGGGGGGGTTGGCAAAACAACGACCTCCGTCAATCTGGCCGCATCCTTTGCTTCTCTCAATTTTCCGACGCTCCTCGTGGAAGCGGATCCCCAGTGCGGGCTCGTTTCCAGTTTCGGTTTCGACCGCTTTGAGATCCCGCTCGGCCTCTCCGATGTGGCGCGGGGTGATGCCCGTCTCGAGGACACGACGTACGAAACCCCGGTGCCCGGCCTGCATCTTGTGTCCAGCAACGTCTGGACGCGCGACGAGGAAGCGTCGTACCTGGCCTCGTACGAACGCAACCCCCTTGTCCTTCGCCAGTCGATGGCCGCGCTGAAGAACAGCTACGACTACATCATCATCGACGCGCCCCCGATGCTCGGCCCCATCACCATGGCCGTGCTGGCGGCCGCGGACCGGTTCATCGTTCCGGTCCAGACCGAGCCCCATTCGGCCCGCACGCTCCCGCGGCTCCTGGACGCCGCGGCGTCCGTCCGCACGCGCTTCAACCCCCGGCTCCGTTTCGACGGCGTGGCGCTCACGATGTTCGATTCGCGGACCCGGATGTCCGAGTCGGTGGCGGAAGAGATCCGCGGCGACCATCCCGACCGGACGTTCGCGTCGGTCATTCCGCGGAGCGTCCGCCTCGCCGAAATCCCGGCCTCCGGACGCCCGCTGGTCGTGGCGGCGCCGGCGTCGCGCGGCGCGCGCGCCTATTCGGCGCTGGCCGAGGAGATCCTGCTGGCGCACGCGCGCGAGCGCATTCTCGACACGGACGGGGATGATGAAGCCCGCCTCGACGCCGGGGCTCCGGGCGAGGTCGTCGGCGCGCTGATCACCGGGGCGACCGACCGGATGAAGTCCACCGGCGCGACCACCGGCCGCGGCGCCGAGAACGAGGATACGTCCGGTTCGGACCAGGACGAGTGGGACGACCGTTTCGTCGACATCGACACGTATCTCAAGATGGAGTCGAACGGACACGGCCGGGCGCGGAAGCTTCCCGACGACGAGTGGAACGACGAGTGGGAAGTGGAGAACGACGAGGAGGACTAGGGCTTCGTTCCGGCCGCGAGCAGTTCTTCCCGAAAGATCTCCCAGAGCCCGTCCCGGGACATGCTGTCGATGTCCGCGATGGCCACGGACAACCCGCTGGCATGGATCTGCTGCAGGCACTCGCGGAACCGGGCCGGCCGTCCCTCGAACGGACGCACATTGAGCAGCACGGTCAGCGGGAGATGATTCATGGTTCCCCGCGCGGCGCCCCGTGAAATGTCGCGCACGACGAACGGGTTCGAGTCACGGGACACGACCACCATCTCGTCGACGACGTCCGCCAGGGAAAACCGCCGGAACTGCCCGTCCGCGAACCACAGTTTCGGCTTGTAGCCGCTGTAGATCCAGCTCATCCCGAGGTCCACCGACGGCTCGTAGTACCCGGGCACGGAGATGCCGACCCGGGTGTCCGGAGCCACCCTGTCGCGAACGGCCACGAGGCGCCGGACGAACTCGGTGATCACGCCGACCCGGTAGGTCATCCACAGCGAGTAGCGCGGATTCCCGGTGTTGTTGACCGACTCCGGCCACGGAGCCGGGCCCATGCCGATCCACGTTTCGAACTGCGTGCGCGCTTCGTCGCTGTAGTCGGCGGCCTTGGAATAGAAGCGGATCTCGTCGAGAAGAACGGTGGTCGGCTTGAGTTCCCGCAGCAGGTCCTCGAACACCGCCGCCTCGTACTTCTGCACATCGGGCAGGCACGGGTTCAGGTAGATGGTCGGGCCGCCGGGAGCATACTCCGACTGCCGCATGAGTCCCCGGTTGTCGACGTCCACGACCGTCTGCCACTCCGGGTTGTCGAACGCCGGCCCCTTCTTCGTGCGCAGGTCGCCCTCGATCAGGACGTCGAACCGCAGGACGATTTCGATCCCCTTCTTCTTCGCCGCCTCGGAAAACGCGGCGCAGACGTCCAGGGGAAGTTCGGCGCGGGGGGCCCGTCCGCTCGGAAACGCCACCGCCCCCTCGTTCGTCTTCACGTCCAGCACGATGCGCCGAAAGTGATACATCGCGGCCGTGTCGACGATTGCCCGCACCTGCTCCACGGAAGCCAGGCGGGACCGGTCCCGGTCCAGGTCGAGCCACAGCGAGGAACCGGACGGCTCCGGGAGCGGGGGGATCACCGTGTCCACGGGAAGGTCGGTGCCATCGCTCGGAAGGGACGCCGGCTGCGCCGCCGCCGTGCTGTCGGCGGCGTGATCATGAGCGTGGTCGTGATCGTGATCGTGTCCGGGCCCGCAGAACGCCCGCGGAGCCGCGCACAGCGCCAGGAGGATGCAGACGGCGGCGGCGGTGCTCCTAGAGTGCTTTTTCAATGTCGCGGATGACCTCTTCGTGGTCCGGGAACGAGCCGGTCTCGAGTTTGGAGTAGATCTGCTTTCCGTCGAGGCTGATTTCGAAGCGCCCGCCGTCGGACGGAACGAGCAGCATCCCGGACAGCTTGTTCTTCAGGCGCGGCAGGACTGCGGCCGCCAGACTGACGGCCTCCGGTTCATAGTCTCAAGCGGCACAGTAGATGAGCTTCAGCTCCATTCCGGCACTCCTTTGGGATCGGGTGGAAGATATCGGGACGCGGACCGTGTCGGTCCGGAGCTTCGTCATTCGCGGCCCCGGGGCCTAATTCATGCCGCGCGCGTCGCGCTCCACGATCCAGTCGTTCTCCTTGAAGATGTCCTTGAGAACGGCCAGGTCCGCCTCTCCCGGAAGAACCTCGGCGAGGTGCTTCTCGTATTCCTCGGGCGTGAGCATCTCGCCCTTGACGCTGTACGGCTTGCCCGCGTAGGTCCCGATCTCGCGGTTGAATTTGACCTCCGGAACGTAGAAAGGTTCCGCATCGTCGGGGATCATCTTGTTGAAGCGGTCGATCAACCCCTTGACCTCCTCGATGTAGAGCGCCCGGGCGGCCTCGTTCAGATTGTCCTTGTCCGCCTTTTCCGGATTCTTCTCCTCGTCGTACCGCCCCTTGAGGCCCCACACGTAGGACCAGTGCGCGGAGGAGGAATGCGACTGCCCGAACAGGTCGAAGGCGGTGGGCAGCCACTTGTTGAGGTACTTCTGGATGATCGGGGTCGGGATCTTGCCCGCCTCGATGATCCGCCGGAGCCCGTTGTTCCCGGTTCCGAGATGGAAGGATTCCTCACGCAGCATCGGCGGCATGCTCCGCGCCAGCGGCGCGAACCCGGAATGCGACAGCATCTTCAGCTGGAATTTCCCGTCGCGATCGATGAAGTCGGCGTAGGTGAAGAAGTCGAGCCAGTGGTCGATCGGTTCGTTGAAGGATCCGAGGAGGCGCTCCGAGGCGAGAGCGTTCCGTTCCAGCAGCTTCTGGGCTTCCACCCGGCCCGTCGTGCCGAAGTAGTTCACCAGCAGGTACGACATCTGCCAGCCGTGGCGCATCTCCTCGCGCATCACGCGGGCGAGGCACATCAGGTCGTAGTGGTTCGGCGCGGTGTTGATCAGGTTCTGCTGCTGCTCCACGGAGGCGAACTCCGTGTCCCCCTGGTAGACGATCAGGTGGAGGAGCGCGTCGCGGATCCGCTGGTCCGGGATCTCGATCACCTTTTCCCACTTGCGCGTGCCGGCGAAGTGCCCGAACTCGATCTCGTCGGAATGAAGCCCCCCGAAAAGATGCTCGAACTCGTAGTCCTGCATCAGTTCCTTGTCGATCCCGACGTTGTCCCGCCAGGTTCTGAAGATGTCGATCCACTGATCAAAAGTCGAAATCAGGCGCATGGTCGAAAGGCCTCCGAAAACTCACAAGAGATTGCCGGCGAATGACTTTGGGCGACCGGGACGGTCGCGGTGAAATTTTACACAAGGCGGCGTCACCGCGCAATGAACCCGGCCGCTGAAACCGGGTCGAAACCGCGTTGCGCCACTACCGCAGTGGTTTTCGAAGTGCTTCCAGGCAAACTACTTAGGTGGTTTCTCAATTTGATGCGGGATTCGAATTCCGCTTGTTGCACCGCGGCGATCCCTCTATTTTCAGGTCAGTCAGGAAATGCATCAGGGGATCGGACATCTATGGGGGTTACATGAAACATCGCTTCGGACTCATGGGGGCGGCCCTTGTTCTGCTGGCCGCCGTCGAGGCGCACGCCGTTGCGCCGATCGTTATCGAATCCAAATGCTCTCCGGGGGCGAACTACGTCGAAGGCGGCACCGGCTGGGGCAACACGAATTCCAAGAGCAACAAGACACCGTGCGGCAACGGGGCCCGCGCGTCGAAGAATGCCGGCGCCTATGCCGACTTCATCCCGACGATCACGACCGAAGGTCGCTACGACGTGTTCCTCACCTGGGGCACGACCACCAGCAGCAACGACGGCCCGAACGCCGAGAATGTCCAGGTGTCGATCATCGACCGGGACGG
>CAZQVN010000010.1:34255-37802 GCA_964596775.1 uncultured bacterium
GCAACGACGGCCCGAACGCCGAGAATGTCCAGGTGTCGATCATCGACCGGGACGGAACCACGAATTCGTTCGTGAACATGCGCGGGCACGCCGGATGCGCCACGAATGCCAACACGCTGATCTACGTCGGCAACGGTTATTTCAAGCCGAACCAGGGGCACAGGATCCGCGTGGCCAACACGTCCACCGGACAATGCTACAACGGCGCGAACCGGCGATTCATTTCCGCCGACGCGGTGGTGCTGGAGTTCCAGGCCCCGGTGCCCGTCGAGCTCAGAACCTGGGGCACGATAAAGGCAATGTACCGCTGACGAGGGCTACCGGTCGATCTCCCCGAGCACGATGTCCAGCGACCCCACCACCGCCACGGCGTCCGAGATCATGGCGCCGGGCGCCAGTTCGGGAAGGACCGACAGGGAACAGAAGCACGGCGAGCGAACCTTGACCCGCCACGGCTTGTCGGTTCCGTCGCTCATGATGTAGAAGCCCATGTCGCCGCGGGCCGCCTCGACCCGGAAGTAGATGTCTCCGACGGGCGGCTTGAAGCGTTTCGGAAGGGCTTCCTGCACGTCCCCCTCGACGAGCCGGTCCAGCGACTGCTCGACGAGATGAATCGACTGCCGGATCTCCCCCATGCGCACGAGGTATCGATCCAGGGCCGATCCGACCGGGCCATGTTCCCCGTTCGCCACGATGACCTTCCAGTCGTACTCGTGATAGGTCATGTACGGCTCGTCGCGGCGCAGGTCGAAATCCACGCCCGATCCGCGGAGATTGGGGCCGGTGAGGCCGTAGTTGATGGCCAGCTCCGGCGGGATGACCCCGATGCCCTTCGTGCGCTCGACGAAGATCTTGTTGAACGTGAGCATCTGGTCGAATTCGTCCATCCGCTTCTTCAGGTCCTTGAGGAACTCCCGCGTCTGCTGCTCGAAGCCGGGCGGCAGGTCATGGCTCACGCCGCCGATCCAGATGTAGTTGTAGAGAAGCCGCGCGCCGCAGGTCCACTCGAACAGGTCGAGGATCCGTTCGCGGTCGCGGAACGCGTACATGAACGGCGTGAAGTTGCCGACGTCGAGGCTGAACGTGCCCACGGCCACGAGATGGCTGGCCACGCGCTGCAGCTCCACCATGAGCATGCGGATCGCCTCGACGCGCGGGCCGACGGTGATCCCCATGAGCTTTTCCACCGCCAGCACGTACCCGATCTCGTTCGTGATCGCCGCCAGGTAGTCCATCCGGTCCACGTAGGGGATGACCTGGGGCCAGGTGAGGTTCTCGGAGTGCTTTTCGAAGCAGCGGTGCAGGTACCCCATGTGGGGGACGACCGACTTCAGGACCTCCCCGTCCGTTTCGATTTCCAGCCGGAGCACGCCGTGCGTGGAGGGATGCTGGGGGCCCATGTTGATGATCATGGTGTCCCCTTCCACCTCGAAGCGATTGCTGCCGTGCTTCGGCGGCCGGTTCAGCGTGGGTGCCGGAGTTTCGGGATTCATGCGCCCTCCTTCCCGCCGTCGGCGTCAGCCGGCTTGGCAGCCGCATCGGTCCCTTCCGCGGGTTTGGCCGCCGGAGCCGCCTTCACCGGCTTCGGCACCGACCCGGCGTACGACTTGTCGCTGGGCAGCGTGGCCCTCGTCCCCGCCTTGTCGCTGAAGACCGACTGCAGCTTGTCCGGAACCATGTTGATCCGGAACTTCGCCCCGTCACGCTCCTTCGCCTTGTCCACGAGCGCCTTCGCCTCGTCGGCCGAATAGGCCGCGAAGTGATAGACGAGGTCGAAGCGGTCGTACGTGGACGCCTCGTAGTTCGGCGTCATCACCAGGCATTCGGTCGGACAGGGGTACGTGCAGAGGTTGCAGTAGCAGCACTTGGCCATGTCGATGTCGAACACGAGAACGTGCAGGCGCTTCGGCGTGTCCTTGCTGGTCATGCCGAGGTCCTCGTCCGGACCCGCCTTCATCGTTTCGATGTGGATGCAGTCGACCGGGCAGACGTTCGCGCACTTGTTGCAGCCGATGCAGTCGTCGACGTTGTTGTACAGCTGCGCCCGCGCGCGTTCCGGAAGCTGCCACTTCACGTCGGGGTATTCGAGCGTCACCGGCTTTTCGACGAACGTTTTCCACGAAATCGCCATCGAGGCGGGAATCGAAGCCACGGCCTCGAAGATGTTGCGGAAGTACCGGGTCATTCCTCCAGCCCCTTCTTGATGATGACGGTGCCGGAACGGTCCTTGTCGCTGAAGCTGTAGGGCACCTTCACGCCGTGGTAGTACTCCTGCACCTCGTAATCCTTGCGGAGCGGCCACCCCTCCCAGTCGTCGGGGCAGAGAATGCGCCGCATGTCCGGGTGATCGTCGAACACGGAGCCGATCATGTCGTAGGTTTCCCGTTCCATCCAGTCGGCGCCGCGCCAGACGCCAGAAACCGAGGGCACGTGCGGGTTGTCGCGCGGGAGGTCGACCTTGAGGCAGAACGAGTGGCGATGGCGCATCGAGTAGATGTTGTAGACGACCCCGAGCGTCAGCTTGACGCCGTAGTCCACGCCGGACACGCACATCAGGCTGTCGAAGAAGAGATCGGGATCGGTGGCCAGCCAGGTGCAGATGTCGAGCAGCGATTCCGGCTTGACCTTGCTCGCCGGGTTGAACTCGTTGTCCTGGAATTCGATGACGGCGTCGCCGAACCGGGCGGCGAGCCTGTCGTGGATCTCTTTCGCGGAAAGCGTTGCGGCCATGGTCAGCTCTTGCTTCCGGCGGGCGCGGGGTGCAGCGCCAGGGCGCCGATCGGCTCGGTCACCTTCGGCTGCCGGCTCCGGGCGATGTTCTCGGCCAGGAACCGCTCGCTCCCCATCTTTTCGCGGAGCTTGAGGATCCCCTCGATCAGGGACTCCGGACGCGGGGGGCAGCCGGGCACGTACACGTCCACCGGCACCACGAGATCGACGCCCTTCAGCACGTGATAGCCGTGCTCCCAGTACGGTCCGCCGCAGGTGGCGCAGGATCCCATCGAGATGACGTACTTGGGGTCGGGCATCTGGTCGTACAGCCTCTTGAGGCGGCTGGCCATCTTCATGGTGACGGTGCCGGCCACGATCATCACGTCGGCCTGGCGCGGCGTGGCCCGGAACGCTCCGGCGCCGAACCGGTCGAGATCGTAGCGGGGGGCTCCGGTGGCCATCATCTCGATGGCGCAGCAGGCCAGCCCGAACGTCAGCGGGAAGATCGAGGACAGCCGGGCCCAGGAGAACAACTTGTCCGCCTGGGTGATGAACACGTTGTTGCCGTACTGCGTGCCTTCGAGAAGGACGTACGGTTTCGAATCGGACATCGAAGAGCCTCCGCTCGCCTGGGCGCCGTGAACGACCTGTAGAACGCCGGAGTATGCCACAGGGGTGGGAGTCGGTCAAAAGCCGGCACGGCCTCCGTGGAGCGCCTGATTCACCGACCTGGGCCACATGCTGAACTCGTGGTCCGGGCAGACCAGCGTTTGGCGGTGTCAGTCTCCCCGGAGCTCCCGGTGCCGGGCCACCCGGACCCGGTTTCCGCAGGAAG
>CAZQVN010000010.1:37902-97724 GCA_964596775.1 uncultured bacterium
CAGTCTCCCCGGAGCTCCCGGTGCCGGGCCACCCGGACCCGGTTTCCGCAGGAAGCCGCGGTGCACCAGCGCCTCGTTCCGCTCTTCGTCGTGTCGGCAAAGTAGAGGACGCACTCCGGGTTGCCGCAAGCCCTGACCGGCGGATGCCCGCCGGCGGCCAGCCACTCCGCGGCGGAACGGATCACCGGGAACAGGAGGGCCGCCGGTTCCTCCGGATCAGGGCGAAATTCCAGCGCGGAGCGCGCCCCTTTCCGGGAAGCGAGATGCAGGAATCCCGGTGCCTCCGCCAGCCGCCGGGCCAGGGCGGCCACGCTCCTCCGCGGGAACGGCCGGCCCGCCGCCGCCCGGCCGGCGAGGTCGGCGAGCTCGTCCCGGAGAGTCATGGCTTCCTCGTAAAGTTTTCTTTTGATTGCCGTTACAGGCTGGAAACCCGCGGGCAGGGCTTCCGCGATCCAGGCGGCCAGCTCCTCCGGCCGGGCCAGGAGGTCCACCCGGGCCCCGTCCCGCATCGGGCGCGTGTTCACGAAATTCAGCCACGGCAGGTCCGAAAGAAGAAGGAACCGGCTCTTTTTTTTCATGATTTCTCGAACCTCAAGGCCACCCGGGGCATCCGAGACTCTGTAATGTTCATTATACTATTTTGACTATTACATGAGAGGAGCACATCATGGGCACTGATTCCGGAAAAACGTCCTTCCGCACCGGCCACATCGGCCTGAACGTCACCGATCTCTCCCGATCCGTCCGATTCTATCAGGAAGTCTTCGGATTTGACGTCGCCGGTGAGTCGAGGGAGAGCGGGCGGGAATACGCGTTCCTCGCCCAGGACAAAACGCTCGTCCTGACGCTCTGGCGGCAAAGCGACGGCCGCTTCCCCGCCGCGAGCCCCGGATTGCATCACCTGTCGTTCCAGGTCGAATCCATCGAGGAGGTCCGCAAGGTCCAAAACCGGCTCACGGCGCTCGATGCGAAGATTCACCATGACGGCATCGTGCCCCATGGCGAAGGCGCATCCTCGGGAGGGATCTTCTTCGAGGATCCGGACGGCATCCGCCTCGAGGTGTTCACCGCCTCCGGCGCCGGCGACCATGCCGCGCCGACGCCGGGCGCGCCCACCTGCGGGTTCTTCTGAGATGGCCCGCGGCACGTGGCACGAGGGGGAGCGCCGGGCGCAGGAGAAGGCCGGCGTTCACGACAGGATGGCCGGGGCAGGTCCGCCAGGCCCCCTGATCCCGGCCGCGGCCGCCGACTTCCTCGCGGAACGGTCGTGGGTGATCGCGACGTTCGCCGACGGCGGAGGCGCGCCACGGATCGAGGCGCTGACCGGGCCCCCGGGCTTCGTCCGCGCCGCGGCGGACTCGGAGATCCGGATCGAGCCGGACCGCGCACCGCCCGTGGCGCCGGGAGCGGCCATCGGCCTCCTGGCGATCGAACCGGCGACGAAGCGCCGGATGAAGGCGAAAGGGGTTGTGACGGACGTCCGCGCCGCGTCCGGCGGTTCGACCTCGTCGGGGTCATCCGTTGGCGGTGCGGGGCTGTTAAGTCCCGAGTCCGAAAGCGGGCGCACGCTCGCGATCCGGACCGTCTCCGTCTACGCACTCTGCCCGAAGCACATCACCCCGCGGGATGCGGCACTCCGGCCGCCCGGAATCGCCAGGCCGGGAGCGCAACTGACCGAAGCACAGCGATCGTGGATCGAGGGAGCCGACACGTTCTTTCTGGCCACTCACTCGCCGGAAGGCGGCGCCGACGCGTCGCATCGCGGCGGATCGCCCGGCTTCATCACCGTGATCGACGACCGGACGCTCGCTTTCCCCGACTATTCCGGCAACAACATGTTCAACACGATCGGAAACCTCGAGATGGATCCGCGGATTGCGCTCCTGTTCGTCGATTTCAGGACCGGGGGCAGGCTCACGCTCCACGGCAGCGCCGCAGTCGAATGGGACGCCGCGGAAAGGGAGCGGCGCATCGTGATCCGGGTCCAGGGCACCGCGGGGGAAGAGGCGGCGCGCTTCTAGCCGGCGGCGCGCGCCCCGGTGAACCCCCTGACCATGTTTTCGAGCGCCCGGATCCAGGCCGGATGCTCGTTCAGGCACGGAATCAGCGTCAGCTCGTGCCCTCCCGCTTCCCGGAAATCCTCGGCGGCCCGCATGCCGATCTCCTCCAGCGTTTCGAGGCAGTCGGACACGAAGGCGGGGCAGATGACGAGCATCCTCTTCGTGCCCTCCCCCGCCAGCCGCTTGATCTCGAAGTCGGTGTAGGGCTTGAGCCAGGGATCATCGCCGAGCCGCGACTGGAACGCCACCGAGTACCGACCCTCCGGAATGCCGGCGCGCGCCACGAACGCCCGGGCCGTCCGGTAGCACTGCGCCCGGTAGCACGTCGCGTGGGCGGGACTGGGCACGGTGCAGCAGTCCGGGGTGGCCAGGCAGTGCGCTCCGGTCGGGTCCGATTTCCGGAGATGCCGCTCCGGCAGGCCATGAAAGCTGAACAGAAGGTGATCGTGGTCCCGGTCGAGGTACGGGCGGGCGCTCTCCACCAGGGCCTCGATGAAGTCCGGCTCGTCGAAATAGGGATCCTTGACGGTGATCGACATTCCCGGGCAGATCCGCGCCGCCAGTTCCTTCACCCGCACGACGGCGGTTTCGAAACTGGACATGGCGTAGTGGGGAAAGAGCGGAACCAGCAGCAGGTTCTCCACCCCCTGGCCCTTGAGATTCCGGAGCGCCTGCTCGATGGACGGATTGCGGTAGCGCATGGCCAGTTCGACGGGAACGTCCACGCGCGCCTTCAGGAGATCCAGGACCCTGCGGCTGATCACGACCAGCGGCGACCCTTCCGGCGTCCAGACCTTGCCGTAGGCGTGAGCCGACTCCTTCGGGCGGTTCGGCAGGATGAACAGGTTGACGACGAAAGCCCGGACGAGCCACGGGCTGTCGATGACGCGGCCGTCCATCAGGAATTCCCGGAGGTAGCGGCGCACGTCGCCGACGGACGTCGAGTCCGGAGATCCCAGGTTGACCAGGAGCACTCCCTGCTTGGCCATGTTTCGCTCGCCTCTCCCTTCCCGGTTGCGGTGAACCTCGTTCCGCGGATTGCGGGCCGCGAAGTGTAGCACCGCGGGGGCAGCGGTAGAATCGCGGTCGCCACGGGGCGCCCCGGCCTCGGATTCCTGATCGCCCATGACGGGCGGACGCACGGTAACCGGGCGCTCGCCCGGGCGGAGCGGCGCACCCTGGTCCCGCTCACGATGCCGGCCACAGCCCACGCGATCACGGCAGGTCCTCGGCGCCCGGGCAATTCCTCAGGAGCCGACCGGACCGGCCCAGGTCCGGACGAAGTCGATCTCCAGCGAGAACGGGCCGGGATTGCCGTCCGCAACCATGAAACTCAACTGGGTCACCCCGGTCGTGTCGAGCGGGGGCGCGTCGGGCACGCCCCGGCCGCGGAACGTGGCGGCGAATGCGTCGAACGGAATCCGCAGGACCGTCCACGTGCCGGGGGTCGTCTGAAACTCGGCCCGGTAGGCGATGCCGTCGAACCGGTCGTCGGTGCGCAGCCGGAGCTGGTAGATGCGGCCGTCTCCACGAACGCGCAGCTCCAGGCCATCCGGAGCCGGCGCGACAAGAGGCTCGACGGCGGTCCGGACCGAGGCGAACCCGCCGTTGTTCTCCAGCGACAACGCGCCGGTAAACAGGCCGGTATTCGAATCCGTGAGCCGGAGATCGCTGCGCGACACGCCCCCCATGACGACATCATCGACGGCCGACCATCGGCGCTGCGGATCTCCGGAAAACCGGACGAGGTAGATCGGTTCAGCCATCGGGCCTCCGGTCGCGGGTGCGGGCGCGAGGCCCGGGATCACCGCGGTCACGAGAATGAGAATCGGCATGTACCAGGTGCGGAAGTCGCTCATGCATGTCAGAGAGGCCGGAAGCGGAATCGATTCATGTACTTCGGGGGAGCCGGGTACCGGGGCGGCGATCCCTCTGCTACATTTCACCCATGAAACGCATGACCGCCGCCGGGGGCTGGGCGGCGATCCTCTATTCACTGAAGAAGTCGAAGGAAGCCGGAGGTTTCGTCCGGCTGTACCGCCGCCTGTCGAAAAAGAACGCCTGCAAGACCTGCGCATTCGGCATGGGCGGCCAGCTCGGCGGGATGAAAAACGAAGCGGGCACCTGGCCAGAGGTCTGCAAGAAGTCGATCCAGGCGCAGGCCGCGGACATGCAGCCGCCGATCGACCCGGCGCTCTACGAACGGATCTCCCTCGACAGTTTCCTGACGATGGACGGCCGGACGCTGGAAAACCTCGGCCGGATCGGGCACCCCGTCCGCCTTTCCGCCGGCGACACGCACTACCGGCGGGTGTCGTGGGACGAAGCGCTCGACGACATCGGCGCCCGCTTCCGGGCTTTCCAGCCCGATGAAGTCACGTTCTACTCCTCGGGGCGGGCCAGCAACGAGGCCGCGTTCCTGCTCCAGTGCGCGGCCCGCGCCTTCGGCACGAACAACGTGCACAACTGCTCGTTCTACTGCCACCAGGCCTCCGGCGTGGGGCTGGCGCAGGCGCTCGGATCGGGCACGGCATCGGTGACGCTCGAGGATCTCGAACATGCCGACTTCGCACTGGTGGTCGGGGCGAACCCCGCCTCGAATCATCCGCGCCTGATCACCCAGCTCGTGGAGATGCGGCGGCGCGGCGGCACGGTCGTCGTCCTGAACCCGCTCCGCGAACTCGGCCTCGAGCGCTTCCGGGTGCCGTCGCGACCGCTCTCGCTCCTCTTCGGGTCGCGCGTGTCGGACCTCTACCTGCAGCCGCGCATCGGCGGCGACATCGCGGCCCTGAAGGGAATGGCCAAGGCCTGCCTCGGGCTGAACGCCATCGAACGCGATTTTCTCAAGGGGCACGTGGACGGCTGGGACGCCGTGGAGGCGGACATCGCCGCCACGTCGTGGGAAACGATCGAGCATCACTCGGGGCTCTCGCGGGTGGCGCTGGAAAACGCCGGGCGGCACTACGCGAAGGCGCGGAACGCGATCTTCATGTGGGCCATGGGCATCACGCATCACGAGCACGGCGTGGACAACGTGCTGGCCATCACGAACCTGGCCCTCATGCGCGGCATGGTCGGACGGCCCCATGCCGGAATGATGCCGATCCGGGGTCACTCGAACGTGCAGGGCGTGGGCTCGGTGGGCGTGGCGCCGGCGCTCAAGGAGGCGTTCGCGGCGCGGATGGAGGAGCTGCACGGCATCACTGTGCCGAAGTCGAAGGGGCTGAACACGCACGAGACGATCCTGGCCATGGAGACGGGCGCGATCAAGGCCGCGTTCTGCCTCGGCGGCAATCTCTACTCGAGCAACCCCGACCTCGAGCACACGGGCCGGGCGATGCGGAACACGGAAACGATCGTCTACGTGTCCACCAAGCTGAACCCGGGGCACTTTCACGGCCGCGGAAAGACCACCTACATCCTCCCCTGCCTGGCCCGCGACGAGGAGAAGCAGGCCACCACGCAGGAGAGCATGTTCAACTTCGTCCGCCTGTCCGACGGCGGCGAACCGTACGGCTCCGAGGAGATGCGGAGCGAGGTGGACATCGTGGCGTCGCTGGCCGAGCGGATCCTGCCCGCCGGGCGGGTGGACTGGAACGCGTTCCGCGATCACGACACGCTGCGGAAGGCGATCGCCGGCGTCGTGCCGGGCTGGAAGGCCCTGGAGACGATCGGCACGACGAAGCAGGAGTTCACGATCGAGGGGCGGATCCGGCACACGCCGGATTTTCCGCTGCCCGGCGGCAAGGCCCGGGCGATCGTCACGCCGATCCCCGACACCCTGCCCCCGGAGGGGCACCTGACGCTGATGAGCCTCCGCAGCGAGGGGCAGTTCAACACCGTCGTGTACGAAAACGAGGACATCTACCGCGGCATCGACCGCCGCGACGTGGCCATGATGAACGAGGAGGACGCGCGGTCGATGGGCCTCGCGCACGACGATCGCGTCCGCGTGGAAACGGACACCGGCGCTCTCGACAACCTGCGCGTGCGCTTTCTCGACGTGCCGCGCGGGAGCCTCGTGATGTACTACCCCGAGGCGAACACGCTCCTGCCGAGAAAGATCGACCCGAAGTCGGGCACCCCGGCGTTCAAGAACGCGCCGGCCCGGGTGATGAAGTCGAAGAGCGTGCCGGTGGCGGCGGCGCATCACGCGCGCAGCCACGCCTGAGCGCGGGCGGGATCGTCGTCCGCATATCGGGTATCATGACGATGCGAACCGGCGGGAGAAGCGTGGCCGCCCGGACAGGACACCCATGGAGAGATGGATCGGAGGAGGCCAGTGAGACCAAAGAACGTGCTCGGCACCGAACTCAAGGACTGCAGCCGGAAACCGCTGACCGGATTCTACCGCGACGGCTGCTGCCGCACCGGCCCCGAGGACGTGGGGCTGCATCTCGTCTGCATCGAAGCCACCGCGGAGTTCCTGGCGTTTTCGAAGTCGCGCGGCAACGACCTGAGCACGCCGGTCCCGGCCTACGGATTCCACGGACTGAAGCCGGGGGACCGCTGGTGCCTCTGCGTCGAGCGCTGGAAGGAAGCGCTGGACGCCGGCATGGCGCCTGCCGTCAACCTGGAGGCCACGCACATCTCGGCGCTCGAGTTCGTGTCGCGGCAGGACCTCGAGGCGCACGCCGTCAAGTAGCCCCGCCCGGCCGACCGCTTCCCCCGGGGAGCCTCCTCAGCTCCGGCTGAACCGCACCCCGCCCGATCCCGTCTCCACGCTGATCCGCCCCTTGCCGTCGCCGATCGTGCCGTGGAAGTAGTTGCGCTTGTGCCGGTGGCTTTCGTGGGGCACGTCGATGTCCACGCCGCCGGATCCGGTTTCCACGTCGACCTCCGCGCCCAGCGAAGCCGGAACGGCGATCCGCACATGGCCGGAGCCGGTGTCGACCACCAGGTCCTCGATGTCGCTGAGGAGCCCGAGGTCCACCCCGCCGCTCCCCGTGTCGAGGCTCACCCGCGACGTCCGCACCGAGACGATGTCGATGCCGCCGGATCCCGTATCGATGTGGATGTCCGCGGCGCTGATGTCCGAGCCGGACACGTTTCCGGAACCGGTATCCACGTGCAGCACTTTCCCCTTCACACCCTGCATCGTGACGCTGCCGGACCCGGTGTCGATATCGAGGTCGCCGTCGATGCCGCTGACGTGAACGGCGCCGGAACCCACATCAATGGAGAGGGCTCCGCGTATCGCCTCGGCGGTGACCGGCGACGCGGACGTGTCCAGCAGCAGGTCGGCGTTGACGCCGGACGCGCTCACCTCGCCGACGCCTAGCCTGAGGGCGAACGTCTTTCCGTCCGGCACCTTGATCGTCATGTCGGCCCAGCCGCTGAAGCCGGAGCCGCGACCGGAAATCCGGACCTTGCGACCGGAGCGACCCCTGCCGCCGAACGTGCCGTCGTCGTTGACGGTCATCTGCGTGTTCGACATGAAGCCGAGCTTCTTGTAGACGAACCGGTCCCCGGGATAGACGACCCGGAGCGTTTCCTTCCCGCCCACCTTTCCGGTTTCCACTTTGAGATCCCCGGCATCGTCGCCGCCCCATTCGATCTCGACCTCGACGTCCGTTCCGGTGCCCCGGATCACGCGGGTTTCACCGATCAGGTTGTACACCGCCACATCGCTGCCCGGAATCGTGTAGCGGGTCCGGTTCTGCGCCGAGGAGATCGCGGGAAGGAAGAGCGCGGCGAGAGCCAGGAGGACAGGTAACGGCGATACCGGCGTACGGGAAACGGCACGCGTGCGGGCCATGAGGTGCTCCTTCCGGTAAGTGGTTTCAAGATAGTGTTTTGGCGTGGCCGACCCGGAACGCATTCCGGAGTCCGCGGCGGCGGACGCCCTTCCGGCACGGAACCGGTTCACGCTGCGTCCATGAGGGTCAGACGCATCCGGAAAGAGATTTGTTGCATGGAAGGGGCGTGCCGCGGGCGGGCTACGGAGCGGGGGTCAGCGATCCCGGCGGATCGTGACCGGCCCCGAAAAGCTCCGCACCTGGACGAGACCGCCGCCGGAACCGGAAAAGACACGGTACTCCTTCGTGGTGCCGTCCGGGCCGAGCGTGGGGATCACCTTCACGGCACTCTCATTGTCGATCGTGCAGGTGTAGCAGCGCACGTCGAGGTCCGCGTGCGTCGTCATCGGCACGTTCAGGTCGATCGCGCCGCTGTGCGTCTCCAGGAACAGTTCGCTGTCCCTGCACAGCGATCCCGAGTAGGCGATGTTGCCGGAGACCGAGCTCATCGACACTCCCTTTCCGGACGGGCACTCGGGAGCATCGCTGCCCGACACGAGGGTGATGTTGCCCGACACGGTGGACAGGTCGACGACACCCCGCGCCTCCTTGACCCTGATGGCCCCGCCGACCGACTCCGCGCGGATGACCTCGGAGTCGGCATGGATGTCCATGTCGCAGGTCATGCAGTGGACGCGGAGGAGTCGCGGGCCGCCGTTGACGACGATGGCGCCGCTCATCGACTCGAGGTCCACCGGCCCGGTGACCCCGTCGATGCCGATCGGGGCCTGGAACGTCCGGACCTCGACCCGGCTGTTCAACGGCACCCGGACCTCGAGATCGGCGATGCCTCCGGTGGCCGGATCGGCGGGCACGACGGCCACCGCCACCTCGTCGCCCGAACGGGTCAGCGTCATGCGGCGGATCGCCTCGCCGAACCGGCCGACGGCGGCCACTTCGTTCCGCTCCCAGCCGACGATCGTCACAGTGCCGCGGGGGTTCAGGATCGTCACCGTGCCGTCCGGGGACGCGGCGATCCGGCGCGATTCCTCGCGGGCCGCGGCGACGCCTGTCGTGAGCCAGCAGGCCGCGAGCAGCAGGAGCGTGACTTTCGGGATCGGACGTTTCATGTGCACCTCAGTAGTTCAGGGCCAGCTGCAGGAACTCCACTTTCCTGCGGTGTGCGGACGCGACGAGATCGGTCAGCGTGCGGTTTGCGGGATCGGCGGCCAGGGCCTTCCTCGACTCGTCCAGCGCCGCGTCGATGATGTCCAGGTTTTTCTCGATGACCGCGGCGGTTTCCGCCGCGAGACCGGAACGGCGCGCGTCCAGCGCCCGCCGGAGGTCGCTCGCGGCGGATTCGTAGTGCGCTTCGGCCGCGGCCATCTCCATGCGGGCCAGAACGGCGTGGGCGGGGTCGGGATTCCCGCCCGGAGCCGGTGCGCCTCCCAAGCGGTCGGTGGTCCACAGCGCCGTGAGGATCACCGCCACCGCGGCGGCCGCGGCCAGGGCGCGGTGCACGAAGAGCGCCCGCGGAGACGGAAGAACGCGGAGCTCCGGCTCCAGGCGGGACGCGATCGACGGCCAGAAATCGACGGCCGGCGCGATGCCGGGAGCCAGGGCGCGCGCGGCGTTCCGGAGAGCGGTCACCGCGTCGACTTCGGCGCGGCACGGCGCGCACCCGGCAAGATGGGCCGCGACGTCCCGGCGCTCGTCCGGGGACAGCATGTCGTCCACGTAATCGTGGACCCGTTCCTCCGCAATGTGATCGCTCATCGCTCCATCACCTTTCTCAACAACTTCCGGGCCCGGTGCAGCTGGGCCTTCGATGTGCCCACCGCGGTTCCCGTGACCTCGGCAATCTCCTCGTGCCGGTACCCTTCCACGTCGTGGAGCAGGTACACGAGCCTCGCTCCCGGCGGCAGCGTCCGCAGGGCCCTCTCGAGGTCCGCGATCGGCTCCACCGGCGCGTCCTCGCGACCGGTGTCGAACGCCGCCGGATCGTCCACGGGCATCACCCGGTCCAGCCGGCGCTTCCGACTCCTCATGCTCTGGATGATCACGTTCACGGCCAGCCGGTGCAGCCAGGTGGAAAAGGCGCTGTCGCCCCGGAACGTGGAGAGTTTCCTCCAGGCCCGCACGAAGACATCCTGGGTCAGGTCGTCCGCGTCCACCGGATCGGCGCACATCCTGAGACTCAGGGCGTAGACGCGGTTCACATTGTCCCGGTAGAGCTGTTCGAACGCGGACGCGTCACCGGCCTGGGCCCGGCGGATGAGGTCGGTCATGCGCAGTGCCCTGGTTCGATCGGGACCCCCGTCACCTGTGATGTGGTTGCGCCTGTGTTCAGTGGCCTGATCCCGTTTCGCCGCTTGAGTTGGACGCCCCGACCGCGGGGATGGTTGGGAATGTGTTCGCCCCGGGTTCCACCGGTGGCCGAAAGGTGTCTGACAGGCCGTCGAACCACTTCCGGCCGATGGCCCGAGGCATCTGCCCCGATTCCGCTGGAAAGGTCATTGTCGGCGCAGGGCAGAATAAATTAAAATGCAGTTCCAATCGACGGCGTTACCGGCGGCACTGCAGATGTGGGATCGGATGGCGCAAACATGGAACCCATCTCCTACCGGATTCTTGAAGACTATATCCATATCGATCTCGGGGGAAGCCGTCTTCTCGACCGCGCCCTCGCCGATTCGCTGGTGACCGCCATCCAGACGACGGTGGCCATGGGTTATCCGGCCCGGGGGGAACCACGGGCCCGGAGCGGGCGGGAAGGAAGCACTGAACCTCGGGCCATCCCGACGCATGTTCTCCTCACGGGTCGGGTCTCGCGGCGAAGTCTCTCCCCTACCGACGTGATTGCCCTGGGCGATCAATTCCTGCGCATGGGGATCGTCAACATGAAACTCGCCGTCTGCTTCCCGGAATTCGTCCCGGACGAGATGTCCGATGCGCACATCGCCATGATGGCCAACCGCGGTGTGAGGATCGCCCTCTTTGAATCTCCCGCCGCCGCTGTAGAATGGCTCCGCGGTAACGATTGACGGGGTGCGGACCGGGCCCCGACTGAACACGGGGGGCCTGATGACGAAAACCGACAACGAAACGCTCCGTCTCGAGGAGGATGTCCGGCGCGAGAAAAACTGGAAGCGCTGGGGACCGTACCTCTCGGAACGGCAGTGGGGCACCGTCCGCGAGGACTACTCGAAGGACGGCGACAGCTGGGCCTACCTGCCTCACGATCATGCCCGCAGCCGGACGTACCGCTGGGGCGAGGACGGGCTCCTCGGCATCACCGACCGCGAGGCCCGCCTCTGTTTCGCGCTGGCGCTCTGGAACGGCCGGGACCCCATTCTCAAGGAACGGATCTACGGCTTGACCGGACCGGAGGGGAACCACGGCGAAGACGTGAAGGAGTGCTACTACTACCTGGACTCCACGCCGACGCACTCCTACCTGAAGGGGTTGTACAAGTATCCGCAGGCGGAGTTTCCCTACGAGCGGCTGCTCGGCGAAAACCGCCGGCGCGGAAAGCGGGACCCGGAGTTCGAGATCACGGACACCGGCGTCTACGACGACAACCGCTACTTCGACGTGGGGGTCGAGTATGCGAAGGCGGACACCGACGACATCCTGGTCCGGATCACCGTGGAGAACCGGGGGCCCGATGCGGCGGAACTGCACCTCCTCCCCACCCTCTGGTTTCGCAACAACTGGTCCTGGGGTCGCACCGGCGAGGGATACGGCCCGAAGCCGCGACTGGCCCTCGAGAACGGGCTCATCGCAACGGATCACCCGACGCTCGGCCGGATGCGCCTTGCGGCCGGGCCCGGCCCGGACGGCGCGGCGCCCGAGTTCCTGTTCACCGAAAACGAATCGAATGCCTCGCGTTTGTACGGATCGCCGAACCCGACTCCATGGGTCAAGGACGCGTTTCACGAGCGGGTTGTCCGGGGAAACCGGGATGCCGTGAACCCGGCCCTCGAGGGAACGAAGGCCGCGGCCTGGTACGCGCTGAAACTGAACGCCGGCGCGACCGCCACGATCCGGCTCCGACTGGCCGCGGTGGCGCAGAATGCCGCTCCGGATCTCGGCGACGAGTTCGAGCAGGCGTTCGCCCGGCGGATCGGCGAGGCGGACGCGTTCTACGAGCGGCACATTCCGGCGGGCCTCGATCCCGGGGAGGCGCAGGTGGCGCGGCAGGGTTACGCCGGGCTTCTCTGGTCCAAGCAGTTCTACCACTATGTGGTGAAGGAATGGCTCGAGGGGGATCCGACGCAGCCCGCCCCGCCGCCGTCGCGATCGAAAGGGCGCAATGCCGACTGGCCGCACCTGTACAACCGCGACGTCATCTCCATGCCGGACAAGTGGGAGTACCCGTGGTACGCCGCCTGGGATCTCGCGTTTCACATGATCCCGTTCGCCCGGATCGACGCGGCCTTTGCCAAGGAGCAGCTCGTGCTGTTCCTGCGCGAGTGGTACATGCACCCGAACGGCCAGCTCCCGGCCTACGAGTTCGGCTTCGGCGACGTGAATCCGCCGGTGCATGCGTGGGCCTGCTGGCGCGTGTACAAGATGACCGGGGCCCGCGGACACCGCGATCGCGTGTTCCTGTCCCGCGTCTTCCAGAAGCTGCTCATCAATTTCACCTGGTGGGTCAACCGCAAGGACATCGACGGAAAGCACATCTTTGCCGGCGGTTTTCTCGGCCTGGACAACATCGGAATCTTCGACCGCTCCAAGCCGCTTCCGACCGGCGGCCACCTGGAGCAGGCCGACGGCACGGCGTGGATGGCGTTCTTCTGCGCCACCATGCTGTCGATGGCGATGGAGCTGGCCCGGGACAACCCGGCCACCGAGGACACCGCGTCCAAGTTCTTCGAGCACTTCGTGGCGATCACCGAGGCCATGAACTCGCTCGGCGGCACCGGGCTCTGGGACGAGGAAGACGGCTTCTACTATGACCAGCTTCACGTGGACGGCAGGCACACGCCGCTCAAGATTCGATCCATGGTCGGGCTCGTGCCGCTCTTCACCTGCGAAATCCTCGAGCAGGAAACGATCGACCGCCTGCCCGGTTTCAGCAAGCGGATGAACTGGTTCATCGAGAACCGGCCGGACGTGGTCGGCCACATCTCCAACTCGAAAGTGACCGAGAACGGTTCCGTCCACCGCCTGCTGTCCATTCCGACCCGCGACCGGCTCCTCCGGGTGCTGACCTGCATGCTGGACGAGGCGGAGTTCCTGTCGCCCCACGGCATTCGGTCGCTGTCCAAATTTCATGAGGATCACCCGTTTGTGCTGGCCGCGAACGGCGACCATTACGGGGTCGGCTACATACCGGGCGAGTCCGACTCCGGGCTCTTCGGGGGCAACTCGAACTGGCGCGGGCCGATCTGGCTTCCGATGAACTACCTGATCATCGAGGCCCTCGAGCGCTATCACTATTTTTACGGAGAGTCCCTGCAGGTGGAGTGCCCGACGGGCTCGGGAAACCGGATGCCGCTGAACGAAGTGGCCCGGGAGATCTCCCGCAGGCTGGCCACGCTGTTCCTTCCGGACGAAACCGGCGCCCGCCCCTGCCATGGCGGCGATCGGCGCTATGCGGAGGATCCCCACTGGAAGGATCTTCTCCTGTTCCACGAGTACTTCCACGGGGATTCCGGGCGGGGGCTGGGCGCTTCGCACCAGACGGGATGGACCGCCCTGGTGATCCGCTGTCTCGAGAGGATGGCGGCGGGCCGGGAATCCGCTTGAGGCCCTGTCGGGCCGGATGTACCCTTCACCGCTGTTCGGTGCCCGCCCCCTGGCACCGCACGCCCGTACCGGGAATCCGCCCGGATCCACCGAAGGAGGTTGCACGAGCATGAAACTCCGCTCCCTGTTCTCCGTGATACTGATCGGACTGATGAGCCTGGGGCTGTCCCAGGCCGTTTCCGCCCAGTCCAAGCCGGCCAAGCCCGCGACGATGAGCATCTCCGATTCCAACAAGGCGCGTTTCCGGATGTTCTGGGACGAGATCATCAACGCAAAGAAGGTGGCCATGATCGACGAGTTCTTCGATGCCGCCTTCGTCGAACACCAGGTGACTCCGGGATACACACCGGATGCGGCCGGCACGAAGAAGTTCTTCACGGACATGCTGACGGCTTTCCCGGACATGAAGGCCACGATCGACATCATGACCGGCGACGGGGATCTCGTCGCGGCCCTGACGACCCTGACCGGAACACACAAGGGAGAGTTCATGGGTGCCCCGGCCACGGGCAAGACGGTCACGTTCAAGGTTTGCGACATCGTGCGGATCAAGGACGGAAAGGCGGTCGAACACTGGGGCGTGTCGGAGGATCTCGCAATCATGACCCAGCTCGGCCTGGTCCACATGGGTCACTGACGGAGATTGAAACCCGATCCACGGATTGAAACGGGGGCTGCCCGGAGCATCGGCGGGCAGCCCCCGGTCCTCGAACTCCAGGCGTTTCTGGACCGGACCCTGGGGCGCCGCCGGGGATTGCGCGTTCTCGAGGCCGGCTGTGGATCCTCCGACCATTTCGACTTCGGGCCGGACCGCCACCTGACCGGCATCGACATCTCGGAAAAGCAGCTGGCCCGGAACACGGCGCTCGACGAAGCCATCCACGGCGACCTTGAAACGTTCGACTTTCCCGAGGACGCGTTCGACGTGATCGTCTCCTGGAACGTCCTGGAACACCTGAACCGCCCCGGCACCGCCCTCGATCGGCTCGTTCCCTCGCTCCGCCCGGGCGGGCTGATGATCCTCGGAATGCCGAACCCGCGTTCCGTAAAGGGCCTGGTGACGAAGCTCCTCCCGCATGCGCTGCACGTGGCCTATTACCGGCACGTTCACGGCAACCGCAACGCGGGACGGGACGACATGGGACCGTTCCGCACGTACATGCGGCGGGACATCTCGGCTCCCCGCCTGCGCGCGCGGGCGGCACGGAACGGGCTCGAAGTCGTTTACGAGGATGTCTACGACATCCTCGACGTGATCCCGACGGCCGGCCCGAAAAAGCCGTTCTGGCTCCTGTACCGCTCGGCCCGCGACCTCTCCCGCCTGGTTTCATTCGGATTCCTCGGCGGCAGCGAACTCATCGTCGTGCTGCGTCGGCCCCTTGCCCCGGACACGGCCGCCCCCTCACAATGACGCCGTTTTCCGAACCCAATCACGGAGGATGACCCCGCAATGAGCCAGCTGTTCAGCCTGTCCCTGCTTCTCCATCTCGTCGCGTTCGCCCTGTACACCGGCGCGGCCATCTACTCGGCAAAGCTGCTGCGCAAGTCGGCGGACGGGAGCCTCGCCCCGCCGGCCCGCGACGCGCTGGAATCGATCGCCGCCTCGATCGTCACGAAAGCCCAGCTTCCGGCGATCTTCGTCTCCGTCATTTCCGGCGTCATGCTGCTGATGGCGAAGCCGTTTTACATGAAGAACCCCGGCATGCACATCAAGCTGACGATCGTGTTTCTCCTGCTGGTGATCGCGCACCTCGAAATGTTCAACGCGCGGAAGATCGTGCGGGCGCGGGCGTCCGGAGGCGGTGATGTGGAGATCGCGGCACGGAAGGGGCGGCACGGCCTGTTCGCGACCCTCGACATCGTGGGCATCCTGGCGATCGTCGGGGTCGTGGCCTTCATGTTGATCGGCTGACGGGCGGCCTACTCGCGGTCCCGGTAAATCTCCTCGCAGAGCCGCGACAACTTCGCGCACTCCTCGGCGGACAGTCGCTCGGCCACCCAGTCGTTGACGGCAGCGATGCCGGGATGGATCCGGTCAAGAAGCTCGATTCCGGCCGGCGTGATCCGGTTCACGGAACGGCGGCGATCCCCCGCGTCCCGGACCCGGGTGACCAGCCCCAGCGACTCCAGGCGGTCCAGGATCCGGGTGACGTCGGGGGCGCGGTCGAGGAGCCGCCGGGCGATGTCGCCGCGGGAATAACCCTCGGTGCCTCCACCTTTGAGTATGCGCAGGACGTTGTAGAGTGGGTTCGTGAGTCCGAACTCGCGGCAGACCGTTTCGGTGCGATCCCGCAGCATGCCGGACACGACGAAAAGATTGAGAACCGCTTCGTGCGCCGGACTCTCGAACCGAACTGTCAGGATCCGTTTCTTGAGCGCTTCACCCATGCGGTGACGTTAGCTCGTGCGGCATCGTGTTGCAACCATCCGGCGGCATCGGGCCGGAGTTGCCAAGCCTGCGGTTGAGGGAAGCGGGCCGGACGGGCGGCCTCAGGCCGCCTTCCTGACCTCCGCCGGGAACACGACGTGAAACGAAGCGCCGCGACCGGGCGTCGAGTACACCTTCAGCTTTCCGCCGTGACTTTCCACGATCCCGCGGCTGATCGGCAACCCGAGGCCGGTCCCCTTTCCCTCTTCCTTGGTCGTGAAGAACGACTGGAAGATGTTCCCCTTCACGTCCGCGGGAATGCCGGGCCCGTTGTCGGATACCTGGACGCAGACGTAGCGTCCGTCGCCGAACCCGCGCACCCGCAGCGTGACCCGGCCGCCGTCCGGCATCTCCGACACCGCGTCCAGCGCGTTCGTGATCAGGTTCGTGAGGACCTGCTGGAGCTGGTTGGCGTCGCCCATGATCCGCGGGAGCCCTTCGGCGCAGATCACTTCCAGGCGGGCCCGCGACTTCTTGATCTGCGGGGCCAGGAAACGCGCGGTTTCCGCGGCCACATCGCCGAGCGACACCGGCGCGAGTTCGAACCGGCTCCGGCGGGAGAACTTGCGCAGCCCGGCCACGATCCCGGCCATGTAGTCCACCGCGCCGACGATGAGTTCCAGCGCCCTGTTGTGCGGGCTGGCCGGCCCCAGTTTGCCCTGGGTGATCTGCGCGTAGCCCTTCACGGTGGCCAGCGGCTGGTTCAGCTCGTGGGCCAGGCCGGCACCGAGTTCCCCGAACGCGGCCATCTTGGCCGCCTGGAGCAGCCGGGCCTGCGTTTCCTTCAGCTCACTGTTCGATTCCTCGAGCTGCCGGCTGCTCTGGACGAGCCTCGCGTGGCTCTCCTCCAGTTCGCGGGTCCGATCGAGCAGGCGGGCGTTCGTTTCCGCGAGCTGTTCGTGGCTCATGCGGATACCGAAGCTCATCTGGTTGAAGGCGGCGGCAAGGTTCGACAGCTCCTCCCCACCCGTTTCCGGCACGTCGCGGGAGTAGTCGCCCCCGGCGATCCGCCGCGCCGCCTGCGACAGTCTCAGAATCGGCCGGGTGAGCTGTCGGGAAAAGAGATAGGACAGAACGAGCCCGGCGAGAAGCGCCGCGGCCCAGATGCCCACCATCAGGTCGCGGATCGCGGCCACATAGGCCAGGGCCTGGTCCAGCGACCGGTGCAGGATGAACGTGCCCACGACCTGCCCGTCCGGATCATGAATGGGCGACCAGAGCGTCATGTACCGCTCTCCCGCCATCCGGACTTCCAGGGGTGTCTGGTCCTTCGGAATGTCGTTGCGGGCATCGGCAAAGTAGTCGGAGAGAAACTGTTCCCGTTCCCGGTCGGCGGGGCCGCAGCACCGGGCGATCGGCCGCTGGCCTCCGAGGATGACGACTTCCGCCTGGGTCTGCCGGCGGATCCGGGTGGCCAGTGCGTCGTCGAGGCGCTCGCCGAGCATCAGGACTCCGAGCGGGGTTCTCCCCGCTTCCACGGGGACGAGCGCCACCTGGAACAGCTCGCCGCCGATGTTCAGGCATCCTTCGGCGTTTCCCGTCGTCGTGGCGCGGTGCTCCAGCTTCCGGAAACCGGGAACCGTCCAGGCCGAGGCGATGACCTTCCGGTCGCGTAGCGCGATCACCGGCGCCCCGTTCAGATCGGTGATCGCCAGGAAATCCACGCCGAGGCTTTCCATGATGTCGCGGGCCACCGGAGCGATCGTGGCCACCTGCTGCTCCCTCTCTTCGGAGGTCGCCAGCGGGTCGTAGACGGCCGCCGCCGCCTTGAAGTAGGGGAGTTCCGAAACGAGGTGCGCCGTGCGGGTCAACTGTTCGCGCCTCTCCTGCCGGAGAGCGTCGAACGAGGCGCGGGCGGAAGCGAGTTCGATCGAAAGCTTGGAGTGGGCCTCTTCCGAGATCTTCCGCTCGACGCCGGCGAAGGTCAGGACGGCAAACGGAATGATGATCGCCAGAACGACGAGGAGGATGCGATCCTGGAGCCGGCCCCGGATCATGGGTCGGAGGGATTCTCGAGATCCAGGTCGACGTTCATCGGTTCACGGCCGACCCGGACCGGCCGCAGATCCTCCGGCTCGGCAAGCCCCTCGTGCCACACGCGCACCGTGTAGTCGCCGGGGGGCACGTCACGGAGTTCGTACTCCCCCGTGGCGGAAGCGGACGTGAACCAGGGTGTTTCCGTCACCAGGATGTAGCCGATCATCTGGGGGTGGATTTCGCAGAAGAGCTTGACCAGGCCCGGTTTCGTGAACGTGACCGACCGGGAGTTGCCCTGCCGGTACCGGCCAAGGTCGAACTTGCGCGGCGTCGACAGGGAAAAGACGTTGTGATAGAAACTGTCGCTGTTGAGGAAGTCCACCGTGCCGCCGACCATGACCGGCAGCGCCCTCGGCTGAAACTGCTCGTCGCGCTGGTCCATGACGACCGGTTCGGCGGGAGGCTTCGGCAGCGCACCGCGGGTCTTCGGCTCGAGCAGGACGATCAGCGGGTGCGGGATCTTCCCCTTCGGCGCGGCCTCGCGGCGGTACTTGCCGTACCCCGAGTGCCGCGTCCGGGGCGGCTCCGGCGCCCCGCTGATCCGCCCCGTCAGCGTCGCGGCTCCCACCGCGGGGGCGGCGAGGGCCAGGGCGAGGACTCCGGCGACCAGGCACTTCGATCGAAATTTCATGGTCAGAACCTCGCCGTCAGCTGGAAGGCATAGTTGTCCGCGTCGAAGTCCGGATCGTCGGGATAGCGCCACCCCTGGTAGGCGTAGCGGATTTCCCAGGCGCGGGCCGGACGCCAGCCGGCGCCCAGTTCGAAGCGATTCACGTCGGCATCCCAGTCCGCGGTGACCTCGGACGGCGACGTGATGCCGTGGAAGTCGATCGTGTCCCAGCGACCGCCCACCGAGAAGAGCGGCGAGAGCGTCCACTGTGCCTCCGCGTACCACCCGAACGTGTCGAGGTGCGGCGGCAGCCAGCGCTCCGGCGAAGTGTTCTCCGGCGTTTCGAAACGGTTCCAGATCGCTTCGCCGCGGACCACCAAGGGACCGACGCCGTACTCGAGATCCGTGCCCACGACGATCTGATCGTACTCCTCGGACCGGTGACCGGTGGCCAGGCCCGGCTGGTTCCGCGGCAGGTAGGCGCCCGTCGAGGCGGACACTCCGGCGCGGGCCCCGATGAGGGCTCCCGGAAGCCGCGACACGCCGACCCGACCGATATAGCCCGGTTCGTCGTTCGACTCCTGCCCGTCCCCGACCGGGTTGCTCTGATTTCCGTAGGTGACGGCCCCCGAGTACTCCAGAACGCCGTGCGCTCCGAACACCTCGACCCCCGTACTCCAGCAGGCTTCGTACAGGATCGGCATCCCCTTGAAGCCGCCCCCCTTCGGGTCGACGTAGTTCACTCCGTACTGGCCGCGGCCGCGGCGGGCCACCAGGGAGTCCCCGTTGACGGGAATAAGGTTGTGACGCAGGTTCGTGTGATAGTTAAGGATCAGCGGCACGCCGATGACGGGGTTCGAGCGCTGGTGGATGCGCTCGGCGAACGTTCCGAACATCAGCGGAAGTTTCCCCGCCTGGATGTTCAGCCATTTCCGGTCGGCGACCTCGTGAAACGACACCCAGGGACGGAGGAACGTGTTCGTGGCGCTGCCGAAGGCACCTTCGTCCAGGAGTCCCTGGATCTCGAGCTGCGCATGCTCCGAAAGGGGGAGCGACGCGTTCAGCAGCAGGCGGTAGGTGTTGAAGGGCGTGTCGTCGCGATTGGCCTTGTTGAGCTGACGGCCACGCTCCCCTTCCGCATGCGTGATGGTGGCCTGTCCGGACACCGAGGCTTCGGCCCGGAACGGTGCGGCGGTCAGCCCCAGGAGCAGAATCAGTCCTGCGGGCAACGTGAAGCGGACACGAGCGTTCGGGGTGTCGGCGTGGCGGCGTCGATGGGTTTTCCGGACCATGATGGAATAATTATCGACCCGCGGACAGGAAGCTTGAGGATAAGGCTTGTCCACCCAATCGTTTGTTGGCCTGGGCCTCCACGGTCCGGCCGGGGGAAAGCCTCTCACGGACCGCCCGGCACCGTGATATTCTGCCGACGTGAGACTCCCCCGGACTCCCATTCCCGCCGACCTGGCCGCGCGCCTCCGCGCCCTCACCGCACCCGACGCGGTCATCGAAACCGGAGCGGGCCTGTCCGTCTACGAATGCGACGGGATGACCGTGGAAAAGGCTGCGCCTCGGCTCGTCGTGCACCCGGCGACGACGGCCGAAACGTCCGCCGTCCTGAAGCTCCTCCACGAGCTCCGGATACCGTTCATCCCCCGCGGCGCCGGAACCGGCCTGGCCGGCGGAACCATCGCGCTGGAGGCTCCGGTCGTAGTGGCCACGACCCGTCTCAAGGAGATCTTCGAAATCGACATCGACAACCGCCGGGCCCGGGTCGGCGCCGGCGTCGTCAACCTTTCGGTGACGAAGGCCGTCGAGGCGGAAGGGTTCCTGTACGCCCCCGACCCGTCCAGCCAGCAGGCCTGCACGATCGGCGGCAACGTGGCCACGAACTCCGGCGGGCCGCACACGCTCAAGTACGGTGTGACCGTGGACCATGTCCTCGGCGTCACGCTCGTGCTGCCGAACGGTGACGTGATCGAACTCGAAAACACCCCGGACGCGCCCGGCTACGACCTGACCGGCCTCGTCGTCGGCCACGAGGGCACGTTCGGAATCGTGACGGAGATCACGGTGCGGCTGGTGCGCCGGGCGCCCGCCGTCCGCACGCTGCTCGGTGTGTTCGACACGATCGAGGACGCCACGAAAACGGTGTCCGGCATCATCGCCGCCGGGATTGTTCCGGCCGCGGTGGAACTGATGGACAATCCGATCCTCGCCGCGCTGAACAGCGCGTTCGGCATGGACTTCCCCGAGGACGCGGCCGCGGTCGTCCTGATCGAGGTGGACGGCCTCGACGACGGCCTCGACCGGCAGGCGGATCACATCGACCAGGTCTGCCGGGAGAACCGCGCCCGCGAAGTCCGCCGGGCCCGGAGCGACGCGGAACGGCTGAAGCTGTGGGCCGCGCGCAAGAAGGCGTTCGGCGCGATCGGCCGCCTGGCCCCGAACTACCTCACGCAGGACGGCGTGGTGCCCAGAACGAAGCTCCCCGAAGTGCTGGAGCGGATCCGGGTGATCTCCGAATCGCTCGGCGTCCGCTGCGTGAACGTGTTCCACGCCGGTGACGGCAACCTGCACCCCTGCCTGCTCTACGACGAAAAGAATCCGGACGAGGTGCGGCGGGTCCTCGAGGCGTCGTCCAAGATCCTCGGCGTCTGCCTGGACCTCGGAGGCAGCCTGACCGGCGAGCACGGAATCGGCGTGGAGAAGATCGCGCTGATGAACCGCCTGTTCTCCGAGGAGGACCTCGAGGTCATGCGCCGCGTCCGCGCCGTCTTCGATCCGCGCCGGCACTGCAATCCTCACAAGCTGCTGCCGGAGCGGGGCGGCGTGTGCGTGGAAGTGTTGCCAAGAAAGCAGGCAGCGTCATGACGCGCGGGGCAAAGACCGGACCGGGCGAGGGCGCCGCCCCCCGCGCCGCTGCAGTGACCCTCCTCGGTCGTAGTCCGTCCGAGTTCGTGCGCCCGAATGATCGCAACGAACTCACCGCCTTTCTGCGTGATACGTCGGGACCGGTTGTCCCCTTCGGCGGCGGCACCCGCCTCGGCCTCGGCGCCCCGCTCGACGCGGAGCGGTTCACCGCGGTGGACCTGACCGGCCTGGACCGGATCGTGGATCACGCGGCGGAAGATCTCACGGTGACCGTCGAGGCCGGCGTGACCCTCGCCGCGCTCCGGTCGACGCTGGCGGCGCGGAACCAGTGGCTGCCGCTCGATCCCCTCCATCCGGAAGCGGCCACCGTCGGCGGCATGGTGGCCACCGGCGCCTGGGGACCGTTGCGCCCGTTCGGCGAAACGCCGCGCCGTCACCTTATAGGGATTTCCGTGATGGACGACTCCGGCACGATCACCCGCGCGGGGGGACGGCTCGTCAAGAACGTGGCCGGCTACGACCTGATGAAGCTGCACACGGGGGCCCTCGGTTCGCTCGGCCTGATTGTCGAGATGTCGTTCCGCGTGCAGCCGAAGCCGGAAACGGAAGTTCTGCTGACCGCGGAGATCGGCGGGGCGGCCGGGGCGGCGGAGTTTGCCGCGGCGCTCCGGCGGTCCGACGTGGAGCCCGGGCTGTTCCTGGTTCACGACGAGGACCTGCATGTCGGCCTGCTCGGCTTCCGCGAGGACGTGGCCCGGAAGGAGGTGCGTCTCGGGGAGATCGCCGAAGCGGCGGGCCTTGTCTTCGACGCGCGCTACGAACGGGCGGATGCCGCGGAGAGGCGGGCGCGCCTGTTCCGCGCGATTCCGGACGGGGGCGTGGAACTGCGCCTGTCCGTGCTTCCGACCCGGCTGTTTGCGCTGCTGGAGAAGGTCGACGCCGCGGGACTGCTCGAACTCCACCGCGAACTCCACCCGGAGTCGGGGGTCCTCCGCGTGCTGGCCGCGCCGCCGAACGTCCCGGCGCCGCCGGCGATCGCGGCCCTCCGGCGCCACGCCGAAGAGCTGGACGGGCACCTCGTCGTCGAGTGCGCACCGGGAGTCGCGGCGCCGGACATCGACCCCTGGGGTTCCCCCGGCGCCGGCGCTCCGTTGATGGCCGCGCTCAAGAAGGCGCTGGATCCGGAACGGCGGTTCAACCCGGGCCGCGTTGCGGGGGGACTGTGAGCGGACCGGTTCGGAGCGGAGGGACGGCCACCGGCGCGGCGCCGAGCCGACCGGGCACCGGACGGACCCACGAATCCGGAACAGGTTCTGGAACCCGTTTCGCCACGCCGCGCGCCTTCAGCGACTGCGTCCACTGCGGCCTCTGCCTGAGCGCGTGCCCCACCTATCTCGAGGTCGGCCAGGAGCCGGATTCGCCGCGCGGGCGCATCTACCTGATGAAGGCGCTCGCCGAGGGGCGGCTCGAGCCGGAGCCGGAGGTCACGCGGCATATCGACCTCTGTCTCGGCTGCCGGGCGTGCGAAACGGCGTGCCCGTCCGGGGTGAGCTACGGACATCTTCTCGAGGAAACACGGGCCTGGCTCGACGCCGAGGCCCGACGCGGCGCGGCACCCTTGTCGGGCCGGCGGGGACCGGCACGCCTCGCGTCCGGGCTGTTCCGGGACGTGGTCCTCGGCCACGTCATGACGGATCCGGGACTGTTCCGGTTGGCCATCGAGGCCACGCGGGCGGTGTCCCGGCTCGGCCTCGGCGGCCTGACGAAGCCGCTGATGCCGGAGGGTTTCGACGCCGCGGGGTGGAGCGGCGTTCTCGCGCCCCGGAAACGCACGACGCTTCCGGTCACGATACCGGCGGTACCGCCGGTCCGGGGTCGCGTGGCGCTGCTCACCGGCTGCGTGATGGACGGCCTGTTCGGCGAAGTCAACGCGGCCACCGCCCGGGTGCTCGCCCGCGAGGGGTGGGAGGTGCGGGTGCCGCGCGGTCAGGTGTGCTGCGGAGCGTTGACCGTGCATGCCGGCCTGGCCGGTCGAACGCGGGAGATGGTGCGGGAGAACTGTTCCGTCTTCGACCGCGAAGCCGTGGATTTCATCGTGACGAACGCGGCGGGGTGCGGAGCGGCGATGAAGGAGTACGGCGGGTTGATGGCGGGGACCGATGTCGAGGAGTCGGCGCGGAAGATCGCGTCGATGGCCCGGGATGTTTCGGAGGTGCTGGGGATGCACCCGCTGCGGGGGAGATCAAGATCGAAAGAACCCCACTGCCCCACTACCACCCAACACGGCCATTGCGGAGCAATGGCCGTGTGTTATCACGACGCCTGTCATCTCGCTCACGGGCAGAAGGTCACCGCGGCGCCGCGGGCGCTCCTGGAGCAGATCGAGGGGCTGACGCTCCTGCCGCTGCCCGAGTCCGACGTCTGCTGCGGCAGCGCCGGCAGCTACAACATCACCGAACCGGAGATGGCGGCGCGGCTCGGGGCGCGGAAGGCGTCGAATATCCGGTCGACGGGGGCGGAGATTGTCGTTGCCGGGAATATGGGGTGCCTGGTGCAGATCGAGGCGTCGTTGAAGAGCCTCGATTCGATGGAGGCCGGATCACGACCCAGGGCCGTTCACCTGGTTACGGTGCTGGACGAGGCGATGGGTGGTGAAGGGTGATGAAACCGAGCGATTTCATTCGATCGAAGTCCGCGTCGAGGGACCAGACCTCGAGGTTGTTTTCCGCCGCGATGGCGGCGATCAGGAGATCTGCGAATCCGAAGCGTTCCCCCTTTTTGCCGGCCCGGTCGATCCACTCCTCGATCCGGATCCACGTGGCTTCCGTCGGGGCGTAGACCGGCAGCGCCGAAAGGGCGCGGTGAACCCGGGCCCTGTCCCGGCCGGAGACTCCGGATAGAATCTCAAGGCGCACCGGGACTGCGATGGCGACGTCGTCGTTATCAAGCCGATCGTGGAGATGCTGCGCTTCCAGGGACTGACCGGATCGAAATGCCGCGACCCAGACCGAGGTGTCGACAAGAATCACTTTTTTCGGCGACCACGGGGGCGTCTTCGGGATTCGGGGATGTCGATGTCCAGCTGAACGGAACCAAGCAGATCTTTCAATTCCTCAATGTACCGGCGCCGGATCAGCTCACGCAATGACAGGATGACCGTATCGGTTTTCGATTTGAAGCCGAGGAGTCGCTGGGCTTCGCTCAGGAGTGACTCCGGGATGTCGAGAGTGGTGCGCATATAATTCAGGCTAAGTCGTATGCTTCAGTATGTCAATTTGAGATCTGATTGGATGCATTCAAGGGGTCCAAGGGTTGCGACCTTCGGTGGAATTCCACTTGTGCCGGATCAGTTTGCCGGCGACGGTGTCCAAGACATTGGAGGACAACGCCTTGTAAAAATCGCCGTTTCATGGTGAAAATTTCACCACCAAGTGGCGATATTGTCAAAACTGTATGTAACTACATATGACACATATGTTTAAAGTAACAGACCTCCCCTACTTCGCCCCCTCATCAAACTGAATGATCCCGAACACATTCCCCTCCGTGTCGCTGCAGTACGCCACCCACCCCACGTGCGGCACGCCCGACTTCGGCTTCACCACCTTCCCCCCCGCCGCCTGGATCTTCGCCGTGTACTCGTCGCAGTCCGGAACGTCGATGACGTTCACGAACGGCGGGAACCCCGGCTGGCGCTTCATCAGCCCCCCGTTGATCCCCGGCGCCTCCTTCGGGCCGGTGTTCATCATGATGTACGGCTGCGGGCCGTCCCAGGTCTGGCTGGTCCAGCCGAAGACGCCTTCGTAGAAGCTCTTTGCGCGACCCGTATCGTCGGCGGTGATTTCGAAGTGAACGACGCGTGGCATCTCTTTCCTCCCTTGTGCCGCAAGCTTCCCGTTGCGGCGGTTGAACGTTTTACGAACCGTGCGGCGACATCACACCACCACCCGCGCCTTCGGCGCCACCGACTTCGCGATCCAGCAGTTCCCGCCGATGACCGCGCCCTTGCCGATCACCGTTTCGCCGCCGAGGATCGTGGCGTTCGCGTAGATCACCACGTTGTCCTCGATCGTCGGGTGCCTCTTGTGACCCCGCAGCGTTTCCGTCTCCTTGGCCGACAGCGACAGCGCCCCGAGCGTGACCCCCTGGTACAGCCGCACGTTGTTGCCGATGGTCGTCGTCTCGCCGACGACGACTCCGGTGCCGTGGTCGATGAAGAACGACTCGCCGATCACCGCCCCGGGATGGATGTCCACGCCGGTCTTCGAGTGGCAGATCTCGGTCATGATGCGCGGGATGATCGGCGCCTTGAGACGATGCAGCAGGTGGGCCACCCGGTACACGGTGATCGCCTGCAGGCCGGGATAGCAGAAGATGATCTCGTCGAGACCGGTGGCGGCGGGGTCGCCGTCGAAGCCGGCGCGGACGTCCCTGGCCAGGACGCGGCGCAGCTCCGGAATCTTCGCCAGGAACTCCCCGGTGATCCGCGCCGCCTCGGAGTGACAATGGGCGCAATCCCCCTTCTTCGTCTTGACGCACCGGTGATTGAGGCCGCGGTAGAGTTCCCGGGAAAGGCGCCCGCCGGCCCGGTCGATCCGTTCCCCGACGTAGTAGCGGATGTTCTGCTCGCTGACTTCGCGGGGGCCGTAGTAACCCGGGTAGAGCACGACATTGAGATCGTCGAGGATCGCGGCCACCTCCGCCTTGTCCGGCAGGGGGCGGCCGCTGAGGTTGTGATTCGTGCCGCCGTGACGGTCGTACGTGTGGACGATCGCGTCGACGATCGCGGGGATCTTCGAGCGCCAGTCGTTCGAACTCGACATGCAGGCTTCCTTTCGCTACATTTCCGTCCCGCGCGTCCGATGGACGCGGCTCGATGACTCCTTCGGTATCCACCCCTTGCCAGAGCGAGGTTAACCCATGTCTGACCACAATTTCGAGGCTCCCGGCCCCGGCACCTGGGAACAGGACAACACGCACTTTCCCCGCCCCGTCACCCGCTTTCTCGTCGAAACCATGATGGATCCGTTCATGCGCGGCTTCAAGGACGGCACGAGCCGCTACGGCCTGCTGTTCAGCCACCTGGAACCGGCGCGGATCAACGGGTTCGTGTACTACAAGGCAAACGGCGTCGACCCGGAAGACGGACCGGAAGTGAAGCGCCGGTTCGAGGCGGCCGCGAAAGCCCTGGAATCGAGACTGTGGCTCAAGGACCTCGACCTCTGGGACACGGAGTACAAGCCCGAGTCGATCCGGCGCAACAAGGCGCTCCAGGAGGTGCGCGTGGCCGATCTGGACACGGAGGCGCTCCTCGCCCACCTCGACAAGGTGCATGACAACGCCGGGGACATGGTCTGGCGGCATCACAAGTTCACGATCCCGGCGATCATCGCCACCGGCCTTTACCTGTCGAAGGCGCTGGAGTGGACGGGGATGGACACCGGGCGGCTGCTTGCGCCGCTCAAGGGATCGTCGCGGGTGTCGCTCGGCGCCGTGGACGAGCTCCGGAGCCTGTCGCGCGCCCTCACCGAGGCGGGACTCACGTCGAAGGACCTCGAAGGCAGCGACGCCGCCGGAATCATCGAAGGTCTCAAGGAGCGGAAGGATGCCGTCGGCGAGGCCACCCGGTCCTTTCTCGACGCCATCGGCCTGCGGCTCGCGGGGGGGTACGACATTACCGACCCTTGCGCGATCGAGCGCCCCGACATGCTGCTGTCCACGATCCGGGCCGCCCTGGATGCCCCGCACAACGAGGCGGCCGGCGCCTGGGCCGAGGCGGCCCGCACGGTCCGCGATGCCGTTCCCGAGGCGTATCAAGCCGAGTTCGACCGGCTCCTCGACGAGGCCCGCCGCGTCAACCGGCTCCGCGACGAGCGCGGCATCTACAACGACAACTGGGGCACCGGCATCGCCCGCAGGGCGATCCTCGAGGCGGGGCGCCGGCTGACGAAGGCGGGACGGATCCGCGAACCCGAGTCGGCGCTCGAGGCTTCGTACGATGAGCTCATCGCCATGCTGAAAGGCGCGCCGGAACCGTCGAGCGACGAGCTGTCGCGGCGGTCCGACAAGCGGCGCAACACGCCGCGGGACTCGGCGCCTCCCTACCTCGGCCCGGCACCGGTTCCGCCGCCGCCGACGGACGGCCTGCCTCCCCACTGCGCCCGGATGATGGGCGCCTTCGGCGTCGTGCTCGGCGAAGTGTTCGGCGCCCCGCTGGAAGGGGCGAAGACCCCCTCCGTGCTCAGGGGTCGCGCCGTGAGCGCCGGCAGCTACACCGGAATCGCGCGGCGTGTCCTTGCCGCGGAGGAGTGCAACCGTCTCCGCCAGGGTGATGTTCTGGTGACGTCCTCCACGTCGGCGGCGTTCAACGTGGTCCTGCCGCTTCTTGGCGCGATCGTCACCGACCGCGGCGGGCAGCTTTCGCACGCGGCGATCATCGCCCGGGAGTACGGGATCCCCGCGGTGGTCGGAACGCAGACGGCCACGCACGACATCCCCGACGGCGCGCGGGTCACGGTCGACGGAACCGCGGGCACGGTCACGATGATTTGAACCGGCCGGTTCCCCTGTCGGAGGCCTCCGACGCCTCGCTGTTCGGCGGCAAATCGGCGAGCCTGGCCCGCGCCCTCCGGGCCGGGCTGCCGGTGCCGCCCGGCTTTGCGCTGGACCTGAACACCGTCGAGGCGGTGGTCGCCGGGGATCCGGAGGTTGTCGAAGCGCTGCGCGACGTTCTTGCGCAGCTTTCCGGGCCGGTGGCCGTCCGCTCTTCCGCCGTCGGCGAGGACGAACGGGAGTCGAGTTTCGCCGGACAGCATGCCACGCTGCTCAACATCCGGACGCACGCCACGCTGGTCGACGCGATCGGCGAGGTCCGGCAGTCCGCCCATTCCGCGTCGGCACTGGCCTACCGGGCGAAGATGGGGATTGCCGGCGCGCCGAAGATCGGCGTGACGATCCAGCGTCTCGTGGATGCCGAGGTTTCCGGCGTGCTGTTCACCGTGAACCCGGCCACCGGCGCCGCGGAACGCCTCATCGAGGCGTCGTGGGGGCTCGGCGAGGCCGTCGTCTCCGGGCTTGTCGTGCCCGACTCGTACCGGATAGACCCCGACGGCACCATCCTCGAGCGGACGCCCGGCGACAAGGACCTGGCGCTGCGGCCGGGCGGGGCCGGCGGAACCGTGGAAACGGCCGTCGCGTCGGACGACGCCCGCTCCCTGGCGCTCAGCGACGCGCAGCTCATGGAACTCCACCACCTGACGCTCCTCTGCGAAGCGGAGTACGGATCCCGCCTGGACATGGAGTGGGCGTTCGAAAAGGGGCGCCTGTTCCTCCTGCAGTGCCGCGGCATCACGGCGTGAACACCGCCGGAGTGCTGCGCGAACGCCGGGGCCACGCCGCATGATTGCCGCCGGAACGACCTCTTGAGCGCGCGCGTCACGCCGTCGTTCCTGACCGGGATGTTCCTCGCGGCGTCCCTCTCCCCGCTCGGTTCCACGATGATCGCGGTGGCGCTGCCGTCGATCGGAACCGAACTCGGTGTCGGCGGCGGCGAGCTGACGCAGTGGCTGGTGGCCAGCTACCTGATCGTCGGGATCGCCGCCATGAGCCCGTGCGGAAAGCTCGGCGACCGCATGGGTCACGGGCGCGGCCTGCTCGTCGGCATGGCCATCTACGGAACCGGCTCGGCGATCGGTTTCGCGCTGGCCACGCTGCCGGCGCTGGCGTTCGCCCGCATCTCGATGGCCCTCGGCGGAGCCATGGTCGTGCCGGCCACGATGGCCATGCTCCGGAACATGGTGGCCCCGGAACGGCGCGGCCGCATGTTCGGGCTCATGGGCTCGGTGATGGGAACCGCCGCGGCCACCGGCCCGCTGATCGGCGGCGAGCTGACGGCGCGGTTCGGATGGCGGTCGGTCTTCATCGCCAACATCCCGGTGATCCTGCTGTCGTGGTTTCTCATCCGCCGCGGCACGGCCGCGGCCCGGAGCGCGGTCGCCGCGGAACCCCCGCCTTCCGGGTCGGAGCGACGCCCGGCGCCGTTCGACATTCCGGGGAGCGTGCTGCTCGGCCTCGGCCTGTCGCTGCTGGTGATCACGTCCCGCGCGTCGGGAGTCGTGGCGATCTCGACGGCGGTGGCGGCGGTCGCGCTGCTCCTGGTCTTCGGCTGGTGGGAACGCCGCGTTCCCGAACCGGTGCTCGACCTGACCCTGTTCCTCCGCCCCGCGTTCACCGCCGCGAGCCTGATCGTGGCGATGCAGAACCTGGCGATGTACGCGCTGCTGTTCCAGCTGCCGATCTTCTTCGAAAAGGTCCGCCATGTGAACGCCGGCCATACCGGGCGGACGATCATCGGGATGATGATCGCCATGGTCGTCTTTTCCCCCGTCGGGGGGCGGCTGACGGAGCGGATCGGCAGCCGGGCCACCGCCGTGGCGGGGTCGCTGGTTTCGCTCGGCGGGCTCTACCTGCTGTCCGACTTCGCGAGGCTCCAGACGCCACACGACGCTCTCGCCGGTCTCGTCCTGATGGGCACCGGCCTCGGGTTGTCCACCGCGCCGTCCCAGTCCGCGGCGATGGCGGCGGTCAGCCGGGTCAACGCCGGGATGGGAGGCGGCGCCATCTCCACGATGCGCTACATCGGGGGGATGATCGGCATCTCCGCGCTCGGCGTGCTCCTCAACGGACCTCATGCCGGCGTGGAGGAGCACGGCTCCACGATTTTCGTTTATGCGGCGGCGCTGGTGCTGTCGCTGGCGGCAGCGCTGGTGCTGCCGTCGCGGGTTTCGATGACGGACTGAATCGTGCCGCCCCGGCGGCGTGCCGATGGCTGCCGGACCGGGTCGCGCCGACGGATTGAATTCTCTATAATTCCGATCCTTCTGAAAGGAGCCACCCATGCCGAAGACATCCGCCCGGAACGGAAACGGCGCCGCCGCCACCCTGGCTGCGGCACAGGCCCTCGTTCCCGAACTCGTCCAGACCCGCCGCGAGATCCACGCCAACCCCGAACTCGGATTCGAGGAGAAGGTCACGAGCCGACTCGTCCGCAGCCGGCTGGAAAGCCTGAAACTGAAGCCCCGGGTCATGGCCTCGACCGGCGTGGCGGCGCTCGTGCCCGGGAAGAAGCCGGGCCGGGTCCTCATGGTTCGCTGCGACATGGACGCGCTCCCGATCCAGGAGGAGACGACGTACGCGTACAAGTCGAAGGTCCCGGGAAAGATGCACGCCTGCGGCCACGACCTGCACACGTCGATCCTGCTCGGCACCGCGCGCCTCCTGGCCGACAACCCGCCGGACACCGGCATCGTGAAGCTCAACTTCCAGCCCGCCGAGGAGGGGCTGAACGGCGCCCGGGAGATGATCGATGCCGGCATCATGGAAAAGCCGGAGGTCGAGGCGGCGATCGGCTATCACATCTGGCAGGGGATCCCGGTCGGCAAGGTGGCCGTGCTGTCCGGCCCGGCGATGGCGGCGGTGGACAAGTTCACGATCACGATCCACGGCGTCGGGGGTCACGCGGCCTACCCGCACCTGGCGGTGGACCCGATCCTGATCGGGTCGCAGGTGGTGAACGCGCTGCAGTCGATCGCATCGCGCTCCGTGGATCCGCTCCACGCCGTGGTGGTGACCGTGGCGTCGTTTCACGGCGGCACGGCGTTCAACATCATCCCCCCGGCGGTCACGCTGACCGGAACCGTGCGCACGTTCACGAAGGACGCCCGGAACATCGCCGAGAAGCGGATGGGAAAGATCGTGAAGCAGGTGGCGGCGGCGATGGGCGGAACGGCGGAGTTGGAATACCTGCGCGAGCACCCCGCCGTCGTCAACGACCCGAAAATGGCCGAGTTCATGCGCGAGGTGGCCGTGGACATCGTGGGCAGGAGGAACGTCGTCGAGGAGCAGCCGTCGATGGGCGGCGAGGACATGGCGTTCTACCAGGAGAAGGTCCCCGGCTGCTACATCTTCGTGGGCTCGGCGCCGAAGGGTGAGGTGTTCCCGCATCACCATCCGAAGTTCAATCCCGACGAGGCGGTGATGCCGGTGGCGGCGGCGATCATGACGGAAGCGGCGCGGAGGTGGTTGAAGGGGTGAGGGGGGCGAGCGAAGCCGCCTGGCCCTCTTTCCTCGCCACGAAGAAGAGGCGTTTGAACGGAAAGATGACCCCATGTTCCGTTTCCGGATACGCGCCGGCCACCCGTTCCGTCAGGCTCCCGACAAACTCGGCTGCCTCCCCCTCCGTCAGCTCCGCCAGCACCGGCCGCAGCGTCGTGCCCTTGACCCACTCCACGATCGCGGCCGCGTCCGGCATGGCGTGATGGTAGATCGTTTCCCACAGGGTCACGTCGCACTGTTCCTTCCGCAGCGCTTCGAGGTACCAGTGCGGGGATTCGATGCGCGGCTGCGGTGGCGCGCCGGCGAGACGCTCCCGCCACGGCGGTTCGGCCAGGAGTTCGGTGAGGATCCGGTATGCAACCTCCTCCCGGTTGTTCGGGGCCTGGACCGCGAGAACGCCGCCGGGCGCCATGATCCGGACAAGATGCGCGACCAGCGCTTCCTGGTCGGGAATCCAGTGGATCGCGGCGTTGGAAAAGACAAGATCCAGCGGCGCCGGAGGACTCCAGGTCATGAGGTCCGCCTCGATGAACTCGATGCCGTCACCGGACGGCGGCGTCGGCCCCGGAGACAGGCCCGGCACACCGGGTGACGACATCTTTTCCGGCGTCGGGCCCGCTCCAGCGGTGCGCCGGGCCCCGGCCAGCATCTCCGGGGAGTTGTCCACCCCGAAAACGCGCGCTTCCGGCCAGCGATCCTTCAGGTGCCGCGTGAGCTCTCCGGTGCCGCACCCGAGATCGGCGATCGTCCGGTAGCTCCCGTCCGGGACGCGGCTCAGCAGATCATGAAACGGTTGCGCGCGTTCCCTCCTGAAGCGCTCGTACTGTGCCGGGTCCCAGGCCATGCGCCGCCTCCGGCCGGTCGAAACCGGCCCACGAGTGATGCTCCCCCTCGAAATGAAATGTCCATTTCCGCGCAACGCCACTATTATAGGCACGATGCCGACACCGACCACATCCCCCGCCCCGAAGGGCGCCACCGCCTGGGCCTTCTACGACTTCGCCAACACGATCTACTCCATGAACGTCACCACGTTGTACCTGGCCCAGTGGGTCATCGTGGACCGCGGCATGGAGAGTCTCTGGTACTCCACCGCCTACTCCATCTCGATGGTGTTCACGGCGCTGACGCTGCCGATCCTCGGCGCGCGCGCGGACTCCGTGCCCGGCGGGCGGCTGCGCAGCCTGCTCGTGTTCACGATTCTTTCGGTGACGGGGACGGCGCTGATCGGGCTGGCCGCCGCGAACGTCGCCGGCGTGACCGGAGTCTTCGTGGCGCTCGGCGCGTTCCTGATCGCGAACTACGCGTTCCAGGGGAGCCTCGTCTTCTACAACGCGCTCCTGCCGCTGGTGTCGACGCCGGCCACGATCGGGCGCGTGTCCGGTTTCGGCGTGGCTCTCGGGTACATGGGCGCGATCGTCGGCCTGCTGCTCGTTTCGCCGTTCGTGGACGGGCGGGTGCCGTTCACGTCGATCCCGCTCGCCTGGCCGGGCGCGGGCGGGCGCGAGGCGGCGTTCCTGCCCACGGCCTTCTTCTTTGCGCTGTTCGCGGTGCCGCTGTTCCTGCGGGTGAAGAAGGATCAACTGGGTCCGGACCCAGTCGACGATCACCGCGGTGCGGAGCGACCCGCCCGTCAGCGGTCGTGGCGCGAGTCCTTCAACGACGTCCTCGAAGGGCTCCGCGACACGAAACGCTACCCCGGCGTCCGCCGCTTCCTGATCGCGAACTACCTGTTCGTCGACGCGATCTCCACCGTGATCCTGTTCATGGCCGTCTACGCGCAGGAGGTGATGGGGATGCCGGACTCGGCGAAGATCACGTTCTTCATCGTGGCCACCACGGGTGCGGTGGCCGGCTCGTTCCTGACCGGCTGGCTGTCGGACCGCCGCGGGCCGAAGGCGATCCTGTCGTGGGTGCTCGTCGGCTGGGCGATCGCCCTGAGCGCGGTCGTCGTCACGTCCAGCCCGCTCGTGTTCTGGGGCGCCGGCATTCTCGTCGGCATCTGCCTCGGCGGAACGTGGACGACATCGCGGGCGCTGCTGGCCAACCTCACGCCGCCCGAGGCGCACGGGCGGTTCTTCGGTCTCTACGCGCTGTCGGACAAGGCGGCGGCGGTCATCGGGCCGCTGGTCTGGGGGCTGATCGTGTGGGTCGGAAAGCCGCTCGGTCCGATGCGCTACCGGATCGCGGTGGCCACGCTCGTCGTGTTCCTCCTGGCGGGGCTGGCGCTGCTGCGCGGCGTGCCGGAGCCGGAGAAGGACGGCAACCTCGTTCCGCAGTCCTGACGGCGACCATCGAAACGGATTCGTCCGTGACGGCGGGACGGCGCCGGATTCAGCGGGACGCGCAGCGGCGACCTCAGCGCGCCAGCGCCACCTTGACCGACCGGACCGGCTCCCCTTCCCCGCGAACCTGCAGGAAGTAGACGCCCGCTCCCACCGCCTGGCCGTTCGAATCCGTGCCGTCCCAGCTGAAGTTCCAGGCGCCGGTGTCGAGGGTGCCGTCGAACAGCGACCGGAGCCGTCTCCCGGACACGCCGAGGACGTCCACCGAGACCGGACAGCGATCGGTGACGATCACCTGCACCGTCGTGGCGCCGGTGAACGGATTCGGAAGCGCCGGACCAACCCGCACGACCGGCGGCGGCGCCTCCGCTCCCGAGGAAGACGAGAGGAACCAGGGCGTTGCGGTGGCGTCCGTCGTCAGGAAGTCGAGGAGCAGCTGGCCGACCTTGAGGCGACCCCCGGACGACGGGTGCGTGCCGTCGTTGGCCAGGTCGGAGCAGAGCCAGGTCAGGCCGTCGCTCCGCGGGACGAGGCCGTCCGCCCACAGGTAGGGACCCCACGAGAGCCACGGGGAGTTGACGGCACCCAGGTTCGGATCGCAGTTCAACTGCGACGAACCGTTGATCTGCTCCTCGATCAGCCACTTGACCGCAAAGCCCCCCTCGTAGGCGTACGGCTCCGGATTCAGCGCCGTCGACGCGTAACCGGCGTAGATGCGGCTCGACAGGTAGCAGATGCGGGAGTTTTCATAGCGGCTCTTGAGGATGTTCATGGTCGTCCGGAACTGGTCGAGCAGGATGTTCGCGTGATCGGGGAACGCCTGAGTCGGGCCGGCATTCGCCTGCTTGAACCAGATCGCCTGGACCTGTTTGCGGGACAGCCCGGCCTGGGCCAGCATGACGTCGATGTTCGCCCAGAACGGCGCGTTCGGATTCGCGATGACCGCCGCGGAATTGCCCCCCTGCGCCCCGTTCAGCAGAAACACCTTCGGATTTTTCTGCGCGTAGGAATTGGCGAGGTTCGTGAACGTCTGGTATTCCTGCGACGTGTTGCACATGCCGATCGACAGGAGGACGATCTTCCCGTTCACCGGATCGGGATTGCCGAGCGTGTCCAGCGGAGTCATCGCCAGGGCCGCGGCGAGCCCCTTCTGCTGGTGGGCCTGCGGGCGCTGGTTGCTTCCGCCGGGATACAATCCCCCCTGGTAGGTCGTCTTGTAGAATCCCGGACCGAGATCGTTGAGCGGCGTGAACCCCTTGGACGTGCTGTCGCAGTTGGCGGCCGTGGCGGGGTGCGCGGCCACGGCACAGGCGAGGGCGAGGAGACAGGCCAGAAGACGGGTCGGAATGCGTCCGGAAGCCGTGTGCTGCCGTCGTGACGATGCGGGCGGATGGAATCGGATCATGAGGGGCCTCCGGGATCGAGTCGCACCGTGGCCGGAAGGGCCGGTCCGGCTGTCTCGCTTGGACGTGCGTGCTGAATCGAGGTTACAGGAAATGAGGGCAGGCGGGCAGGAAAATTCGATCCGGCGCGCGGAAGGCAGGGGCCGGTTTGCGGGACTCCCGGTCGCCGTGCTTCTCCTTGCGGTGTGCGGCCTTGCCGGTTCACAGGATCCCGCCTGGTGCAGCCCCGGTGGTTCCCCGGAATCCGTCCACCTCTGGATCGGCGGCGACCTCCAGCCGGGGTCCGGACGTCACGACATCCTGGCCCCCCTCGTCCCCCTGCTGAACGGACTGCCGGGGATCGTCAACCTCGAGGGGCCGGTGGGCGACGGGTCGCAGCCTCCCGCGGGTCGCGACGCGGAATCTCCATCCCTCGTCAACCACCCGGAATCCCTCGGGCGGCTCCACCGCGCGCACATCCGCGTGGCCGGGATCGCCAACAATCACCGCTTCGATCTCGGAGATGCCGGAGTTCGGGCCACCATCGACGCGCTCCTGGCCGCGGAGATCCTCCCGGCCGGCGATCCGGCGGGCGCGGCGGTTCTCGAAACGCCGGAACTCGGTGTCGTCATCAGCGCGCACGATCTCGGTGATGGCGTGCCGGACTCGCTCGCGGCCACGCTCGCGCGGGACCGCACGCTCGGCGAAGTGCTCGTCGTTCTCTTCCATGTGAAAGGCCCCGCCTCGTACATCCCGAAACCGGAACTGAAGGAGGCGGTGGAGATCGCGCTGGGCGCCGGCGCCGCGGTCATCGCCGCATCGGGCACGCACGCGGTGGGACCGGTCGAGCGTCGCGGCAGCGCGGTGATCGCCTGGGGCCTCGGGAACGTCGCGTTCGAGTGCGACTGCACGCGGGAGAAGGACGCGCTGCTGCTCCTGGTGTCGCTGAACCGCGAGGGATGCGCGGAAGCGGAAGTGATCCCCATCGAGGCGGGGCTCGAGGGAGCGCCGGCGAAACCGGCCGCGGACGCGGAGGGAGTTTTCGATCTGCTGGAAGCGATCGGAAGCGGGGCGTTCCGGCGACTGGAGGGTCGCGCGGTCTTCTGAGTCGTTCCGCGCATGTTCGGACCGGCAGCGGAACCGTTTGCGATTGTTGCACGCCCCGCCGTCCCTGCCGTTTCTCTCGGGCGCCCCGCCGGGGCGCCGGATGATCCTTATCAGGCCCCGCCGAACCAGAACGCGCCCTGGCCGGCATCCACGGGCCCGCCGATCTCCTCCTCCACGCTCTGGATCATGTTGATGTTCCGGATGTCGGTGGGCGTCAGCCGATCGTCGGTGTAGGTGGAATCGGCGCTGTACCAGCCGTAGCGGCTGAAGTACATCGACAGTTCCGGCGACCGGAACGGCCGGTGCCGCCGCGCGTAGATGAGGTTGCGGAGCAGGGAGAGGTCGCGCCGCGAAAAGTCGTCGAGATCCTCGATCGTGAGCAGGGAGTCGAGGCGGGCCGGGTTGGCCAGCGGCGAGTTCGCTCCGCTGAAACCCGTTCCATGAAGCCCCATCCGTTCACGAACGAGTTCGATCTCCAGGTCGTCCAGCGGGTCCCGTTCGCTTCGATTCACGAGGTCGGCAAGGTAGTAACCGAGGACGTCGGGCGGGATCGCCGCCTCGTACCCGGCGATGAACGCGGCGTTGGCCCGGTCGAGGTCCGTCACCAGCGAATCCACCAGTGCCGGGCGCGCCTCGTACCAGGGCTGGGCGGAAAAGAAGTCGTGAAGCCACGCGCGCCGGAACGGGTTGTGTGCCCGGGCGAAGATCCAGTTCCGCAGCAGCGAGAGCTCCCGCAGCGTCCGGCCGTTCAGGTCGTCGGCGGTGACGGCGCGCTCGTAGTACCAGGGACGTTCGACGCGCGATTCCGGGTCGTCGAACGTATGCTCCCGACCGCGGAACCATTCCGGCGTTTCCGGTTTCGGCAGATCGAACGGGGTCTGCGAGGCGGACGACTCGGATGCTGGAGCGCCGGGAGTCGCGGCGGCGCCGGGGGCTGCTGGAGCGCCGAGCGTCGCGGGGGCGCCGGACGCCGCGGCGAGGCCCAACGCCGCAGAAGCGCCCGAAACCGGCACAACCAGGAGCACTCCCCCGACCAGGCAACCGAACGCGCGTCGCATCACTCAATTCTCCGCGATCTTCCGGTACACGGCAATCCGGAACACGTCGTCCCCCGAGGCCGCGTCCATGACGAGCTCGAATCGCGGATCGCGTTTCATCTCCTCCTCGGGCACGTCCCCGTAGAGGCGATCCCCGTAGTGATTTTCCCAGAACACGAAATCGCCGGGGCGCGCGGCCGAGAGCGCGGCGCGTGTCGTGTACGGCGTGGCCGCGCGATCCCAGCGATCGCGCCCGGCCAGGTGGTAGAACCATGGATGGTTCGCGATCCAGCGCCCCTCGAGCATCCCGACTTCGGCGAGCTTGTCCACCGAGGCCTTCACGACGACCTGTTCCCCGTTCAACGACAACGGCCGGCGCGTGACGAGGCAGAACGCCGCGGACACGACCACGAACAGAAGCGCGATCCTCCCGAGCGACCCGGCACCGAACAGCCCCGGGCGGATCGCGCCGGCCAGGACGACGAGGGCCACAGGCATGAGGCCGGCCAGTTTCGTCCAGTCCTTCTCCGGATGCACGATGTAGTCTGCTTCGAGCGTGTGCGACAGGAAGAGGGCCGTAACCGTGATGCAGACGATGCCGGCCGCCAGGAACAGCGCGCGGCGCGGCGGGGCCATCTCCCGGGTCAGCGCCTCGACGCCGGCCGCGGTCAGCAGCGCGCCGATCGGGGCCAGCACGATCAGGTGGCGGAGGAATCCGATGCTGCCGCCGATCGGCAGCCTGTCCCACGTGAGGGCCGCGAGCGTGACGAACAGGACGAGGCCGAACAGCCCCGCCTGTTTCGGCCGGGCCCCTTCCCCCGGCGTGGCGAGAACGGCGGCGCCGAGAAACAGCCCCAGGAACACCACGGGCCCGGTGACGGAGATCAGGTTCCGGAAGTAGTGCGCCGGTCCGGTGGACGTGAGCGGGCGGGTCCCCCCGGCGATGACGTTCCCCATCCAGGCGGGGTCGCCGTGGACGACCGCCCCGATCAGCGCCCAGGCGACGAGCGGCGCCGCGAGCAGGGCCAGGTGGAGCAGGCGGAACCGCGCGGGCCGCGCCACTCCCCCCGCACCCGGTGCGCCGCCCGGTGCCCGCACCAGCCACACCGCCACCAGCGGCGCCAGAACCGCCAGTTCCAGCCGTGCCACCGGCAGCAGCCCCATGACCAGGGCGGCGCGACCCGGCCGGCCGGCCGCCATGAAATAGAGAAGCGCCGCGAGGCCCAGGGCGGCGAGCGGTTCGACGAGCGCGGAGAACGACAGGATCAGGAACAGCGGCTGCCAGAGCGTGAGGCCGGTCACCAGCGCCGGGGATCGAAAACCGAGGCGCCGCGCCGTGCGCCCGGTGATCCAGCCGGTCAGGAGCGCGATGAGGATCGTCATCACCCGGACGGCGGTGAAGCCGAGCTGCGCCGGCAGGGCGTAGAGAATCGTGAATGCCGGCCGCCCCCAGGAGTCGATCAGGAATGCGGGGTGCTGAAACGCCGCCCGGGCCATGAAGTAGTGATCGAGATCGTCGTCCTGGTACGTACCCGGCGAGAGCTTGAGATAGATGAGCGCGGTGGCGGCGAAGGCGATGAGGATTGCGGCCTCGAGGAGGGTATCGGGATTGCGGGCCGGCGCCGCGGACGGCGATGCGGGGCCGCGACCCCGCTCTCTCTTGTCTTTTCGCGACACCATCGGGGCAGAATAGCACGGCCTCGAAGCCGGATTGTTCGAGTGGCGGACCGCGGGCCGCGAGGCCGGCCAGAGGGCGTGACGCAGTCTGTCCGATCAGCCCGACGGTCCGCAGTCCTGCCGGGGAGTATCAGCAGAAAGCGTGCCGGAAGGCGATGCCGTCCGGATGCATCGGGCGGAGAAAACGACGACGCTACGTCGGTGCGACGAAACCGCGGCCCGCCCGCGCGGGAGGGTGCCCCCTACCGCGGTTCGCGGATGATCGCTCCCGCCAGCTGGCGGTCGAGTTCGCCCAGGCGCGTCCGGGCCGCGTCGGCTTCGGCGCGCGATGCGAACTGGCCGACGAGCACGGCGTACCAGGTCAGCTCCCCCTGGCGCGACCGCAGCACCGTGAACGGCCAGCCGGAGGCCGCCTCGGCCTGGCGGCCGACGGTCAGCGCCGTGGTCGAATCGCGGAGGCTCGCCACCTGGAGGCGCCAGGCCCGGGCGGGCGTTACCGCAGCCGGGGCCGTGGTCGCCGGGGCGGGCACCGCGGGGGTCGCCGCGGCCGGATTGTCCACCGCCGCCGTGTTCGGCTCTCCCGGAGACGCGTCGGCCTCCCGCGGAGCGGCCTGGGGGGGCGGGGTCCCGGCGGCGGGTGCCGTGCCGGCCCCCGAAGACGGGGTCGACCCGGTCCCTGCTGCCTGCGATTCCATACCCACCGGATTGGGCAGACCGTCGGCAGGATCGATGTCTCCGGCCGGCTTGCCGGTGAGCGGGTTCTCCGGAACCTTCGGAATCGTGGCTTCGGAGGACATGTCGCGCAGATCGTCCCGCATGGGATCCCGGGGAGCGAACGCGAGATAGGCCGCCAGCGCCACGATGATCACCGATCCCACGAGAAAGATCAGGCGGCCGGGACCCTTCTTTTCGGTTGCGTACTGCACCGGCGCGGCACCGACCCGGGCCACCGGTTCGAACTTGCGCTCGACATTTCCCGCGCGCGGAGTCCTGGGCTGCGGTCCCGGCACGGTGCCCGCGGGGGCGGGAGACTCCGCGGCCGGGATCGGAACGGTCACCGGAACGGGCTCAGGCCGGCGCGGCTGAGTGACCGGCGTGACCGGCGTGATCGACGGAATCGGCGCCCGGGGCGCGGAGGGAGTCGGTGCCGGAGCCGTATCGCGCCCGCCCCGGGAGATCGCGCTCCCCCGTTCCGGCGAGATGTCGACGGTGGGCGCCACACTTCCGGCACTCCCGGTCGGCCCCTGCGGCGCGACCGTCAACGGAGCGCCGTCGAGCACGCTGCGGAAGTTCATCTCCTTGATGGCCGAATGGACATGGTCGGGGCGCACGGTCGTCGAGTCCTCGACGTAAGCGCCGAGCAGGGACTGGCTGGCCACCTGGTTGATCTCGCGGGGAAGCCCGTGCGTCTTCTGGTGCAGGACCTTGACGGTCTCCGCCGGAAACAGGACGCGCGGATAGCCGCCCGCCACCTGGACGCGGTGATGGATGTAGTGCGTCGTCTCCGGCTCGGAGAGCGGCTCGATCCGGTAGTGAACGCCGATCCGCTGCTTCAGCTGGCGGAGGTCGGGAAGGCTCAGCTTGCGCTCGAGTTCGGGCTGGCCGACCAGCGCGATCTGCAGGAGCGGCGGGCCGCCGGGCCGGGTGATGTTCGACAGCAGCCGCACTTCCTCGAGGAGCGCGTGATCGAAGTTCTGCGCCTCATCGATGATGAGGATCGCTCCGTGCTCGACCTCGCGCAGCCGGAGCAGCGCCGCTTCGAGCTTCTGGAGCAACACCGGCTTGGTCACGTCGGCGGGGAGGTCGATGCGGAACTTGCGGCAGATGTCCTCGAGCAGCTCGACGGGCGTGAGCGTGGAATTCGTGATGAACGCGATCTCGAACTGGCGGGCCATCCCGTCGATGAGGCGGAACAGGGCGGTCGTCTTGCCGGTTCCGACCTCCCCGGTGATCATCGCGAACCCCTCGCGGTGCTCGACCCAGTACCTGAGATGCGCCAGGGCTTCGTCGTGGCTGCGGCTCGAGTAGATGAACCGCGGGTCCGGAGTCAGGGAGAACGGATTTTCCGACAGGCCAAAAAACTGCTCGTACATCCAACCTCTTGGGCCACCCAGCCGGTCCCGGGGGCCACTTTTCGGGGCCGTCGGGACTGGAGCGGGCCGATTCGGGTGTCCAGAATCATACCGGGATTGATTCGTGGAGTGTATGCGGGCGGTAACTAGCGGTCAACTATGGACCTAAGCGACACCATCCGGAGTTCTTGAGCGGGGCGGGGCGGCCTGCCCTTCTTCTCCTATATAGTAGTGGCCCCGGCCCCTGAACGGGCCGGGCTGAACCCTGTGGCGACACGGTCGATTCCGTGCCGGCCCGCACGATCCGATCCCGAGCACCACGGGCGTGAACTGCCTGGATGAGTTCGAACTGTCTGTGAAATGGAGGTTTCGTTGAAATCCCTGGTCCGATTTGCGCAGTGCGGCCTGGCCGCGCTGATCCTGGTCGCCGGTCCGCTGAGCGCGGCCGTCCACGCCATCGATCTCTTGGCGGACATCCCCGTCGACACCCTGATCACGATGGGCCGACTCGACAACGGCCTGACCTACTACATCCGTCACAATGGATGGCCCGAAAAGCGGGTGTCGCTGCGCCTGGCGGTCAAGGCCGGCTCGCTCGTCGAGGAGGACGACCAGCAGGGGCTGGCCCACCTCGTCGAGCACATGGCGTTCAACGGATCGGAACACTTCAAGCCGGGCGAACTCGTCAAGTACCTGGAGTCGGTCGGCGCCCGTTTCGGGCCGGACCTCAATGCCTACACGTCGTTCGACGAAACCGTGTACATCCTCGACGCCCCCACCGACGGCGACAGCCTCGCGGAACGCGGGATCCTGGTCCTCTCCGATTTTGCCGGACGCCTGTCCCTGCTGGACTCGGAAATCGACAAGGAACGGGGCGTCGTCCTCGAGGAGTGGCGCCTCGGCCAGGGCGCCGACGAGCGGATCCGCCGCGTCCAGTACCCGGTCCTCTACGACGGGTCGCGCTACGCCGACCGCCTGCCGATCGGCCTTCCGGAAATCATCGAGAAGACGCCGGCGCAGCGCCTGCGTGATTTCTACCGGAGCTGGTATCGGCCAGAGCTGATGGCGGTCGTCGTCGTCGGAGACATCGACCCGCAGGAGATGAAGGCGGAGATCGTCAAGGCCTTCGGGTCTCTCCCCGCCGGCAGCGGCGCCCCGGTGCCGGTGTACGAAGTGCCGCTTCACGAAGCCACGCGCGTGTCGGTGGCCGTGGACCGCGAAGCGCGCTCGTCCGGCGTCAGCGTGACGTTCAAGCGCCCGAAGGGGGAGGAAAGAACGATCGGCGACTACCGCCGGAGTCTCGTCGAGCGCCTGTTCTCCTCGATGCTCGGCGACCGTCTCGAGGAAAGGGCCCACGTGCCCGACGCGCCGTTCGTGCGCGCGTTCGCCTACGGCAGCGAGATGGGCAAGACCGTGTCCACGTTCAACCTCTACGCGCAGACCGCGGACGGCGACCTGGCCCGCGGCCTCGAGGCCCTGCTCGTGGAAGCGGAGCGGGCCCGCCGCCACGGCTTCGGCGAGGAAGAACTGGAGCGCGCCAGGAAGTCGATCGTGGCCTCCTACGACCAGCTGCTCAACGACCTCGACCGGATCGAAAACCGGTCGTACGCGCGCGAGTACGTGTCCCACTTCCTGACCGGCGAGCCGACGCCGGGGCTGCCCGCCGAGCACCGCATCGTGACCGGGCTGCTGGACACGATCACCCTGGAGGACATCTCGGAGTTCATCGTCGACGCGCTCAACGCAGGCAGCCGGGTGATCCTGGCCTCGGCTCCGGACAAGGAGGGCCTCAACCCTCCGACGGAGGAGCAGCTGCTGGACGCCGCGGACCGCGCCGCCGAAACGGACATCGAGCCGTGGACGGACAACGTGTCCGGCCGCGAACTCATGGACACCCCCCCCGCACCGGGGACCGTCGTCGGGACGGAAACCCGGCCCGAACTCGGCCTGACGATCCTGACCCTGTCCAACGGGGCCACCGTGTGGCTCAAACCCACGGATTTCAGCAAGGACGAAATCCTCTTTTCCTCGTTCGCGTTCGGCGGGGCGTCGATGGCCGATTCCGCCGACTACAACGAGGCGATCAACAGCGCCTCGGTGGTGGGCGAGGCGGGTGTCGGCGGGTTCAAGCCGCTGGAGCTGGAAAAACTGCTGGCCGGAAAGATCGTGTCCGGCCGCCCCTACATCGGCGATTACACGCACGGCCTCAGCGGTTCGTGCGCCCCGAAGGACCTGGAGACGGCGCTGCAGCTGCTCTACCTGACGTTCACGGAACCGACGGACCGCCCCGAGGCGTTCGAGGTGCTCAAGAACACGTACCGGACAAGCCTGGCCAACCGCAGCGCCGACCCGAACGCCGTTTTCGGCGACTCCGTGCGCTCGGTGAACAGCCGCGATCACTACACGAACCGGGTGCTGACGATCCCCGACGTGGACCGCCTGCGGCTCGACACCTCGATCGACTTCTACCGGAGGGCGTTCGGCAACGCCGCCGATTTTTCGTTCGTGATCGTCGGTTCGTTCGACCCGGAGGCGATCACGCCGCTGGTGGCCCGCTACATCGGCGCCCTCCCCTCCTACGGCCGGAGGACCTCGGAGTATGTCGACCGGGGCTTCGCGTTTCCGCAGGGCATCCGGCGGGTCGACGTGCGCAAGGGCGTGGAGCCGAAGGCACGGACCACGATCACGTTCTTTGCCGACACGGGGCTCGACGAAATGGAGATGCACCGGGCCCGCGCGGCCACCGAGATCCTCCGCATCCGCCTGCGCGAAATCCTCCGCGAGGACATGGGGGGAACGTACGGCGTGTCCATCTCCACCTCGAACACGCTGCCGAAGCCGGGCTACGGCACTATGACCGTGACGTTCGGATGCTCGCCGGACAACGTGAAGAGCCTCTCCGACGCGGTCTTCAAGGAGATCGAGCGCCTCAGGAAGGAGGGGCCCTCGCCGGAAGACCTGCACACGATCCAGGAGCAGGAGCGGCGCGGCCTCGAAACCGCCGAAAAGTCGAACGGCTACTGGCTCGGCAGCCTGCGAACCGTGCAGATGATGGGCTGGGATCCGGAGCGCATCCTCAAGCGCCGCGAGCGGATCGACCTGCTTACGGTCGACAACGTCCGGGAAGCGATCGTCCGGTATTTTCCCATGGACCGGTTCACGGTCGTGACGCTGCTGCCGGAATCCAACTGAACGCGGGCCGCGGAGCGGTCATGGCTTGTCCGGCAACGTCATTCGATGCTATGAATGGACCCTTGGAGGAAGAACTATCCGCAGACTCAACAGGGGAGATGCAATGCGATTCGAGATCAGGACACCTTTTGCGACCGCCGTCATCCTTCTCGCGACCTTCTGCGGATCCCTTCAGCCTCCGGCAACCGCATGGTCGGCCCCGGTCACCTATTCGGGGAACGTCAGCTACCAGGGTACCTACGCGGGAGACACGCTCTACGTGGCGGTTCTCGACACAACCGGCTCGGAGGACGTCACGATCCTCGATATCCGGTCCTACGCCGTGGACACCCCTCCGTTCAACCAGCCCTTTGATCTGACCTTCGACAACGCCGGAGCGAACGCCACGGTCTTCGTCGTTGCGCTCCTGGATACCGACGGCGATGGCCTGACCGTGACCGGCGTGGACGTGTTCGGCTGGTATTCCGGCACGCAGATTCCCACGGCGGTGTCCACCGCCTCCTCGCAGTCCGGTCTCGACTTCGCCCTTCCCCGGGCCGAGATCCGTGGAACGGTCACGTTCGCCGCCGGGCAGACGGATTACCGCATGCGGGTGACCGACGATGCCGCCTGCATCCAGGAAGGGTTCCGGCCCGGCGAGGACGAGACGACTCCCGGAGACTATGCGATCGTCGGGATCTACCCCGGAACGTACTGCGTTTTCGCGGAAGGGCAAACCGACACCGGGTCGCTGAAGGCGTGCTTCGGCGATGTCGATTGCCGGACCCCGACGCTCATCACGCTGGGCGCCACCGAAGTGCGCACGGGAGTCGATTTCGACTTCAGCGCCATCGTTCCGGTGGAGGGGGTCACCTGGGGGCGCATCAAGAGCCTTCATCGGTAGCGGCGCAACCGGGGGGATCGGCACACCCTCACCGGTTGCATCGAGCCACAACGATCTTCCGTGTCCGTGTCTCCTGGCCCGCCGTCACAGTCAGAAAGTAGATGCCGCTCCGGGCCGGTCCGCCGTCGGCGGTGAGGCCACTCCATGACAGGGCGTGTGTTCCCGCCTCCATCACCCCATCCTGAAGGGTGATGACGGCCCGGCCCAGTACGTCCACGATCGTCGCCCGGACATACCCGGGGCGGCCAATCTGAACAGATGCCGTTGTACGAGCCGAGAACGGATTGGGCCGGGCCGCGGCCAGCTGAAGGCGCGGCCCATCGCGGAGTTCCGGCAATCGTGCCGGGCCATGGATCGTCACCTCCCCGCCGGCCGTCATCTCCTCGATCCAGTAGTCGACGGAAGCGGAAGGCGGAAACGGATCCACCCACCGGTACCGGTCACGCCCGGTCAGGGGAGAGTCGATCATTCGGAGAGCCTCTCCGGGCGAAGGGCCGCGCAGGACGAAGTACAGGTTCCGGAACGAATCGGTTGGAACAGACCAGGACACGATCGCCTCCGCCCCCCTCCCGGGCCCGCCGGGGAATCGACACGGGAACGAAACGTCCCATCGCCCAGGGACAGGAGCACCGTTACGGTGTTGTCCCCGTGGTTCAACGTGATGATGTCATCCCGGCCGTCGCCGTCGACATCGGCCAGGATCAGGCGCCCCGGCGAGGGTCCCGTGTCATAGGACAGGTAGGGGGCGTGGAGAAGGGGTGGCCGCTGAGAAGACCAGGCTGATGTCGCCAGGACCAGGGGGCACAGGCTGAAAACGAGGCAGCGGAATCGGGACTCTCCGGGCATGTCTCCTCCGGGCGGAGACGCGGCACTCCCAGGAAAGATTCTACGCCCCGCCCGGGAGGCGGACAAGGAAATTGGTATACCGGGAATCGGAGATGAAATGGACGGTCGGCGGCCCGTTCACGACGTGATAGCATCCCCTCCTCATGACCTCCTCCGCCGACATCACCGAAATCCTCGTTCGCGCGAGCCAGGGCAGCCGGACAGCAATGGATTGCCTCATGCCCCTCGTTTACGACGAGCTGAAGCGGCTGGCGGGCGGACAACTCCGGGGCGAGCGCGCCGATCATACGCTGTCCGCCACGGCGCTCGCGCACGAAGCGTACCTGCGTCTCGTCGATCAGACCCGGGTGAACTGGCAGAATCGGGCCCACTTCTTCGCCATTGCCTCGCGGTCGATCCGGCGGATCCTCGTCGACCATGCTCGTTCTCGGGGCCGGCAGCGGCGGGGCAGCGGAAACCGCCCGCTACCCCTCGAGGAGGCCCTCGACGTGCCCGAGTCGTTCCCGGACGAGCGGCTTCTTGCGCTCGACGAGGCGCTCGACCTGCTTGCCGCGGAGCAGGCCGACGCTGCCGAGGTCGTTGCGCTGCGCTTCTTCGGCGGCCTCACCGTTCCCGAAGTGGCGGAGGTGCGCGGCGTGAGTGCGAGCACGGTGGAGCGGCAGTGGCGCTTCGCGCGTGCCTGGCTTTATCGCCGGCTCTCGGAGGAGGCGCCGTGAGTTCCACCGGGCCGCCCACCGGTGATCGGCCGGGGTCGGAGGGCGCCGGGCCCATTCGTCCCGACGTGGCCGAACTCTTCGCCCGCGCGATGGACCTCGTCGGCCAGGAACGGGTGCGCTTCCTGGAGTCCGTAGGCACCGGGGACCCCGCGCTCCGCGAGGAACTCGAGGCACTGCTGACCGCCGACGGTGCCGCCGGCACCTTCCTCGATGCACCGCACCCCGCGGCTCGGGTGGCCCTGGCCGCTTACCCGGCGGCTCCCCATGCCGCCGACGCCCCCGGCGAAGATCCGCTGCCGGGTTCCCAGCTCGGAAACTACCGGATTCTCCATCGCATCGGCTCGGGCGGCATGAGCACCGTGTACCTGGCCGAACGACTGGGCGGCGACTTTCCGATGCGGGTGGCGGTAAAGCTGGTCAAACGCGGCCTCGACACCGACGAGATCCTCAGCCGCTTCTTTACCGAACGGCGTCTGCTGGCCTCGCTCGACCACGAGAACATCGCCCGGCTCATTGACGGCGGCGTGGCTCCCGACGGGCGCCCGTACCTCATGATGGAGTACGTCGAGGGGGAGCCCATCGACCGCTACGCCACGGCGCGGAACCTGTCGCTCCGCGAGCGGCTCGAACTCTTTCGCACGGTCTGTTCGGCGGTGACGCACGCGCACCGGGCGCTCATCGTCCACCGCGACCTGAAGCCGGGGAACATACTGGTGACCCGCGAAGGAAACGTCCGCCTTCTCGATTTCGGCATCGCCAAGGTGCTCGATCCCGAGGGGGCACCGGACGGGGGCCACACGGCCACCGGTGCGCGCCTCATGACGCCGCGGTACGCCAGCCCCGAGCAGATCCGCGGCGAACCGACGACGACGGCCACCGACGTCTACTCGCTCGGCGTCGTCCTGTACGAACTGCTCACCGGGCGCTCGCCCTTCCGAACCGACCAGCCCGCGGCCGCGCTCGAGAGAGACATCTGCGACACGCCACCCGTGCGGCCGAGCACCGCCGTGCGCAGCGCCGCGCCCGCGGATGACGCCGGGACTCCGACGCGGCTGACGGCGGCCGATTCACAGAAGCTGTCGCGACGGTTGAACGGCGACCTCGACGTCATCGTTCTGAAGGCGCTTCGCAAAGAACCGGCGCGCCGCTACGGCTCGGTCGAACATCTATCCGAGGACATCCGCCGGCACGTCGCTGGATTGCCGGTGCTGGCCCGGCCGGACACGTTCGTGTACCGCGCCGGCAAGTACGTCCGCCGGAATGCGACTCTCGTGGCCGCGGGAGCGATCGTCGCAGGGCTCCTCGTCGTGTTCGGCGTCCTCATGGCCCGGCAGTTCGACCGGACGGCCGCCGAGCGTGACCGCGCGAACCGCGAGGCCGACACGGCGCGCCGCACGGTGGAATTCCTCGAGGGACTCTTCCGAGTGCCCGATCCCGACGAGGCCCGCGGCCGGACGATCACTGCCCGCGAAATCCTCGAGCGGGGCTCGAAGCGGCTCGAGACGAGCTTCTCGGACCGGCCCGAGGTGAAAGCGCGCCTCCTGCGCACGATCGGCGGCGTCCAGATCAATCTCGGCCTGTACGAGGACGCGCGTCCGAACATCGAGGGGGCGCTGGCGCTCCACCGCGGGGCGGCCGTCGACGACAGCCTCGAGTACGCCACATCGCTCGAGAGTTTCGCCAACCTCCGTCGCGTGGCGGGCGATGCGACCGGCGCGCTCGCGGCGGCCGAGGAGGCACTCGGCATCCGCGAACGCGCGCCGGGCCACGATCCGATCCGGCTGTCGGTCACCCTGAGCCGCGTGGCCATCCTGAGGACGCGGCTCCGCGATCTCGACGGCGCGCGGCGCCTGCTCGAACGAGCGCTGGCACTCCGCGACTCCGTGCAGGGACCGGGTCATCCCGATTCGGGACCGACGGTGCACAACCTCGCGAACGTTCACATGAACCTCGGCGAATTCGAACGGGCCGAGGCGCTCTACCGGCGCTCACTCGCGATGCAGGCGACCGCCGGGGGCGTCGACAGTCCCGAACTGGCGAACACGCTGAGCAGTCTCGCATCGGTCGTGAGCGAGCAGGGACGCCATGCCGAGGCGGAGTCGCTTCAGCTCCGCGCGCTCGACATCCGCGTCCACACGCTCGGCCCCGATCACGACGCGGTGGGAGGGGAACTGTCCGACCTGGCACTGGTTCGGAAGAACGCCGGCAACTTCGCCGGGGCGCTGGAGCCGGCGGAACGGGCGGTGGCAGTGCTGCGGTCGGCGCTCGGCCCCGATAACCCTGTGCTCGGCTCGGCGCTCGTCACCTACGGCCAGGTGCTCGACGGGCTCGGCCGCCGGCAGGAGGCCCGGGCCGCCGGGCGGGAGGCGCTACGCATCCTCGAAGCGCGTCTCGGTCCCGATCACCCCCTGGCGGCCGACGCGCGCCGGTTCGTCGACGAACTCGCGGCCGAATCGACCGAGCGCTGAGCCTCGGTGTTGCGGCAGTCCGCGGTCATGGGGCGGCCCCCCACCTGGCCGCAATCTTCCGCCGGCCCCGTTCGCGTCGTTACCCGCCGCAGTTGGCCTTCGACCAGTAATAGCGGTCCCCGCCCAGGTACAGTTTCTTGTTCTCGTAGGAGAGATTGAAGCTCTGTGAACTGCCGTCGGTGAACTTCAGCACGAGAACGGGCCGGCTTCCCGGAGTCACCGACCAAGTGCCGCCCACACCCTCCCGACCCGCGGAGTAGGCCGCGGCCCCGCCGACGTCGATGCTGGTGTATCCCCGGCTGCGGTACCAGAAGCTGCGATCTCCACACAGAGTAATCGTGATGTTGGTGGACGTGCTGCCGCCGCCGACGCCGCCCGTGCTCCGGTAGTAGAACGTGTACTTCAGCTCGCTTCCGGCCAGGTCGCGTTCCCAGTTTGTCACCGCGTCCGGAACGGGCGGTGGGTAGAACTGGATCGACGTGGCAATCGCCTCGGCAGCCTTGATATGGTCGAGGGTGAAGCTGGCCTCTTCGACGACGGCAAGTACCACAGCGCCCGAGCCGTGGGGGTTCAATACGCCGACGGCGTAGCCGCGTGCGGCCTTGCCATCCAACGTTCCCTCGAGCTGCGCGCCGACACCGTTGTTGCCGTACGCCTTCGGGTTGCCGACAAGCGAAAGCGTGCAGCCCTCTTCCTCCAGTCCGCCGGCGGCGCTCTCGCGGAGCTCGGTCATTGTGGTGGCATCATGTGGAAACACGAGTATAAGCCCCTTCAGTGCGGTGGATCCGAACGCGAAACCGCCGTCCCGTTCACCCCCGGTCCAGGTGGCGGGCGGCTCGATCCGGATGCCCCAGCCGTTGTTCTGCAATCCCCCGGGGGCCGGGGGCCCCGCGTAAGGCTGCACTTTCTTCGCCACCGGCTGCGGCGTCGGTTCGGCCAGGCGAGTCAACCGATAGCTCTCGCCGTCGGAGGTGATGGCGAGGACCGTACCGTCGAAACGCCCCTGGAACGTGATCCACTGACCGTCGTAGAGGTACTGACCGCTGATGGCGGTGCCGCTGATCGTGGCGTTGACGGGATGGCTCTTTCCCTCGAAGACGACTTCGCCTTCTGCGCCGGCATCGTTCTCACGCAGCACCAACTGAAGGCCATCGCCGGTGAAACGGCCGGCGAACGGACCGGCCACGGCATCGGCCGCGATGAGCATTGAAGCAAGCATGAACGCCATCACAGTCTGTCGCATCATGACCTCCTCAGCAGGAGAGCTGGACCCGGGATTATTAGGGCCCCGACGGCGGGTCAGCGGGTTCGGAGCCAGAGTGAGTGCCGACTGCGGTCCGTTCGGACTCGATATGGCGATGGGGCTCGACAGCGCCTCGTTACCCGCCGCCGCCCATTCACCCGGCGGCTCCGAGCGCGTCGAGTGCCTCGAGGAGTCGCGCGATGAAATCGGAGGCAAACGGGTCGAGCGCGGGACCGCCGAGGGCCACGACTTCCGCCCGGGCCCGGACGTAGTTGCCGAGGGCGAACGCCGATTGCCCGGCCAGGAGGCGGAGGTCGCGCCAGTCGAACGAGGGGTCGTAGGCGAACTGATAGGTCGGCGCCGCCGCCAGGACGCGGTCGACCGCGGTCACGACCACGCTCCAGTCGACCGGGGTGCGCTCGCGGGCCAGTACGGCGCGGGCGGACTCCAGATTGGGACCCGTCTCCCCCAGGTCCGCTGCGCGGTCGAGGGCCGCCTCCGCTGCGGCCGCCTGCCGTTGGCGGAGCCGGGTCCACCCGAGGCCGAGCGGCGCTTCGGACAGAGCGGGGTCGGCTTGACCGGCCGATTCGAAGAACACCGCCGCGCCGACGAAGTCGCCGGCCTGAAAGCGTTCCCAGCCGCGGCGGATGAGCTCCGCCGCATCGGCGCCGGGACCCGCCGGCGAGTCCTTCGAACAGCCGGACAACAGGAGGAGGAGCACCAGCGTGCCCGGGGCTAGGAGAGTCGTGACCATCGTTTTCATCTCAGTCTCACCACCTTCGTCGTGCGGGCCTGGCCGGGCGCCGTCATGCGGATGTAGTAGATGCCGGCCGGGGCGGCGGCGCCGGTGTCGGTCGTACCGTCCCAGGTTCGGGCGTGGGCACCGGCGGAGAAATGCTCGGAGTCGACGAGTCGCGCGACGAGTCGTCCGGCCACGTCGAGGACATCGAGCCGGACCGCTCCCGGCGCGGACACGGCGAATGCGACCGTCGTCCGGGCCGTGAAAGGGTTTGGCGCGGCGGCGAACCTGGGGGCCGGAGGCGTTTCCACGCGGTGGCTCGTGCCCGGAGCGCCGACGGCCACGTGATAGAGGCCGGGGGCGCTGCCGTGCGCCACGATCCGGCCGGTGGCGACGTCCAACCACGAATCGAGCGGCCCCTCCGGGCCGATCCAGTGGAGACGCGTGACGTCGTCGACGTCGGCCGCGGCGCGCCGGACCTCCTGTTCCAGTTGCATCGGGAGCGTCCAGGGGCCGAGGATCTGAATAGCGGCGTTGCCGTGCGTGGCGGCCACGACCCATGCGTCAACGTCGAGCGCTCCGGGATCGATGACGATACGCCCCGCGCCGCCCGGCAGCACGAGCGCGGCGCCGATGGGCGCCTCGACGATGAGCGCGGCCAGTTCGCTGACGAAGCAGCCGACGTTGCCCGCCCGGTCGGTGCCGCAGGCGCGAAGCGACGCCTCCGCCACCGGGCCCGACAGCGCGTTGTCGACGAACCAGGCCTCGGCGGTGCCGGCCAGTCGGACGGGCACCGCCGCGACGCGGTCGATCTCCACGGTCACCGATCCATCGGCCAGCGGCTCGTCGGCCACGAGGACCAGGTCGACGAACTCTTCGAGGTACGGATTCGGGAAGGCGCCGAGCGTCCAGAGGGGGCCGTTCGTGTCGACGACCGGCCGGAAAAGCCCGGATCGGACCTCGACGCCACCGCCGCGCGCCGTGCCGACCACGGCCTCGCCGAGCGTGCCGCGAACGCGGGCGCGAGAGCCGGCCTGGTCGACGGGCGTGGCAAGAGTACCGCGGAGAGTGGTGGCGGCGTCGCAAGCCGGGGCCTGAAGCACCGCGACCAGGATGCTGAAGACGAGGGGCGACTTGCCCCGCCAGAACAGCCTGCTCATGGCTTGAACAGCGCGAAGCTGAATCGCCGATCGCTCAACGCGAGCGAAGGAGCCACGTTATACGAATATACGACGAGGTCGTCGTCGACGCCGGATGTGGCCATCAGTGCCGGCGGGAGGCTGCTGGTCACCGTGGCGATGGTTTGAGTGGACACATCCACGCCGGTCACGCTGATCACGTAATCCCCATCACCCCTCCGGGTCACCGTGAAGTTGCCGCTTCCCGCCAGAATCGCGCCATTCCCGTCGACCTGCCCGTACGCGACCGGCACCATGTTCGCCGCCCCCGTCGCAGCACGCTGGATCTCCCCGCTGGCCTGGATGTTTCCCACAGTGTCGATCGTGAGCCGGGTGTTCTCGGCCACGCCGCCGGGCTGCGTGGCGTTGTACCCGATCTTCAGCTTGTCGCCGTCGGAGTTGTCGATGCCGACGGCGTAGTGCGTGCTGTTCGTCAGCCCGATGTTCATCCAGGCGTCGCCGCTTCCCTGCTGACTGACGAGCATGTTGCTCGTCGAAACGTTTGCATTGTTCATGTGGTGATGCAGGCCCCGCTGCGGACTGGTCGTTCCGATGCCAACCCGCCCGTTCCCGTTGATGCTCATGATGTCCTGTCCGCTCGTGCCGTTCTGGTACCAGAAATTGAACTGAGACGCGTCGTCGCTCGCCTGGGTGCGCGCGGCCATGATCCAGTGCTTTCCCTGGACGCTCGTCGTGCGGAACTTGACCCGACCGAAGCTCGTTCCTTCCGAGATCGTGAGGTGCGGCGACGACTCAGAGCTCGTGTGGGTTATGTCGAACTTGCCCTCGGGAGTGAATGTGCCAAGTCCGAGCGCCCCGGTCTCCTTCAGGAACATGTGGTAGTTCCCGTTGGTCGCGAATCCGAGCGGGCGGTTCTCGAGGACCCGAAGGCCGCCGATCAGCCCGTAGTCGGCGATCGTGCTGTTCATGGTGAGCTGCAGGCCGTCGCCGGCGGCGGTGCCGGTAGCGGCATTCGTCAACTGGAGCGCGGAGGGGGAACCGAAGGCCGGATCGGCATTGTGCAGGTGCAAACGACTCTGGGGCGCGTCGAGACCGATACCGGCGAATCCCTCCGTCAGAGTGGCATTGCCGTTGAGTTTGCCCCAGACCGGGTCGGCCACCGACGAAGGAAACCATCGGTCGCCGCCCCAGGTCAGAACCTGGTTCAGTGTCGGTGCCGTATTCTGGACGGGTCGCCCCTGCAGTCGGGTGACGGTGGGATTCGGGTACGTCCCCCCCAGATCGCCGCCGGAGTTCCCGGTCGGTGGGCGCACGTCGGTGAGCCGCGGATCGGTGTTCGTGACGTAACGATTCGCGCCGCCCGGCGTGCCGTTCGTCCCCGCCAGCGCCGCCTTCTCGGCGGCGTTCGGGTCGTTGGCATTCGTGTGTGTGGGGAAGTTCAGCGCCAGTTTCGACTCGGCGATGGCGGCCGTCGTGGCGATGTCGGCGTTGCGCAAAGAATTGTCAGCCACGTCGATGCTGGTGATCGTGTTGTCGGCGATCTTCTCCGACGTGACGGCGTTCGCGGCCAGGTGCGTTCCGGTGATGCCGAGCGGCTTCACGTTGATCGTGGCCGTGGGGCCGGTGGGATCGGTGATGTTGAGCGCGTTGTCGGTGTTCTGAATGCCCTGGATGCCGGTGCCGCCTTCGCCGAGCGCCGACGTGATCGTGATCGTCTCGCCGTTCGTGCTGACGACCGTGCCGCCGGCTCCGACCAGGTTCACCGGCCCGGTAACGCCGTTCAACGAAGGCACCCCCTGCGTTCCCACCGCCGACACCGTCAGCGTGTTGCCGTCCAGGCCGAGCACGATGTTGTTCCCTGCCGCCAGCACGACGTCGTCCCGCAACCCGTTGAGTGAGCGCACGGCCGTGTCGTCCGCAAGCGTCGGGCTGGGATACACACCGGCCAGCGCCCCGCCCGCCGCGCCCGCGGGCGGCCGCGCGTCGGACAGGCGCGCATCGGTGGCGGTCACGAAGCGGTTGTCGCCACCGGGCGTTCCGCTCGTTCCCGCCAGCGCCGCCTTCTCGCCCGACGACGGATCGCTGGCGTTCGAGTGCGTCGGGAAGTTGAGCGCGAGCTGCGATTCGGTCACGGCCGCGTTCGGCGCGAGGTCGCCGGCGGTCAGCGTACCGTCGGCCACGTGGCTCGAAGTGACGCCGTTCGGCGCCAGGCTGACGACCGCCTGCGGTCCGTTCGGGTTCACGATGGCGATGGAGCCGTCCTGGTTCGACAGCGCCTCGATTCCGCCGCCGCCCGAGCCACCGGAGGGGGCCGTCGCAAGCTGCGTGCCGTCCGGGAAGATCAGGGCGCCGGACAGGAGGCGCACTCCGTTGCCGGCCACTTCGCCCGCGGCGATCACGTCGCCGGTGGTCGACAGATCGCCCGACACCAGGGCCCCGCCGGAAGCGACGAGCGCGCCGTTCACATCGAGCATCCCCGGCACCTCGAAGTCGCCGGCGGCGCGCTCGGCGACGCCGCTCCCGTAGGAGAATACGGACGCGCCGACAAGCTGATCGCCGAGAATCTCGAAGCCGTCGCCGGTATCGACCCAGACCCGGAGGAGGAGATCGCCGTCCGCCGGGGCCAGGTCATCGGGGAGCGGCGCCATGCCACTGCCGCCGAGGAGCGCCGCGAAGATTCCGTTCTGGACGGTGATCGCCACCGCCCCGGTCGGCTCGGAGCCGGCCGTGCTCGTTCCGTCGTTCGACCAGACGGTCTGTTCCGCACGGAGGAGCACGAACTTGAATTGGGCGGTGCCGTGGAACGCCGCACCCTCGACCATCAGTTCGCCCTGGTAGCCGACAGGGGGAGCCGCGAGGGCCGGTGGGGCCAGGACCAGAAGGACCAGAGCGAGAAATGTCATGAACCGAGTCATTGTCAGTATCCCTTTCCGGAAAGTCGTCCGGACGGAACGCGACAGAACGGGACTCAACCCGTCATCGCCGTCAATCAATTCATCGTGGGACAGCTTCCCACCGCCATGGCCGCTCCCCCCGACATGCCGAAGTCTTGGTCAGCGCCAGCCTTGGCGGGCCGGACGGCCATGGACCACCTCATGCCGCTCATCTACCACGAGTTCCGGCGGGGAGGGGGGAGAGGCCGTTGTCACTCGAGGAGGCACTCGTTGTGTCCGAGTCGTTCCCCGAAGATTCAGGAGGGGTCCACCTCCCCGAAGTGAAGCACAAACAACAAGTCTTCCGTAAACCAGTCGACGGTCAGCAACTCCACCCAGACCTCGTAGACCCCCTCGGCCAGCGTGCCGGACTCGTCCAGCGAGAGCGACCCGGCTTCCCCGAACCCCTGGCCGTACTCCGCGAACAGTTCGGACCCTGCCGGCGAGCCGACGCGCTTGAGGACGAAGAAATCGGGGAAGGAATCTGCGTAGTTGATCGCTCCCGTGGCTCGGTAGGCCAGGGGCTTGCCGCTCACATCAAAACGGAACCGGAGCCGCAGCAATGCTCCGCTGCTCGCGAGACCGGTTCGCGAGCGATTTCCCACCGCCTCCATGACTATGCGGACCTCCGACAGCGTGTCGTCAGGCCCGTCGAACGTCCAGGTCACGGTGCCCTTGACGGCCATATTGGCGGAGTGACCCTCCCCCTGGACCACGGCGGAGCAGGACAGGTCATAATCGAGGTACACGGGCGAGAAGTCGTCGTCCGCCGGTTCGACCCGGCGCGAATCCCGGCAATCGGAGCTGGAGCCGGCGCTGACGCTGACATCGAAGACGCTGTCGTTTCCAAGGAGCACGACTCGCCCCTGCGCGGGGTTCGGATCGGGTTTCGAGGGCGAGGAAGACTTGCAGCCGGCCAGCAAAAGGCAGCAGGCCAGGGACAGCGGTGCGGCCGCGCGAAGAACCGCGACACGGACGATCGAACGGGTGACGGACACGGGGGGTCTCCTTCCTTGACCGGTAAGCGGGCACGGCGGCCGGGAACTCCGAGCCGGAGCGATCACGAGATCGTCGGCCCACGTTGGAAGACGCGACGAAACCATGCCAGACCCGTCAGGGCGCCGGGACCTTTCCTCGCCGGGACCTTTCCTCGAGCTCTTAGGGAAAGTCACAGGTTGTCGGGGGAGTTCCGTCGTACATCGCGACGAAGACCGAAGCCGTCGGACGCCAGTCGCCGCGCAGGGCCGCTTCCCCGGCGCTTCCGTAGCCGCCGTCCGGGCTCCCCCGTCTTCGGGTCGACCGGCGTCTTCACCCGGGCCCCGTCCCCGTCAGACTCCACGGCTTCGAGAGGCGGAGTGAGTGCCTCAACGGATCAGGACGATCCGTTCCGTCAATCTTTCCTCTCCGTGGGTGAGGCGCAGGAAATAGACTCCCGACGAAAGCCCCGTCCCCCTGTCCAGGTCGACCGGAACAATACCCGGCCCCATCCCCTCCAGGCTGATGCAGGTTCTCAGGCGTCCGGCCACATCGAACAACTCGACTTCCGCGGGGCCCGCATCCGGTAGTGTCACGTGGATGCTCGCGGTGCCATGGAGCGGAACGGGAACATGTATGGCCAGCGTGTGGGGGGGGCGCTCGATCGGATCGACCCTCATCGTGGCGCCCCATGTGCGATCCACATTCAGAATCCTGTATTCGTAGCCATGGCCCGCGTCGGTACCGGCATCGCTGAAACGGACCCGCCCCCCGTCCACTTCGGCGGAGCCGACCGGAGACCATGGCCCCGAATCGACACGGCGGGCCACGGTCACGAGGCGGGGCGACCCGGCGTCTCCCCAGACCACGTCGATCCCGGCCGGGCTCCGCGAGGCCTTGATGGGCCGGATCTCGGGCGCGGCGATCGCCGGGGTTGTGAACCCCTGGCAAGACACAACCTGGGCACCCGGCGGAAGATCGTAGAATCCAAGCCATGTTTTCACGATGCCCTGACCACCGTGCAGTTCAACGCGAACGCTCGCTCGGGTCGTCAGTTCAAAGGACTCACCGGCGTCGAGAACAATGGGAACGGTGACGTACCCGTTCTGCGGTTCGGCAGGCCGCGCCGTGCTCCGATCGAACGTGGCGGCCGGCTCGTCATCACGCTGCAGCGAAACGCTTCCCGATGCGCCCGCATACTGCCCGCTGGAGGTGAGCTGATTCGTAATCCGAAGGAATGCCTTGAACTCGATCGGCCACCCCCCCCACGGCGCGGTGACATGGTAGTGGTCCTTGAACTCGGCGCTCGCCCCGGTTCGTCCACCCACATGAACCGTTCCGTTCACGTGACTGTATCCGATCACGGACGAGGGGCTCGGTACGTCCACGGGAGACGGGAACCAGAGACCAGGAGAGTCCGTGACCAGGCCGCCACCGTTGGCGGTCAGCCGGTTCATCGGGCAGGGACGGCATCTCGTTGCACTCCCCTCAAGACCGGAAGCCCGCCGCGGCGACGGATCGCCGTCCCGGAACTGGGCCGGATCCTGGCGATGAAGGCTGCGGAGCGGGCCCGGTGTCAGGGGGCCGCCGGAGCGCCCGTAATGAAACCGCTGCAGGACTTCGGGGGGGCTCACGTCACGAAGGATCGAAATCGTCCCTCCGACCGGATCAAGCGGACCGGGCAGCAGGGCGTCGGGCACAAGGTCGAAGAGATTTCTGAAATCCGGACCGGCAATGAGTCGGGTCACGCCGGGTTCCCAGGTCTCCTGGCCGGATTGAGAAGCCAGGAGCCCACGCGCTTCGAACAGCACAAGTCCTTCTCGATCTTCGGCACGGATCACGAGTTCCGAGGAGTACTCCTCGCCCGCTCGGAACGCCGTGATTTCCAGGTAGGCCGCATTGCTCCCTTTTGAAAGACATCCAAATCCGAGTTCACGGACGCCGATCCGGTCCTTGTCCACTTCCGGAACCTCAGGCGTGACGTTCAAGGCAACCGGAATCGTGCGCTCAGGAAGCGATGGATCGTTGGATCGCACCGTGATCCCGCCCTCGTGGGTGCCCGGGGCCAGCCCGGCCGGCGCCGTCTCGATGCGGAGATACGCGGATCCCCCCGGCGCGACCGATCCGGAATCGGGACCGGCCCGGAGCCAGGGTACGGCCTCGTCGAGTTCGTAGACGAGCGTGTCGCTCCCGCTGTTGTGGATCTGCAGGAGATCTCCCGCCGGGGGCGATCCGGCCCCTCGGGTGATCTCCACGGTCGAGCGGGCCGGGTGAAGCGTCGGCGGAACGCGCCGCACGCTGAGGTTCACGGAAATCAGCATGCTCTGCAGTCCCCGGACGTTCGTGCCGTAGCTGACCGCCCCGGAATAATCCCCGACGGCGAGTCCCGCGGGGTTCACCGTCATCGAAACCTGTCCGGACTCCCCCGGCGCCACGATGACGCGGCCGGGCGCGTCCAGCCAGGACGGCGGGCCCGTCCCCGGAACCTTCGTGATGTAGAGATCCCCGCTGCCATGGTTGCTGACATCCCAGCCGCCCGACGCAACCACACCCCATGGCGCCGTGATCGTCACGGTCGGGGGCCCGGCCTCGAGCCGCGGCTCCGTCACACGGGCCGTGACGGGAATGGTGACGAATGGACGGTCAAGCACGTTTGTGGCGATCGTGATGGATCCGCGGTGCGTCCCTTCCGCCATCTCATTCGTGCGAAGATTCACGATGAGGCTGTCCGTCTTTCCGGACGGGATCCCGAGGCCACTGTTCGTGACGTTCATCCAGGGGACGTCGCTCGTTGCCAGCATCGACAGCCAGTCTTCGCCGGGATTCCGGACGACCAGCGACTGCTGGAGATGCCAGTAGAACAGTGCTTCCTCGAAGACCAGTGAGTCCGTCAGGACAATGATCCGGGCCCGGCTCGGGCTGAGGGACAATCGGACGGGAATCCGGCTCGTCGGGTTCTGCGGATCGTTCGAAGTGACGGTGATCCAACCCTCGTGATCACCCGGGGCCAGTCCCGGAGTGTAGGACACTGCCGAGTGCCAACGACTGGATCCCCCGTAGATGCTGCCGCTTCTCGGGGTGACGGTCAGCCACGCGGGCTCCGTGGTGATCGAGTAGTGCAGCAGGGACGTTCCGGCATTGGATACGCGGAGATCCCCCTGGAAACGGGACCCGACCCGGCCCTGATATTCGTAGGAAGTCGGGGAGAGAACGATCCGGCTTTCCCCGGACGCCGGCAGAGCCTGTGCCCAGGATACGGAGAGGAACAGAAGAACCGAGAGCAGTGCGCGATCTTTCTGCCGACCTGCGGGAGAAGCAGCCATGACATTCCTCCTCCGGTGCCGGGAAAAGCCTACTCCCGGCCCCGGAAAATGTCATGACAATTTCGATTCTCCCGCTTCTACGCCCCTCTCGGCGTCCTCCAGCGCGATACGCTCCCCCGTTCGAGCCTCCCGAGCAGCGATCTTCATTCCAGGTCCTTCCGCCGGCTCCCAGCCGCAGCAGGGCCTGT
>CAZQVN010000011.1:0-88910 GCA_964596775.1 uncultured bacterium
GGGGGCGTCGCGGAGCCGGCGGAGCCAGGATGGCGGAGCCGTGCGGAGCGCCGAGCGGAGTCGAGGCAGGGATGCCGAGACGGAGCGTCCCCCGAGGAGGAGAACGGCGTCCGGACCGCAGAAGCACGTGAGCCGAAAAGCGGAGCCGTCCCCCGAGGAGGAGAACGGCGTCCGGACCGCAGAAGCTCGTGAGCCGAACTAGTGCGCCAGGTAGTGCCCGTCCTTCTCCCCCGCCTCGATCGGGATCGGCAGCTCGTTCGCCTTCGGCGGAATCGGACAGTTGTAGTGCAGGCTGTAGGCGCAGGCCGGGTTGTAGGCCATGTTGAAGTCGATCACGTAGACGTCGTCGGAGATTCTTTCCGGGTTCACGTAGCGACCGACGGAGTACGTGTCCTTTCCCGTGGTGGCATCCTTGAAGAACAGCGACACGTCGTCTTCGCCGACGCCGGGTTCGAGCAGGCGGCTCGCTTCCAGCCGGAACGACTTTCCTCCGAGCGTCACCGCGAACCAGCCGGCCACGATCGCCTTCCGGAGATTGCCGCGCGTCGAGAGGATGACGGTGGTGTCCGGCTTCGGGTTCGCGATGAACGGAGCCACGCAGCGATAGCTCAGGTCCACCGGGTAGTACTCGATCCCCTTGTACTCCCTGAACCGCGGGCTGCCCGGATCGAAGACGATGACCGCCGGGTAGCGCTGGTGCGACAGGCGGAGCGTGTAGCGGCCGAGGCCGATCGCCGACGGGCCAACGCGGGCGCTCCGCACGGCTTCGCCCGCGACCGTGAACACGGCGTCGGGGTCGATCGCCGCCACGTCGAACGAATCTCCGGCGACCGTCACCCGGAGATGCCGTGCAGACACGGCGGCGTCATCGATCCGGACGTCGGCGTCCGCGGCGCTTCCGACGACGAGCGACGCGCGATCCTCGAAGTCGACGCGGCCGATCGTGGCCAGGTACGAGGACGACGCCGACTTGAGCCACGCCTCGGTGTCCGCGCGGTCCTTGAGGATGGCGGCGGTGATCGAGTCGGCCTCCGCCTTCGTGAGCCGGGCGGCCGGACCGGCGGCCCGCGCCCCGGACGGCGCGACGAGCGCCGCACCGATCGCCGTCAGAACAATCCATCTGAAAATCATGCCGTGTCTCCTGTTCAGGACCTAGGCCTCCCCAACGATCTGCACGATCATCTCCCGCTTCCGGCTCCGCGTGTCGAAGTCGAGGAGCACGATCTGCTGCCACCGTCCGAGCGGCAGGTCGGCCTCGATCACCGGTATCGTGACCGACGGCCCGACCGACGACGCCCGCACGTGCGAATGACCGTTGTCGTCGTTCCACGTTTCCTCGTGCCGGTAGTAGGCGCCCTCCGGCGCCACGTTCTCGAAGTACGCCCGCAGATCGTGGGTGAGGAGACCGGGCTCGGCCTCCGTCGTCGTGACCGCCGCGGTGGATCCCACCACGAAAATCACCGCGATCCCCGAGCGGATGCCGGACAGGCGGACGATCTGCCGCACCTCCTCCGTCACGTCCAGGACATCGTTGTTCCCTTCCGTTTCCACGCGGAAACGTCCCGTGTGCGTCATGGTTCCCTGCTTCCCCTCCCGTCCCCCTGAAGCGGAACACCGCCCGCGTCGTCCCGGCCGCGACCGGACGCCGGCCGCGCTTCCGCGAACAGCGACACGCCGAACGGCAGCGTCATGACCCCCAGCAGGTGGCGTTCCAGCGCAAAAATCGCCGCGAGAATTCCGTTCCACGGACCGATCCGCAGCGGCTTGAGTATCTCTTCCTCGTCCTTCCCGGCCTCGATCGGTTTCCGCTTGTCCAGGAGCCGGGACAGCGCGGCGAGCGGAAAGAGCAGCGTATTGAAATAGGACGTGCGCCCCGGCGCGAATCCCGCGCCCTCCAGCGCCGCCACCAGCCGCTTCCGGGTGTAGCGCCGTTGATGCCGGTTCAGGTCGTCGTGACGGCTCCAGAGACACCGGAACGCCGGAACCGTGAGAACGAGCCGGCCGTCGGGCTTCAGCCAGGTCTTCATCACCGCGAGGAACCCGGTTTCGTCCTCCACGTGCTCGAGGACGTCGAACAGCGTGATGACGTCGTAGGGCGCACCGGGCGAAAACGCGTCCTGGAGATGCACGTCCTCGATCCCCCGCTTCCGGCAGTACTCCAGCGCCAGGGGCTCGGAATCGACGCCGGTGACCCGGCCGTAACGCGCGAGGAGCGGCAGCATGCCGCCGGTGCCGCAGCCCACGTCGAGGATGCGTCGCTCCTCTTCGTGCGGCGGAACGGCACCGGGTGCGGATCCGGCCGGTCCGGCTGCTTCGCCGGGGCTGCGTCCCCCCCGGCCGGACGTGCCCCGCCCGAAGATCCGCCCGAGGAATCCATCCACGATCGCCCGGCGGCCGACGAACCACCAGTGGCGGTCCTCGACCTTGTAGAACTGGTGATAGATGCTGGAATCCATCTCAGACCGGTTTCCGTTCGATCCAGTAGCGGTGCCACAGGGCAAAGTTCACGAGCGCCCAGATCCTCATCCCGAAGTTGACGCCGCCCCGCGCCTGGCGATCCAGCAGCTCCTCCACGGCCTCCCGGCGGAAGAGGCCGGTCGTCGGGGCGTCCGGATCGAGCAGGATCTCGCGCGCCCACCCGGCCAGGTCGCGGCCGAACCAGGACGTCACCGGAACGTGGAAGCCGAGCTTCTTCCGGTGCAGGATTTCCGCCGGGAGCAGATCCTTGAGCGCGTCCTTGAGCACCCACTTCGTCACGCCGTCCCGCACCTTGAGGTCGGCGGCGATCCGGAACGACAGTTCGATGACCCGGTGATCGAGAAACGGAACCCGCCCCTCCACCGAGGTGGCCATCGTCATCTTGTCGACGCGCATGAGCAGCAGCTCGGGCAGCCGGTACATGAGCTCGAGATAGGTGGACCGCCGGGTGAAATCCTCCGGATCGAGGACGCCGTCCGCCTCGGCGTACAGGGCGTCGACGGCGTTCCGCGGCGGATCGCCGCCGGCCAGCACCTCGGGCGCCAGCAGGCTTTCGAGCTCCGTGTCGTAGAACGTGACCGCCCCGCCAAGGAACGGCTCGGCGCCCGCGCCGAACCGGTCGAGGAAGTCGCGCCGGGCGGGGTCGACGAGCGGCGACAGCGCAGCGCTGGCCCCGGCCTTGAGCGGCCCGGGCAGCTTCGACAGCGGACGCCACCAGGTTTCGTACATCCGGCGGATCCGGTTGTGCCAGGTGTAGCCGAAGAACAGCTCGTCGGACCCCTCGCCGACCAGCGTCACGATCACGCCGGAGTCGCGGGCGAGCTTCGCCACGTGGTACAGCGGCACGCAGACCGGATCGGAAATCGGCTCGTCCTGGTGATGGACGAGCTTCGGCAGGAACGCCTTGAAATCCGCGTGATCGATCCGGACCTCGTGATGGTTCGTGCCGAACAGGCCGGCCACCCTGCGCGCGAAGTCGAATTCGTTGAAGTCCGGGTCGTCCTTGTAGCCGATGGAGAACGTGTCGACGGGACGGTCCATTTCCGCCGCCATGAGGGCGGTGATCGCGCTGGAGTCGACGCCCCCCGACAGGAACGCGCCGAACGGGACATCGCTCATCAGGCGCGCCCTCACGGCCTCCCTCAACCCGAAGAGGACGGCGGCCGAGGCCTCGTTCGGGTCGGTGATCAGCGGGGCGCCCGCCTCGGGCAGCGGAGTCCAGTAGCGCCGGGCCGGCTTCAGGCCGGAACCCTGCTCCACGGTCAGCGTGTGGCCGGCGCGCAGTTTCATGATCCCGTCGAAGAGGGTGTGCGGCGGGCTCACCGCCAGGTAGGCGAGGTACTCGGGAAGCTTTCTCCGGTTCAACCGTCTCGGCACATCGGGGTGCTCGAGGAGCGCCTTGATCTCCGAGGCGAACAGGAACGCGGAACCGGTGTCGTGGTAGTAGATCGGCTTGATGCCGATCCGGTCGCGGGCCACGAACAGCCGGTTGTTCGCCGCATCGTGGATCGCCAGGCCGAACATGCCGGACAGTTTCCGGACGACGTCGTCCCCCGACTCCTCCCACTGGTGGAGGATCGTTTCCGTGTCGGAACGCGTCCGGTAGGTGTGCCCCTTCGCCTCCAGCCCGGGGCGGAGCTCGGCGTGGTTGTAGATCTCCCCGTTGAACACGATCCACGCGGACTCGTCCTCGTTGTGCATCGGCTGGTGGCCGCCGGAGAGATCCACGATCGACAGTCGCCGGAACCCGAACCCGGTCCGGCCGTCCGCGCTGATGTAGCGGCCGTCGTCATCCGGACCGCGGTGAACCATGGCCGCCGTCATCCGGGCCAGGGCGTTCTCGTCCACTCTCCGGTCGGTGCCGTAGTGGAAAACGCCGCAGATGCCGCACATGCCGGGCGCTTACCGTCCGGACCGGTTCTTGCGGTTCTCTTCCTCGACGTCCCGGCGCATCTTGAGCCACGCGTCGAAGCGGTCCCGCTTGATCTTCTGGTAGATCTCGGCGCCGCGGACCGTTTCGCGCAGCCAGAAGTTTCTCGGCAGCTCGTCCTCCAGTTTCGGGCGGCTCTGCCAGGGAACACCGCCCACCGTGTCCAGGATGACGGAGGCGCTCGCGTCGGCCAGCAGGCCGAGGACGGTGCGCCCCAGTTCCGGGGTGGCCGCGGAGGGAACGCCGAAGTATCCGGGCCAGCCGAAGGCCTGGGCGGTTTTCGCCTGCTGCTCGAACGATCCGACCGCAAGCGGAACGAGATCCTTGAATCCGGGCTCGACGCGCGCCGGGTCGACGGCGAGCATCATCGACGTTTCCAGGAGTCCGCCGTGCATCTCGAAGATCGGCGCGGACACCGGCGCCTTCGGCGCGGCCTGGGCCGCGGCGGCCGCCAGGCGCGACGTCTCCACCGAGTCGGCCATCACCAGGCTCGTGACGTTGACGGTGTTCATTCCGTAGACCTCGGTGAAGAAATCGGCGGCTTCGCCGAGGACGCGCATGTTCTCGGCGCCCGGATGCGTGGACACGATGAAGAAGTTCCAGAACGCGTTCTCCGCGGGCCAGAGCATCCAGTCGTAGAGGAACGTCAGGAGCACGTCGGAGCTCATGCTGATCGTGGCCGGATGCGCGTAGATGTTGCCGTACTCCACGAACGATCCGGTGCCGACCGGCAGCGGCGGGAGAATCAGCACCGTGTACTCCGGCTTTTTCGCGCGGATGCGGGACGCGGTTTCCCGGACGAGCGCGTCGGCGAGGACCAGGTCGGTTCCGGCCGGCAGATGCGGGCCGTGCGTCTGGATCGGGGCCACCGGAAGGATCACCACCGTCTTTTCGCGGTTCAGGCGCGCGGCGTCGGTGGTGGTCAGATCCGCCATGCGGTAGATCGACGGGGCCGGCGGCCGGCTCTTCTCCGCGGCGGCCGCGGTCCGGCCGGTCGTGAGCAGGACGGCGAGCGCCAGCAGAAACACCGGAGCGAACCGCCGGGCCGGGTGAAATGCCCCGCCCGGCACGCGGCGGTGCGCACGGATGCGGGCACGATCTTCGGAGCGGAATGCGGTCATCGGACTGTCTCCATTTCGGTGATGCGAAAGGCAGGGGGCGTGCCCCGGACGGACTCCTTGAACAGGCCGGGCGCCCGCGGGGTTCCCGAGGGTCGGGTTTGCGGCGCCGCGAGCGGTGGCCGCGGGTGACCGCGGCGGCGGTGCGGCGCGTCGCAGCACCGAAAGCGCGGCGCGGACTTCGGGTGAGCGTGCGTCGGTCACGAGGACGCCTGCCGGCCGAGGATTTCCGGGCCCGGATCGTGACCGCCCCGCACCCGGGCCAGCGCCTTCCTGTAGCGCTTGTGGTAGGACAGGATCTCGCCGATCGTGCGGAAGATCACGCTGGGGCGGGCCCCGGTGGACACGCCGTCCATCCGCGGCAGGTGGGTCACGCCGATTTCCGTGGACGAGTAGTTGAGCAGCCGCGCCTTGATGGCGATCTCCGCGTCGATGAACGCGTCCTTGCTTTCGATCCTGATCTTGTCGAAGAGGTCGCGGCGGAAGATCTTGAACGCGCAGTCCACGTCGCGGTCGCGGATGTCGAAGAGGAGCCGCAGAACCAGGTTGTAGATGAACGACGTGAACTTCCGGTACGCGGAGTACTGCTTGTTGATCCGGAATCCGGCCACGATGTCCGTGTACGGCGTCAGTGCCACGAACTTCTTCAGCTCGTCGAGATCGAACTGGTTGTCGCCGTCCGTATAGAACACCCAGTCGTACCGGGCGCTTTCGAAGCCGGTCTTGAGCGCCGCGCCGTAGCCGCGGTTCCGCTCGTGATGGATGACCCGGACGTTCGGGTGCTTCGCGGCGAGCGCGTCGGCCACTTCGCCGGTGCGGTCGGGGCTGCCGTCCTCGACGATGACGATCTCGTAGGTGCGGATCCCCAGCTCGTGGATGACGCGCAGCGCGGACTCCGTCACCTTGGGGATGTTTTCCTCGTCGTAGTAGGCCGGAAAGAAGACGGAGAGACGGAACGTTTCGGGATTGATCATGCGGCTCCTGCGGCATGCTTGTTGCCGTGGAAGATCAGCCAGAACCCGTAGCGCCGGCCGAGCCCGAGCAGGATCCGGTTCATCAGGGCCCCCTGCCGCGGGCGGTGCGGATCATGCGTTTCGAACTCGAGATTCTCGAACCGGGAGAACATGGAGCGCACCTCGGAACGGGTGTAGGCCTTGCCGAGCGGGTTCCCCTCGCCGTCGTACATGCGGAAGTACTCGTCGAACGACACGAACGGGCTCTTGCCTTGGCGCAGGCGCTGCAGCAGAAACACCGGGTAGCCGAGCCAGAGGTGGGTGGACCGCCGGTGGTAGAGCATGATGACGATCCGGCCGCCCGGCTTCAGAACCCGTTCCACCTCGCGGACGGCCTTCGGCGTGTCCGGCGTGTGATGGAGGACGCCGAACGAGTAGACCACGTCGAACGTGGCGTCGGGAAACGGGAGGTTTTCCGCGTCGGCCACCCGGAACTCGCCGGGAACGCCGTAGATCTCGAACCGCTTGCGGGCCAGCGCCACCGATTCCTCGGTCAGGTCGACGCCGGTCGTGAGCGCCCCGCCCCGGGCGAACTGCAGCGTGTCGGTGCCGAGGCCGCAGCCGATCTCGAGCAGTTTCTTTCCGGCGTACCGGTCGAACCCGACGACCTCCCGCATGAACGGCTGGCGGAGGTAGCGTTCCCGCTCCACGGAATCGAAGAACGTGCGGTCGCCCCATTCGAGGCCGGTGAACTGCGTTCCGCAGGGGCGTGAATTCCAGAAATCGTGGACCTGTTTCTTGAGACTCTCGTCCGGCGCCTCGACTGGCCTGCTCACTCAAACTCCTCTAAGGTACACGGCTTCCGGACGGGATCTCTCAGCGGCGCAACACCTTGCGCGTGAGCACATGCCCCCCGGACTCAAGTCGGAGATAGTACGTTCCGCCGGTCACGGGCCGCCCGTCATCGCGGGAACCGGACCAGAACGCGGAATGATCCCCGGCTTCGGCCACTTCGTCAACCAGCACGGCTATTTTACGCCCCTGGAGGTCGAAAAGGGTGAGGGAAACCGGCCCCGCCACGGGGACGTGGAAATCGACGGACAGGGAACCGCGGAACGGATTGGGATATCCCGGCCCGAGGCGCGCGATGCCGACATCCGGCCTCAGGGCCCCGAGAACGACGGGCCCGTGCCATCCGGTGGCACCGGATCGGGAGATTTCGGCAAGCCAGTACTCCGTTTCCGTTTCGGGCGCCGTGGCGTCCGTGAAGGTGTACTCCGATCGTCCGGAGAGCATGTGCTCCGTCACCCGGCGGCGCTCCCCCGCCTCGGTCCGGTAGACATGAAATCCGGCGTGATCCAGGGCCTCGGCCACCCCCCAGCCCAGCACGGCCTCCCCGTCGCGGCGTGAGGCGGTGAAGTAGGCCAGCCGGACCGCCACCGGGGGCATTTCCGTCCAGCAGCCGATGTAGGACGATGGTTGCCCCCCCGCGGTGGTGAATCGGCCGCCGACGAAGAGGGCGAGGTTGTAGACCATCAGCGCCTGGACATCCCCGTTCGTTCCGGATCCGAGCGTCGTCCAGCCCGTTCCGGTCCACTGGGCCACCCGGTTGGCCGGAGCGCCGTCCGCCTGGGTGAACCAGCCGCCGGCGATGAGGCTGCCGTTGTAGATCGCGAGGGCGGTCACCCGGAGATCCATGCCGAGCCCCATGGCGCTCCAGCTCGTGCCGTTCCAGCGCGCGATGTTCATCGCCGGATTTCCGTCGGCCGTCGTGAACGCCCCGCCGAGGATGAGATCGCCCTGGAAGACCGCGAGCGACCGGGTGCCGACGTCCACTCCCTGGCCGAGCGCGTGCCAGTTCGTTCCGTCCCACGCCGCCACGTTATTGGCGGGGATGCCGCCGGCGCTCGTGAACGGGCCGGCCACGATCAGTGCGCCGTCGTATTCCGTGAACGCGTAGGCCTCGGCGTTTCCGTTCAGACCCGAACCGAGCGGATGCCAGTTCGTGCCGTCCCAGCGCGCGACCCGGTTGGCCGGGTTGCCGCCGGCGAACAGGAAGCTGCCGCCTGCGATGAGGTCGCCGCCGTAGCGGCCGAGAGCGTAGACCGTGCTGCTGACGCTTCCGCCGACGGCACTCCAGGACGTGCCGTTCCAGCGCGCGATGCCGTTGGCCGGGCCTCCCCCGGCCATGGAAAACGATCCGCCGGCGTAGAGATCGCCGTTCCACACGATGAGCGCGTTCACGCACGGCGTGGACCCGCTGATCCCGCTGCCGAGCGCCGACCACGACGTGCCGTTCCAGGCGGCGATCGCGTTGGCCGGCGTGGTCCCCGCCACGGTGAAGCACCCGCCGGCCACGAGGGTCCCGTTGTACACGGCCAGCGCGAGAACCCAGTTGTTCATCCCCTGGCCGCCGCTCCCGAGGGCGGTCCAGGCTCCGCCGGCGAGCGCCGCGATGTAGCCGACCGCCTTGCCGTCGGCCGCGGTGAACCAGCCGCCCGCGTGAACCATGCCGTTGTAGACGGTCAGGGCCGAGACCCGGTTGTTCATCCCCTGGCTGACGGCGCTCCACGCCGTTCCGTTCCACCGCGCGATGTTCAGCGCCGGGTTGCCGTCCGCGGTCGTGAACGCGCCGCCGAGGTAGAGGTGGCCGCCGAGCACGGCGAGCGAGCGGGTACCGACATCCACGCCCAGGCCGAGCGCATGCCAGTTCGCGCCGTTCCAGGCCGCCACGTTGTTCGCGGACACGCCGCCCGCCAGGTCGAACGGACCGGCGGCGATGATCTCGCCGGCGTACGTCGTGATGGCGTAGACCTCGGCGTTCCCGGTGGTCCCGGTGATCCCGCCGCCGAGGGCGTTCCAGCTGGCGCCGTTCCAGCGGGCGATCTTCTGCGCCGCGACGCCGCCCACGCTGGTGAACGATCCGCCGGCGTAGAGGTCCACGCCGTCGGAGTAGAGCGCGTAGACCGTTCCGTTCGTGCCGGTGGCGGTCACGACGCTCCAGGCGGTGCCGTTCCACTGCGCGATCCCGCTGACCGCGAGGCCGCCGATCTGGTTGAAGCCGCCGCCGGCCACGAGCCTTCCGTCATGGACGGCCAGCGAGTAGACCGGGCCGCCGCTGGTGGAGTTCGAACCGAGGTTCTTCCAGGTTGCCCCGTCCCAGCGGGCGATGCGGCTGGCCGCGGTGCCGCCGGCACTGGAGAAGGTCCCGCCGGCGATCAGCTCGCCGTTGTACACCGCCAGCGACCAGACGATTCCGTTCATGCCGCTTCCGAGCGGCGCCCACGCGGCGCCGTTCCACCGCGCGATGCGCAGGGCCGGTGCGCCCCCCGCCGTCGTGAAGTCACCGCCGGCGATCAGCTCTCCGTTGTACACCGCCATCGCGTTCACGAAACCGTTCATGCCGGCGGCGGGAGGGTCGAAACCGGCCGTCCACTTGCCGTCGTCGAGCGACGGGCCCGGCTCGGACGCCGGGGCCGCGATCGGCACGCCCGCCGCGTCGATCCGCACCCGGAAGCCGTCGAGATCGAGATTCCCCTCGATGCCGGAGTTCCGGATCGCTTCCATGTCCAGCGCGCCGCCGGCGCCGACGAATCGGTCGATTCCGGGCGCGGACGCTGCGGTCGCGGTGGGCGGCGGGATCAGCAGGCCGAACAGGCACGCGAGAAAACCGAGGACGATCATCCGTGCGGGAGTTGCAACGAAAGTGCGGCGAAGAGCGATTCCAACCCTGACTCCGGACTGCATGGCACTCTCCTTGGAAGGGAACGGTCGAAGCGGGAGCGGGATCACGACGGGACCGTGCGGGACGGTCCGGAGCGGCCTCCCGAAAACTGAGTATAGACCCTGGTGACCCGGCACGCCCGGGCTAATTTTTGCGCTTTGGTTCCCCCGAAAACCACGCCCAGGTCCGGGCCAGCCCATCCTCGAGGCCGACCTCCGGCCGCCAGCCGAGGTCCTTCCGGATCCGCGACACGTCGAGGACGTTCGCGGGCACGTCGAGGGGGCGCCCCGGCTCGTAGTCCACCCGGAGCGGCAGGCCGGTCACGGAGCGCATCGCCGCGATCAGCGCGTTGAGGCTCGTACCCGTTCCCGTTCCCACATTGTAGAGCGCCCCGTCCGTATTCGTGTCGAGCGCCATGCGCAGGGCCCGGGCCACGTCGCCGATGTAGATGTAGTCGCGGACCGCCTCCCCGTCGCCCCAGATCCGGATCGGCTGCCCGGCGCGGGCCCGGGCGAGAAACACGGCCACCGCGCCCTGCGCCGCCGCCGGGTTCTGCCGCTCGCCGTAGGGGTTGGCGATCCGGAACACCGACGCGTTCATCCCGTGGAGATGGCGGTAGAGGCCGACGTACTTCTCGATGGCCAGCTTGCCGATGCCGTACGAGCAGAGCGGATCGGTCGGGTCGTCCTCGGAAATCGGCAGGCGGCGGGCCCGGCCGTACACGGTGCCGCCCGAGGAGATGAACAGCATCCGGCCGACCTTCAACGAGCGCACCGCGTCGAGGAACCGCAGCGTGGCCACCACGTTCGCCTCCATGTCGTACACGGGGTTCTCGTTGCTGGTGGACGGAAGCGTGGACGACACGAGATGGATCGCCGCGCCGCAGCCGTCGAGGGCCGCGCGCACGTCCACGACGTTCACGAAATCCCCCTCGAACGCCTCGATCCGGTCCATCACGCCGTCGAAGTTCGACCAGTTGCAGTTCTTCCGGTCGAAGATCCGCACCGGATACCCCGCGTCGAGGAGTTCGCGGGCCAGGTGGCTGCCGATGAAGCCGCCGCCTCCGAACAGGACCACCCGTTCCTTCCGGCTCATTCCGTCCCCTTCCCCTTCAGTTGCGCGTCGAGAAACTCGAGCGTTCTCCGGACGTTCCGGCGCCACGTATGCCGGGCCACCGCGTCGGCGCGGGCCCGCTCCCCGAGCCGCGCCCGCAATCCGGGATCGCCGGCCACCCGGTCGATCGCCGCGAGGAACCCCTCGCGCGACCCGGCCGGGAAGAGGATACCGTTTTCCCCGTCCTCGATCACTTCCCCGATCTGGCCGAGGTCCGCGGCCACGACCGCCTTCCCCATGGCCATGTACTCGAACAGCTTGACCGGCGACATGAAGAACGGCGTCCCGTCCACGAGCGGCACGTTCGGAGCGATGAAGAAATCGCAGGCGGCCAGGTGCTCCGGCACCGTGTCGAGCGGAATCAGGCCGGTGAACACCGCCTGCGCGGACAGTCCCCGGCTCTCCACGCTCGTCTCGAGCGCCGAACGGAGATCCCCGTCACCGATGAACAGGAACTTGATCTCCGGATGACGGGCCGCCACGTCGGCCAGGACCTCGGCGAGAAACAGCGTGCCGTGCCAGCGGGTGAACGTGCTCACGAATCCGCACACGAGGTCGCCGGGGCCGAAGCCATACCGGGCCCGGACGGCCGCTCCGTCGAGGTCGGGGCGGAACCGCCGCTCGTCCACGCCGTTCGGGTTGACGAGGATCTTCGCCGGATCCGCGCCGTACTCCCGGAGTGCGGCGGCACCGTTGTTCGACACCGACACGATGACGTCGGCGTTGGCGAACGCGCAGCGCTCCATCTTGAGCGCCAGGTCCCTGAGCCCGAGACGGCTCCACATCATGAGGACGGCCACCTCGGAGTGGTTCGCCTCGAGGACCAGCGGCACGCCGAGCGCGCGGGCCAGCAGCGCGCCGGCGGCGCTGAACGAACTGTGGCGCTGGTAGATGAGATCCGGTGGGCGTTCCCGGAGCCGCGCCAGCCCCGTCTTGACGAACTTGTGGTGATAGGCGATCCGGGCGGCCTCGTCCATGATCCGGATCCGGTCGTCCGGCGGAATCACCGTCACCGGGCACTCGGGATCGATGTCCTGCAGCGCGTCCGACGACAGGTACTCGATGGTGTGGCCGAGGCCGAGGAGTCCGGAGCTGACGCCGGAGATGTGGCTGACCGAACCTCCCGCGGTGATCCCGAACGAAAAATCGGTGCGGAGATAGGCGATCCGGAGCGGCCGTTCCGGATCGGGGATGCGGCGGTCGCCCTTGCGCCGGTCCGTCTTCAGGCCCGACGGCGTGGTGAGGACGAGCGGCGGCACGAGCAGCGCCTCGATCAGGAGGCGCCACAGGAGCCCGGGCAGCGACCGCAGCGGGTGCACCTCGGTGAGGCTCCACCCCGGCGCGAGGCGGTTCCGCCGGACGTCGGCGGCGAGGACGAAGCGCCGGCGCGCGTTCATGAGGATCGCGGCCAGGCGGTAGAGGTCGCCGAGGCGCCGGCAGGCGTCGGTGCCGTCATGGAGCAGGAAGAGGTCGCAGCGGTGTCCGCGCAGTTTCTTCAGGATGTCGCGGCGGCGCATCCCCTGGAAATCGTTCTTCGTGAGGATGGTCACGCGGGCCCCGGGAAACGCCTCGGTGACGGCCAGCCCCACCTCCATGTCGGCCCGGGCCAGGAACAGGATCGACGCGGGGGCCCGGCCGAGCCGGCCGCGCAGGGCTTCCACGGCTTCGGACAGGCCGGAACCGCCGGAAGACATCGAGGGGCCATCCGCGCCCGGGCCGGGTGTGGCGGTGGCGTTCATCGGCCCCGGATCAGGCCGCGGTCTTCCGGCGCCGGTCGAGGACGAATCCGCCGAGGATCGTCAGCAGGACGAAACCGTACGACGCCAGCGAAACCGTCTTTCCGGTGACGAACGCCGGGTCGGAAAAGTCGAGCGTCAGCGCGTGCGCGCCGGGGGGCACGACGATCCCGCGGAAGCCGTAGTTGGTCCGCATCACCGGGACGTCGCGGCCGTCGAGCCGGACCGTCCACCCCTCGGGGTAGTAGACCTCGGAGAGGAACAGGAAATTCGTGCCGGTGGCGGTCACGTTCGCCTTGATGTGATGCGGCCCGTATTCGGTGATCTCGGCCCGCGCGGCTTCCCCGGCCGGGTCGATCGCGGCGCCCGGGTCGGCGGTCACGAACGCCTCGCTCGCGGGGTCCCAGGCCGGATCCGCCATGGCCCGGAGCGTCTGCTGCGGGTCGGCGATCACCCGCACGCGGTCCACGAAGAACATCCGCGGCAGGGGGTTGTTCAGCTCGTACGTGTACTCGGCCACGGTCTGCCCCCCGCCGGTGACGCCGGTGGCCACGTTGGCCACGCGCACGTCGAGCCCGCGCTCCAGCCCCTCCTGCGAGAAGATCATGTACTTGACGTTCGTGATCTTCATGAAGTTGAGGTTGCCGGCGCGGAGCGGATTCGTGAGCCCGAGCGCGCCCTGGTCGTCCAGCATGTCCTGGTACACCTTGACCTTGGCCGGATGGTAGCCGTGGGCGCTGTACAGCTTGAAGTAGCACCACCAGTTCGGAGACGGGGCGAGCGGCGCGTTGAGCGGCATGATGCGGAACAGGCCGGGATCCTTCCTGAGAAACTCGACGGTGCCGGTGGGCGCGAACACGTTCTTCTGGTCCGTGACCGTCTGGTAGTGCGCCTGCTGGAGCCCGACGACCCAGAGATCCGCCAGGGTGATGAGCATCAGCAGCGCAAGCGCCGCGGCGCGCGGCAGCGCGCGGTTGAGATACGCGAGAAGGACTCCGGCGCCGGCGGCGAAAAACAGCAGCACGAGCAGGAATTCGCGCCCGGCGCGGGACACCGCGGCATCGGCCGCCTGCGGTCCGATCTTCGCCGCGGCGACCGACGTCAGCCACCCCTTGCCGAACAGCACCGTGAACCCCGCCCCGAGAAAAACGAGGCCGAAGATCACCAGGGTCTTCCGGAACGTGGCGGCCCGCGCGGTCCGCTCGGCGTCCGTTCCCGGGGCGAGCAGGCGGTCGATCCCCAGCGCGGCGAGGATCGCCACCGACAGCTGCGTCATCACCAGGGCCATGCTCGGCACACGGAACTTGTTGAAGTACGGCAGGAAGTTGAACATCGGGTCGTAGAGAACCGGGAACTCCTTGCCGAACGCCACGAACAGGCCGAAGACGCCGAGCACCAGGAAGAAGACGGCGAAGCGGTCGCGGCGGCAGAGCACGAAGCCGACGGCGGCGAGCAGCAGCGGCAGGATCCCCATGTAGTGCGGCGCCTCGTTGAACGGCATCCACCCCCAGTACGTCTGGTTGCCGAAGCCGAAGAACGCCGGGACCAGGAACGTGAGCGTCTCCAGCGGATGGAACGACCAGTTCGTGGCGTACTCGCGGGTGAGACCGGCGCCCTCGGCGCCGCGGATCGAGTAGTGGGAGTATTCGCGGACCGGCATCGACAGGACCGAGGATTCGCCGATCCCCACCAGGATCGCGAGGCCGAACAGCGCCCAGGCCACCCACAGCGACAGGCCCGCCTCCTTCGCGCGGAGGCGGTAGAGCGTGGTCACGAGGAGCAGGAGGCCCGCGGACAGCAGCGCGTAGTAGGTGATCTGCATGTGCGACGTGACGATGGACAGCCCCACGGCCAGCCCCAGCCAGCCGAACGTGAGCGCGGACGGCCTGTCGAGCAGGCGGTCGACAAGCAGCAGGATGGCCGGCAGGAACACGCAGGTGGCCAGCTTGGAATTGTGGCCGGCCATCACCCAGCCGATGACGTGCGTGCAGTAGACGAACGACACGGCGGCGAACAGCGCGGCGAACACGGACTGCGTTCGGCGCCGGGCCAGGAAGAACGTGAACACGCCGATGAGGAAATAGTAGACGACGAGATAGCTGTTTCCGGCGAACGGCGTCAGCAGGAGGCTGAACGGGTTCGTGTACGGCGCCGCGATCATGCTCCCGAGCGACGGCATGCCGGAGAAGAGGTACGGCGTCCAGAGCGGATACTCGCCGGTGGCAAAGACCTCGTCGAGATAGGTCTTGTGGCTGTGCGACGCGATGTTGTCCGGCGGGAGGAACACCTTTCCCTGGAAGAGGAGCGGCGCGAAGAAGACGACGAGCGACACGGCGAGGAAGACGAGCGCCGCGATTTTCGGATGGCTGCCGAAGATCCCGGGTGCGGGGGCGTCGGCCACGGCCGGGCGTTCACGCCGCGGGGCGGCCTTTGCTTTCTGCTTGCTCATGATCCTCTCCGGTCGGGCCTCAAGGCCCGGTTCCCCGCGGTTTCATCGAAGACGCCGGCCAGCAGCCGGGTCCGATCCCTCCGCGACAGTTTTTCCACTTCCGCCTCGTGCCCGGGAAACGCCACGCGTCCGGTCCGGCGGTGCTCCTCGAGCCAGGCCGCCAGTTGATCGGCCATGCCGGCCACGTCGTGACGATCCACCACCCGGCCGGCGTTCGTCTTCCGGATCAGGTCGGCCACGTCCCCCTCGGGGGCGATGGCCAGCACCGGCCTCCGGCTCCCGATGTATTCGAACACCTTGCCGGGAACGATCCCCTCGCTCCCCTTCACGTCGTCGACGACCAGCAGCAGGACGTCGGCGCCGAGCGTGTACCGCACGCTCTCGGAGTGCGGCACGTGACCGGCGTCCTCGACAATGCCCTGCAGTTCCGGCCGGTGAAACATGGCCCGGACTTCGTCGCCGAACCGGCCGACGAACACGACCCGGATCTCGTCCGGCTTCGCGCGTCCCGATTCGATGAGCCGCGCCACCGCCTGGAGGAACGTGTCCGGGTTCCGCACACCGTACATCGAGCCGGTGTAGACGATCGTGAACCGGTCGAAGGGTTTCGGTTCCACCGCCGCCAGGTCGTCGGGGTCGAACCCGTTCTCCACCAGGCGCACCTTCGTGGCGTCGAAACCGGGATCCTTCCCGGCCAGGTCCCGCTCGATCCCTCGCCAGGCCACGACGAGCCGCGAGGCATCCGCCACGCACGATTTTTCCAGGTGACGGTCGATCGCCTTCGACGGCCCGTAGCGGACCGGCGCCGACAGGAAGCCGGTCCACGGATCCCTGAGTTCCATGACCCAGGGACGGGCGACCCGCCGGGCAATGGCCCGACCCAAAAGCGCGCAAGTGTAAGGGGGGGAAGAGGAAAAGATCAAGTCGACGTCCAGTTCGCGGGCCATCCTGACGCCCGCCGGAACGCCGTGGACCAGCCAGCCGACGCGGGCGTCCGGGATGAACAGGTTGGCCCGGATCGCCTGGGCCAGCTTTTCCGCCATCCCGACTTTCGTGCCCGGCTTGTAATTCGTGTTCACGTCCACCGCCTCCCCCTTTTTCTTGCCGGTCAGGGTGCGGTAGAGGGAATACGGCTCGAGGATCGGCGTCCGGGTGACCGGAAGCGATTCCGGGATTTCCTTGAGCAGGGACGGGTCGCGGGCCGGGTAGTCGCCATCCTTCACGGTCAGGATCGAGGGCTCCCAGCCGAATTCCGGCAGGAACTTCGCGAACTTGAGCACGCGCTGGACGCCGGGACCTCCGCTCGGAGGAAAGTAGTAGGCCACGATCAGAACTTTTTTCATCGCGGCGGGCCTCCGGCGGACCCCGATCCGGTCGCCCCCGGGGGTGCGGTTTCGGCGACTTCGCTGCGCGGCCCGGCACTCCGCGAACCACCGCCTCCCGCGAACTCCTCCAGCGCCAGCGCCAGCGGCTCCCACGAATAGCGCGCCCGCTCCTCTTCCACGGCGGCGCGGAACGGCGCCTCCTTCTCCTCCGCGTAGAACCGGGTGATCGCCGCGGCGAGCGCCGCCTGATCCTCCGGCGGCACCACGAACCCCATCACCTCGTGCTTCACGACCTCGGCGAGCCCCCCCACGTCGGTGGTGATGATCGGCGTGCCGTAGTTCATGGCGATCTGGATGATCCCGCTCTGCGTGGCGGACTTGTACGGCAGCACGACGGCCTCGGCGGCGGTGAAGAAATCGCCGACCTCCTCGTTCGGGATGTAGCGGTCGTGCCAGATGACGCGGTCGGACAGGCCCAGGCGCTGCACTTCCTCTTTATAAGGAGCGTCGTCCTCGTAGAATTCGCCGGCGATCAGCAGCCCCACGTCCTGCGGGACGCGGGGCATCGTCCTGATGAGGTTGAGCAAACCCTTGTACCCCCTGATGAAGCCGAAGAAGAGGATGCACTTCGGCGTCGTCACCCCCAGCCGTTCGCGCGCCTCGCTCTTTCCCGCCCCGGCGGGAAAGAGTGAGTAGACGGGATGCGCCACCTCGCGGTACTCGGCGTCGGGGCGGAACTTCAGCAGGTCGTCCCGCACCACCTTCGACTGGGCGATGAACGTGTCCACCTTGGCGAGAACCATCCGGGTCAGGAAGTCGTCACCGGGACGCTTTTCGTGCGGGATCACGTTGTCGAGCAGGAAGCAGGTCCGCCCGACCTTCTTCCCGTGCAGCCGGCGGACGATCGCGTTGTACGACGGCGCGAAGAACGGCATCCAGTACTTGAACACGGTCAGGTCCGGCTTCTGCGCCTCCGCCCAGCGCGCCGCCTTCATCCAGGACAGCGGGTTGATCGTGTCGATCAGCGGATGCGCGTCCACCGGAAACGGCGGCGGACCGTCGTCGTCCTGCGACTGCCCGGGAAACAGCAGGGACGGATACTGGCGGCTGAACGACAGCACCTTCACCTCGTGCCCCCGCTCCTCGAGCGTGCGGGACAAGAGGGCAATGAAGTGGGCGATGCCGCCGCGGTGGGGATAGGCCGTCCCGACGAGGAGAAATTTCACGGTGGGACAGTAGCTTCTGGGGGAGGGCGATTCAAGGCGGGAACGGGGGAACAAGCCTCACTTCAAGGTACACGGGTGATCTTCACCAGAATCGGCTCAGGTCCATCGCTCTTCATGAAATAGATCCCGGGCGGCACCGGTCGACCGGCGTCATCCCGCCCATCCCAGGTGACGAACCGCTGACCCGGGGCGATCGCAATCGTTCGCGCGAGGCGCCCTCGAACATCATGAACGGTCATCGAGACGGGACCCGGCACGGATCCGAACCAGCTGATCGACGTGGCTTCGCGGAAGGGGTTTGGAGAGGCAGCCATGACCGGCCTGACCTGAGGCGTCCCGCTTACAGCCGAGGTCGGATCGGTCCATCGGGCGATCTGGAGTGAGGGTTTGAGGCCGGCCCAGTCGAAGTTGCCGCCGGCGAAGAGGCTGCCGGCGTAGACGCCGAGCGCCGTCACCTGGCCGCTTACTCCGGTTCCCAGCGCCGACCACCCGACGCCGTCCTCCCACTGGGCAATATGGTTCACGGTCATCCCCCCAGCGCTGTTGAAGAAGCCCCCCACGTACAGACGGCCGTTGTAGACGGCGGCATCGAAAGCGTAGGTTCCCGTTCCCGACCCGAACGGCGCCCAGCTTGCACCGTTCCACCGCGCCACACAGCGCGCCGCGATCCCGCCGGCCGTCAGGAAGTCGCCGACCACGACGAGATCACCGTTGTAATTGACGATCGAATTCGCAGTGGGAGCGAGGCCGATACCCTGCGTCAGTCCGGACCCCAGAGTATACCAGGAAGCGCCGTCCCAGCCCGCGATCGCTTTCGCGGACACGCCCCCCGCCGTCGTGAAGTCGCCTCCGACAATGAGATCATCGTTGTACTCCCCGAACGAGACCACACCAAAGTACTGAGTCGACACGCCCGATCCCAGCGGAGTGAAGGTCGTGCCGTCCCACCGCGCCACGTAGTTCGCCGGCATCCCTCCCGCCTGCGTGAACTCGCCGCCCAGGTAGAGGTCGTTGTTCCAGACATGGAGGGCTCTCACGGGCGCGTTCGTTCCCGTGCCCACTGCGCTCCAACTTGTACCGTCCCAGGCGGCGATCCGGTTTGCGGCAACGCCACCGGCTGTCGTGAACACACCGCCCGCGTACAGCGTGTCGTTGCGTACCGCCAACGCCGAGACCGTCGTGTTCATCCCGGCCCCCATACTGTGCCAACCCAGGCCATCCCAGCGGGCAATGAACCCAACGGCCTGACCGCCGGCCCGGGTCATGCTTCCGCCCACGATCAGGTCTCCCCGGAACACCGTCGTCGTCTGGGGACCCAGGTTCCCCTTGAGGCCGTTTCCCGAACTTCCCATCGGTGACGACCAGGTCGATCCGTCCCAAACGGCGATCCAGTTGGCCTCCACGTTTCCGGCACCAGTCATCACGCCTCCGGTGTAGACCCGTCCTCCCCAGGAATAGAGCGTGTTCAACTTCGGCGTGAAGAAGTCACCGATGACCCCACCGGCGACGTCGTTCCAGGACGTCCCATCCCACCGGGCGATCCGGCTCACCGCCACCCCGCCGGCATCCGTGAACTGTCCGCAGGCGTAGAGCCCCTCTGGTGAAGAAACAAGACCGTTCGCCGTGCTGTTGAGCCCGCTGCCAACCGGGTTCCAGGCCACCCCGTCCCAGCGGGCGATCCGGTTGCAGACCACTCCGCCGGCCGTCGTGAAAGCACCGGCGGCGTAGAGGTCCCCGTCGTGGACGGCGAGGGAGGTCACCGTTGAGTTCATCCCACCAGGGCCCAGCTCGATCCACTCCGTTCCCGTCCATGTGGCGATCCGATTTGTGGTATTGGAGCCTGACGACGTGAAGTTGCCGGCGGCCACCACGGTTCCGTTCCAGGTCACAATGTCATAAACCGTCCAGTCCAATCCGGCCCCGAAGGGGTGCATGGACACGCCGTCCCACCAGGCGATCCGGTTCGCGGAGACCCCTCCGATCTGGGTGAACAGGCCTCCGATGAGCAGGCTGTCGCCCTTCACTTCAAGGCACCACACGTTGTGATTCGTACCTCCCGCGATGGCCGACCAGCTAGACCCGTTCCAGCGAATGATCCTTGCAGATGGAGTTCCAATAAATTCTCCACCGACGATCAACTCTCCGTTGAAGGCCGCGAGTGCCCGGACATCGCTGGGCAAGCCGCTTCCCATCGGATGCCACCGTTCCCCATCCCAACGGGCAATGTGATCGGTTCCCGGAAACCCGCCAGCCAGTGTGAACCGGCCCCCGGCAATGAGATCCCCGGTGTAGCTTCCGAGGACAAGGATCTCGTTGTTGACCCGGGTCCCGTCGAATCCGTCCCACCAGTTTTCGTCCCCCTGGGCCGCCTGGGAAAATGGCGGTTGTGCCGACGGCTCCATTGAGTGGCCGGTGGCGGGGGTCCCGGCTACCGAAGCGAGCAGCAGCAGGACCGAAATCCCGGGCAGGGAATTTCGAATTCCTCCGCGGCGGCCAGCCCTGACCCCTCTATTGACCATCGGGGAACAATGGAGCTATGACCCCGAGGAATCCATAGCGTACCTTGAACCGGACGCCCGCGATCCCCTGTGCAAGCCGCTGCGTGGAAATGGTTGGTGTCACCATCAGGATGCTGATCTCCGAGGCCGAGCCCGCCACCGCCTCCCGCGCCAGGCTTGTCACGTCCAGCGTCATCACCTTTCGGCCCACGCGGGCGTGGTCCTGGGGAAAAACATGCAACGTAGCTTCTGAGGACGTACCAAGCGCCTCCTCGATGTCCAGCACTGACGGACCCAGCAGGCCCCAGTCCGGCCTCATCCGATGCGCCCGGAACTCCGACATCCGGTCGGAGGGCATGCCCGGGAGCGTCCATTCGATCACCGCCGACTGGATGACCAGACCCAGGCCCTGTCGCATCCCTCCGACGTTGCAGCGGAAGGCCACCTTGGACTCTCCCGAACCGTCCGTCGGAAGAACGACTACTTCCGGGGATCGGTCGAGGAGTTCGGCCGAAACCGGAGAGGCAGTCAAGGCCATACCCAGGAGCGAAAGTACGATACGAAACGATTTCATCGGCCACCTCCCGCGTTACGGATAACGACGATCCGGGACTTCACGCTCGAGCCTCCCGAATCGCCGAGTTTCACGAAGAAGAGACCGCTTTGAACCGGCCGTCCGGCATCGTCCCGACCGTCCCATTCGAGTGATTGGCGACCAGGGATCCAGGTTCGCGACCCCAGATCACGGATCCTGCGCCCGGCAAGGTCAAAGATCGCGGCCGAGATCGTTGAAACCGATCCGCCAATCTCGAACAGGATGGAAGTGGACGAGACGACGGGGTTGGGATTTACGCCGCGAAGGACAAGAGGACGGACAGGAGGAACCTGTTCGATTTCGATGCGCGGCGCCGCGAGCGGTGGAGTCGGAAGCGCACCGGTCGTATCGACAGGGCCAACGATCGAACCGGCGTTCGGACTGAAAAAGTTTCCGCGGGCCAGGACCGTCCCGCAAGACGCCGCGTTGTTCCAGATAGCCCTCCCCAACGGGTCGCTCGTTTCGCCAAACTCATTGTTCCCGAGATTCGATCCAGAGCTTCCGAACCCGTCGGTTCCGAGTTCAATCCGGGCAACGGCATCATCGGCGATCTTTTCGGTAAACACGCCGTTCGTGTACTGATCCAGCAGTACGTTGCTCACGCGGGTTTCCATGGCCTGTGAAGTCGGACAGTTCCCCGGCCCTGTACGAACTGCGTGGATGGCGGTTGTGCAGGAGAGGAGCTTGTTGTCCACATCGCTTGCTTCAACACCGATCAAGTGCCTTCCGTGTCGGATCCGAACTCCCACACGACAGTCGGAAACATCGTTGGATGTGAGAACCGCTCGACCGTCTCCAGCGAGGTCGAGCCCGGGGCCTGTGCTGATGTCGTTGATCTTGTTCAGTTCAACGACAATCGAGTCCGCGATCGTCGGCTGAAGCAGAATTCCGACACCGGAGGTATCTGTTCCGAAAACACTGTTGTCCGCCACCTCCTCCGCCGTTCCCAGGTCCATTCCGATACCTCCACCAACATATATGTCATTGGCGAGAATGGACAGGTTGTTGGAAACAGTGGAGGACTTGATATCGGTCAGCGCATTGGCTCTGAACACGCAACTGTCCACCGACGCGCTCTGCGACGTTCCGATGACAACACCCCAGTCCGAATGCTGGACAATGGCATTTCGAATCGACACCGGTGGGTTTCCGGCAAAACCTCCACCGAGAATCCCCCACCAATCACCCTCGGCGGAATCGGGCTCCGCGGAAACGAAACGAACCGGCGCCGCCGCCGTTCCGGAAACCGTCAACGGCCCACGGGCGAGGAGTTCGTTTTTGAATGCATCGAGGCCCGATAAGGAGTTGTCGTATCCGTCGAAGCGAAACTCGCACCCCGCTTGAATCGTCAGGGACTTGCCTACCGGGATGACGACGTCCTCCAGGACGCGCACGGTCGTCCCGGGAGCCACGACCGTCGATCGCTCCAGCGTGTCCCAGGCGCACTCGACGGGCAATGCGCCGATGAGACTGCCGCAGAGGCTGTTTCCCGGCGTCGCGGGGGAGTCGATTCGAAGCGTAAGATCCGCGACGTCGGGATCCCCGTTGTCGCCGCAATACAACGGCGGCAAGCTGGAATTCGCGGACAACTGCGAAACGTCGCAGAGCAGATACGGAGCGACCGATAAGGGATTGTCACTATAGCTGTTGTTGCATTGGACTATGCCTGAAGTGTTCATGCAGTCTATGCCAACGCTCTCATAGTGCGTGACATGATTCCGAACGGCCTGATAGTAAACCGGGCCGCCAAGGAGGCCCGGATGCTCCGGGCAACCGCCGGCAGGCGGACACCCGCCACCGGGCCCGTCGCACGGACAAACCCATTTGCCGGCACAGCAAATCGCAAGATGGGGGGGAACCCCTCTGCCACCACAGCCTGGCGCGTCACCAGTGCAGCTAGCCGGAGGAGGCGGGGAAACGGCAGCCTCCATCCGGATTCCCGTCTTAAAGCCATTGACGGTGCATCCGGAGATCTCGGTAGCGAACTCGACCTCGGGGATGACCAAGCTCACTCCGACGGAATTTCCGGCGTATCCTGCCGGAGTGCTTACGACCGAATTCACGATTCTCGCTGAGCTTGGCTTGGAAACGTCGGAAACGACATGGATGCCAAAGCCTGTTGGACCGAGGATCTGGATGTCCTCGCAATCCACATTGATGGCCTCAACATCGACTCCGGATGCTCCACCCAGAATGTCACAATCTCTCACGAGAAGGCAGGAGGGCACCGTGGCGGCTGTGTTGATGCCCGAGATCCCCGACTCGCTGCCGGGTACCGCAATCGTAAATCCGGAGAATGGGGTCCCCGGATAGTGAAGGGGCACCGTGACCGGTCCGACAATCGGCCGTCCGGTCCCCGGGAGAGGCATTATATGAACATTGCCGACGAGTTCGAAACCGGCATACGGACCAGCGCTTCCGCTGACGAAGACGGTGTCTCCGGCTTCCGAAAGAGCGAGCGCGCCGGCGATCGTGGAAACCTGGCTTGGAACGACCCGGACGGAGGAGGAGAGAACTTCGGACACCAGAATCGTGTCGTAGAAGAAGTCCTTGTCCTCATAGTTCGGAGACGTGCTGTTGTCCGGCCACACGGCAGCAACGATCCCGCTGTCGATACAGACACCAATGTATTCCAAGTATCCATTGGTGTCTGAAATGTCGAATCCGGCCGACTCATCCGATTCTCCGTCGGAGAGCCTCTCCTCGGTCCAATTTTCTCCCCCATCATTGCTCACTGATACGTAGGTGGCAACCCTTTGGTTGTCCGGATTGGCGCGTGCGTCGAAATAGATGACCGCCACCGTTCCATGAATCCTGTCGACGCTGATCCAGGGGTGAAACTGACTTTGGGCATTGTTGCGATGAGCGATGCGAGGCATCGTCCAGGAAAGGGCTGTTGCATCACGATACTGAACAACAACATCGGTATCCGCGGAGCCGTTCACAGGAACGACGGTGTAGGCAACGTAGATCCTGCCGGTGTGAGCGGGGCTCCGGTCGACTGCGATTGAGGGCACAGCAAGGATCCCTCGACGTAAGAGCCCTGACGGTGCAGCTGGAATGCTGTATCGACCCGCACCGCCTGGAGGCGAGACAAGCGTTTGCCCGACAACCTCAGAGGGCTCCGAGAATGACTGTCCCTGATTCGTCGAGCGGCGCACCTTGATCGTGCTGATAGCGCCACTGTACTCATCCCAGACCACGTAGACGGAACCGTCGTTCGTCACCGCAGGCATTCCGAAGATCTGGTTGACAGACTGTTCATCGACGAGCACCGAGGTAAAAGTCGCTCCTTCGTTGTACGACGACGCCAGATAGAGTTCCCAGTTGAAAGATAAGCGGCTGTAGGCAATGTAAACATTCTGGCCATTGATGCCCGAGGTGCCGGGACCGGCCCCCACGATCCACTTGTCTATGTCGTTGGACGTGGAACTCAGAATAGTCGAGAACGTGAACGAGGCTCCCCCGTCCGTGCTTCGTGCGCACACGAGAGATCGCGCCCCGGAGAGGGATTCCATCGCTCCATAGACGATGTAAAGCTTTCCATTGTCGTCAAACGCCAGCGTCGGATCCAGCCGGAAGTACGACTCCGGGAACCCGTCGGGGATATTTCGACTCGCCGCGCCGAGGCTTCTCCCGTTCCACGTGATGCCTCCGTTCTTCGTGAAAAATACGCTCATGGTTCGTGCGTCGGATGAGTGGCCACAAGCGACCTGATTCAATCGGTCTTTGGGATTGATGGCGATGCTGATCTCGGCGTTTTCTCCGAACGAACCGGGCGCCGGCCCAATGTTTCCCCCTTCGGGCGAGTTTATCGACAGGTTAATGTCGTCCCCGGAGGGGTTCGTCGGCGTTCCTGAGGATGTCGAATCCCACGGAAGGTTTGGAACAGACTGCTTCTCTTTGAAAGGGTCTTGACTACCGCCAGCCACGATCAGGAGGGCAATAACAACGAGAGAGAGAGAGAGAGAGAGAGTTTCATGCCAACGGCCTCCGTTTCGTTCTCAAGATTGAGACTCTCGACGACCAGAAGGGCTAGAAAACCTCCTCCTGCCGGAGGGGGCTCTGAGACAAGGATAGGCCTGATCATTTCGACCCGCAAGCGGATTTATTGACTTGAAGATCAAAGTCATGGATCCGCAAAGCTCGCCGAATCCGCTGAACGTGATATCTTTCCCTCCCATGACGATCCTCGCCCCCCTCTCCCAGGCCCTCGCCGGCCGCTACCGCATCGACCGGGAAGCCGGCTCCGGCGGCATGGCCACGGTCTACGCCGCCCGCGACCTCCGCCACGAGCGCGACGTGGCCATCAAGGTGCTCCGTCCCGAGCTGGCCGCGGCGATCGGCGCCGACCGCTTTCTGGCCGAGATCCGCACCACCGCCCAGCTCCATCACCCGCTGATCGTGCCGCTCTACGATTCGGGCGATGCCGGCGGATTCCTCTACTACGTGATGCCGTTCGTGGAGGGAGAGTCGCTGCGCGCCCGGCTGGAGGAGAAGGGAAAACTGCCGGTCGATGAGGCGGTGCGGATCGCCAGGGAGGTGGCCGACGCGCTGGCGTTCGCCCACGCGCAGGGTGTCGTGCACCGCGACATCAAGCCGGACAACATCCTCCTGCAGTCCGGCCACGCGCTTGTCATGGACTTCGGCATCGCCCGGGCGCTCGGCGGAACGGACGCCACCCGGCTGACGATCGGCGGACACCTCGTGGGAACTCCGGCCTACATGAGCCCGGAACAGGCGTCCGGGGATGAAGAGGTGGACCACCGGAGCGACCAGTACGGTCTCGCCTCGATGTTGTTCGAGATGCTTGCCGGGGAGCCGCCGTTCACCGGGTCGCTGGAGGCCGTCCTCCTCGCCCGCTTCACCCGCGGCGCCCCCCGCGTGTCGTCGCGACGGGACACGGTGCCGTTTGCGCTCGACGCGGCCCTCCGCCGGGCGCTGTCGCGGCGGCCGGACGAGCGGTTCGACACGATCGGAGCGTTCGCGGCCGCGCTGGCGCCCGACCCGGAGGCGATGCCCGCCGCGCCGGACACCTCGCTGGCGGTTCTCCCGTTCCGGAACATGAGTGCCGATCCGGAGAACGAATACTTCAGCGACGGCATCACCGAGGAGATCATGAACGTGCTGTCGCGGGTGGACGGCCTCCGCGTGGCGGCGCGGACCTCCACGTTCGCGTTCAAGGAACGGCGCGAGGACCTGCGGGAGATCGCCGACCGGCTCAACGTGGGAACGATCCTCGAGGGGAGCGTCCGCAAGTCCGGCGACCGGATCCGGATCACCGTGCAGCTGACGGACGCGCGCAGCGGCTACCAGCTCTGGTCCGAGCGTTATGACCGCGAACTCACCGACGTGTTCGCGGTGCAGGACGAGATCGCGGGCGCGGTTGCGGAACGCCTCAGGGTGACGCTGTCGGGCGACGGCGCCCCGCGGGGACGCTCCCGGGCGGCCAACGCCGAGGCCTACGACCTCTACCTCAAGGGACGGGTCCTCCTCTGGCGGCGCGGTCGTTCCCTTCTCGAGGCGATCCCCGTGTTCGAGAAGGCCCTGGAGCTCGAGCCCGACAATGCGGAAGCCACGGCCCTGCTCAGCAGCGCGTTCCGGCTCCTGGCCGTCTACGGCCTGCGCTCTCCGGCGGACGTCATGCCGGTGGCCCGGGAGACGGTCCGGAAGGCGCTCGCTCTCGACCCCGATCTGCCCGACGCGTACACGACGCAGGCGGCCGTGGCGCTCGCCTGGGACTACAACGAGGAGGAGGCGTTCCGGGCCTGGACCCGGGCGCTGGAACTCGATCCGCGCCATACCCAGGCCCGCTGCGAGCGGGCCTCCTGGGGCATTTCGTTCCAGGCCGGTCGGTTCGACGAAGGGATTGCCGAAATTCGAAAGGCGCTGGCCGACGATCCGCTGAACTCCTGGGCGGCCGGAATGCTGAGCATCAACCTTGCGGCCGCCGGGAAATTACCCGAGGCGGTGGACACCGCGCATCACGCCGCGGAGCTCGACTCCGATTCGTTCCTCGCCCGCTGGATCCTGATCCAGTCGCTGAACTGGGCGGGGCGTCACGAAGAGGCGCTCTCCCTGGTCGAGCCGGTCCTGCTCATGTCCGGCCGCAACCCGTGGGCGCTGGCGCCGGTGGCGGTGGCCCGGGGCGGCCTGGGGGACCGGGACGGCGCCGACGCGATCTTCCGCGAACTCACGGCCCGGGCCCGGGTCGAGTACGTCCAGACGTTCTGGGTGGCCACGGCGGCCGCCGCGGCCGGGCACATGAACGACGCCATGGCCCTGGCCGTGAAGGCCGTGGACGAGCGGGACTCGCTCGTTCAGCTGATGCGCTATCTTCCCGACTGGGAGCCGGTCCGGAAGCACCCGGACTACGGGCGGGTGCTCGCGCAGTTCGAGCTGCGACGGAAGGCAAGCCGGCGGGATGCGCGGCCGGCGTGAATCGGCGCAACCCGGAACGGCTCGATCCCGTACACTCCCGTGTCGCTGCATGCCCAACCTCAATCCCGGGAGTTCCGATGAAAACGCTGTCGTTCCTGGTTGCCGCGGCCGTCGCGGCCGCCCTCTCCGCCGATTCGGCCGGGGCGAAGACGGTCACCCGCCACTATGACGAATCCTTCGACGTGTCCCCCGGCGCGACCCTCGTCCTGAGCCACGGCGACGGCGACGTGACGATCGAGCCCTGGTCGGAAAACCGGATCCACGTGGTCGTGGACTACGAAAGCCGGGCCACCGGGATCCTCACCTCGACCCCCGAGTTCAGCGTGGACTTCGAGCAGAAGGGAAACCGCGTCAAGGTGACGGAGCACCGCTCGGGCCACTCCGGCCTCATCGTGAACGTCCACCGCGTCGTGTACACCTACGCCATCAAGGCCCCGGCCTGGGTGCAGGTCACCAGCGACGGCGACGACGGCGATATCGCGATCTCCGGCTGGACCGGCAAGCTCGACCTCACCCTCGACGACGGGGACTTCCGCCTGAAGGACATCACCGCCCCGAACGTTTCGATCCGCATGCAGGACGGAGACGCGTCGCTGGAACGCATCGCCGGGGACCTGACCCTCCACTGCGACGACGGGAACATCGAGATCACCGACGCGAAGCTGCCCACCGCGGTCATCGAGTTCCAGGACGGCGACTGCGTCCTGACGCGCGCCGAGGGGCGGTTCCGGATCCGGATGGACGACGGCGGCGTGACGCTCGCCGAAGTCCGGGCACCCGAGCTCGTCATCCGCGGCGAGGACGGGCATGTCCGGGCGGAACTCCTCTCCGTGGACAACCCCGAAATTTCCGTCACCATGGACGACGGGGACATCGACCTGGCCGTGCCGGAGGACCTGTCCGCCGCGTTTTCCGTGCAGGCGGACGACGGCACCGTCACCGTGAAACTCGTCGGGGCCCGGGACGTGAAGAAGGGGCGGCGGAGCGTGGACGGCGTCCTGCACGACGGAAAGGGGCGGATCCGCCTGGAAACAATGGACGGCTCGATTCAGCTCCGGCAGGCGGGGCGGTAGGGGGCGCTCCAGGGCTTTCCGGTCGCGTTTCCGCCGGATCCGGGTATAATGGGCGAACCCGACGACACTTGCGGGGGCGGCACCCGGCCGGTTCACCGTCTCCGGCGTATCCGCGGCGCGGAAGACCATCGCGGTCGAACACTCCCATCGGAAGGTGGCCCCGGATGAAACTCGGCACCGTTCTTCTGGCCATGGCCCTGACCCTGCACGGCCCCTCCGTCGCCTCGGCGATCACGATCGGACAGGTCGACGACTTCGAGGACGGCACGACTCAGGCCTGGTCGCACGGCATTTTCTCTCCCAACCCGCCGTCCAACGTTGCCTCCGGAGGTCCTCTCGGCGCCGGCGACAACTATCTCCGCGTCATCTCGACCGGACAGCCCGGTGCGGGCGGCAGGATGGTTGTCTTCAACCAGGCCCAGTGGACCGGCGACTACGTGGCCGCCGGCGTCACGGCAATCCAGATGATGGCGGCCAACTTCGGCGGCACCACGCTCCACCTCCGGATCGCGATCGAGGGGGCCGCCACGCAGTACGGGTCGACGAATGCGGTGCCGCTGCCCGCCGACGGCCTCTGGCACCCGGTCACGTTCTTTCTCGGCGCGGCCGAAATGAGCCTGATCGGCGGAACGGCCACGCTGAACCAGGCCCTGTCCGCCGTCGGCACACTCCGCATCGTGTCGCAGCAGAGCGGCCCCGCCTGGCAGGGAGACATCGTGGCCGGTTCCCTGGGCCTCGACGTCATTTCCGCCTCGGCCCGCTCCGGCGTCGGGCAGCCGCAGGGCCCCGCGGTCCGGATTCTGGCCACCGCGCCGAACCCGTTCACCGCGTCCACGCGCATCCGCTACGAACTGCCGCGGGAGGCCCCGGTGCGCCTCGAGATCTTCGATTTCGCCGGGCGCCGCGTGCGGAGCCTGGAGTCGGGCGGCCTGAAGCACGCGGGCGTGCACGACGCGGAGTGGGACGGTCGCGACGACGCCGGCGAGGCGCGGCCGGCCGGCATCTACTACTACCGGCTGGCCGCGGACGGAACCGTGATGACGCGGAGCATGGTGCTGATCCGGGACTGAACGGGGGTCAGGTCAGCCGCGTCAGCAGGAGCGTGGCGATCGACAGCACCAGAAAGAACCCGCACATGTCGGTGATCGTGGTCAGGATCGGCCCCGAGGCCAGCGCCGGATCCATGTTGAACCGCTTGAGGATCAGCGGCACCGTGCCGCCGATGGCCACGGCCACGAGCGTGTTCAGCGCCAGCGACAGCCCCACGACCAGCCCGAGCCACGGGCTCCCCTTCCAGAGCCAGGCCACGCCGGCGATGAGCAGCCCCAGGGCCGTGCCGTTGACGAGCCCGACCAGCAGTTCCTTGCGGAGCACGTAGAAGATTTCGAACGGCTTCACGAGACCGACGGACAGCTCGCGCATGCTCACCGCCACCGCCTGGTTTCCCGAGCAGCCGCTCATGTCGGAGATGATCGGCAGGAACACCGCCAGCGCGATCACCGCCGCCAGCGTGTCCTGGTAGGCGGCGATCACCGAGGCGGCGATCACGTTGAGGACGATGTTCACGCTGAGCCAGGACAGGCGGCGCGTGGAACGGGAACGCAGCGGCATCGAGCGGAACTCCTCGCCGCCGACGATACCCTGCGATTTCAGGTGGTCGCTGTCCGACCGCTCCCCCATCGCCTCCTCGAACGAACTGCGGTGGACGACGCCGAGCATGGCGTGACGCTCGTCCACGACCGGAACGTCGAGAAAATCGTAGCTGTCGAAGATCTCGGCGAGCCGGTCCAGCGTGTCGAGGTCGCGCACGGTGATCGGATTCTGGATCATCACGCTGGAGATGTTCTTCTGCGACGCCGTGAGCAGGAGACTCCGGAGCGGCAGCACGCCGACGAGCTGCGACGACTCGGACACCACGTAGGTGTACTGCACCTCCTCGTCCTCGTACTCGTCGGCCCGCCGCCGGAGATCATCGACGACCTCGCCGACGGTCAGCGTGTCCCGGAACGCGAGGAACTCGGTGGCCATGAGGCCGCCGGCCTCGTTGTCCTCGTAGCTGGCCAGGAACCGGGCCTGGTCGGCGTCCTCGGTTTCCAGCTCGGCGAGAATCTCGTCGGCATCCTCCTGGTCCAGCTCCTGGAGAACGTCGGCCTGCTCGTCGCTGGGGAGCTCCTGGAGAATGGCCGCGGCCACCTCCGGCTCGATCCGCTCGAGGAGGTCGCCGGCCTGCGCCTCGGGGAGCATCTCGAAGAGGTTCGCGGACCGCTCCGGACCGAGCAGCTCGATGAGCCGGTCCTGCTCCGCCTCCTCGAGGCGGGACAGGGCGCGCGCCACATCGCCCGCCGGCATCTCCTCGAGATACGCGGCGATCTGCTCGATCTGCCCCTCGGCGACGAGACGTTCCAGTTCGTCCCAGGGGCGCTCCTCGTTGACGGTGACCATGCCTCCCGCCTATCTCTGCGTCTTCGGCGCCGGCGGCGGAAGGTCGCGCGCCGGGTTGTCGGCGTCGAAGCCGACCTTCGCGTGCGCTCCGTCGCAGAACGGCTTGTTGGCCGAATGCCCGCAGCGGCAGAGGGAGATCACCGTGCGCCCGGCCAGGCCGAACGGAGTTCCGGCGGGATCGACGATCTCGAAATCGCCCTCGATGCGGATGGATGCATTGCGGTTGATCACGATGCGTGTGCCTGCCATGTGTATTCCCCTTTCGAATGTGAGCCGGGCGCCCCCGGGATCGGGTGCGCTCCGGAGGTGACCGGCGATCGCCCGGACGGGCTCCTGCCCGGCGGGTACAACGAACTCAGGGGTCCGACGACTCCATGCCCCGCACTTCCTCCAGCATCTCGAACGCCCGCCGCATGTGCGGGATGACGATCGATCCGCCGACGATCAGCGCCACCGACAGCGACTCCCGGATTTCCTCGTCGGTCAGCCCCTCCTCCACGCAGCGGATCAGGTGGTACGAGATGCAGTCGTCGCAGCGGAGAACCGCCGAGGCGACCAGTCCGAGCAATTCCTTCGTCTTCACCGGAAGAGCCCCCGCCTCGTAGCACCGGGTGTCGAGGGCGAAGAACCGGTTGATCTCCAGGTTCCGCGCTTCGAGAATCTTCGTGTTCATCTTCTCCCGGTACTCGCGGAATTGCCTGACGCGTTCGCTCATCGTGATCTCCTCGGCCGCCGGGGCGGGTGTCGGGGTTGTGCCGTCGATTCGTCGCGCGGCGCAGAGAGAGCCTCCAGCTCCTCGAGCGTCCGGGGCCAGTCGCTCTTCAGGAGCCTGGACCAGGCCCGGTCGGCCAGCAGACGGCCTCCCGTCTGGCATCGCGCGCAGTAGTTGCACTCGTTGGCCGCGTACGCGATCCGCTGAACCGGGGCGCCGCAGTCGGGGCACGGTAACCGAAAACGGCCATGCACGGCCATCCCCTCCCGGAAGGCGGTCACCTTTTCCGGAAAGCGATCGCCGGTTTCCGCGGACAGCCTGTCGATCCAGTCCTGAAGAGTTTCGCGTGTGGCTCGATGCAGGGCCTCGATCTCCCCGTCCGTGAGCCGTTTCGTGAGCCTGAGCGGGGACAGCCGCGCCCGGTGCAGGATCTCGTCGGAGTAGGCGTTGCCGATCCCGTCGAACAGGCGCGGATCGGTCAGCGATCGCTTCAGCGTGTGGTTTTCCCGGCGGAGCGCCCCGGCGAACTCCTCGAGGCCCGCGGTCATCACGTCGAGGCCGCCGCGCCGGAACACCGCCAGGGCATCCCGTCCCCGGACGACATGGAGGGTGGCCCGCTTCTTCGTGGCCGCTTCGGTGAGGAGCAGCCGGAAACCGGGAAAGTCGAAGAAGGCCAGCGTCGTTTTGCGCGGCGCGGCCGCCCCCGGTTTCCGGAGATGGAAGCGTCCGGCGATCATCAGGTGGAACACGAGGAACAGGTCCTCCTCGAACGCCCAGATGATCCGCTTCCCGATCCGTTCGACGTCCTGAACCCTGAGGCCGGACAGTGCCGACACGGGGGGATCCCAGGACTGCAGGACGAACGGGCTGATCACGCGGATCGACTCCGGCGCGAACCCCCGGATCCGGCCGGCGAGTGCGGCTTTATATAGGAGGACATCCGGCAATTCGGGCATGACGGCTCTCCGATCGGGCCGGACGGACAATTCCGCCGACCCGGGGGCCCGCCTTGAAGCAACACCTAGTTGCCTGCAATTCAATCAGTTACGGGCGCACCCCTCCGTTGAGTCTATCCCCATCACTCCCACAAGGCAAATCGCAGTTGGGTGTTAAGCCCCGGCGCATGGATTCCGATAACCGGGATGGCGGTTATCGCCCGGGATCTCAACTCACACGGGAGTCCTATGAGTTTTCGCAAGGGGCTTGGACAGTACCTTCAGGAGCGGGGTGTGCTCACGAAGGAAGCTTTGAAGAAGGCGCTGGCCGAACAGGAACACAGCGGCCACCCCCTGCGCGCGATCCTGCTCCGCGAGGGGATCGTCGGAGAAACGGAGATCCTCGACTACTTCGAGCAGGAACTCGGCTTCCCCCGGCTCGACATCGAAAACTTTCCGCTGGACCCGGAAACGGCGGCGCTCGTGCCCGAGGACGTGGCGCGGCGTCACCAGCTGATCCCGGCGTTTCACCTCGAGGATGTCCTCACGATCGTGATGGTCGACCCGCTGAACCTCGTGGCCCAGGATGAAATCAAGCGGCTGACCGGCCTTTCGCTGGAAGTGGGCGTGGCCTCGACGGAGATCGTGACCGCCGCCATCGACAAGCTCTACACGGGCCGGGTTCGCGCCCGCTCCCCCGAGCGATCGAACATCTCGCTGGCCGGCTCCTCCGACGCGGAAACGACCGGCGAGGGACCGATCATCACGCTGGTCAACAAGATCCTGCTGCAGGCATTCCGCGAGGGCGCCAGCGACGTCCACATCGAGCCCGAGGAGAAGGAACTGCGCGTCCGCTTCCGCGTGGACGGCGTGCTCCACGAGGCGGCCCGGCATCCGCTGTCCGTCCAGGGAGCGATCGCCGCGCGCATCAAGGTCATGGCCGAGCTCGACCTGGCCGAAAAGCGCCGTCCGCAGGACGGTCGGGCCCGGTTCACGAACTCCGGCGTCGACCTCGACCTCCGCGTGTCCACGTTTCCGACCCTCTACGGCGAGAACACGGTGCTCCGCCTGCTCGACCGGTCCTCCGGCCTGTCCACTCTGAAGTCGCTCGGCTTCGAGGCCGAAACGCAGGGGCGGATCGTGGAACTCATCGAGAAGCCTCACGGGCTGTTTCTGGTGACCGGACCGACCGGCAGCGGCAAGACGACCACGCTCTACGCCTGCCTCGATCACCTGAACACGCCGGAGCGGAACATCGCCACGCTCGAGGACCCGGTGGAATACCGGCTGGCCTCCGTGCGCCAGACACAGGTGGATCCCGACTGCGACCTGACCTTCGCCCGGGGACTGCGCGCGCTGCTCCGCCAGGACCCCGACATCATCATGGTCGGCGAGATCCGCGACGGGGAGACGGCGGAGATCGCCGTCCGCTCGTCGCTGACCGGCCACTTCGTGCTGTCCACGCTGCACACGAACGACGCGCTCGGCGCGCTGGTCCGCCTGATGGACATGGGCTCGGAACCGTTCCTGGTGGCCCAGTCGACCGTGGGCATCCTCGCCCAGCGCCTCGTCCGGGCTGTCTGCACCCGGTGCCGGAAACCGAGCGAACCGCCCGCCGAGGTTCTCCGGCGCCTCGGCATCGCTCCGGGCTCCCGCGAATTCTTCACGGGCAAGGGGTGCAACGAGTGCCGCGGCTCCGGGTACCGGGGACGCGCCGGGATCTACGAGCTGCTGACGGTCACCGACCCGATCCGGGACGCGGTCTGCTCCGGGGCCAAGGGCTCCGAGGTCGAGATGCTCGCCCGCGCCGCCGGGTTCCGCCGGCTCCGCGACGATGCCATGGACAAGGCGGCCCGCGGCATCACGACGCTGGAGGAGGTTCTCCGGGTCACGAGTTCCGCCGGCGAGTCGGAGTCCGGGTCGATGGCGGTGGCGGCATGAACTCCTTCCAGTACACGGCGTGGACCGCGGACGGCCTGAAGCAGGGGCTCGTCAACCGGGACGACGCCCAGGAAGTGTCCCGCTGGCTGGAATCGCAGGGATGGGTCCCCGTCGAGGTCAAGGTCTGCGCCGCGCGCAAGGCGGACGCGGTCCGCAAGGGCGGCCGCGGGGTCAAGCTGATCGACCTCGTGATGCTGTCCCGGCAGCTCGAGGTTCTCCTGAACGCCGGCGTGCCGCTCGTCCGGGCGCTTGGCGTGGCCGCCGAGCAGACGCAGAGCGCAAGACTCTCGACGGCGCTCATGGACGTCCGGAAGTCGATCGAACAGGGAAGCCTGCTGTCCGAAGCGATGGAAACGCGCGCCGACATCTTTCCCGAGATCTTCACGAACCTCGTCCGCGCCGGGGAACTGGGCGGTCTGCTCCCGGAGATGCTCTCCCGGCTCGGCACGCTGCTCGAGTACGAAAACGAAACGCGGGCCAAGCTCAAGTCCGCGGCCTCCTATCCCGGGATGGTCATCGCCGAGCTCGTCCTGGCGTTCATCGTCCTGATCAAGGTCGTGCTCCCCCGCTTTGTCGGGCTGTTCGCGAGCCTCGGCGCGGACCTTCCGCTGCCGACCTGGATCATGCTCGGCGTCAACGACGCGGTGGAGAAGCACGGCCTCCTCGGCCTCGCCGTTCTCGGCGCCGTGGCCGCCGCCGGGATCCTGTTCCTGCGGACTCCCCGCGGGAAGGACATGTGGGACGGCATGATGATCCGCCTGCCGATCCTCGGCCCGATCTACCTGAAGACGGCCCAGTCGCGCTTTGCCCGGATTCTCTCGGCCATGCTCGCCTCCGGCATCCCGCTCCTGACCGCGCTCGAGGTTTCGGCGCGGGCTTCCGGAAACCGCGTCGTGGCGAAGGCCGTTCTCGGCAGCCGGTCCGGCATCAGCGACGGCCGGAGCCTGGCCGAATCGCTGGAATCCTCCGGCGTCTTCTCGCCGCTGATCCTCCGGATGACCGCGGTCGGCGAGGAAACGGGACATCTCGACACGCTCCTCGACCGGGCGGCCGGCTATTACGACTCGGAGGTCGATCACTCCATCAAGAACCTGTCCTCGGCGATCGAGCCGATCCTCCTCGTGGTCCTCGGCGCCTTCGTCCTGTTCGTGGCCCTCGCGGTCTTCATGCCCATGTGGAACATGATGAGCGCGTTCAAGCAACACTGATTCCATGGTTCGTTTCGCTCGTCAACAGAAGGAGAACACAGTGAAAGCAGTACGCAGTCAGTCCGGTTTCAGTCTGATCGAACTCGTCATCGTCATCGTGATCCTCGGGATCCTGGCCTCGGTGGCCGTTCCCAAGTACGTGGACATGCAGGAGGACGCCCGCGAGGCGGCCCTCAAGGGAACGCTGGGGGCCATCCGCTCGGCGATCTCGATCCAGTACGCCAAGAACGCGCTCGGCGGCTCCGCCACCTTCCCGACGCTCGACGGCACGATCTTCGCCGACGGCGCCGTGCCGAAGGAGCCGGTCAAGAACAGCAACGCCGTCAAGACGACCGCCGGCGTCGACAACGCGGGCGGCTGGATCTACATCCAGTCCACCGGCGTCGTCCAGGCGAACCTGACCGGCTATTCCACTTACTGATCGCGACTTTCCCGGGACCGGCGCTCTTTCACGAAGTGTGCGCCAGGGGGGACGGATGAGGAAACGAACCGGCATGGGAGCGCTCGCCGCGTGTGCCGCGGCGGGCGCCGCCCTGCTGTATGCATATACCCTGGCACCATCGGTGTCCGCGGGGGATTCGGGAGGACTGGCTCTGGCCGCCGGGCAGGCGGCCGTTCCCCATCCGCCCGGCTATCCGCTGTGGGTCCTTGCGTCCTCGGTGTTCGTTCATCTCCCCGGCTTCTCGAGTCTCGGCGACGTTGCCTTCCGCACGAACCTCTTCTCGGCTCTCTGCGCGGCGGCCGCCTGCGGCGCGCTCGTCTGCGTCGGCGCGAGCCTCGGCCTGTCCTCGATGGCCTCGATCGTGTCCGCCGGGCTCGTGGCCACCACGCCCGCGGTCTGGTCGTTCGCCACGGTCACCGAGGTGTACGCGCTGAACCTGCTGCTCCTGGCCCTCGCCGCGCTGGCGGGCCTCCGGTTCCGCGAGGAACCGGGATGCGCGCGGGCTTTCGTCTTCGGGGGATCCGCGGGACTGCTGGTGATGCACCACCAGTCCAATGTCCTGATGCTCCCGGTTCTCGCCGCCGTGTTCCTCGTGCCGGGTGACGCGCGACGCGCCGGTCCGGTGACGCGCTCCGCCCTGGGGGGATTCCTGCTCGGCTGGACGCCCGCACTCTGGACGCCCCTCCGCGCCCTGCTCCGCCCCGACCTCGACTGGTTCGGCGCCGGGTCGCTCGACCGCCTGGCCGACAGCTGGTTCCGCGGCTTCTACGGTCCGCCGGCCGGTCCGGAACGATCGCCGGAACTGGTGATGGACCAGGCCGCCGCCGCTCTCCACTACCTGCAGGCCGGCTTCGGGCCGGCGCTGATTCTCTGCGGGCTGGGACTCGTCGTTCTCGACCGCACCAATCCGCGCCCGGGCCTGGCCCTGGGTGGTACCGCGGTACTGAGCCTGGCCGGCAGCCTGCTCATCCTGAACCCCGTTCCGGATGCGCCGGCGTTGTACAGTTTCCAGGCTTTCTGGTACCCGGCGGTGATCGCCGCGGCGCTGCTGGCCGGCTTCGGGTTCGACGCGCTCCGGCGCTTCGGGGCGGACCGGGGCATTCCCGGCCTGCGCACGCCGGCGGCCGCGGCGCTGATCGCGCTGTTCCTGGTCGCCGCGCCGATCGTCCGCTTCCACCCCCTGTGCGACCGCAGCGGCGACCGCGTGGCCGAGCGCTACGGCATCGACCTCCTGTCCACACCCCCGGCCGGAGCGGTGCTCCTCGTCGAGGGGGACAACGAGATGTTCCTCACCGCCTACCTCCGGGAGGAGCGCGGCCTGCGCCCGGACCTCACGGTGATCCAGCGCAAGGGGTTCGTCCACGACGACCGCTTCGGCCTGCGCGGGCTCGCGGGCGCGGCCCGTGACGCCCGGCGGGACGCGGAGGAGATGGCCCTGGTCATCGGAAATCGGATTCCCGTGTACGCCGCGGCGATCCCGGAGTGGGTGCGCCGGGAAGGATTCACCTCGCGCCGGGAGGGGCTTCTCTGGCGCATCGCCGATCCCCGGAACCTCGGGGCGATCGGCGCGCCGCGCAACCCCTGGAGCGGCTACGCGGACGCGGACGGCATCGATGCGACCGGTCTCGATTATCCGACCCGGAAGTGCCTGGTGGCCTACCACCAGGCGTGGGCGGAAACCATGACGTCGGAGGGGCGCCACGAGGAAGCGCGGGACGCCTGGCGGAAGGCCCTGGTCATCGGGCACGATTTTCCCGAAGCCGCGGTCCTCGTTTCCGCGCTCGCGGCGGATGCGGAGAGGGGGCGTCGATGACGCACTCGACCGGCCTCCCGTTCGTTTCGCGATGCCCCGCCGCGGTCCGGCGCAAGCCCGCCGAATCGGTGACGGGCGGCGCCGCGCGGAACGATCGCGGCTTCTCGCTCATCGAACTCGTCATCGTGATGCTGCTCGTCGGCGTCCTGTCCGTCGTCGTGTCGACGAACGGCGCGGGGCTGCTCCCGGGCGTGCGCGTCCGCGCGGCCGCGGAGCGGATCGCCTCCGACATACGGTACGCGCAGAACCTCGCCATCAAGGAAGGGGGGCGCGTCGGCGTCGTCTTCAACACGGCCACGAACCGCTACTTAGTCGTCCGCAACCTGACCACCCCGGTGCCGGCCCCGTTCGACACGGGCCGGAACCTCGAAGTCCTGTTCGGAACCGAAAAACGGTTCGGCGGCGTGTCGCTGCTGGCCGCCACGTTCGGCGGCGGGTCCACGCTCCAGTTCGACAACCTCGGCGTGCCCCGCGACGCCGCCTACGCGGAATTGACCGCGAACGGAACGGTGAGCGTCACCGGCGGCGGCACGACGACGGTCGTCACCGTGTCGGCGATCACCGGAAAGGTGACGTTCTGATGCGCGCGACGGCTGCACGGACCCAACGCGTCGACGGCACGGGTCGCCGGGCGGCGGGAGTGCGCCCCACCATCGCCGCGGGGCGAGCGCGTCCTTGCGGAGAGGCGGGGTTCTCCCTCATCGAACTCGTCCTCGTGATCCTCATTCTCGGCCTGGCCGTCCTCCCGCTGGTCCAGCAGATGGCGGTGAGTTCGAAGCACGCCGCCGACGGCTGGTCGACCACGGCGGCCACGTTCCTCGCCCGGGAACGGCTGGAGCAGGTCCAGGCGGACCGGAACGCCGCGAGCCGCGGCTACGCGTGGATCACCGGGGCCAATTATCCCGCGGAAGCGTCGCTGCCCGGGTACGCCGGGTTCGCGCGCACCACGACCGTGTCCGCGGAAAGCACGTACCAGGCCGTGGCCTACAAGACGATCACCGTTTCGGTGACCTCGTCGGCATCGCCGGCGGTGACCCTGACCGGCTGGGTGGTGAACTGATGCGCGGCCAGGGCGGCTTCTCGCTGTTCGAAGTGCTCATCGTGATCGTCATCCTGTCGATCCTCGGCGCCGGGTTCGGCGGGTTCTTTCTCGAGTCCGCGCGCACGTACGGCTGGGTCTCGGAGCAGGCGGACCTCAGCCCGTCGCTCCGGCTCGGCATGAACCGGATGATCCGCGAGGTGCAGATGATCCGGAACACGGGAAGCGTGTACGCGATGACCGACAGGACGCTGGCGTTCCACAACTCGGCCGGCGACTCGATCGCCCTGACCTGGAACGGAACGCCGGGGAGCGCTCTGACGCTCAGGCGGAACGCGTCGACCTGGACGCTGGCCTCGAACGTCGACTCGCTCGGGTTTTCCTATCTGGACGACGTGGGAACGGTGACGGGCACGGCGGCGAATGTCCGCCGCATCCGCATCAGCCTCCGCCTGGCGCGGGGGGCTCACAAGGTGATGAACGGGAGCACGGTCCATGTCCGCAATTCGTAACGAGCGCGGCGTCGGAGTGGCCGCCGCCATCTTCTTCGTCCTGATCCTCGCCACGATGGGCTACCTGGCGCTGGCGCTGGCGATCGAGGACCTGCACGGCGCCGCCGCGCACACGGACTCGGAGCGCGCGTTCCTCGCCGCGCAGGCCGGGCTGGACCTCGGCGTCCGCAAGTTCGTCGCCGACCCGGCCTGGACCGGCGTGGCCTCCCCGGGCAAGCCGGTGGGCGGCGGCGCGTTCACGGTCACGGTCACGACGACCGACGACACCGGAGCGCCGCTCACCGGAGGGCAGAGGATGATCCGGTCCACCGGAACGGTGGGCACGGCGGTGCGGTCGCTGCGCAGGGTGGTGTCGCCCGGCGGCGCCGGCGGCTCGGCCACGGTCTTCGCCACCGGCGCCGGCGACGCCGTCAGCATCCAGAGCCAGAAGATGTTCATCAACATCGCGAACATCCGCGACTCCTCGTCCGGGCCGAACAACACCTGGGGCAGCGGCGGCTTCAACAATTCGGACAACGAGTCCGGGATCTTCACCACGTGGGGATCCACCGGGCTCTCGGGTTCGGTACTGACCGTGGAGGCGGCGCTCTACGGTTACGTGAGCGGGGCGCTGACCGACGACGACACCGATGTCACGGTCTACATGAACAACGTCGCCCAGGGCGGTGCGTTCAGGCTGACGGAAACGATCCTGAACACGCGCGTCGGTTCCGCGAACAAGGGGTACTGGTACGTCGACGTGACGTCGGCCCGGACCTGGACGCTCACCGATTTTGCCGGCGATCTCGAACTCTACGTGCTCAACAACAAGACGGGCGCCGACGACGGCCGCACGCTGTTCCTCGACGCGGTCGGCTTCCGCGTGACGGTTTCGGGCGGTGGCGGCTCGGTCGTGGCGGGTTCCTTCAAAGAGGTGGTCCTGTGAAACTCGGCCTGGCGGCAATGACATCGAAGTTCAGAATGCGGCGCAAGCCGGAATCCGGAGCGCGCGGGAAACACCACCGGGTGCCGTTCCTCTGCATCGACTTCGGCGTCTCGGCCACGAAGGTGGCGGTGGCGTCCTCGTTCGGGAAGCGGGCGCGCATTGCCGAGGTGGTGGCGGTGGCTCCCGGGCCCGACGCGCTGAAGGCACTGATCGAGGAGCGCGGCTGGCAGGGGGCGCGGGTGCGTGCCCTGGTCCAGGAGGAGCACCTGTACTGGCGGTCGACGACGGTGCCGAAACTCAAACGGCGGCGCCATCTCACGAGCCTGCTGGAACTGGAGTCGAAGAAGCACGCCCCCGATTCCTGGGACGAGTACCAGTGGAACTATCGCTCCTCGGGCGCCGGCACGCTGGACCCGGCATTCCAGGCGATCGCGGTCGGCGCGGTCACGCGGAAGACGATCAGCGAGGTGCGCCGGGCGGTGGAGGCGGCCGGCCTGCGGCTGGACCGGCTCATCCCCTATCCGGAAGCGGCGCGCGGACTGGCGCCCGTGTCCGACGGAACGGAAGCCTCCGCCCTGCTCGACCTCGGCTCCGACCACTGCCGCCTGACGATCGTGCACCGCGGCGAAGCGGTGCTCTACCGGCAGCTCGGAGTCGGCGGGCAGCACCTGACCGAGGAGCTGACGACGGTGATGATCCCGGGGCGGGCGGCCCTCTCCTTCACGCCGGACGAGGCGGAAGAGATGAAGTGCCGGCACGGCATTCTTCACGAAGCCGGGTCGGACGAGTTCGAGGGGGATCTTCCGCTCGGCCAGATCGGCGCGGCCATCCATCCGATCCTCGAGCGGATGGTCCGCGACCTCTACAGCACGTTCGACTACTGGAACGAGCGCTACATGGACGCGCCGCTGGGCGGCATTCATCTGTTCGGCGGAACGGCGGCGCTGCCGGGGCTGGCTCCGTACCTGGAGAGCGTTCTCGGACTGAGCGTCGTCGAGGCGGACGCGCCGCTCGGCGCCCCCGGCGACCTTCCGCCGTCGCATCTGCTGGCCGCGGGGCTCGCACTCGTTCCGGGCGACTGCCTGGACATCTCCGCGGTGGAGCCACCCGATTCTCTCGACCTTCTCGAGAAGCAGGTCACCTGGAGCCGGGTGGCGGCGGTGCTGCTGCTCCTTCTCGGACTGGGAGGCGGCATCACCGGCTACCGACTGGCCCGGGAGACCTCGCGTCATGCCGTCTGGCAGGGGCGGATCACCGGGCAGGAGGCGCAGGCGGAAATCCTCCGCCACATCGAGGAAAGGGACGCCGCGAAGCGACGCATGGCCGAGATCCGCGGGCAGCTCACGGGGACCGCCCCGGACTGGCCGTCGCTCCTGGCCGGGGTCAGCCGGCACATGGTCGAGGACGCTCCACTGACCGGACTGGCCCTCGATCGCGAAACGTCGCCCGACGGGCTGACGACGACACAGGTGCTGCGCCTGAGCGGCCGCCTGACGGGCTCCCGTCCGGCCCCGGAAATCATGGCCGACCTGCTGCGCACGGTCAGCGCGGTTCCCGGCCTGGAGCCGGCACAGCTGGTCACCACGCGCACCGACGAAAATGGTCACGAAGTCTTCGATGTTCGTTCCACCCTGAAAGCGGGGATGTTCCCATGAAACGTTCACGGATCGACCTCGGCATCCGGGGGGCCGTTCTGACGTTCACCCTTCTCGGAGGCTGGTTTTTCGGGATTGCTCCCGTCTGGACACGGGGCACGGTCCGCAAGGTGGAGGCCGACCGCCTTCAGGCGGACGTGGCCCGGGTGGAAGCCGGATGGGCGAGCCTGTCGGCGGTGCCGAACCTCGACAACACGCGGATTCTCGCCGACCGGAATCTCGCGGCGCTCCTCGTCGACTCCACGGAGGTGGAGACGGAGCTTCCCCCCGTCCAGGGGGAAGTGCCGACCCTCCTCACGGAAATGACGCGTCTCGGCGAGCAGCTCGAAATCATCTGGACGGACATCGAGGCGTTGCCCGCGGAGCCGGCCGCCGTCATCCTGTCCGACGGCGAGACCGTGGACGCGGCCCGGATCCGCCTCAAGGTGTCCGGCAACGGCGCGTACACATCGATCGGCCGGGCCGTTCGGGAGATGCAGACCGGCGGCATGATCGTGGCCGTGCGCGACGTGGCCATGACGGCGGCGGACAACGGAACGGTCGATGCGCAGTTGACGATCGACGTCTACGGAGCGCCCCGATGAAATTCACGATCAAGCCGGAGAACCCGAAGGGAACGGTGGTCCTCGTGGCGGTCCTCGCCGGAACGCTCGTGTGGATCGCGACGATGAACGGATCGACGAAAAACGCCGGTTCCTCCGCCCCGGCGGGTGCGGCGACGGCCGCCGCGGCGGCGCCCGCAGAGGCCGCGCTGACCGGTGCCGCCGGCGTGACGGTTTTCGGCGGCGGCCCGGACGGAAGCGACGAACCCTCCGCGGACACGACGTTCGCCGGAAGCCCGTTCCTGACCGCCGACAGCGCATTCGAGGAATACCCCGACGAAACCGTGGAGGAGAACCGGCCGGAGGAACCGGCGCTGGTTCTCTCGGGAACCGTCGTGCAGTCCGGGCGCTCGCTGGCCCTGATATCCGGCCGCTATCTGGCGCCCGGAGAGGACATCAACGGCTGGCGCCTCCAGTGGGTGGCCTCCCGTGAAGCCCGCCTGGAACGAGGCGGGAGAACCCTGACGCTGAGGATGGATCGCAATGACTCTGAGTAACCGCCGCGCGCGCGGCATGTCCACCGGGACCCTGGCGGTGCTGCTGACCGCCTGTGTCGCCTTTTTAGAGCCCGCCCCGGCCGCCGCGAACGGCCTGAACTTCAACCGCACGCCGGTGGGGCTGGTCCTCGAAGGGCTGTGCCGCCAGCACGGGTACAATCTCGTCCTGAACGGCAGCGTGACCGACTCCGTGTCCGTCCACCTCGACAACGTTTCGTTCGACGACGCGCTCCGCCAGATCGCGATGGGAACCTCGATCTCGTACACGCTGAACGGCCGGACGCTGATCGTGTCCGGCGCCACCCTGGCCAGCCGGCTCGTCCGCATTTCCTACGTGGACGCCCGGGCCGTCCGCGACGCGCTCACGAAGATGCTCACGCCGGAAGGGCGCATCGAGGCGTTCACCGGCGACTCCCCCGGCGTGCAGCTCGGTTCCGGGAATTCCCTGCTCATCACCGACGTTCCGGGGCAGCTCGACCGCCTCGTGGATCTCGCCCGCGAACTGGACAAGGCGCCGGCCCAGGTGATCATCGAGGCCCGCATCGTGGAGACGACGCTCGGGAAGAACGAGCAGCTCGGCATCGACTGGAACCTGTCGGTCGGCGCCTCGGGCGCGTCGATGCCGACGACGTTTCCGTTCCCGAAGGGGTCCACCGGCGGCGACTTCCGCCCGTCCGTGGATTCCAGCCCGACGACGAACGGGGGAACGACGACGACGCCGGCGTTTCCTCCCGGGCAGTCGTTCCCCTACGCCCAGCGGAGCGACTACGTGTTCGGGCGGCTGAACGCCTCGCAGCTGTCCGCGACCCTGGACCTCATCTCCACCCGCAGCAACACGAACCTCGTTTCCGCGCCGAAGGTGACCACGCTCGACGGCCGCACCGCCGAGATCCTCGTCGGCCTGGAGATCCCGGTGGCGCTCTACGAAAGGCAGCGGGAAACCGGCATCCTCGAGATCATCGGCTACGACCAGCAGAAGGTGGGGATGAGCCTCGCCGTGACCCCCCGGGTGGCCCATGACGGGCGGATCCTCCTCCGGGTGAAACCGGAGATCAGCGAGATCGTGGAGTACCGCGGCCAGTTCAACGAACGCCCGGTGACCGCCACCCGCCAGGCGGATGCGGAGATGATCGTCCAGGACGGCGAAACGCTGGTGCTCGGCGGCATGATCAAGGACCTCACGATCGAAACCGAGAGCAAGGTGCCGATCCTCGGAGATATCCCCTTGCTGGGACGCCTGTTCCGGCACAAGGGCACGAGCAGGGAGAAGGTGGACCTGATGGTGTTCGTCACGCCGCGGATCGTCTCGGCGGGGGATCAGTAATCGAGGGCCGGCAGCCGGGACAGGGGACACCCCCCGGGGGCAGCCGCCGGAGTCCCCGCCGCATCCAGTCCCGACCCGTCGGAACCGAAAATTCGGATTGACTACCCGAGTGGTAAACCAATAGCTTGATGACGGGCGCCCGACCGGGCGCCCGTTTTCCGTTCTCCTCTGTTGCTCCGAGTCCAACTCGATCCACCAGCTGAAGGAGGTCCCCATGAAACGCATTCCCCGCTCCCCCCTGCTCGCCCTGGCGCTCGTCGCCGGACTCGTTCCCCCACTGCACGCCGCCCAGGATTACTTCCAGGGGTGGGATGTGGCCGGGGATGAAGCCGGGTGGGTCGCGAACACCATCAGCGCCGATGTCACCCAGATCAACTGCTGCGGAAACCCCGGCGGGTTCATCAACTCCTTCCCGATCAACTCGACCTTCTCCGAGATCGGCATCACCTCCGACCTGCCCGAGGTCTCGGGAGACTACGCGGCGGCCGGCGTCACCGGTGTTTCCTTCGACATTTTTGCCTTCGAGCCGCTGGCGAACCTGAGGTTCCGGGTACGCTACCTCGATTCCACGTTCAACGGCTGGAGCAAGCAGGTGGCGGCCTCGCAGCTGGGCGGCTGGCAGTCCTACTCCATCGCGTTCGATCCGACCTGGACCGATGCCGAAGCGATCGCGGCCGGATGGGTGTTCGACGGCGCCCCGGGCGTGGATTTCGCCACGACCATGTCCAATGTCTACCATCCGGAAGTCCGCGTGCTGCGCCAGCCCCCCTCCGGCGCCGAACCGTACGCGCCGGATCCGGGCCTCAACGGGGCGAACGGGGTCGGTGTGGACAATTTCCACCTGATCGCCGATGCCTGCGACAACGACACGGTCGGGCCGGAACTTACGATCGCGCTGAGCCGCGACGTCCTCTGGCCGCCGAACCACAAGCTCGTCGAGGTCTGCGCCGAGGTCAGCGCGGTGGACAACTGTGATGCGGATCCCGTCATCGAGCTCGTTTCGGTGACCAGCAACGAGCCGGACAACGGCACCGGCGATGGGGACACCACCGGCGACATCGAGATTCTCGCCGGCAATTGCTTCAAGCTCCGCTCCGAGCGGGCCGGGAACGGTGACGGCCGCAAGTACACGATCACCTACAAGGCGACCGACGCGTCGGGGAACGAAACACTCGCCGAGGCCTGCGTCATCGTTCCGCATGACCGGCGCGGGCATGCGCTGTCGGCCAGCGGGTTCAGCGCCAGCGGCCGCGAGCTGCTCGGCCTGACGGCCAACTACGAAATCTTCATCGCCTCCACCCAGAACGTGGACGCCCCGACGATCCGTCCCGACCGGGTCTTCGTCGGCAACCACCTCGGCATTCTCTACCCGATCAACCACCGCATCGCGGACATGAACGACGACCGCCGCGCGGACCTCGTGGTGACCTTCGACACGCGGACCACGCTCGACCTGATCGCGCTCACCGACGCGGACGGACCGGTGGCGTACGGCGAGGCCGAGGACGGCGGGATCGTTCAGGCCCGGAGGGCCACGGTGTCCCTGTACTACGAGATCGCGGGCAACAGCTACATCGTTCCCGACATCCTGAAGCTACCGCGCCGCACCCTGCGCCAGCCGGGGAAGGAAGGCGGTGTCGGGGGCGGCTTCGCCGAAGTCGACCGTGACGGCCTCGCTCCCGGCGGTGACGCGATGACGCTGTCCGACGGTGGCATGGTCGTCGTGGAGGTCTTCAACGTCCAGGGGCGGAAGGTCCGCACGCTCGTGAACGGCGAGGTCCCGGCCGGAACGCACCCGATCTCGTGGGACGGTTCGGACGACTCCGGCCGCCGTGTTCCGGGCGGTGTCTACTTCACGCGGATGATCGCGGCCGGCATCGACCAGACGAGGAAGGTCCTGGTCGCCGGCCGGTAGGGCCGGAAAAGCCAATCACTCTCGCGGCGGGTGCGTTTCCGAACGCACCCGCCGTTTTTTTCCCTCGGGCACGGGCGCGGGCCTCCGGCGGTCCGGCATCTTCTGTATACTCGCCGATCACAGGAAACACTCGGGGGACTCATCGTGCATTCCGTCCGGACAGCATCGGGACTGGTCCACGGCCTCAAGCCGGACGCGGCCGGCGTCCACGTCTTCAAGGGGATCCCGTTCGCCGCGCCCCCCGTCGGCGACCTCCGCTGGCGCCCTCCGCAGCCGGCGCTCCCCTGGACGGGGGTCCGCTCCTGCACGGAGTTTTCCCCGGCCTGCCCCCAGCCGAAGGCGCTTGTGTGGCCGCTGGCCGGGCCGAAGAGCGAGGACTGCCTCACGCTGAACGTGTGGACCGCGGCGGATCTCCTGGCCGGCGGGACGCACGCCGGAGCGACGACCCGCGCGCCGCTGCCGGGCAAGGACAGCGCCACCGGGACGCCGGGCGGCGGCCGGCCGGTCATGGTCTGGATCCACGGCGGCGGGTTCACGACCGGCGCCGGAGGCTCCGTTTTCTACGACGGCGGCACGCTGGCCGAACTCGGCGCGGTCGTCGTCACGTTCAACTACCGGCTCGGGCCGTTCGGCTTCTTCGCGCACCCGGCGCTCGCGGCGGAGCAGCCGGACGGCGGCTCGGGCAACTACGGCCTGCTCGACCAGGTCGCCGCGCTCGAATGGGTCCGGGCGAACATCGAAGCGTTCGGCGGCGACCCCGGCAACGTCACGGTCTTCGGAAACTCGGCCGGCGCGGCGGGCATCGCGCGTCTGCTCACGGCCCCGCGAGCGCGCGGCCTCTTCCATCGCGCGATTCTCCAGAGCGGCGCCGCCCGCGGCCGGAATCCCGCGCCGGACCAGGGTCCCGAGGCCGACGGAGCGCGGATCGCGGAGGCGCTCGGCTGCGGCGCGGCGGCCTCCCTCCCCGCCTGCCTCCGTTCCCGCAGCGCCGACGACGTGCTTGCCGCCGCGAACCCGGCCCAGGGACTCTTCGGCGGCGGAATCCGGTTCCGGCCGGTCGTGGACGGCGTCGTCCTGCCGGAAGCGCCCGACCAAGCGATCGCCGGGCGGCGGTTCCACCGGGTGCCGGTCCTGATCGGCACGAACGCGGACGAGGGGACGATCTTCCTCGGCCAGATTCCGGCGCGGACGACGGCAGAGTACCGGTCGATGGTCCGGAAGCGCTTCGGCGACCGCGCCGACGACGTGCTCCGCCTCTTCCCGGCGGAAACGGACGGCGATGTGCCCGGAGCGCTGAACCGGATGATCGCGTCGGGCGCGTTCCACGCCCCGGCGCGGAGCCTGGCCCGGAGCGCGGCCGCCGGCGGCGTGCCGGTATACCGCTACGTCCTGTCCCGCGTGTCGCCCGGCGCGGCAAAGGCCGGGCGCGGGGCGTTTCACGCCGGCGAGGTGCCGTACGTCTTCGGCCGCGCGGGGAACACGCTGACGTACGACGACACGGACCGCGCGCTGGCCCGGACGATGAGCGCGGCCTGGGTCCGGTTTGCCGCGGCCGGAAACCCGAACGGCGGCGACCTTGCCGAGTGGCCCGTGTACGACCCGGGGCGCGAGGCCAGCCTCGAGTTCGGGGACGCGATCCGCGTCGTCCCGCGTTACGATGACGCGGCCTCCGATCTCTTCGACCGGATACACGCCGAATCGGACGCTTCGGGGATCGAGCAATGACGAAACCCGACTACGCGGACATCTACGCACAGGGCGCCGCCCAGTACGAGCGCCTCATCTCCCGCGAGGACTACGAAGGAAACCTGCTCCCGGCCATCCGGGCGATCCGCCGGCCGGACGGGCTGGATATCGTGGACATCGGCGCGGGCACCGGACGGCTGACCCGCCTGCTGGCGCCGTTCGCCCGCTCGATCCGGGCGTTCGACACGTCACCGGGGATGCTGCGGATCGGCTGGTCGAAGATGCGGGAGATGGTCCTCGCGCATCCGGCGCCGGAAACGCTCGACGTGACGTTCGCGGTGGCGGATCACCGGGCGCTCCCCCTCGATACCGCCTCCTGCGACATGGTCGTGGCCGGCTGGAGCCTCTGCTACGCCGCGCTCCATCACCCGGACACGTGGCGCGAGGAGACGGACACCGCCCTCGCCGAAATCGGCCGGGTGCTGCGGCCCGGCGGTACGACGATCGTCATCGAGACGCTCGGCACCGGGCGCACGGAACCGCAGAGGTCGCCGGAGATGGAGCCGTACCTGGCCCGGCTCGACGAGGCGGGTTTCGAGTCGACCGCAATCCGCACGGACTACCTGTTTTCCTCGGCGGAGGAGGCGCAGGAACTCGTGCGCTTCTTTTTCGGCGCGGAGCGCGCCGACGCCGTGCGCGCGTCGGGAAGCCTGCGCGTGCCGGAGTGCACGGGACTCTGGTGGCGGTGAGGGGCGTGATTCCGCTATCATCCACGTCGCGGCGCGCCCCGGCACGAGCGGAGGCTGCGCGACCCCGACTGTGATCCCGACCGCACAGTCGTCGTGATCGTTCAGAAACAAGGAGGAGTTCGTGTCCGCAGTCACCACCCGAAAAGTCCGGGACATCGTCATCGTCGATCTTCCCGAAACCATCGACGCCTCGACCGAGACGTCGTTCAACGAGAAGGTCGAATGGGCGATGGCCGACACACCCGGCGCGGTGATCGTCAACTTCGAGCCGGTCAAGACCGCCAACGCCGCCGGCGTCAAGGCGCTCGGGTTCCTGTTCATGCGGGCCCAGGAAGTGGACATCCCGGTCATCCTCGCCGGAGCCGACCCGTCCGTGGAGCCGCTGCTCGACAAGGCCGGCTACCTCAAGCAGGCCGCGGGAACCGCCGCGGACGTGGACGAGGCGCTCGAAAGCGACATGGTCTGACCGGCGATCATGCCGACGACGCCCGCGCCATGCCCCGGTTGACGCCGGACACCGCCCCGCCCCGATGATCGAAGACATCCTCGGCAGCGATCCCGCCCTCGTCGGGGTTTCGTTCGCCTGGATCTTCCTGGTGATCGCCGTTGCCGAGTCGGCACGGCGCGTCTTCAGGCTCGCTCCCGACGTCTCCCGGAAAACCGTGCATGTCCTCGTGGCGTTCTGGGCGCTGCCGACGGCCCTGCTGTTCCATTCCGCGGTCTGGGCCGCGGTCACCCCGCTGGTGTTCGTGGTGCTGAACGCCGTCTCCTGGCGCTTCCGCCTCATGGCCGTCATCGAGGAGGACGGCCAGGGCTCTCCCGGAACGATCTACTTCCCGCTGTCGCTCGCCGTCCTCACGCTGGCCCTCTGGCCGCACGAGGGAGGTCGCGCCGCGAGCGTGGCCGGGATGTTCGCCATGGGCTTCGGCGACGCTTCGGCGTCGATCCTCGGCCGCCGGTTCGGAAAGCACCGCTACACGGTGGCCGGCGGAACGAAATCGTGGGAAGGGAGCGCGGTGATGGCCCTGGCCTCGTTCGCGGCGATCCTGCTCGGCACGCTGCCGCTGCTCGACCGGCCGGCCGTCGTGCCGGCGGTGGTGGCCGCGGTCGTTGCGGCGGTCGCCGAGGCCCCGGCGGGCCGGGGGCTCGACAACATCACGGTGCCGATCCTGTCCGGCCTGGCGTTTCTCTGGCTGCTGTGACCGCTCACCCTCCGATCCGCGCCCGGAGCGCCAGCGCCACGGAATCCCGCGGCGTGACCGCCAGCACGCGGTCCAGGTCCTCCCGGGCCGCCTCCCGGTCCCCCATCTCGAGATACGCTCGCGCGCGGTCGCGGCGGATCACCGGAACATCGCGGAGCGCCAGCGCCTTCGTGTAGGCGTCCACCGCCCGGCTCCACTCCGAGAGCGCCAGGCTCGCGCTTCCGAGGTTCGCGAGAAACTTGAAGTCGCCGGGACTCGCTTCGGCGCCGCGCGCGAAGATGTCCCGCGCTTCGCTCAGCCGGCCGAGGTGCGCGTAGCAGACGCCGAGGTTGTACACGGCGCGGAGGTCGCCGGGGTTGTCGGTCAGCACGCGGGTCAGTTCCGGCAGCGCCTCCCGGTACCGTCCGAGCCGGTTCAGCGCCTCGGCAAGATAGAGACGGTCGGACGCGTTGCCGGGGTCGCGCTCGAGATTGGCCCGGAGCGCCGGCACGGCGATGGAGAGATGCTCCGTCTCGGCCTTCCGATCCCCGCGCTGGCCGGCGAGAAGGCCGAGGCCGAACCGGGCGCGCCCGTCGTCGGGCACCCCGGCGATCACCGCACGGAACTGCCGTTCGGCGGCCTCGCCGTTTTCCTCCTGCACGAAGTGGAAGCCAAGCTGCCGGCGCGACACGAGGTCGTCCGGGTTCAGCTCCACCGCCTTCTCGTACTCCGCCCGCGACCTTTCGGGGTCGCCGGCGGCGAGCCACGCCGTGGCCGCGCGGCGGGCGTACACGTCGCGCGGAAAGCGCTTCCCGGCGCTCGTGAACAGCTCCGCGGCTTCCCTCTGCCGTCCGGCGTCGGCCAGCCGGTTCCCGAGACGGTGGTCCGCATGCGCCGCCAGGTACGGGCGCGGCGCCGGCGACCCGTCCCGCCAGGCGGCCACGAACTTTGCACTCGCGTCGTCGGAATGGAGCAGGATCGCCCACGGAGCGAACAGCGCCAGCGCCGTGACGAACACCGCGGGGGTCGCCCGGCGGAGCCGGATCGCGGCGGGATCGGACCAGGCGAGCGCCAGCACGAGCGCGGAGGGCCAGGCGAACAGGCACATCAGGTCCCAGTCGAAAACGGGTCCGATCGACGTGGCCAGGAGGAACCGACCGCCGAGGCCGAGGATCGCCACGGCGCCGACGGGGGTCATCACCGCATTTTTCAGCGCCGCGCGGCCGCCCCCGTGGAACAGAAACGCGGGCAGCAGAAACAGCGCCGGTCCGAACCCGACCCAGATCCCGTTCACGACGTCGAGGAGATGCCCGACGCTCAGCGGCCCGTCCGACCAGGGGCGCGGCGCGAGGACCGTCACCCGGCTGAAGTTCACCGCGATGCGCACCGGGTCGAGGCCCGAGAGCCCGGAGGGAAGCGCGTTCCGGAAGAGGGCGAAGGCGGCGAGGACGACCGCGGCCGCCACCGCCCCCGGGACCAGCCGCTTCGCCGCGGCGTCGCGCGGCAGGCCGGACAGGACCACCAGCGTGACCGGCAGCAGCAGGATGCCGACGGAGTGCGACAGGAACGCGAGGATGGCGCCGGCGACGAGAACGCAGTTCGAAACGCGCGAGCGCGGCTCGAGCGCCGCCGCGGCCCAGACCGCGAGGAACGCGACCGCCGGAGCGTACGCCTCCACGTGTCCCTGGAACAGGCAGAGATACCCGCCGAGTAGGAGCGCCGCCCCCGCGGGGCGCAGCCGCCGGTGACTGCGGCGGAGGAGAAAGAGCAGCGCGCCGAGATAAAGGACACCGCAGAGCACGGAGTACGCGCGGAGCCAGGAGGCAAGCGCATCGCGGTTGTGGTCCGGCCGGAGCGCCGCGACGGCGTACCCGACCAGGTTGTAGAGCGGGCTCCGGTCGGCGAGCGGCTCGCTGCCGCCGAGCCGCGCGATGATGTCGACGGTGTCGCCGAACAGGCGGCTGCGCACCGGGAACAGGACCCAGAGGGCCGCAAGAGCGACGGCGGCGAGGAGCGCGAACCGGTCGCCGGCGCGATGATCGTCCTCCCGTCCGGCCGCGGGTCCGCCCCCGCTCCACGGCCACCAGATTCCGGCCAGCCCCGCCGCGCCGAGAGCCCAGCGCGCCGGCTCCGGAAGAAACGCGGACGCCGTGAGCCCCCACACCGCGTTCGTGCCCGGGGGCGCGAGGACTGAGAGACCGAGCGCCAGCGTGAGGCCGAAACGAACGAGGAGTTCGGGCCGCCCGTACGGCGTCATGCGCCTTCGATCACGCTCCAGGCGGTGAGACCGTCATCGCGGAACGCGAACGGCACGACCTGCCCGCCCGCCTTTTCGAGACGTTCCGCCACCGTGTGCTTGCCCGGGAACGGGCAGAACAGGAGCAGGTAACCGCCTCCGCCCGCGCCGAGGATCTTGCCGCCGATGGCGCCCCCCTTTCGCGCCTCGTGGTACAGCTCGTCGATCCGCGGATTCGTGATCTTCTCCGAGAGCTGCGTCTTTTCCTGCCACGCCGTGTGCAGCAGGTGACCGAAGTCGGTGAGACGGTCGCGCAGCAGGCACGACTTCATCTCCACCGCCAGTTCCTTCATCCGGTCGAGCGCGGCCACCACCGGCGCGGTCTTCTTCACGTACGCCTTCGTCTGGTCGGCCACGATGTTCGCGGAATCGCGGGTGCGCCCGGTGAAGCAGAGCAGCAGGTTGTACTCCAGCTCGCGGATCGTCGACGGCTTGATCCGCAGCGGGTTGACGACCGTGTGCGATGCGAAGAACTCGATGAAGTTGAAGCCGCCGAACGTGGCCGCGTACTGGTCCTGGCGGCCGCCGGCCAGCTTCAGCTCAACCCGCTCGATCCGGTAGGTGAGCTCGGCGATCTCGTAGTCGGTGAGCGTCTCGCGCAGCCATTCCTTGATCACGCCGACCAGCGCCACGGTCATCGTGGACGACGACCCGAGGCCGGAGCCCGGCGGCGCGTCGGAGTGAAGGAACAGGTCGAACCCGTGCGGCGGCTTGAAGTGGTTGGCCACCGCCTTCACGATGTCGAGCTCGCCGTCGTAGGCCAGCTTCTTCCGGCCCATCCGGTAGTCGGCCACCATGTCGAAGTCCAGCGAGTTGATGGTGAGGCGGCTGTCCGCCCGGGGACGGAGCGTGGCATAGGCGAACTTGTCGATCGTCGTGGACAACACCGCGCCTCCTCGCTCGGCGGGATAGGGATCCACGTCGGTGCCGCCGCCGCAGAAGGAGATGCGGAGCGGTGCCCGGGCCCGGTAGAGGACGGTGCCGGACGGCGCGTGGACCTTCGCGGCGCGGCGGCTCGTGCCGCGAACGGCGCCGATCCGCTTATTTCGGGAAGCCATCTTTGACCCTCAGGTAGTCGTCGGGAAGCCCGATGTCCACAAAGTACGCGTCGGTGATGACCCCCTGCAACCCCCGCCCCTCCGCACGCTTCATCCAGCGCGGAAACGTTTCCCGTTCGAGGGACACCGCCCGACCCGGATCGATGTCGGCGAGGCCGGTTTTCTCGATGAGATAGACCCCCGCGTTGATCAGGCCGGCCCCCTGCTTTCCCTTTTCGAGGAACTCGAGGATCTCCCCGTCGGGGCTGAGTTTCACCGATCCCTTTTCCCCGGCCTGGCCGTGACGGATCAGGGCCAGCGTGGCCGTGACCCCGTCCGGCACCGCGATCGCGTGCACGGACTCGAGGGCCGTCATGTCCAGCGCCAGGAACGTGTCGCCGTTCAGCATCCAGAAGCGCTCCCGGAGATGCGGTTCCGCGAGCTTCAGGGCGCCGCCGGTGCCGAGCGGTTCCGGCTCCACGCTTTCAGTGAGGTTCATGCCCGCCGGCAGCCCGGCCCGGGCCGCCGCCGCCACCTCGTCCGCCTTGTGGCCGAGCAGCAGCACGACATCGGAGATGCCGCGGGCGGACAGGAACTCGAGCAGGTGATGAAGAAACGGGCGGCCGCCGACCGGCATCAGCACTTTCGGAAGTCCGCCGGACAGCCCGGCGATCCGGGTGCCGAATCCGCCGGCGAGGATCGCGGCCTGGATGGTTTTCATCTCTGGTGAATGACCCGAAGGCTGGGCCGCCATCCTCTACTCGATCCTCTCCCGTATCGAATAATTCCTCTCGTTCTGTTGCCCGCGCGCCATCATCTCCCCCAGGAGCCCCAGCGAAATGAACTGGGTGGCCAGGATCACCAGGACGACCGCGAAGATGAACAGCGGGCGCACGCGGAGCCAGCCGCCGGACGCCCAGATCCAGGCGAAGTAGACGAAAATCAGCCCGCCGATCGTGCCGAGCAGGATGCCGACCCGGCCGAACAGGTGCAGGGGGCTGCGGGAGCCCGAATGGAGGAACATCACCGAGAGAAGATCAAGGAAGCCGTTGACGAAGCGGTTCAGGCCGAACTTGGTGACGCCGTACTTGCGGGCGTGATGCTTGACCGGCACCTCGGTGACCCGGAACCCCTTCCAGTGGGAGAGCGCCGGGAGATAGCGGTGGAGTTCGCCGTACACCTCGAGCGCCTTGGCGGCCTCGGCCCGGTAGGCCTTGAAGCCGCAGTTGAAGTCGTGGAGCTTCAGGCCGCAGGCCATCGAGGTGACCGCGTTGAAGAAGCGCGACGGCACCGTCTTGGAAATCGGATCCTGGCGGTTCTGCTTCCAGCCGCTGACGACGTCGTACCCCTCTTCCAGCCGGGCGAACAGCTTGGGAAGCTCGGTGGGGTCGTCCTGGAGATCGGCGTCCATCGTCACGATGATGTCGCCGCGGGCCTCGTTGAAGCCCACCGCCAGCGCGGCCGACTTGCCGAAGTTGCGCCGGAAGGAGATGGCCCGGACCGCGGGGTCCTGGCTCTTCAGCCGCCGGATCACGTCGAGCGTTCCGTCGGTGGACCCGTCGTCGATGAACAGGATCTCGTAGGATGCGTTCATCCGGCCGAGTTCCGCCCGGATGCCGGCGTGCAGCTCCGGCAGGCTCTCGGCCTCGTTGAAGGCGGGGATGACCACGGACACCGCCACCGGTCTGCCGGGACGCGCGGCCAGCTCCAGCTGACTCACGGCTGGATTTCGCCCTTCATGAGCAGCAGGTCCGACAGCCACTCCGTCTCCAGGCGCAGCGCCTCGCTCAGCGGGACCTTCGGCAGGTAGCCGAGATCCTCGCGGGCCCGCGACGTGTCGGCCACCGTGTGCATCGGGTCTCCCTTCTGCTTGTCCTCGAAACGGATCCGCGCCTTCTTGCCGATGATCGTTTCCAGCATGGCCACCGCCTCCTTGAGGGAGATGCGGGCCCCGCCGCCGATGTTGTACACCTCGCCGGCGCGCCCGACCTCGGCCGCGGCGATGTTCGCGGCCACCGCGTCCATGACCGCGGTGAAGTCCCGCGTCTGGTCCCCTTCGCCGTACACGGAAAACTCCTCCTCCCTGAGGATCGCCCTGATCAGCTTGTGAAACGCCATGTCCGGCCGCTGGCGCGGACCGCAGACCGTGAAGTAGCGGAGCGATACGGTCGGCACGCCGAAGTTGCGCGTGTACAGCCGGCAGAGATGCTCCGCCGCGAGCTTCGTCACGCCGTAGGGGCTGTAGGGCTGCGGGCGGTCCGTCTCCTTCATCGGCAGCGACACCGCCTCGCCGTACACCGACGAGGAGGACGCGTACACGAACTTGTCGAGATCGCGCCCCTTGAAGAACTCGAGCAGGCGCTGGGTGACCAGGACATTGTGCTGCGTGTAGAGGTCGAACTCGTCGCCCCACGACGCGCGCACGCCGGCCTGGGCGGCCTGGTGAAACACCACGTTCACGTCGGAGGCCAGGAACTCGAGATCGGCGGTCCGGAGGTCGACCTCCATGAACTCGAACCCGTCGCGATCGCCGATCGCGTCGAGGTTGGCCTTCTTGAACGGGCGCGGATAGTAGGGGGTGAACATGTCGGCGCCGCGGACGCGGTAACCGCGGTCGAGGAGCGCTTCCGTCAAGTGCGACCCGATGAATCCGGCGGCGCCGGTCACCAGGGCGAGTGGTTTCCTGTCTGCGTTCATGCGATCTCCGAAGGCGGCACCCTTACCGGGTCGTGCGAATCGACTCCAGGAACTGGCGGACCCGGGTGTCGTCGGGATGGTAACTCAGCCACTGCTCGAGCAGGGCAACGACGGTGGCGTTGTCCTTCCGGTTCTGGCCGATGTTGACGAGCTCGATGTACGGATTGAAATCGCCGGAGGGGTCGATTTCGATGGAGCGCTTCAGATTGACGATCGCGGCGGCCGTGTCTCCGGAAACGGCCTGGGCATGCCCCAGCGACCCGAGAAACTCCGCATTGTCCGGATCCCGGGCCAGCAGCTGCTGATAATAGCCGATCGCCGCGTCCGTGTGGCCCATTCGTTCGTAGGCCACGCCGAGCGCCGTGGACACCCCCTCGAAGTGGTGGACGTAGCGCGCCATCTTGTCCAGCTCCTGGACCGCCTCTCCGGTCCGCCCCGTGCGGTGCAGTTCCATGGCCAGCTGGATGCGGGCCGCGGCGTAGTTCTGAAGCAGTTTCGTGGCCTGGTCGTCCTTGTACACGGAATCGTCGTAGTTGCCCGCCGCGTCGAGGAAGCCCTTGTACTGGTATTTCCCGTCGAGGTTCTCCTGCATCTTCGCGATGTCCACGCCGGTGTCCACCTTATCCCGATAGACCCGGAACACGAGCCCCTCCATCTTCAGGCGGTCCTGCAGGCCGAGCTGGCCGGGAACGGTGACGGCCACGTAGACCGGCCGGCGGTAGTCGTTCTCGGCGAGGATGTGCTCGATCATGATGTCGTTCACGTAGCGCACCCTCCCCGTCTGGTCGCGGAAGGGCTGGAGCTTGTCCACCTCGGCGTCGGTCATCCGGATCGGAACCTTCGGCTCGATGTCGCGCAACTGCTTGATGTACCAGGCCGTCTGGAGCAGCGACAGGTTGACGACCCGCACGTCGGTCCTGAACTTTTCGACCTCCTGGATATACCAGAGCGGAAACGTGTCGTTGTCGCCGTTCGTGAAGATCATCGCGTCGGGATCGAGCCCCACCAGCATGTTGTAGGCGTAGCCGTGGGCCACGTAGTTGCCGGCCCGGTTGTGGCGGCGGTAGTTGTCGTTCCCGCCGCCGGCCACCAGCGGCAGCAGCGACACCAGCACGAGCAGCAGGGCGGTGGCCGCCGCCACGGGCGGCACCCGGTCCTCCGCGCCGGACGCGGCGAGTTTTTCCCTGAGCGTCACCGCCAGCGCCGCGGCCCCGATCCCGATCCAGATCGCGAAGAAGTGGAAGTTGGCCACGAAGAAGTAATCGCGCTCGCGCACCTCCCCCTCGCGGAAGTTCAGGTACCAGACGAGAAACGGCCCGGTGATCAGGAACAGCGTCAGCATCAGGAAGAACGACTTCTTCTCCCGGATCGCCATGGACCACGCGCCGAAAACGCCGAGCAGGATCGGCAGCAGCTGCGTCGGCAGCCTGTTCCACTCGAACAGATGGAACTGCTGCGCGAAGTAGCGCAGGTACATGTGGTCGAACTGGTACCAGAGCGGTGCCTTGCGGAAGATCGGCTCCGGCGGCTTGTACTGGTCGCGGACGAGGAGGAGCTTCAGCGCCTCCCAGGTGGAGGGGTCTCCCTCGTTGATCCCCGGATCGAGGCGGGCGCGGATGAGCAGGTAGAGGTGCACGCTGACGCCGATCACCGCGAGGACGGCCACGCCGGCCACGAACCGCCCGCCGAGCACCGACGTCATGTTCCACACGATCGCCGCGGCCATGATCAGCTGGAAGACCTGGGCGGTGTTCCGGACGCTCTCCGGCGCGATCGACAGCTCGGTGATGTTGTACTGCCCGTGCGCGTTCATGATCAGCGCCGTGTACATGAGCTGGCCGGCCACGAACAGGCCGATCGAGCCCCAGAACGCCCCCTTCTTCACGCGGTCCCAGTGAACCATCGTCACCAGAAGGTAGATGCAGGGAAAGACGAGGAACGTGCCGAGGTGGATGCCGATGGCCAGGAACAGGATGTAGAGAATGAGCCAGAGGATCCGGTCGTTCATCTGCTGTCCCTGGCGCTCCCACCAGAGGAGGCCGAGCCAGACGCAGAGCGTCATGATCGTCGAGGCTGAGCCGTACACTTCCGCCTCGATGGCGTTGTCCCAGAACGTGGGCGAAAACGCCATGAAGAAGGCCGCGGTGATCCCGCCGGCGTACGCCAGCCAGCCGACGCTCCCGAAACTGCGGCGAATCAGGCGCACGGTGATCAGGTAGGTGAACAGGACGGCCAGCGCGGAACTGAATCCCGACAGGAGATTCACCCGGACCGCGATCGTCCCGAGGGGCAGCAGCGAGAACAGCCGGCCGATCAGCACGTACAGCGGCGTGCCGGGGGGATGGGGCACCCCGAGGATGTACGACGTGGCGATGTACTCGCCGGAATCCCAGTAGGGCACGGTCGGCGTCACGCACAGCGCGTACACGGTCATGGCCACCAGGAAGACGAACGCTCCGCAGAGCGCGTTGGTGCGGCTTTCCTTCGTGTTCATCATGGCGTGGTCACCGTGTCCTCAGCGGGTCTCTCCAGCATCCGCAGCGAACTGCGGGCGCGCTCGTCGTCGGGATGATACGACAACCAGGTCCGCAGGAGCCGGATGCACTCGTCGATGTGGCCCCGCTGGAGATGAATGCCGATCAGGTCCACGTAGGGATTGAAATCCCCGGACGGATCCAGGGTGATGGAGCGGTCGAGCGCGGCCAGGGCCGCGGTCGTGTCGCCGAGCAGGACGTTGACGTGGCCGAGCTGGGCGAGGATCTGGATCTGGTCGGGGTTCGCCTCCAGCGCCTCGACATAGTGCTGCTTCGCGTCGGCGTACTGCCCGAGCCGCTCGTAGACGAGTCCCAGCGCCAGCACGACCCCGGGAAAGCTCGGCGAGATCTTCTTGGCCAGGGCCATCTCGGCCAGGGCTTCGTCCGCCCTCCCCTGGTCGTAGAGTTCCAGGGCCAGCTGCACGTAGGCGGCCGCATAGTTCTGCAGCAGCTTGGTGGACTGGTCGTCCTTGTACACGGAGTAGTCCCACTCCCCCGCCTCGGTCAGGAATCCGCGGTAGAGGTACTTGTTGTGCAGGTTGTCCCGCGTCTTCGCCACGTTGAGGCGCCTTTCCGGCGGCTCCGGCAGGATGCGGTACACGAGCCCCTCCATCGACAGCTGCCGCTCGAAGCCCATCTGCTCGGGCACGGTCACGGCCAGGTAGACGGGGCGCTTCCACTGGTTCGCCTCGATGATGTGGCGGACGATGATGTCCTTGACCAGCCACACCTTGCCGTTCTTGTCGCGGTACGGCTGCAGCCGGTCGATCTCGTCGTCGCTGAGGTTGATCGGCACCTTCGGAACATAGTCCCGCGCCTGCTTGATGCACCAGTCGGTGTTCATCAGCGACAGGCAGAGCACCCGCACGTCCTTGCGGAAACCCTCCACCTCCTGGATGTACCAGAGGGGAAACGTATCGTTGTCGCCGTTGGTGAAGATGATCGCGTCCTTCTCCAGGCCGACGAGCATGTTGTAGGCATAGTCGTGGGCCACGAAATTTCCGCGGCGGTTGTGGCGGAAGAAGTTGTTGTTCCCCTCGCCGGCCCACAGCGGCATCGTGGACATGAACACCAGCGCCAGCGCCACCGGCAGCGCCACCGGGTTCAGCTTCGGACTGTCCTCCGTCCTGTTCAGGGCATCCGAGACCGCCTGGACGAGAAACGCCGCGCCCATCCCGATCCAGATCGCGAAGAAATGGAAGTTGGCCACGAAGAAGTAGTCGCGCTCGCGCACCTCGCCCTGCCTGAAGTTCAGGTACCACACCAGGAACGGCCCGGTGATGAGGAACAGCGACAGCATGGTGAAGAACGACTTCTTCTCCCGGAAGAAGTTCATCATCGCCCCGAAGATGCCGAGGGCGATCGGCAGCAGGTACGTCCGGCCGCCGAACAGGTCGGCCAGGTGGAACTGCCAGCGGAAGTAGCGCAGGTACATGTAGTCCAGCTGGTACAGGAACGGCGCCTTGCGGAAGATCGGCTCGGGCGGCTTGTACTGGTCGCGGGCGAGGAGGAGTTTCAGCGCCTCCCAGGTGTGCGGGTCCCCCTCGTTGATGGCCGGATCGAGCCCGGCGCGGATCAGCAGGTAGAGGTGAACGCTCACCCCGAGCACCGCCAGCCCGACGATGCCCACGGTGAACCGCATGCCGAGCACCGAGATCAGGTTCCAGACCACCGCCGCGAGCAGCAGGAGCGTCAGCCCGGACTGCACGTCCTGCACGTTCTTCGGGGCCAGCGACAGCTCGGTGATCCGCGGGTCGGCGTCGTTGATCGAGGAGATGATCGAGAAGCGAATGAGGGTCACGATCGCGAACAGCGCGATCGACCCCCAGAATCCGCCCTTCTTCACGCGGTCCCAGTGCTCCATCGTCACCAGCAGGTAGATGCAGGGGAAGACGAGGAACGTGCCGAGATGGATGCCGATGGCCAGGAAGAGGATGTAGAGGATGAGCCAGAGAATGCGGTCGTTGCGCGCCTCCCCCTGGCGCTCCCACCAGTAGAGGCCGAGCCAGACGCAGAGCGTCATGATCGTCGAGGCGGAACCGTACACTTCCGCCTCGATGGCGTTGTCCCAGAACGTCGGGGAAAACGCCATGAACATGGCCCCCACGAATCCGCCCATCCACGCCGTCCAGGTGGCGCCGGGGAGGTTCCGGCGGATCAGCCGGACGATGATCAGGTACGTGAACAGCACCGCGACCGCCGAGGAGAGCCCGGACAGCAGGTTCACCCGCACCGCGATCGTGGCGATCGGGATCAGCGAGAACAGCCGCCCGATCAGCACGTACAGCGGCGTGCCCGGCGGGTGCGGCACGCCGAGGATGTACGAGGTGGCGATGTACTCGCCGGAATCCCAGTACGGCACGGTCGGCGTGACGCAGTACGCGTACACGCTCATGGCCACGAGGAACACGATCGTTCCGATCAGGGCATTGAGCCGCCCCTCACGGGTGGAAAACGGCGAAACGCTCACGAGATATCCCCCGCCCCTCCGAGCGCCGGCCGGCGCACGGAACGCGCAATGAACAGGACCCCGCCGATCAAGTTGACGGCCAGGGTCAGAAAGAACGTGCTCAGCTGATGAACGACGGCCACCGTCGGCGTGACCCCGACCCGGCCGAACAGGCCGACCGCGGCGGTTTCGCGCACCCCGAGGCCGGCGATGGAAATCGGCAGGACGACCACCACGGCCAGGATCGGCACGATCACGAAGAACCACGCGGCCGGCAGCGTCATCCCGAGCCCCCGGGCCACCATCACGTGGACGAGAACCCGGAGCACCTGGATCACGAACGCCAGGCTGACGAGAACCAGCAGCGACCCCGTGTGCCGGCGGTACGAATGGAGCTCGTCGGCCAGCGCCGTGTAGCGCCGCCCGAAGGACAGGAACTCGATCCGGGAAACCCACCGTTCGGCAAAGCCGAGGACCCCGCGGCGGTAGACCGTCAGGCACAAAACGACCGTGACCATACTGAAAAGAAGAACGACGAGCCAGAGCAGCATCCCGGTGCCGGACAGCGGCACCATCGGGAGCGCGATCACCCCGAGCAGGGAGATGGCCACGAAACCGATGATCCGGTCGAGGAGCGTGGCCCCGACGGCCGAGCGCTTGCTCCCGGTGGACCGGGTGACGTCGACGATGCGGACGACGTCGCCGCCCACGTTGGCCGGAAGCACGTTGCTGAAGAAGAGGCCGACCCAGTAGAACGAAAGGACCTTGAGCAGCGGCAGCCGGACGCCGGACAGCTCGAGCAGGCGACCCCACTGCAGCGCCCCGAGCACGTTGCTCGCGGCGAACGTCAGGGCGGCCAGGCCGAGCCAGCGGGGGTCCACGGCCAGCATCCGCGCCACGAGGTGATCGGGGTTGACCCGGTAGAGAACCCAGGCCAGCAGGCCGAACGACAGCCCGACCTTGAGCAGGATCATGAGCAGGCGGCGGACGCGGCCTCCCGAGGACAACTACCCGGTCCTCATGATGTGGGCCTGGCCGGGCGCCGACCGCCGTTCCGCCACGGCCTCCTCGAGGAGGAGCCGTGTTTTCCGCGCGGACTCGTCCCAGTTGAACCGGGCGGCCCAGTCGATCCCCGCCTTCCCCATCCGGTCGGCGAGCGCGTCGTCGGAAAGGATCCGGGCCAGCCGGTCGGCGAGGGCCGGAACGTCGGCGTGCGGCACGAGGAACCCGGTTTCGCCGTCAACGACGGACTCGCGGAGGCCGGGCGCGTTCGACGCCACGACGGGAACGCCGCAGGCGCCGGCCTCGATGACCGACAATCCCCACCCCTCCTTCGGGGACGTGTACGCGAGAATCCGCGTGTCGTGCAGCAGCGCCACTTTCTTCTCCCCGCCGATGAATCCGGTGAACTCCACGTGCTTCTCCATCCCCAGCTCCCGGGTGACCGCTTCCAGGCGCGGGCGATCGTCCCCTTCGCCGACGACCTTGTAGACGACGTTCGGAACGGTCCGGACGACTTCCGGCAGGGCGCGGATCACGAGGTCGATCCCCTTGTACTTCTTGAGCCGTCCCAGGTAGACGATGGACGGCGATCTCCGGCCGGCGGGCACGCTCCCGGGCCTGTAGAGGTCGTGGTCCATCCCCGAATGGATGAGACGGAGCCGGTCCGGTGCGATGCCGCGGCCGATCAGGTCGTCACGCGTGCTTTCCGAGAGGACCGAGAACAGGCAGTTCCGATACGCCAGCGGAATAAGCCTTTCGTAGAGAAAGACATAACTGGCGAGAGGGAAAGACGCCTGCTGGAACACGGTGGTTCCGAAAAGATGCGGCACGACCGCGACCGTGGGGAGATCGGGCTCGTGGAACGGCATGAAGAACGGGATCTTGTTGACGTCCTCGACGATGACGTCGAATCCCTCCTTCTTCAGCACCTTTTTATAGTAGGACGGGGCGGCGAAGTTGAAATTGAACTGGTTGCCGGTCCGGTGGACGTCCGTGGCTCCGACGCGGGCGCGCCGCTCTCCCCCCTTGAACGCTCCGGTCAGGAGCGTGACGGCATGCCCTTCCGCCGCGAGGCGCTCCATGATCTCGTAGATGATGACCTCGGCCCCGCCCGCTTCCGGGTGTTCCATGTCGCGGTAGGAGATGACCAGGATTTTCACGTGTCTTGACTCCGGGGGCCGCCGGCTGAGCCGCAGGGGCTGGGTCACCATCTCCCACAGGCGCGAAATCATCGTTAGTTGTGGAAAGATAAGGATTTAGAGAAGCGAAAAGTCTATCAGAGGGGATCGGGGGCGTCAAGACTCGGGGCTGCGTTGTGGTGGAGGGGGCGACATCGAAGAGGATTCCGACGGGAGCGGGCGCCGCGAGTCCAGCGCCGAACCACTCTGAGGACCTGTTTTCAGAAATGATCAACTCTTCATTCCCTCCACTTTTTTCCTTGACGATAACTATGCATTTGTTTAGTTTTCATCTGTTGAAGGTCATCCTTGCCCGACCTTCGCTCACGGGTCTGCGTACGCGCGGGCCCACGGCGCTGCTCCCCCCGTCCGCGGCGCCACCGGCCAGTACCGGAGAAAAGAAAACATGTCTTCTGTGACCGGCTTCAACAGCCCGGCTGCGCGTGCGCGCGCGCCGAAAGTGATGGGTGGCGGCCCGAGCGAAGCTCGGCGGCGCAGCGGCGCGCGCGCGAATGCTCCGGGAGCGGCGCGTGCGGTCGCCCGCCCGGTGTCCGCATGCCCGGAAGCGGTCGCCCGCCCGGAGTCCACACCGGAGCAACTCGGCGCGCGCGTCCTCGACGCGTTCCATCGCCTGACCGTGGCCGAGGCGGCGGTCACCGTGGCCGAGGCCCGTTTCCTGGAGCGGTTGTTCCACGTGCAGGGTCACCGGACGTCAGGCTTCGCGGACTTCGGCGACTGCGTCCGCGAAGTGCTCGGCATGTCTCCGCGCCAGGCCACCGATCGGAGAATGCTCGCGCGGCTGTTCGCCGCCCGGCCGAACGTCGAGGCGGCGTTCCGGGCGGGAAGGATTACGTCGTGCCAGGCGCTGGCCGTCCACACGGTGCTGACCGACGACAACGAGGAGTTCTGGATCGGCCTGTGCCGGCGGCTCACGGTTGCCGAGCTTCGGCGGCGGGTGCGGGCGATGCGGGACGAAGAGTCTGGCGGAGCTGAAGCCGGGGCCGACGACGAAGAAGAACCGAGCGCCACGATCTCCTTCATCGCGCCGGCCGCCGTGGCCGTGGCGTTCGACGACGCCATCGAGACGGCCCGGCGCGTCCTCGGCGTCAGCGCGCCGCGGTACCGCTGCATCGAGGCGATCCTGGCCGAGGCGGCGCCGGAGGGGGTGGAAGGTGAGTCCGGCGGGGCGTTGGCAGGGGGTGGCGCGTATGCAGGTGCGGCGGAGGTCGCAGCGGCGGAGGTCGCCGGTGCGGCGGCACTCGTAGGCGCGGCTCCGGACCGCACTTCGGCCGCGGATGCAGAGCACCCCTCCACCGCCGACGCCATCGAAGTCCGGCCGCGTATCCGCGTCACGATCGATCTCGTCGACCGCGAACTCGACGGCATCGAGGACCTCATCGAGTCCGACCTCGTCGACGATCCGCACGCGATCATCCAGCGCCTCAAGGCACTCGCCGGCCTCGCGCGTCCGCTGCGCTTCCTCACCGGCCGGCTTCTCGCCGACATCCGCCACACCGGTTCGGTCTCCCTCGTGGAGTTTGCCCGGCGACAGCTCAAGGTCTCGGAGCGCACGGCCTGGAATCTTCTCGACGAAGCGCGCCTGTTTGAAGACTCGGCGATCTCCGCGGCCTATCACCGCGGGCGCATCGGTCTCGGGCAGGCGATCGCGATCGGGCGGGTGGCGCCGGCGGGCCTGCGGGGTGGCATCGGAACCGGTGATGGCGTCACTGCCGTCGATCCGTGTCGTCCCGGCGCCGGGCCGGAATCGACCGGCGCCGATCCCATCCAGTCCGCCTGGATCGAGCGCGCCGAACAGGTCACCCACCGCCAGTTCCGGCGCGAGGCCGCGGTCTTCCTCAAACTTTCCGACTGGTTTCCGGCGCTCTCCGCGCGCCATCCGGGGCCGATGCCGGATGCGGGGCTGGAAGCGAGGCTTCGATCCGAACTGACCGATCGGGGCTGGACACGGGAGGAGATCGCGTCGGAGCTGCGGGAGGCGGGAGTGCCGGAGAGGCGCGGGGCCGGAGCGTCGGAGGTGTCCGGTCCGCGCGATGCGGAAGCATCGGATCCCTCGAACCCCGCCACCCGCGACCCCGCCGAAGACCCCTCCCTCATGCGCCGGATCGAACTCCTCCTCGACATGCTGATCGTCACCGCGTTCGACACCACCCCCTCACTGCAGACGTTTGCCGGTGCGGAGATGCCGGCAAAAACGATCCGCGTCCGCGCACCGGAGTGGATCGCCGGGCGATGGCGCTCGGCGATCCGGGCCATCCGCAGGGAAAGGCCCGCGCTGCCGGTGTGGGCCTGCGTCACGCTCCTGATCCGCGACGCGGTGGAGTCCTGGGAACGGGAGGACGAGGAATCACGCACCCGCGGGCGGCGGATCCTCGATCGCGACGGCTGGCTCTGCCGGGCTCCGGGCTGCACGCGCCGCCGCGACCTCCAGGTGCACCACATCACGTTCCGGTCGCGCGGGGGCAACAACGCGCCGGACAACCGGATCACGCTCTGCTTCGTGCATCACCAGATTCTTCTGCACGAAACGGGAGCGCTGGCCGTCCGCGGAAAGGCGCCGCACGGATTGACCTGGACGCTCGGCCGGCGGACGCTGCGCGGGGAGCGGTATGTGGCGCGGGGATGATCAGCCGAGCGACGCGGCATCGACCCACGCGTGTTACGGGCCGGGGGCCAGGGCCCGGCGCCCGAGTCGCCCACCCGGATCTCGGCGCCGGAGTCCGAGAAGCGGACGCCCAGCGTCACGGTTCCTCCTTCCATGGTGAACTTGAACGCGTTTCCGAGCAGGTTCCGGGCTCATCGCGAAGGTGTCGATCAACGGGGCGCCGGCCACGACAAGAATGTGATGGCGGCGCTCGTGGGCAACCAGCTCCGCGGCGGGCAGATCCTCTCGTCGGGGCTTCCGCTTGACGCGAGCCCGGAAATCGCCTTTCTTCCCTTCAGGAGGACCGTGTGCTCGAAACCCTGGATCTTTCATTGAAACTCAGGAAGTCCGAATACAGGGAGCGGGTCCCCGCGCTCCGCAACCGCCTGCGCGATCTCCAGCAGTCGCTCCGCGAGGCCGCCGTTCCCGTCGTGGTCCTGTTCGAAGGGGTCAACGCGACGGGCAAGGGGGATTCGATCGGCCAGCTCGTCTATCCGCTGGATCCCCGCGGCTTCCGGGTCGTGACGACGCGCGAGCCGAACGAGGAGGAGCGGTTCCGCCCGTTCCTGTGGCGGTTCTGGGGCGATCTCCCGGCCCGCGGTCACATCGCGTTCTTCGATCGCTCCTGGTACCGCCGCCTCCTCGAAGATCGCCTGTCCGGTGATGTGAAAAGCCGCCAGGTGGCCGAAACGGCCGCGGAGATCCGGGATTTCGAGAACCAGCTTACCGCCGACGGAACGCTGCTCGTCAAGTTCTGGCTGCACATTTCCAGGAAAGAGCAGGAAAAACGGATCAAGGAGATGAAGGCCGACCCGTACGAACGGTGGCGGGCCGCCCGCAAGGCCGCACGCGTCCCGTACAGGAAGTATGTGGAGGCCGCCGAGGAGATGCTGGCCCTGACCAGCGGCGCGGAGGCGCCCTGGACGCTCGTGGAGTCGACGGATCCCCACTTCCGCCGGAGGAAAGTTTTCGAGTCGCTGATCGAAAAACTCGAGTCGCGGGTTCCGCGGACGCCGTCCGCGCCGCCGGCGCCCCTCCCCCGCCGGCCGAAGTCGGTGACGGTGAAGCCGCCGGCCCGGAAGACGCTCCTCGAATCCGTCGATCTCTCGAAGAAGCTCGACCGGGCCACCTACGAGAAGGAGCTCGACCGGTACCAGGAACGCCTGCGCGAGCTCGGCTACCTCGCCTACCGCGAGCGTCTGCCGGCGGTCATCGTGTACGAGGGCTGGGATGCCGCCGGCAAGGGGGGGAACATCAAGCGGCTGACCCAGGAGATGGATCCGCGCGGCTACGAAGTGATCGGCATTGCCGCGCCCGATGCCACGGAACGGGCGCATCACTATCTCTGGCGTTTCTGGAACCGCGTTCCGAAGGCCGGCCACATGGCGATCTTCGACCGCAGCTGGTACGGGCGGCTGCTCGTGGAACGGGTCGAGGGATTCGCCGGCGAGGAGGAATGGAAGCGGGCGTTCGAGGAGATCAACATGTTCGAGCGGCAGCTCACCGACTTCGGCACCGTCGTCGTCAAGTTCTGGCTGCACCTGTCGCCCGAGGAACAGCTGCGCCGCTTCGACGAGCGGATGAAGACGCCGCACAAGCGGCACAAGATCACCGAAGACGACTGGCGGAACCGGTCGAAGTGGCCGGCCTACCGCGACGCCGTGGCCGAGATGATCGAACGCACGTCCACGCCGAACGCCCCGTGGACGATCGTGGAGGCGGAGGACAAGCTGTACGCGCGGGTCAAGGCGCAGCGCACCGTTGTTGAGGCGGTCGAAGGGAAAATCGGAAAGAAGGAGCGGTGAGGCAATGACCCGTGCCGACGATGAACTCCTGGCGGCCCTGGAAACACACTCCGTCGACCGCCTCCGCACGATCCTCGACGCGGGGCTCGACGTTCTCGTCCCCGTGCGCGGCAAGCTCCCCATCGACTGGTTCACCGAAATGTACACCCGGTCCGACCGGTTTCCGACGTGCCTCAGGCTGCTGCTCGAACGGGGCGCGGTGCTCGAGGATCCGCGCGTCGAGCCCGTGCTCCTCGACGATGCCGGGGAGCTGGCCGCGGCAATCCGTAGGAATCCGTCGCTCCTCGGCCATCGAACCACCCTGGTTTCCGCCTTCACGCCGCTCGTCGGCGCCTCGCTCCTCCACGTGGCGGCCGAGTACGGCCACCTGGAAGCGGCCCGCGTCCTCATCGAGGCGGGCGCCGATGTCGAGGCCCGCGCCGACCTCGACGACTCCGGCCTGAACGGCCACACGCCGCTGTTCCACACCGTGAACTCCAGCGAAAACCGATCCGCACCGGTGATGCGCCTCCTTCTCGACGCCGGAGCCCGGAGCGACGTCCGCCTCGCCCGGCATCACCTGGGGCAGGGGATTCGACTGGGAAACGACCTGTTTCGACCTCACGCCGGTGTCCTATGCCCAGCTCGGGCTCCTGCCGCAGATGCACCGCCGGGATAGCGATGTCTACGAAAACATCCGGTTGCTTCTCGAAGCGGCGGGGCGGACCGTGCCGCCTCTGGAAAACGTCCCGAATCGATACCTTGTACCGCGGAAACCAGGAGGCCGCACACCATGACGAAACGCAGAACCAGCCTGTACAGCGTCCACCCGACCGTCGACTATGCCCGGGCGATCATCGGCAACCTGTCCGCGCGCACCGGAAGATCGCTGGAGGAGTGGATCCGCCTCGTCAAGAAGGAGGGGCCGGCCTCGACGAGGGAGCGGCAGGCCTGGCTCAAGACCCGCCACAAGCTCGGAATGACCACGGCAAAGATGATCGCCGACCGGGCCGACGGTCGCGGCGCGGAGGAAACGGATCCCGACATCTACCTCGCCACCGCCCCGCGGTATGTCGACGAGATGTACGCCGACGGACGCGCGGATCTCAGACCGATTCATGACCGGCTGATCAAGGGGATCGTGAAACTGCGCCCGGCCGTCAGGATCTGTCCCTGCCGGACGATGGTTCCCGTGTACGGCACCAACGTCGTGGCGCAGATCAAGCCGACCACGAAAACGCGCATCGACTTCGGCCTGGCCCTCAAGGGTTCCACCCGGAAACCGCCGAAGCGCCTCCTGGACACCGGCGGCCTGGAAAAGGGGGACCGCATCACGCACCGGATTCCGCTGACCGATCCTGCCGACATCGACGACGAAGTCTGGACCTGGTTCGAGATCGCCTGCGACCTCGATGAATAAAACGGCCCCCGGGTTGTTCCTCTGCCTCTTCCTCGCCGGCTGCGGAACCGCGACGAAAGAACCGGACAGAATCGACATGGCCGCGATCGACGCCGGCGCTCAACAACTGATGCGGCGCGAAAACGTGGAAGGGCTGGCTCTCGCGGTCATCGAAGGCGGGCAGATCATCCATGTGGCGGCGTACGGCCGCCGGAACGTGGAGAAGGATCTCCCGCTGACCGTCGACACCATCATGTACGGCGCGTCCCTCACGAAAACCGCGTTCGCGTACATGGTGCTTCAGCTCGTGGACGAAGGGCGGCTGGATCTCGATGCGTCGATCGCCGACCTGCTCCCCCGCCCCCTGCCGGAGTACGAGGATTACCCGGATCTCGCGGAGGACGAGCGTTGGAAGGAGCTCACGCCGCGCATCATCCTGACCCACGCCACCGGCTTCGCGAACTTCCGCTGGCTGGAGGACGACCGGAGACTGCGTTTCCATCACGATCCGGGCGCCCGTTACGGCTATTCCGGCGAGGGTTTCTACATCCTGCAGCTGGCCCTCGAGGAGGGCCTCGGGCTCGACGTGGGGAAGGAGATGCAGACCCGGATCTTCGACCGCTTCGGCATGACGAACACCAGCATGACCTGGCGGGCGGATTTTGCGGAGAACCTGGCCGACGGCTACGGCCTGGACGGCACGATGGAGCCGCACGACGATCGGAGCAGCGTCAGCGCCGCCGGTTCCATGGACACGAGCATCAACGATCAGGCGCGGATGTGGGCCGGCATCCTGCGCGGCGACGGATTGACCGCCGCGTCCCGCGCGGAGCTGATCCGCGGCCAGGTGCCGATCCGATCGGCGCACCAGTTCCCGACGCTGATGACCGACACGGATCCCCGGAACGCCGACATCAGCCTCGCGGCCGGCCTCGGACTCGTTACATTCCGGGATGCGGGCGGCCCGGCCTGGTTCAAGGGGGGGCACAACCCCTGGACCGGAAACATGGTCATCGGCCTGGAAAACGGAAAGCGCTGTGTCGTGATGCTGGCCAACGACGTGCGCGCGGAACGAATCTACCCGGAACTGGCGCGGCTGATTCTCGGCGAAACGCGGATGCCCTGGTACTGGGAGTACAACCATCAGGACTAGCGGGGCGACCTGGCCACCGCCTTCATGGCCTTCGTCGGCGCGGACTTTTCCACCGGCACCAGCAGCGACGTCACCGCGAACAGGCGGCCGCTCCCCTGCCGTTTCCGCCGGACGCAGATCGCCTCGATCTCCCCGAACAGCTTTTCGATCCGGTCCAGGTCGGCCGCGGTGAGCCGGGCCCGGACGCGGCGGACCAGCGGCCGGCAGTTCTTCTCCGCGAGAACTCCGTCATCGACCGCCGACTTCAGCTCCCGCGCGGCACTCCGCATCAGCGCGCCGGTCAGCCGGCCGAGGACTTCGCTGTCCCCCTCCGACCCGGGGTCGACTTCGAACCGCGATCCGGCCGGGCCGTAGACCGACTCCCAGCGCTTTCCCTTGAGGTTCCGCTCCACCTCAACGAGCGCGCCGATGGCCACGAGCTTCTTCACATGGTAGTAGAGCGACTCCTGCGGCCTGCCGATCCGTGTCGCCAGTTCCCGGACGGTCAGCCCGTCCACGCCCTCGAACTCCTGGAGAATCTCCATCCGCAGCGGCGAGGCGAGCGCGGCGATCGCCTCCTTCTTCCGGAAGCGGACGGCCTGGGGCTTCTTCATTCCGGCGCTCCCTCGTTCGGCACGAACGCGATCCGCGCCCGCCGGTAGTCGAACACGATCCGGAAGGACCGCATGAAGCCGTTGCCGATGTTGCCGAGCGTCCAGGAATCGGACAACGGCCCGTCCTCGCCCAGCGCGAACATCACGTGCGGGTTTTCCCAGCGCTTTCCGGCCAGTTCGAACCAGGCGATCCGGCCCTCGGCGGCCTCCTGCTGCGCCAGGTTCAGCGGTGTCGTGTCCCGCCCTTCGGTCAGGCCGAGCCGGTGGACGGCCGGAGCATGAAACACCACGTTGCCGTGCGAGCCGCCCGAGGCGCCGACATCCAGCCTGAACAGCCCGCTTCCTCCTTCGAAAGAGGCCGGAACGACCGGATGGCGCTGGTTGAGATGCAGCGCCGTCCACGGAAGTCCGGCACCGTCGAACGAAACCGGATCCCTGAAGCCGATCCGGCTTCGGGCCAGGTCCACCTCCACGACGCAGCGCGACAGGACGTCGTACCCGATGATCCCGCCGACCTCCTCGCCGAAATACTGCGCGAGCGGGGAGAGATCCATCTCCACGAAGAGGGGGCGGGCGAGCGTGACCGGGCCCAGTTCCAGCCGCTCGCCGCGATGGATCGCGCCCGTCGCCAGTCCGAAGATGGACGAGACCAGCGTTTCGCCGACCTTTTCGAGGCCGAGACGGGGCGCCGACGCCGTGGAAATGACCGACTGCCCGGCTCCGGTGTCGAGAATGAACCAGCCGACATCCTGCCCGTTGACGCGCGGATGAACGAGAACGTGCCCGGTCGGCGCGCGGCGCACCGCGACGGTGTCCCCCGCACCGGCAAACGTGATGTCCGCCGGGTAGCGGGTCGGCATGCCGAAGTCGGACGAGCCGGGTGCCTTCTGCACATCCGCGACCTCGACGGAGGACTGGACCGCGCCCCCCGCATGGCGCTCATGGCGGCGGGGGTAGCGGCGGCCGTTGATGTCCATCCAGTCTTCGTACGTCCACGTCTCCTCCCCCGCCATGCCGCTGGACACCAGGCGCTTCGGAAGCCAGGTCGTGCCGTCCACGATCAGGACCCTGGGCACCGGGCCGGTCCGGGTGCGGACGGTCAGCGTCACGTCACCGGCCGCGTCCGGACCCGACTCCGAGAGCACTTCGATCAGGCCGGGGCGGTCGAGCCAGGCTCCGGTCAGGAGCCATGCTTCCAGCTGCGCCGTCTCGAGATCCAGCATCTCGATCTGCATCGGCATGCCGGTCTGGTCCACCATCCAGCCGCCCTTTCCGTCGAACCCGTTCGCATCGCCGAGCGGGCCGTCGATCGTCCTGACAAACCGGCCGTCCGCGGAGATCCGGAGACTCCAGGCGCCGCTGTTGCCGTTCTGGGTGGCCGTTCCCGTCAGCAGGAGGTCGCCGGTGGTCATGGTCCGGGCCGCCTCCTTCATCCTTTCCTGAACCGTCATCGTGATGCTCCTTTCGCCGGCCTGCAGTGCCCCGGCAAGCAGGACCCCGGTGATCGCCAGGGCCGCGCTGAATGTTTTCTTCATGTTCCGCTCCTGTTCCGTCGCCGGGATGCGCGGCAGACCGAACTTCTTTCGTGTCCCCCGGGCGGGATTCCGCCACCGGTTCCCCGCGGTTGCGACCAGTCTATTTTATTTTTTATTCTTTTTCAAATAGAAAACCGCATGTTCTTGCAATACACCAGGGCCAGGGAAAGGCGCTAGATTCCCACCTGCAGCCGCGACGCCAGGAACGGCGGCAGCTCCGCGTCGAGGATCAGCGACTGCGCGGCGTCGATGTCGTAGTCGAGCCGGTTCAACGTGACCTCTCCCTTCACCTGGTCGTAGAGCGCCCAGGCGGCGCGGGGGTCGTTGTCGCGCGGCTGGCCGACACTGCCCACGTTCACGAGATAGCGGCAGTCCCGGGAGAGCGTAACGACTTCGTTGTCGGGCAGATCCAGTTCATCGACATGCCCTCCCTTGACGCAGTAGAGGCCGGGATAGTGGGAGTGACCGATGAAGCAGATCGATTCCTCGTAGGCCCGGATCTGCCGGGCCGCCTCGGAGAGCGACAGCACATACTCCCACGCCTCCGGATCGAGCGGGCTGGCATGGACGGCCAGCACACCCGGGTGGCGGACCACGTACGGAAGCGCGGCCAGGAAGTCGAGTCTCTCGTCGGACAGCGTGGCCCGCGTCCAGAGAATCGCGGCGCGGGCAAAGTCGTTGAAGTACTGGATGTCGAGCTGACCGGTGGCGGCGTGATCGTGATTGCCGGCCAGGATCTCGGCGCCGCTGGCCCGGGCCTCATCGATGCACTCGTTCGGACTCGCGCCGTATCCGACCAGGTCGCCGAGGCAGATCAGGAGGTCGGGCTTCTTCTCGCGGATGTCCGCGAGAACCGTCTGCAGCGCCTGGAGATTTCCGTGAATGTCCGAAAAGATCGCGTAACGCATGATCCCTTTCAGAGGCCGCCGCGTTCCCGGGCCACCTTGTCCAGAACGCCGTTGACGAACCCGCCGCTCTCGTTGGATCCGTATCTTTTGGCAATCTCTATGGCCTCGTCAATAGCGACTTTGGCGGGAACATCGGGACAGTAGTTCAGTTCGGCCACCGCCATGCGCAGCACCGCCCGGTCCGTCTGCGCCACACGCTCGAGATCCCAGCGGTCGAGGGAACCGCGGATCGTCGTGTCGATCTCGTCGCGGTACAGGTCGACCAGGCTCAACAGGTGGACCGCGTAGTCCACGACCTCGGGATCCAGTTTTTCGTCCGCCTTGAGTGCGTCGAGCGCCTCGGTGGATGTTTCCTCGGTCACCGCCACCCGGTAGAGAACGCGAAAACACTCCTCGCGGGACCGCCGTCGCCGGCCGACGACGCTCATCGTTTCCGCGCGCGGGCAGATGCGGGGGCGGCGCCCTTCCGTCCGGCGGCCGGGAGGTCGCGCAGGGCCGGCAGCAGGTTGACCATTTCCACCGCGGCCATTGCCGCGTCCCACCCGCGGTTTCCCTGCTTGCCGCCGGCCCGGTCCACCGCCTGCTCCAGCGATTCCACCGTGACGATGCCGAGCGGGCACGGAACGCCCGTCTCCTCGGCCACCCGCGCCACGCCGCGCGAGGCCTCGCCGCCGACGATCTCGTGATGGTTCGTCTGCCCCTTCACGACCAGGGCCAGGCCGATCACCGCGTCGAACCGGCCCGACTCCGCGAGCGCCCGGACCGCCTGCGGAATTTCAAACGCGCCGGGAACCCAGGTGACGAGGATGTCCGCGTCGGAGGCGCCGTGCCGGAGCAGCGCGTCGACCGCCCCTTCCATCAGCTTGCGGGTGAAGAACTCGTTGAAGCGCGCCGTGACCACGGCAAACCGTCGCCCGCCGGCATTGAGCGCGCCGGAAATTTCCTGAGCCATCACTGACCTCCGAGAAGATGTCCGAGTTTCGTGCGCTTCGTCTCGAGATAGCGGCGGTTCACCGCGTTCGGCGCGATCTCGATCGGCACGCGATCCACGATCTCGATGCCGTACGACTCGAGGCCTACCCGCTTGCGCGGGTTGTTCGTCAGCAGCCGGATCTGCTTGAGGCCGAGATCGGCGAGGATCTGGGCGCCGATGCCGTAGTCGCGGGAGTCCGGCGCGAAGCCGAGACGCTCGTTGGCCTCCACGGTGTCCAGCCCCTCGTCCTGCAGCCGGTACGCCTTGAGCTTGTTGGACAGGCCGATGCCGCGCCCTTCCTGGCGCATGTACACGAACACCCCCTTGCCCGCCTCCTCCATCAGCCGCAGCGCCTCGTTCATCTGGTCGCCGCAGTCGCAGCGCAGGCTCCCGAGAACGTCGCCGGTCAGGCACTGGCTGTGCATCCGGACGAGCACCGGGTCGCCGGCCGCGATATCGCCCTTGACCAGCGCCAGGTGCTCCTGGCCGTCGGCCTGGCTCGTGTACAGGTGCAGCGTGAACGTGCCGAAACGGGTCGGCAGTTCCGTGGTGACGACCCGCTGCACGAGCTTGTCCTTGCGGTAGCGCCAGGCGATCAGGTCCTTGATCGTGAGGATCTTCAGGTCGTGCTCCGCCGCGAACTTCCTGAGGCGCGGCACCCGGGCCATCGTTCCGTCGTCGTCGAGGATCTCGCAGAGCGCGCCGACCGGCTTCATGCCGGCGAGCTGGAGCAGGTCCACCACCGCCTCGGTGTGACCGGCGCGGCGCAGCACTCCTCCCTCGGCGGCGCGGAGCGGAAAGATGTGGCCGGGTCGGCCGAACTCGGCGGGGCGCGACCCTTCGTCCGCCAGCGCCCGGATCGTCGCCGAGCGGTCGTGGACGGAGATGCCGGTCGTGGTGCCCACGAGGTAGTCCACCGACACGGTGAACGCCGTCTGGTGCGGGGCGGTGTTCTCGCGGACCATCATGTCGAGGCCGAGCCGCTCGAGCCAGCTCGAGGGCATCGGAACGCAGATCAGGCCGCGGGCGTGGCGGGTCATGAAATTGACGGCTTCCGGCGTCATCTTCTCCGCGGCCATGACGATGTCGCCTTCGTTCTCGCGATCGTCGTCGTCGGTCACGATGATCATGCGTCCCTGTTGCAGATCCAGAAGCGCCGACTCCACGTCGGCGAACATCGCCTCGGGCACGCTCAGCTCCTCGGTTTTCATGAGAACTTCTCCTTCAACATGTCGATGGTGACCGCCCGCGAGGCATGCTCCTCGCGCACGGTCAACAGACGTTCCACGTAACGGGCCAGCAGGTCCACTTCTATGTTGACGCGATCGCCCCGGCCGTAACCGCCGGCGACGGTGTTCTTCAGCGTGTGCGGAATGATCATGAGGTGCGCGCGGTCGTCCTCGACGCCGGCCACGGTCAGGCTGACGCCATCCACCGCCAGCGATCCCCGCGGCGCGGCGAACCGGACGAGATCCCCGGGCAGGGCGAGCGTCAGCATCACGGCGTCGCCGTCCTTCGTCCGGGCCGCCACCTCCGCGATGCCGTCCACGTGACCGGACACGAGATGGCCGCCGATTTCGTCGCCGACCTTGAGGCTCGGCTCGAGGTTCACCCGCGACCCGGCGCGGAGCCCTCCGAGCGTCGTCCGGGTCAGCGTGACGCCGAGCGCCTGCACGACGAACCCGGCGGGGGTCACCGCCACCGCGGTCTGGCAGACCCCGTTGATGGAGATGCTGGCCCCGGTGACGAGGCGCCGCGCGGAGGACGGCGCGTCCACGCCGATCTCGATGCCGCCGTCGATCGGCGTCACCCGGTCCACGGTTCCGATCTCCGTCACGATGCCGGTGAACATCCTAGAATTCCCCTTCCACGAGCCAGTCACGCCCGAGCTTCCGGAGGTTCGCTTCGCGGAGGACCGGCGCGGCCTTGATCCGCGGAACCTTGAGCCCCTCCGTCCACGGGCGCCCCTCGCCCCCGAGCAGGATCGGGGCGGTGAACACCCTGAGCCGGTCCACGAGCCCGCGGGACAGGAACGCCCCGGCCAGGCGGCCGCCCCCTTCCACCATCACGCTGACCAGTCCGGCTTCGGCCAGCCGCTTCGTCAGCGCCTTGATGGACACGCCCCCCTTCGGCCCGGCCGGAAGAATCCAGACCTCGGCGCCGGCGGCGGCGAAACCCGCCCGGCGCTCCAGCGCGGACCGCCGGGTTGCCGCAACGATCCGCCGGGTTCCATCCTCCCGGAGCCAGCGGGCCTTGCGCGACGTCTTCAATTCCGGATCGACGACGACCCGCACCGGGTTCCGGCCGCGGACATGGCGCACGGTCAGTTCGGGGTTGTCCGCAGCCACGGTGGCGCCCCCCACGAGGAGCGCGTCGTGCCGGGCGCGCAGGCGATGGGTTTCCCGCCGGGCCTCCTCGCCGGTGATCCACTTCGAGTCTCCGTTTCGGGTGGCGATGCGGCCGTCCAGCGACTGCGCCAGCTTCACGGTGACCAGCGGCCTCCCCTCGGTGATCCAGGTGAGGAATCCGCGGTTCAGCTCGCGGGCTTTTCCCTCCAGCAGTCCGACCTCCACCGTCACGCCGCGCTTCTCCAGCAGCCGCGCGCCGCCCCCGGCGACCCGCGGGTTCGGATCGCGGATCGCGACCACCACCCGGGTGATCCCGGCCGCGAGAATCGCGGCGGTGCAGGGAGGCGTCTTCCCGAAGTGGGCGCAGGGTTCCAGCGTCACGAACAATGCCGCCCCCCGCGCTTCGGTTCCCGCGCGTTCCAGCGCCTCGACTTCCGCGTGCGCCGCGCCGAAGGTGCGGTGCCAGCCTTCGCCGAGAACACGGTCGTTCTTCACGACCACCGCGCCGACCATCGGATTCGGGCTCACCGCGCCCCTTCCGCGCTCGGCAAGGCGAAGCGCCCGGGCCATCCAGGTCCTGTCACGACTCGAGAAATCCACAAGAAAAACCCCGCTCTCCAGAAAATCCCGGCGGGGCGCGCAAAACGGCACGGCAGCACCGCGGGACGGGACCGGCGCACACGGCGCCGCGGCCCCGACACCCACCGGTGTCCGGCTCGTCTCCCCTTCTCTCATCCAGACTGTGACTGTCGGCCCCTGAATTCCACAGGGTCCTGCTCCCCCGGCTCCAGGTGAGTCGAGGGGGCTCGCGGGCTGTAACCGCCGGTGGGGACTTCCACCCCGCCCCGAAGGAGTTGAAATGTCTGTCCGCCTTGCCCCCGCAGGGGGGGCAGGGCGCGGGAAGGATACCACGGAATGGGGCCTTCCGGCCAAAGCCCCGGCTCCGCCTCCCATGATAAGATCGATCCGTGGGTGATCGACCGGCCACCGGGGAATGGTCAGCCCTCTCCCGCGCCGGACCTCCAGGGGGAAAGCGGCTTGAAACCATGACTCCATCGCTGGTCGTCGACGCAAAGCTGGCCCGGCCCAGGCTGCCGCGGGTGCTCAGGCGCAGACGGCTTCTCGACCTGCTCGAAACCGGCATCCGGGACCACCCGGTCACGATCCTCTCCGCGGGAGCGGGGTATGGAAAGACGACCCTGCTGGCCTCGCTCGCCGACGCCACCGCGAACGACGTCCTCTGGTACAGCCTCGGCCCCGAGGACTCGGACCTCGCCGTCTTCCTCTGGCACGTCGCCGCCGCCCTCCAGAAGCAGAACCGCCGCTTCGGCGCAGGGCTGACCGCGTTCCTCCGCGAGGGACAGCTCGACAACCGGGCGGCCACCCAGGCCGCCGGAGCGCTGCTCAACGACATCTCGAGGATCCGGCGCACGATGATCTTCGTGCTCGACGACTTTCACCTCGTGTCGGGCAACCGCCACGTGATCCAGTGCCTGTCCACCGTTCTCGAAAACAACAAGGGGGGCGTCCGGTTCGTGCTGGCCAGCCGCGCCGAACCGCCGCTCCCGCTCGGCCGCCTGCGCGCCCGCCGCCAGGTCCTCGAAATCGGGCCCGCCGATCTCGCGTTCACCGATGCCGAGCTGCGCTCGCTCCTCGAGGACATCTACGACCGCAGCCCGTCCCCCGAAGATCTCGAGTTCGTCACCCGGTTCACCGAAGGATGGGTGACGCCGGTCCACCTGGCGCTCCAGATGAGTCCGAACGCGCCGGATCTCGCCCAGGCCCTCGCCCGGGTGACCCGGTCCCGCTCCGCGCTGTACGACTATCTCGCCGAGGAAGTGCTGAACCTGCAGACCCCGGAGACGCGGCGGTTCATGCTGCTGTCCTCGGTGTTCGAGGACTTCGACCCGGAGCAGATCGCCGGCCTCGTCGACGAACCGGCGATCGACGACCGGCTCAAGGACCTCGCGAAACGCAGCCTGATCCAGGAGTTCGCCGGCCGGGACACCACGGTCTACCGGTATCACTCCCTGCTCCGCGAATTCCTGCTCCGGCGCTTCCGCGAGGAACTGCCGGTCGACGTGCGCGACGCGCTCCACGAAAAGGCGGCACAGCAGTTCCTGCAGCGCGGCGACCTCGTGAACGCGGCCCGCCAGCACGCGCTGCGCGACGATCCGGCCGGGCTCGCGCGGTTCCTCCGCGACAACGCCCTGCGCCTCATCGACCTCGGGCACTACCAGGCGCTGCTCACCTGGCTCGAGGCGCTTCCCGCCGAGCACCTGAACACCGACCCGTGGCTCCGCCTCCGGCTCGGCGACGCCCGTCACTACGTCGGCGACTGGCCCGGAGCGGAAATCGACTACGAGCTGGCGCTCGTCCGGTTCGAGTCCGCCGGCGACGCCACCGGCCGGGCCTGGGCATCGCTCGGTCTCGCCCGCATCTGGAACCTCCGCGGACAGGCCGACCGCGCCGCGGAAACCGGGGAGAAGGCCCTGGCCGGCATCGAAACCGGAACGGACGACGAGAGGGCCGAGCTCCGGATGCGGCTGCTCCAGGTCCTGTCGGGCGCCAAGTTCTACCTGGGCCGCTACGGCGAGGCGCTCGACCTTCTCGACCGGCTGGAAGTCCTGACGCGGGGCAACCCGGACCGCCAGGCGGCGCTGTGGAACAACCGCGCGGTGATCTGGGCCAGCCGGGGGAACTTCCGCGAGGCAGCGCAGGCCTTCGAGCGCGGGCTCGAGCGGCCGGGCGCCCGCCGGTCGCCGCGGGCCCCGCTGCATCTCACGAACCTCGCGCACCTCCTCTTCCTGATGGGCGATTCCGAGCGGGCACGCCCGCTGTTCCAGGAGGCGCTCGAGCTGGCCCGCGGATTCCGGAACCGCGGCCAGACGCTGTCGAGCCTCATCGGCCTCGCCCGCCTGCATCACCGCCAGGGGAACCTCGACAAGAGCCTCGAGCTGATCGAGGAAACGGAAATACTGAACGCGTCGCTCAAGGCGCCGCTCATCGAATCGGAGGCGCTCGAACTCCGGGCCCAGATCCTCTCCGACTCGGGACAGTTTTCCGCGGCGCGGGAAACGCTGAACCAGGCGCTGCTCGCCTACGGGGCTTCGGGACGCGACGCGAACTGGCTCATCTACCGGGTCGGCGCCGCGGTCATCGACCTGCGTTCGGGAAGAACCCCCGAGGCGCACCGGGCGCTGATGGAACTGCTTCCGGTGGCCCGGGAGATGGAGGCGTTTTATCCGCGCGCGATGCTCCTGTTCTACCTCGGGGACTCCGCCCGGCGGATGGAACTGCCCGACGCGATCGACGCGCTGTCCGAATCGCTGACGCTGTCCGGCGACCTCGGCTACGAGGCGTTTCTCCGCGGCGAGATGCGCCGCGACTTCGCCCCGTTCGAGTTTCTTCTCCGGGCCGGACGGGAGACGGGTACGATCGCGCAGCTCGCCACCGGGGCCGGTGCGGCCATCGAGCAGACGTTCCTGACGATGATCGACGACGAGGGGCTGCCCGCGGATGCCGTGCTCGCGGTGCTCAACGTGCTGGCCGACATCGGCGGACCGGCCGCGCATCACCGGATCGCCGCGGCGGAGTGGGCGCGGGACGACCGCTGGAAGCGGGCCTGCCGGGCCACGCTCGAGGCGCTGGAACGGCGCTACCCGGACCTGAAGAGCGCCGGACGCACAACCACCGGCGGGCTGTACCTGACCACGCTCGGCACGTTTTCGCTGGCGGGACCCGACGGAGAAATCCCCCCGTCCGTGTGGCGCTCGCAGCGGGCGCTGTCCATCTTCATCTACTGCGCGATCCGGGCCGGTCGCGGGGTGTCCCGGGAGCGGCTGATCGAGCTGTTCTGGCCGGGAAAGTCGCTGAAGATGGCCGAGAAGAACTTCCACCCCACGCTCTCCTACGCGCGGCGGGCGTTGCGCGACTACGTGGACGGACCCGTATTCACCATGACGAACGGCCTCTACCATCTCGACCCGGATCTCTCGATCACCGTGGACCTGCGCGGATTCGAGGCCCTGGCCGCGGAGGCCCGCAGCGCCGGCACGAAGGCCCGGAAGATCCGCTGCTACACCGAGGCCCTGGCCCTTTACCGGGGCGATTTCCTCGAGGGGTTGTACGAATCGTGGGTGGAGGAGACCCGGAACCAGCTCTCCGTCCGGTACGAGGCGGTTCTGGGTGAGGCGGCCCGACTTTTCTACGACCAGAAGGACTACCGGCAGGCCGCCGAACTGTTCAGCCGGCTCGTGGCCCGGAACCCCTATCAGGAGGAAATTCATTTGAAGTTGATGATGTGCTATCATAAACTGAGTGACCGGAACAGCATCCGGGAACAGTACGACAAGCTCTGCAGGGTCTTGAAAGAGGATCTGAAAGTCGCTCCTCTCCCCGACACGACCCGGACATTCGAGTCCTTGATCACCAGCCTGTAGGATATGCCCGTGACACGAGCGGTCTTCCTCACACGCCTGGCGATTTCCTCCCAGAATCGTGCCCGCACCTCGATCCAGGGAAGACTAAGCCTGCTCATTGCCTGCGCGGCTCTGGCCTTCTGCCTGCCGTTGCCCTGTCTTGCCACGCCCTTCATGTGGGACCAGGACGGCGACGGCCTCGACGACCGGCTCGAATCGGTCGCGCTTCTCGGCATCAACCAGGCGTTCGAGAACGCCGATCCCGATGGTCGCCTGAGATTCGAAGTGGCCGTGGTCAACAACGTGCTGCAGTACGGCGGCTATGTCCGCTACGATCACATCCCCACGCCCACGGACAGCCTGAATGCCGTGCTCGCCGGAGCCCAGGTCGTCACCCGCTTCCAGAGCGTTCCCTATATACGCATCCGGGCCACCTGGCCCTCGCTGACGATCCTCAACGCGCGCCCCGAGGTGGAACGGATCGAGGCGGTCACGCTGATGTACTCGCTGAACTGGAAGTCCGGCCGGGCCATGGGTGTCCGCGCCGGCGCCGGCCTGCCGTTTCCCAGCGTCGAATCGTCGGGCGGCCCGACCGGAACCGGCGTGGTGGTGGCCATCCTCGACACCGGGATCAACGACACGCCGCAGGGCGGCTATCCCGGTCACGCGGATCTGGCGGGGAAGGTCGCGGGAGGCGCCACGTTCGAAGGCCCCGGCCCGTCCGGCTACACGCCTCACTCCGGTTCGGTGAATCCGTCGCAGGGCAACCTGGGGATGATGACGTTCCACGCCACCCACCTCGCCGGCAGCATCGCCGGAGCGTCGCGGGACCGCGTGTTCGGCGGCGTGGCTCCCGGCGCCCGTCTCGTCGACGTGAAGGTGCTCGGCGACGACGGTTCCGGCTACGGGCTCGCCGAGGGGCTCGAGTGGTGCATCCAGAACCGCACGCGGAACTGGGGGGGTGCCACAGGCATCCAGGTCATCAACCTGAGCCTCTCCGGAACGGACGCGTCGGACGGCAACGACTGCGCCTGCCAGCTCGTGAACACGGCCGCCGCGCTCGGGATGATCGTGGTGGCTTCGGCCGGCAACGACGGCCGGTGCGGGTACATGCCGTCGCCGGCCGCCGCGGACGGCGCCGTCACAGTGGGCGCCTCCGATCCCGTGAACGCGGCCGACCCGGGCGACGACGTGCTCGCGGCGTTCTCCAACGAGGGACCCCGCCACACCGACGGCGACGGCGACCCCGCCGACGAAATGAAACCGGACGTCGTGGCGCCCGGCGTCGGCATCATCTCGGCGTACGGGAGCCCGATCACCGACGGTCGCGGTTACCGGACGCTGTCCGGCACGAGCATGTCCGCGGCGTACGTCTCCGGACTCGCCGCCCTGCTCCGCGAGGACTCGCCGACCCTGACGGCGGCGGCGTTCAAGACGCTGCTCCGGGCCACCTCGCACCATCGCTCCTCGGCCACCAGGGGGTGTTCGCCGGGCGTGAACCCGCTCGGCACGGACATCCGTTATCACTCGGGTTGGGGCTTCGGCACGGTCGACGCGCAGGCGGCCCGGGAGGAACTGATCCGTCCCGCCGGGACCCAGTTCGTTTCGCTGTCCGCCGCATGGAACGGCAGCGGCACCAGCGTGTCGTGGACGACGCAGCGCGAGGCCGGCCTCACCGGATTCCTGGTCCAGCGCGCCCCGGACGCGGGCGGGTCGCCGGGAACGTTCGCCACCGTCGGCGGCCCGGTGCCGGCCGTCGGATTTGCGAACCTCTCCACCGGCAACCGGACCGCGTACACGGAAACCGATGCGGCGCCGGCCGGCCAGCTGTTCTGGTACAGGGTGACCACGACCGGCGGCTCGCCGGTCGTGACCTCGCAGCCCTTCTCCGTCCGCACCGAAGCGGAGTCCGGGCGGGCCCGCGCGGAGTTCACGCACAACCGCGCGGAGTTCGACTTCACCGCCGATTTCGGCGTGGGCCTCCTGCCGTTTGCGCCGCTCTGGAACCGGCCGGTCGGGATTCTCGACCGGCTGACCGCGGCTTCCGTCGATCCCCTGCCGGCCAGCCCGAACACGATCCGCTACACGATCGAGCTGCCGCTCCATGCCTCGGACGGCGCCGCCGCATGGCTGCCGCCGGTGCCGTCAAGCCCCTGGTGGTTCCGGGCCCACGAAGGGGGCGATCCGGCCAGCGCCGGTTCCCTCACCGGGTTCTCGATCATCACCCCGGGTCAGACCTGGCAGACGGACTCGGCGCTCCCCAAGGCCACGCTCGAGGGGTACGCCAGCGTCGTGTGGATCCCGGAACCCGCGGCGTCCGCCGCCGATCCGGCCGCCCCGGTCACGCCGGCGCTCACGGTGTTTCCGAACCCGTTCCGGGCCGCGGCCACGATCCGCTTCCGGCTTCCGGTGGCGGACCGGGTGCGGCTCAGCGTGTACGACGTGGCCGGCCGCGAAATCCGCCTCCTCGGCGAAGTTCACCTCGGCGCCGGCGACCACGACGTCTCCTGGGACGGCCGGACCTCCGAGGGGCTCGACGCCGCGGCCGGGCGCTATTTCATCCGGGCCCGCGGGTCCTCCTCCAGCTCCGTCGTCCCGGTTTCCCGGCTGCGCTGAACCGCGCGTCGGTCCGGTCTCGCTCCCCCTTCTCCGAAACCGACCGATTTTTCTGAAAATTCTTCAATTGATTTAACACCAATAACTTAGAGACTCGCCCGCACCCGATTTCGGCCCCGGGTCAACATTCAGCCAATAGCCCGGAACGACACTTCCTCCAGAGATTCGAACCCGGAAGCTCACCCGACGGAGACCCGGAAAGGCCGGCCCCGTCACTCGCTTCCGCGCCCGACAACGGAGGGAGACACGACATGCACTTTCCATCAGAACCGGCGCGCAAGACCCTGTGGTCCGCGACCCTGGCCGCGCTTCTGTTTTTCGGATCCCACGCGGCGACGGTTTCCGGACCGCAGGCCCCCGGCGCCGAAGAAGCGCTCTGCGACCTGCGCCATCCCGTGGACGTGACGATCCGCCCCGCCGGCGCCCTCAAGGCCGGCGAGCCGCTGACCCTCGACGTGAGCGTGGCCGGCTCCCTGGAGCTGGCCGACGTGACCGTGGAACTCGTGAACGGCGGTGGCGCCTCTCCGATCGGCGCCACCCGGGCCGCGATCGGTTCCGCCACGGCGGAAAGCCCGGCCCGCGGACGCTTCGTGCTTCTGGTTCCCGCGGAAGGATCGCGCTTTCTCGCCACGTTCGAGGTGACCGCCGAGAGCGACCTCGGGCGCATCACCCGCACCGCCGTCTACAACATCCTTCCGAACGGTCCCGCCGACGCGGGAACCGCCGTCGTGACGCCCGAAGGGGAAGCCCTCCGCGTCTACACCGCCAGCGTCCGGGAGGTGAAGTGATGAAGAAGCTCGGACTCCTCCTGGCGATCGGCCTCCTCGTTCCGGCGCTGGCCCACGCCTTCACCGTGCACGGCCGGTTTCTCTACGAGGACCGGATGTGGGACAAGGACGGCTACACCGGAACGACCCAGGACCTGCCGGTCCGCCATGCCCGCGTCGACGTCATCAACGCGGTGACGCAGCTCACAATCGGCACCGGTTCGACCGACTCGGCCGGGTTCTTCGCCGTGTCGGTGACCGGGCAGATCGGAATCATTCCGATCCAGGCCCGCGTCGTGACCGACGGAAGGCCGGCCGGCTACGAGATCCGCGTGGTCGACGAACTCGTCCGCGGCCTCGGTGAGCCGGCGGTGATCGGGAACCTGCACGCCGTTTCCACGCCGATCGTTCTGAATCACAATGTGAACTTTGACTACTTCTTCAATCCGCAAACCATTCAGGACACCGACGGCACCGGCGTGGCCCAGGCCTTCAACATCTTCGACAACGCGGTGGACTTCTTCCAGTGGATGGCCCTGCCGATCCACCTGAACCGGCTGCCGAACGCGTCGGAGTACGTGATCTTCGCCTGGTCCCCGACCAGCGCGAACGAAGGGTCGAACTACTCCGGCCACGCGATCCTGATTTCCTCCCCCGGCCAGGGGAACGACACCGACGGCTGGTCGGACACGGTCATCCTTCACGAAACCGGCCACTGGTTCGACGACTTCTTCTCCCGCTCCGACAACCCGGGCGGCGCGCATTCGCTCGGCGACAACAACCAGGTGCCCACGCTCTCCTACGGGGAAGGGGTCGCCACGTTCCACTGCGCGAAGGTGCGCGATCACCGGGCCCGCACACGCGGCATCGACAACCACGTGTCGATCTACGGCGACCTGATGATCCCGCCGGCGCTTCCGGCATCGGGCGGCCTCTCGTTTTCCTATGATTTCGAGACCGGCGTGGCCTACATCCCGGCGCCGTTCTTCCTCGGGCAGCGCGGCACCGCCAACGAAACGAACGTGACGTCGGCGCAGTGGGATCTCGTGGACGCCCCCGACACGATGGACGAAACGCCGGGCGTCGACGACGACGCCGTGGCCGTGTCGACCGCGGTCACCTGGAACATCGAACGCAACTACCTCCCCTCGCTGGCGCCCGGCAACCCGGTGACCGTCGAGGACTACTACCAGGGCTGGTTTGCGCAAAACGGCGCCGGCTTCATGAAAAGCAGCGTGGACCACATCTTCGTGACGCTCGCTCTCATGGAGTTCTACGAGGACTCCGCGGAGCCCGACAACACGATTGCCGGCGCCGGACTCATCACACCGCTCGCCCACGCGGCTTCCGGGTCGCACGTGGTCATCAACGAGATCGACCCGGGCGCCCAGGACGCGGTGGAGCTGTACAACCCGACCACCGCGGCCGTGGACCTGACCGGATGGCAGCTCCAGGTGTACGTGAACGGCGACGCCGCCCCGGTCGTGTCGCGCATCTACGTGTTTCCCGCGTTCACGCTGCAGCCCGGCGAAGTCGTGGCCGTGTACGAGCGCGGCGACCCGCTGAACAACGGGGCGTATCACCTGTACGCCGGCACCACGCCCAACGCGTTCAACATGTCATGGGCCCACGGCGGCGACGGCGCCGTCGTGCTCCGGAACGCTTCGAACGCCCCGGTGGATTTCGTCACCTGGGGCGGGAACACGGAGCCGGTTCCGGCCGGAACCGCGTTCACCGGGGTCCTGGCTTCGCCGGCCTCGCCGCCGACGAACCTCGCCCGGGACATTGACGGCACGGACACCGACGCCGCGGCGGACTTCACGCACCAGACCGGCAGCCTGGCCAGCGTCAACCACCCGGCCCCGGTCCACCGCACCCTGTACGGCACCGGCGACCAGGACGTGATGGCGTTCACGGCCACCGCGGGAACCCGCTACGGGTTCGAGGCGCACCCGGTGTTCAGCGCCAGCGATCCCCATCTCGAGATCCTGACCGCGTCGGGAACCGTGCTCGGTTCCAACGACAACAGCGACGTGGGCGTCCGCGACGCGCGTCTCGACTTTTACGCATCGACTTCGGGCACGTTCTACCTCCGCGTGAAGCACGTGGGCCCGTACACGGATTGGGCGGCGTACGACATAGCTGCGTTCGAGCGGCCCATCGCGGCCGTGTTCGCGCCGCCCTCCTCCATCAACGCCACCGCGGACAACGGCTCCGACGTGGCCGACCCGGTCGTCGTCCGCTGGCTCAACTCCGGCGCCTACGACTCGGTCAGGGTGTATCGCAACGGGGCGCTCCTCGCCACGCTGCCCGGAGCACCCGGCGAGTATCACGACTCCGCGGACCGCGGCGTCTACCGGTACGAGGTGTCCGGCATGCTCGGCGGCATGGAAACGTCGCGGGCGTCCGGATACGAATTCGCGGGCCTCATCGGCTGCACGGCCTCCGACGACTTCGAGGCCGGCAACGCGGACCAGTGGATCACCGACGGTTCGAGCTGGGGCGTGACGCCGTTTGCCGAAGCCGGTGTCTTCGGCTTCACCGACAGCCCCGCCGGCACCTACCAGGGATGCCCCACCGGTTCCGGCGGCTGCACGAACAACGCCATAGCCGTGTTCCGGGTGCCGGCGTTCCTGCCCCCGGGCTCGGTCCTGACCTGGGACCAGATCTGCATCACCGAGCATTGCGACGGCACCCCCTGCGACATCTGCGTCGTGGAGATCTCCACGAACGAAGGGGGCACCTGGACGGAACTGGCGCGCTACGACCAGGCCTCCGACCCGGCGTGGGGCGACAACGTGGCCGACCCGACGGACTGGCGCCCGGCCTCCGTCGATCTCTCCGCCTACCAGCTCGAGTACGTGCTCATCCGATTCCGCCTCCAGTCCGACGCACTTCTCGAACTGGACGGCTGGTACGTGGACAACGTGATGATCAACGACGGCGGCTGCTCGCTGTCCGGCGTGGAGATGGAACCGGTCACCGCGCGGCTCTCGGTTCTGCCGCCGTACCCGAATCCGATGCGGGGCGCCTCGCGGCTCACGTTCGTTCTGCCCACCGCGGACGACAAGGTTTCGGTGGCCGTGTTCGACGTGGCCGGCCGGCTCGTCCACCAGGCGCCGCTCGGACGGCTCGATGCCGGAAGTCACAGCTGGACCTGGGACGGTTCCGACGACAGCGGCGCCGCGGCGCCGGCCGGGATGTACTTCACCCGGCTCACGACGTCCGCGGGTTCGAAGACGCACAAGGTTCTCAAGGTTGCCGAGTGATGGTCCACACGTTCAGGCGGACGGCGGCCGCGAGACGGCCGGCGGCTTCTACTACCTGCGCGCGGAAAACGGTTCAGCCCGAAGGACGATCCGTCTGATGAAGATCCAGTGATGTGAAACGGCGGGCCGGCGGGTCCTTGACGCCGCCGGGTCGCCGGCGGGCGGCGCTTCCGTCGGGGGAGGCGCCGACCCGCGAATACTCGAAGAGACACCTGCGGTCCCGGCCAATATCAGCGACCGCCACGAAGCCGTGAGGCGGGTCCGCGGGTGTTCTCCTCTTGTACGAAGAAGCGCAGCACGAAAACAGGATGGACCTTTTAAGTCCCTGAACCCCTCGAGGGGGGCGAGGCGGACAAGCGGGTCGTCGCCCCGTCGGGGGAGCGGCGGCCCGCGCTTTTTTTGCCGACGGAGGAAACCGCGTGCGGCCCCACCCCCGCGGCCTGCCCTGGGGTGCCGGTGGCGCTCGAGCACCTCAGCGCGTAGACTCCCCCTTTTGCACCTTCACTCTCCAACCTTCGGGAGTCCCTCCATGAGTCTCAAGTCGGCGTTCACGTCCAATTTCTCCAACACGGACCTCGGTCTCCTGATCCTCCGCCTCGGGTTCGGCGCCAGCATGATGATGCTGCACGGCTGGGGCAAGATCTCGGGCGGCCCGGAACGATGGGAGCGGATCGGCGGGGCCGTGGCGCAGTTCGGCCTGGATTTCGCCCCGGTGTTCTGGGGGTTCATGGCGGCGTTCGCCGAATTCGGCTGTTCCGCCCTGATCATGCTCGGTGTCCTGTTCCGCCCGGCGGCGGTTCTTCTGGCCATCACGATGGCCGTGGCGGCCGGACGGCACCTGAGCCTGCCTCCCGACGCGCAGGGGGCGGGGATCGACGGCGCCGCGCACGCCCTGGAATTCCTGGTCGTGTACCTGGCGTTCCTCGCGGCCGGCCCGGGCAGGTACCGCTTCGGGGCGGCCGGCAAGTAGCGCGATACCGGCCGGCCCCCACCGCACCCGGCCGGAACGCACGGGCGCCCGCTCCCGGCCCCGGCCGGGTCGCGCCGCCGCG
>CAZQVN010000012.1:0-5246 GCA_964596775.1 uncultured bacterium
GCTCGCCTACTCCACCGTCTGACAGATAGGCTAAATGTTCCTGGCAATGGTCGTCGGCGCCTACGGCGCCGGGATCTTCCACCTGATGACGCACGCGTTCTTCAAGGCCTGCCTGTTCCTCGGGTCCGGCAGCGTGATCATGGCCTGTCATCACGAGCAGGACATCCGGAAAATGGGCGGCCTGAAGAAGCTCATGCCGACCACCTACTGGACGTTCCTCGTGTCCACGCTGGCCATCGCCGGGATCTTTCCCCTGTCGGGATTCTTCTCCAAGGACGAAATCCTCTGGCAGGCCTTTTCGAGCTCGCACGGCAGCGTGCTTCTCTGGGCGCTGGGCGTCGGCGCGGCGGTGATGACCGCGTTCTACATGTTCCGGCTCGTCTATCTCACGTTCTTCGGTGAGTACCGCGGCGGCGGAGATCACGGTCACGGAGATCACGGTCACGCGAAGGACGACCACGGTCACGACCACGGCGCGGACGCCCACGGTCACGGCCACGGCGGAACGCCCCACGAGTCGCCGAAGACGATGACCGTGCCGCTGCAGATTCTCGCAGTGCTGGCCCTGCTGGCGGGGTTCCTCAACGTGCCGCCCCTGCTCGGCGACCTCGTCGGCTGGAAGGGCTCGAATTCGTTCCATGTCTGGCTCGACCCGGTCCTTGCTCCGGTTGTCCCCGGACAGGCCCCGGCACACGACCAGGCCCACGCGGCCGATGCACTGCACGACCGGGTTCACGAAACCCGGGAGCATGCCCGGGATTCCGGATCGATTTCCCTCTCCGAGGCGGTGGCCCGGACGCGCGGCGTCGATTCTCCCGATCCCCACGCCGCCGGTGCCCCGGCGTCGGGATCCACGGAGCACCCCGCCGATCCGGCGGGAAACGGACACGGAACCGGGGTGGCCGGAGACGCTCATGCCCCGGCCACCGCCGGCGCGGCCGAAACGCACGAAGCTCCCGGGACCGATGCGCACGGGGTCGCTCCGAGCTCCCACGGAACGGAAGGCCATGGAGCCGGCGCGCACGGCGCGGAAGCCCATGGCGCCGCCGACCACGCGGGCGCCGAAGCCCACGGCGCCGGCGGACACGGACACCACGATCCGGCGCTCGAATTCGGCCTCATGCTCTTTTCGCTGCTCGTGGCGTTCACCGGCATCGGACTCGCCACCCAGTTCTATCTCAAGGATCCGCGCATCCCGGCCCGGCTGCAGAAGCAGCTGGGCGGGGTGTACACGCTCATGCTCAACAAGTACTACGTGGACGAGATCTACCAGGCCGTCATCGTCGAGAACTTCTACCGGCTGATGCGCTTCCTCGCCTGGTTCGACACGACGTTCGTGGACGGTTTCGTCAATCTCGTCGGCCGGGTCACCGTGCTCGGATCGTGGATCACCGGAAAGTTCGACAACATCGTGATCGACGGGTTCGGCGTCAACGGCATCGCGAACAGTTTCATGGTCTGGGGGCGGAACCTCCGCCTGCTCCAGACGGGCAAAGTCCAGAGTTACCTGATGTTCGGCCTCCTGGGCCTTCTGATGATCATCGTCTTCCGGATTCTGTAGACAGGAGAGCGGTACGCTTATGACGAACATACTGACGCTGATGACCTTCATCCCGCTGGTCGGGATGCTGGTCCTGTTCCTCCTCCCCGGCAACAACAAGCGGGTGATCCAGGCCACCGCGGTGATCTTCACGGCCATCCCGCTGGTGCTGGCGTTCATCCTCTACGGGCAGTTCGACCGCGCGCATCCGGGGCTGCAGTTCGTGTACCGCACATCGTGGATTCCGGCGTTCAACATCGACTACTTCATCGGCGTGGACGGCCTGTCGATCACCATGGTCCTGCTGACCGCGCTCCTCTCGTTCATCTGCGTGTTCGCCTCCTTCTCGATCGACAAGCACCTCAAGGCCTACTTCGCGCTGTTCCTGCTGCTCGAAACCGGGATGATGGGCGTGTTCATCGCCCTCGATTTCTTCCTGTTCTACGTGTTCTGGGAGATCATGCTGCTGCCGATGTACTTCCTGATCGGCGTGTGGGGCGGCCCGCGGCGCGAGTACGCGGCCATCAAGTTCTTCCTCTACACGCTGTTCGGCTCGGTGCTGATGCTCCTGGCCATGCTGGCGCTCTACTTCGCGAACGACCGCTCGTTCGACATGCTGAAGATGATCGCGAACCATGGTGCCTATGCCCGCGGCTTCCAGATCGCCGCCTTCCTGGCCCTGTTCGTCGGCTTCGCCATCAAGGTGCCGGTGTTTCCGTTCCACACCTGGCTGCCGGACGCGCACGTGGAAGCTCCAACCGCGATCTCGGTCATCCTCGCCGGAGTCCTGCTCAAGATGGGGATCTACGGCATCTTCCGGATCAGCTATCCGATGTTTCCCGAGGCCACCCTGTGGTTCGCGCCGTGGATGGCGCTGCTCGGCCTGATCAACATCGTGTACGGGGCCCTCTGCGCAATGGCCCAGAAGGACATGAAGAAGCTGGTGGCCTACTCCTCGGTCAGCCACATGGGCTACTGCCTGCTCGGCATGTCGGCGATGAACGCCCAGGGGTTCACCGGGTCGGTGCTCCAGATGTTCAACCACGGCACGATCACCGCCATGCTCTTCCTCATCGTCGGGGTCGTCTACGACCGGGCCCATCATCGCGACATCGACGGGTTCGGCGGGCTGTTCGCCCAGATGCCGAAATACACGGGTCTCGTATCCATCGCGTTCTTCGCCGCGCTCGGACTGCCCGGCCTGTCCGGCTTCATCAGCGAGGCGCTCGTGTTCATCGGCGTCTTCCCGGTGTTCACCACGATCACGATCATCTCGGTGTCCGGCGTGGTGCTGACCGCGGCCTACATGCTCTGGCTGACCCAGCGGGTGTTCCTCGGCCAGCTGAACCCGAAGTATGCCGACATGAAGGACGTCACCGGGCGCGAAATGTTCTGCCTGATTCCCCTGGCCCTGATCGTGATCTGGGTCGGCGTCTACCCGATGCCGGTGCTCAACCTGATCTCGTCGAGCCTTACGTCCCTCGCCTCGCAGATCCGGGTCTAGGAGAAGCGCGTGCTGGAAGCCCTGTCGACACAAGAATCGCTCGCCTATCTCTATCCCGAGATCGTGATGACGGTCGGGATGATCCTCGTGCTGCTGCTGGATCTTCCGAAGAAGCGCAACGTCCCGATGATCCAGGGGATCACCATCCTCTTCTTCGTCCTGGGATTCGTGGCCACGTTCGCGATCCCGGCCCAGCGCGCGCTCCTCGCCGGGGCCATGTTCTCCTCCGACCCGCTGGCGGTGTTCATCAAGCGGTTCGCCACGCTAACCTCGGCGTTCGTGGTCGTCATGGGCCTCCTCACCCCTGAAATCTCGAAACGGCGCGCCACCGAGTTCGCGGTGCTCCTGTTTTCCGTCACGATCGGCCTCTGTCTCATGGGATCCGCCGCCGACCTCCTCACCCTGTACCTCGGGGTGGAGATGGTGTCGATCGGCTCCTACGTCCTGGCCGGCTTCCTCAAGGAGGACCGCCGTTCGAACGAGGCGGCGCTCAAGTACGTGATCTTCGGCGGGCTGGCCTCGGGCCTGATGATCTACGGCGCCTCCCTGCTGTACGGCCTGACCGGCTACACGAACCTGCTGGACATCCGCGAGATCCTCGTCTCCGGGGGCGCCGACCAGCGCCCGGCCCTGCTGATGGCCTCGGTGCTGATCTTCGCCGGCATCGGCTACAAGGTGTCCGCCGCACCGTTCCACATGTGGACGCCCGACGTGTACGAAGGAGCCCCGACGGTGGTCACGGCCTTCCTCTCGGTGGGCCCCAAGGCCGCGGGTTTCGCGCTGCTGCTGCGGTTCTTCTTCAACACGCTGGCCGTGCCGGTCGGCGGCGCCTGGGAGGTCGTGTCCAGCCTCAACTGGCCGCTGCTCCTCGCCGTGGTGGCCTGCGCCACGATGACGATCGGAAACGTCACCGCCCTCGTGCAGACGAACGTCAAGCGCATGCTCGCCTATTCCTCGATCGCCCACGCCGGCTACATCCTCATGGGCGCGGTCACGCTGAACTCCGAGGGGGGCATGGCCATCCTGTTCTACCTCGTCACCTACTACCTGATGAACCTCGGCGCTTTCCTCGTCGTCATCCTCGTGTCCCGTCAGATCGGCTCCGAGGAGATCGCCGACTACCGGGGGCTCATCTACCGGGCGCCGTTCCTCACCATTTCCATGACCATCTTCATGCTGTCCCTGACCGGCATCCCGCTGACCGCCGGTTTCATCGGAAAGGTCTACCTGTTCGCCGCGGTGGTGAACCAGAAACTCTACTGGCTGGCGGTGATCGGCGTGCTGAACAGCGTGGTTTCGCTGTACTATTACGTGCGGGTCTTCAAGACGATGACCCTCGAACAGCCCGCCGAGCACGCGCCGCTTGCCGAGCCGGCGCTGGGGCGGGCCCTGCTGGCCGTGCTCGTCGTGCCGACCATCGTGTTCGGACTCTACTGGGGTCCTCTCGCCGATCTGACGACGCGCGCGTTCCGGTTCTAACCCCCGCAGGGGAGGTTCCGATGAAGCGTCTTGCGATCGCGCTGTTCCTGCTGTTTCCCGCTCCCCCCGCCCTGGCCCAGGTCAACCTGTCCTGGAACGACACGGGGCCGGGGTCCGTGATGATCGAACAGTTTCCCTGCGACACGAACGAGGGGATTCACACCCTGGTCGCCTCCTTCCGGGCTCCCGCGGGCGTGACGAAACTGACGGATATCGAGGCGGTCATCGATTTCTGCACCGGACAGACGGATTTTCCGGACTGGTTCCGGTTCGGAGGATGCCGGCAGGGGGCACTCGCGGCCTCCGTCGACTTCACGTCCGGCCCGGAGTATTTCGACGACTTCTGGGCGGGCCGCGGAGCGGCGGACGTCGCGTTTTCGCTCCGCGAGAACAACACCGGACGCATCGTGGTGACGGCTTCGCTCCTCGAAGGGGAGTCCGGCCCGCTCGTCGCCGGACTCGAGTACTACGCGTTCAAGGTCACGATCGACAACCGCGCCACGGTCGGCGGCGGAAGCTGCTCCGGATGCATGATTCCGGCCTGTTTCGTCCTGAACGACCTGAGGCTCATCGGCCCCGGCCTGGACCTGCGCCTGAACGGTCCGAGCCGGTTCTACTCGCCCGGCTGGCAGAGCAACATTCTGGGTTGCCCGTTCATTGTTCCCGTGGAAGCGGTCACCTGGAGTACCGCGAAGGCGCGTCACCGGTAGTCTCGTGACCGGG
>CAZQVN010000012.1:5346-88541 GCA_964596775.1 uncultured bacterium
GAAGCGGTCACCTGGAGTACCGCGAAGGCGCGTCACCGGTAGTCTCGTGACCGGGACGGGCGCAAAACGGCTTCCCGCATCGTAAAGCTTGTTCCGGACCCCGTCGGTCTGGTACGCTTCGCACCTCGTGACTCCACCGCGTCCCGCCCGGGACGCGGTGAAACGAACGCCAGACCCCGATGTACCCCTCGGTTCGCTTCGCACTCCCGCGAGTGATCTCAAGGCCCGATCGACCTGGCTCCACCCCCGCAGGGGGACCACATTGAACAAGACCTTCGTCTTCCCCGCCCGACCGACGAAGGTCTCGACGCACGGGCGACACGTGAAGATCGGAGATCGAGAATGATGTTCAACGACGACATGCCCGAGACGAAGGAAAATCCCCCCGAAGAATTCACCGAAGCGCAGATCGGCACCCCGCCGAAGGAAGCGCGGGTGGGCGACACCGTCAAGGGCAAAGTCGTCAGAGTCGGCGAGGCCCAGAGCTTCATCGACTTCGGCGGCCGAAGCGAGGGTTCGATCGAAACCTCGGAACTGAAAAACGAGGCCGGCGAGCTTCAGTACAAGGAGGGGGACGACATCGAGGCAACGGTACTGAAGAGCGACGACACGGTCGCGCTGACGCTCGGCAAGGCCCAGGAGGCCATGGACCTGAGCTTCGTGGACGCGGCCTCCGAATCCGGCGCCCTGCTGGAAGGCACGGTCAAGGAAGTGAACAAGGGGGGCCTGGTCATCGACATCAACGGCCTCCGCGGATTCTGCCCGGTGGCCCAGATCGATCTCGGATACGTCTCGGATCCCTCCACGTACGTCGGAAAGAGCCTCCCGTTCAAGATCATCCAGTGGGAAAAGGAAAAGACGAATCTCGTCGTGTCCCGCCGCGCCGTTCTCGAGGAAGAGCGCAAGGAACTCGGCGCCAGGACCCGGGCCGGCCTCAAGGTCGGCAACGTCATGCCGGGCAAGGTCCGCCGCCTGGCGCCGTTCGGGGCGTTCATCGACCTCGGCGGCGTCGAAGGGCTGGCGCACATTTCCGAGCTGTCGCTGTCGCGGGTGGCCAACGCCTCCGACGTGGTCAGCGAAGGCGACTCCGTCGAAGTCAAGATCATCAAGGTCGAGGACCTCGGCGGACCGAAAGAGCGCATCTCGCTGTCCATGAAGGCGCTCGCCGCGGATCCCTGGAGAACCGCCAGCGAGCGTTTCTCGGAGGGGGCCACGCTCACCGGGACCGTCGTCCGGCTGACCGACTTCGGAGCGTTCGTGGAACTCACGCCGGGAATCGACGGCCTCGTCCACGTGTCCGAACTCTCGCATGAGCCGGTGGCCCACCCGCGTGACGCGGTCAAGGCGGGCGAGTCGATCGAGGTCAAGGTGCTGCGGGTTGATCTGGACAAGAAGCGGATCAGCCTGTCGCGGAAGGCGCTCGTCGAGGCACCCGCCGGCGAGGCCCGGCCGACCGCGAAGGTCGGAATGGTCCTCGAGGGAACGGTGGCCAGCGTCAAGTCGTTCGGCGTCTTCGTCAACCTGCCGAGCCTCGGCTATCGCGTTTCCGGCCTGATCCCGCGGGTCGAAACGGGAACCCAGCGCGGCGCGGACCTCGAAAAGAAATTCACGGTCGGCGATCCGATCAAGGCGGAGATCATCCAGATAGACGAGCAGGACCGGATCAAGCTGTCCATCGACGCGGCGGATCGCCGCAGCGAAAAGGCCGACGTCGAGGAATACCGCCGGAGCGCGCCCCGCTCCTCTTCAGCGCCGGAGTCGGCGTTCGGCCCCCTTGCCGAACTGCTCAGGCCTCTCAAGGAAAAGATGGAGAACGGCCGCTAGACCGGACACCGGGCAAGGCGGTTCAACACGAAGCAAAAAAAAGTCACCCGCCGGTCAGGACTGGCGGGTGACTTTTTCTTCCTCGGCACGGATCAGGGCCAGCGCCTCGGCGGGAGACCTGGCATTGGCCATGGCCTTCTGCAGATCGCCGCTGTAGAGAAGGCGCGAGATCCTGGCCAGCACGCGGATGTACCCTCCCCGCTCCTCGGGACCGACCACGAGGAAGAACAGCTGCACCGGCCGGCCGTCGAGGGAATTGAAATCCACTTCGCGGGCGCAGCGCCCGAGGGCGACCGCCAGCCGGTCCGCACCGCGGCTCTGGGCGTGCGGAATGGCGATGCCTCCCCCGATCCCGGTCGACATGACCTCCTCGCGTTTGCGGATGTCCGCCAGCACGACTTCGCGATCCGTGACGACGCCGGCCTTCACAAGAACGCCGACAAGGCTTTCCAGCACTTCGTCCATCGTCTTTGCGTCGAGGGCGAGATCGATTGTGGATTCACTGATGACTTCGGTCAGATTCATGGCGTTCAGGCTGTCGGTGAAGGAAAGGCGGCAGCAGGGCAAACCCAAGTGCCGCAGTAGAATACGACTGGAATGTACGGAGATGAAGCCCCGCTGTCAAGACATACTTACGATCGGGGAAGCTTGAAGTCGAAACGATAGTTGTACCAGACCGAAACGGATCGCCCGGATTGCGTGGCCGGCCTGAAGATCATGGAGCGCGCGGATTCCAGGGCCGCCCGGTTCAGGCTCGAGTCCGGCGAGGAGGATACGATCTCGACATCGGTCACCGTTCCATCCACTTCGACCCGCACCCGCACCTCGACGGGGCCTTCCATCTTCCTGCGCAGCGCCTCCGCCGGATAGGGAACCCAGGCGGCGCGCAGCAGGACCGGCGAGATGAGCGGCCCCTCGGACGCGCGGGGCGCCCCGGGCGGCGCCGGGGAGATCGCTTCCGGGAGGGCCGCCGCCTCATGCGCTTCGGAGTCCGCATCCCGCCCCGGGCGGTCCAGGGCTTCGAGTGAGCGGCCTTCCTCCTCACCGGCCGGAGTGTCCTGCGGAGGAACGGCCGGCACCGCCGGATCCGCCTGCGGTTCCTCCACGACCCGCGGAACGGCCAGGGTCACTCCCCGGGCCAGGTCGTGATGCGAATCCGGAATCAGCGTCGGCGGGTCCACCGCCACGCCCGGCACGAGCAGCCCGGAAGAGTCCGCGGAGCCGGCGGAGTTCCGCTCCACCCGGTGGCCGCCGGCGGCGGGTGCGCGGTCCGGCGGCGTCGGTCGCCCGAACCAGGCCAGGAGCGCGCCCATCGCAACGAGCAGCGGCACGACCCGCGCGATGCTCCGTCGCCGCATCACCGCTCCTTCCCCGCCCGGTCCGGCGCGTCCACGACGCGAAACCGCACGGCCCCGGACACTTCCTTCGCCGCCACCTGATCCTCCACCGTGATCGTCAACCGGTAGCGGCCGGGAGCGAGAACGCCGACCGCGATGTCGAGAAGCCGGTGGAGTTCGGGATCCGCCGCGGTCTCCTCGAACCGCGCGTCCACGACCGGACGATCCGGCTCCTTGAAGTCGAACAGCGCGGGGCGCGACTTTCGCGGGTTCTTCCAGCCCGCGTCCTCGACACGGATGTTGAGCGCATAGCGCACGAGACCGTCGGCGCCGCGCGCGAGCCCGTAGGCCTCGAAGTACACCGGCACGTTTTCGCCGCTCGCGTAGATCCGCGACGGGTTCGGAAGACCCCACCCGCCCGGCCGGGCAAACCCGGATCCGGGCCGGGTCGGACCGAATCCCACCCGGTCCATGAGGACGATGTCGCTGATGTCCAGCACCCCGTTTTCGAAACGACGAATTCTCAGCGGCTCCATGCCGGCGCCGAATCCCCGGGTCCTCCGGTCCGACAGCTGTGAGCCGATCGTCACGGAATCGACTCCCGCCGGCGCCTGGAACGTCAACTGATCGACGAGCGTGCGACCGTCCGCCGACTTCCGGTCGCGGATCCCGCGGGCCGGGTCGAGGACGGCGATGTCGTTCATCAGCGGCGTCCAGTCGCCGCGGTACGCCGTCACGCGGCGCCTCAGGTCGCCGCGCCCGGCCTCCGGATCGGCCACTCCGAGGAGGAGTTCGACCCGGGTGCCGCCGTCGCTTCCCCTGAACTGGGCCGGCTGCATGAAGTACGGGAGCGGCGGCCCCGGTCGGGGCCGGTCATAGATCGACTCCTGCCGGCTCGTCTCCACATCCATGGCGGTGGGCTGCCCGCCGTTGAACGGCTGGACCCAGAATCCGGACAGGTTGCGGTCCTCGAACAGGAAGGACACGTCCCGGCCCCCGATGGAGTGGGTCTGGAGGAGGCCCGGCGGGGCGAACCCGGTCCGGTTCCGCGAACCGACGCCGTACGCGCGCCCGACGGGCGTGCCGTAACGGATGATCGCCTCCCCGGGCGCGGTGCTCCATCCGCGGATCCGCTTCTCGCGGATCCCGTAGAGCAGGTCGGCGGTGACGATCCTCCGCGTGTGCTCCAGCCACCGCTCGTTGATCGGCGTGGCCGGTGTCGGGTCGCGCATCTTCCAGAAGTCGGTGAGGAAGCGGGCCCGCTCCGCTCCGGCCAGAAGCAGGCGGTTCTCCTCGGCGAGGGCATCGAGATGGAGGAGCGTCGCGAACGCCTCGGCGAGTTCCGCGTCCTCGACCCGCGCCATCGCCTTTCCCAGTGCCCATTCCGCTTCGTATTCCCGGCCGGATTCCATCGAGAGAACGACCTGCACCAGATAGCCCCACGGATCATCGGGACAGGTCCGGATCAGGCGATGTACCGCGGCGGCGGCCACCGCCGTATCCCCCGCCTGGTGACGCGCGAAGGCCTTGAAGAAAAGCGCGTCGCGGTGCCCTGGATCGAGGGCCAGAACCGCGTCGATGGACTTCAGCGACCGGTCCAGGTACTTCCGGTCGAGAAACCGCCGGAAGTCGGTCAGCGCGATCCTCGCCAGCCCGAAGTGGGCTTCGACCGACCCCGGTTCGAGTTCGAGGACCGTCCGGAACAGCCGGGCCGCATTGGAGGGGAACCCCTGCTCGACCCGCAGCTGCGCGTGGGCGAGCCGGAGCGCCGCGTTGTCGGGATGCGTCCGCGTCGCTTCGACGTACAGCCGCCCGGCGGCCCTCCGCCCCTCGATCGTCCCCTGCCTCCGGTAGGCCTCGCCGAGCGCCAGGACGGTTTCCAGGCGGTGTGGATCGGCCTGGAGCTCTTCCTTCAGGGAAAGGACGGCGGGATCGCGGTCGGGATCCGCGGCGGACGTGGAACAGGCAAGGCAGAAGAGCGCGAGAATCGCGCCGCACAGGGAACGCTGTAACAGGGTCACACCACACCTCCATCCTGGCATCGGTGCGGAGATGTCGAGAGGTGTCAGCTCCGGCTGCGGCGGTCCAGTTCGTAACGGGTGATCTTGTTCTTGAGCCCCTTGCGGGACAGGCCGAGAGCCACCGCGGTGCGGCTCTTGTTCCAGTTATTCTCTTCGAGAGCTCTGAGAACCAGCCGCTTTTCCACGTCCTCGACGGTATCGTGAAGCCCTCCGACCGGCCCCGCGGCGTCTTCGATACCGGAGCTCGTGTGCTGGAGAATCTCCTCGGGCAGATGCTCCGGAGCGATCATGGCTCCGTCCTCGCAGAGGATGCAGGCCCGGCGGATCGCCTTTTCCAGCTCGCGGACGTTGCCGGGCCAGTTGAACTCCAGCAGCTTGTTCAGCGCCGCGTTGGACAGGCCGGGAATGTCGCGGCCCGTCTCGGCGAGGAACGTGGCCATGAAGTAATCGGCCAGCAGCGGAATGTCCTCGACCCGGTCGCGGAGCGACGGAACGACGATCGAGATGTCGTTCAGCCTGTAGTAGAGATCCTTGATGAACCCGCCCTGCGACACGTCGCCCTTGAGATCCTTGCTGCTCGTGGCGCAGATGACGCGGACGTTGAGCTTGCGGTAGGTATTGCTGCCGATCGGGCGGACCTCCCCCTTGTCGAGGAAATGGAGAAGCCGGCGCTGGACCGTGAGTCCCGCGCGCCCGATTTCGTCGAGGAAAATGGTGCCCCCCTCGGCTTCCTCGAACAACCCCTTCTTGTCCATCGTGGCGCCGGTGAACGAGCCGCGCAGGTATCCGAACAGCTCGCTTTCCAGGAGGTTGTCGGGCAGCGCCGCGCAGTCGACCGTGACGAACGGACTGTGCGCGCGGGGGCTGGACAGATGGACCGCCTTGGCGATCAGGGTCTTTCCGGTTCCGGTTTCGCCCTGGAGGAGCACGGTGAGGTTGCTCCGGTTGATCTTTTCCACCAGCTTGAGGATCTGGAGCATCTCGCGGTTCTGCGTGACCACGTCGGCCAGGGCGATCCGTTCCTCGAGCTGCATCTTGAGCCGCATGTTCTCCTGGACCCGCTCGTCCCGGTCGTACTGCTTGAACAGGTCGACGAGGTAGGAGGACAGAACGACCGCCAGGTTGAGATTGCTCTGCCGGAACGCGCCGGTCCGCCCGTTCTTCGTCCTGTCGAGATAGAGCGTGGCGACGCTGGCGCCCCAGCTGATGGGCACGAGGATCATCGAGGCGGCGCCGTGCCGGCGTGACAGGTCGGCCAGCTGCGGGTCGCCGCAGGAGGCGGTGTTGAGGACGATCAGCGGGCGGGATGTGTCGGGCGACGACAGGCCGGACACGAGCCGGGTCATCGCCCGGGCCACCGCGGGGCTCATCCGGCGGTAGGCCACCGGTTCGGATCCGTCGCCGAAATCGGGCGCGACGAGCAGCGCCCCGTCGGCTTCGGCCGCGGCGGCGATCACTTCCACGATCTGCCCGATCTTGCTCATGGCGTCGGTGCGGGCATCGATGATTTCCTGGATGCGGCTCGTGGCCCGGAACTCGTTCAGGTGCGAGACGGACTCCTCGACGAAGCGGCTCTCCAGCTCGTTCTGCACGTCGGCCACCCATCCGAGCGCCTGCGGCAGCGGCACGCCGCGGAGGATCTCGGTGGCCTCTGACAGCGACGAGGAGGCACGGTCGAAGTCGCCGGTGCGCACGTGCGCCCGGGCGAGCATCAACAGGGTTTCGCCGGTGTAGCGCTGAACGCCGAGCATCCGGAAACAGCGCAGCGCCTCATCGAGCGTCCGGACCACCCGCTCGGTGTCCGCGCGGGTGCCGATCCGTTCCACCCCCAGCCGGCCCATGTCGAGCAGCGTCAGGGCCAGCGGGTAGGGCGCGTCGATCGCCTTGAGGGCGGTGATGCCGTCGTTGAAGTGGATTTCGGCCCGGTCCTGGTCTCCCAGCGCGCGCTCCGCGTTGCCGAGGACGCGATGCACTTCCGCGGCGGTGAACGTGTCCCCCGCCTTGCGGGCCAGGTCGAGCGAGCGTCCCGCCAGCGAGCGGGACTCCTTGGCCCGGCCGAGCGCGAGCGCGAGTTCCGCGCGCAGCAGCAGAAGGTCGGTGGCCAGGTCGCCCTCGGGCGCCACTTCGACGGCGCGCTTCCAGGCCGTTTCGTAGCAGCGGCGGGCGCGGTCGAGATCTCCGGAAGCCATGTGGACGGAGCCGAGCACCCGGTGGGTCAGCGCCGTCTCGCGCGGGTACGAATCCTGGGCGCAGAGTTCCAGCGACTGCTCGAGGTAGTCGCGCGAGGCGGAGTAGTTTCCGGTATGGAGTTCCGTTTCGGCCAGCCCGAGAACGGAATGGATCACCGAGAGGACATCGCCGATCCGGCGGCCGATGGCCAGGCTCTGCTCGAAACAGTTGCGCGCCTCGGGCAGATGTCCGAGACGAAGGTGAACGATCCCCAGGTTGTTGAGGCTCTTGCGGCGTTCGGATTCTTCTCCCTCGACCGCCTGGAGATTCGTGGCCACCTGGTAATACTCCAGCGACTGCTTCCAGTGGCAGCGGCCGCGATGGACGTTTCCGAGGTTGTTGTAGACCAGCGAAAGCGCCTTGAGATCGCCGGCTCCCTTGAACGCATCGAGGGCCCGCTCGAAGCTGGCGCCGCTCTCGTCGAGCTGGCCGCGCCGGAACAGGGCGTAACCGCGCAGGTTTTCCGCGTAGCCCCGGGCCATGACGTCCCCGGACTCGACGGCCCGCTGCAGGGCAAGGGTGGCGCATTCGAGGGCCTTTTCGATCTCGCCCCGCACCATGTGGACCTTGCCGAACTCGATGTGGATGTGCGCTTCTTCCGCGGTCAGTCCCTTGCCGGTGGCGAAGTCCCGGGCTTCCGTCAGCGTCGCGAGGGCTTCGTCCCAGCGGGCCAGGGCTTCCAGGGTGACGGCGATCCGCCGGCGGAGGCGAACCAGTTCCACGTGGGAGAGTCCCGGACGGTCCGAGGCAGCTCGATACTCCGACAGGGCGTCTTCGTATCGACCAGCCGCATAGTGAGCGTCGGCCGCGTCCGAACCGGTCGCCGTCGACGTCTCTTTCGTGCTTCTTTTCCCCTGGCCCGCGAGCGCGTTCGACTCGCGGTCATCCTTGTAGGGGGAAGCCATAGAATTCCTCCACTTCGGGGAATCACGAAAAACCTTGGCGGCTTCGCCGCCGGGAGCTCCTGCGGTGCTGACAACACCTCGTACTGGCTAGAGCGCCGGGTTCAGGATCCGGAGCAGCAGCTGTTGCAGCCGGCCGAGGACCCGCGTGAATCCGTTCCCCGGAACCGCCTCGACCTTGACATCGGGGGTCCTGAGATTCGGGCTGTTCACGCTGAAGTCATCCGGATTCGACGCGTCGCGCGAGCCGCCGGCCCTTCCGCCGCCCGGGTCGACCAGACCAGGACCACGGTTGCCGGGGTCGTTCGGAAACTTCAGGTCCTTGCTGATCTCTCCCGAGGGGTCACCCCCCGGAGGGTTCGCAAGAGACCTGGCGTCCGGCAGACCTGCCGCAGCCAGTGCGAGGAGGAAGGCCATGCCCATGGCCCATGTCCACCTCATCTTCCGTGTGTTCATTCTCGACTCCTCACTAGTTCCACTTCTGGTGATGCGGGAACCACCCCAGAGTCCTGCATGAGCCATGCCATGGCAACACGGTAATCACGCTCGGCATGGACGGGCCGGTAATGTCATGCTGCGTAGAGATTTGCGAGGTCGGGAAATCTCGCCCGAATTCCGCTCCCCACCCGGCCCGGGACGCACGCTTGCCACACAAGTATACATCCATTGTCCTTTTGTGACCAACTTGTTATCCGACATGGAGTTAAAAGTGGGTACCAGGTATCCACTTTCGGGACACAACGCTCCGGCAAGATCCCGGCGAGAATCTCGTCGCAAGATGGTACAATTGCTGGGGTTTACGGCGGCGAAGGGTCCGTTTCAGCGCTCTGACATCGAATGCCTGTCCACACCTCCCCCGCGGAATGAAACGGGTAACATGAAACGCAAGTCGATCGTTTTTGACCAGCTGTTGCGCAAGATCCTGCCCGTCGACCGGCTCCCGCTGGTGGACCAGGCGGACATTCGGTCGGCACTCCTCCAGAACGATCCGCATTCCATCGAGAAGGTGGCTCTCGAAGCCATCGAAAAACTCGTCCGCATGGGACATCTCCGTCTCATCGAGGAGCAGATCCAGGGGGGGGAACGCGTTCTGCGCTACCGCGACCTCACGAGCGCCAACGTGATCGCTCTCCGGCTCCCCGGCGACACCGACACCGGCATCATCCGCATCCCGCTGCCGCTGCGCCACTGGCGCAGTACGGCCTCACTCGAATCCATTCGATCCATGTTTGCGCTGTACAACCGGATCCTCGGGCGGGAAACGAAACTTCTGGCGAGCGTGCCGGAGATCACTCGACAGCTGATCCAGTCGGGGCGTTCCATCCTGAACTGCGACCTTGTCACGTTTGCGCCGGCCTCCCGGAGCCAGGGGCGCGAGGCGGAGATGGATCCCTCGGAACTGGCCGAGGTGTTCGATCCGTACCTGGCCCAGGAGTGGGTCGTGGAGCGGAACTACCTGATCTACATTCCGGAGCTCTCCGAGGCCGACATCACGACCCGGAGCGTGCCGGCCGGGATGAAGTCCCTGGCCATGGTCAAGCTCGGGGACTCGGTGTCCGGAATCTGCGGAACCCTGCAGGCCTGGAGCGACCGCCCCCACTTCTTCAACGAGGAACGCCTCGGGCTTCTGTCGCTGCTGTCCGAGAGCGGAACGGAGATCCTCGGACGCGCGGCGATCCTCGGCAACCTCGTCTTCGTGGACGCCGCGACCAAGGTCTACAACCGGTCCTACTTCAACATCCAGATGGAGAACGAGATCGCCCGCGCCCGCCGCGAGGGACAGTCGATGTCGCTGGTCATCTTCGACATCGACGACTTCAAGGCGTTCAACACGAAGTACGGTTACGAGGGGGGAAACGACGTCCTGTCGCGCGTGGCCCGGCTGCTCAAGTCCGGCCTGCGCCCGTTCGACTCCGTGGCCCGCTGGGGCGGCGAGGAATTCGCGCTGATCCTCACGTCGCCGATATCGCTGGCCGACGGCCAGGCGGTCACGAACCGGCTGCGGCGGGCGGTGGAAAAGCAGCTGTTCAGCGTCACCGGGCTCGACGGAAAGAGCCACAGCGTCACGCTGACCATCTCGGGGGGCGGCGCGCTCTACCCCGACGATGCGGTCAGCGCCACGGACCTCTGGAGGGCGGCCAACGCCGCCCTGATGTGGTCGAAGCAGCACGGCAAGAATCAGGTCACTTTTTTTCCCGAACTTGCGGGGGGCGAACCGCATCCTGAGGAGGAACCATGAAACGTCTCACGGGTCTTGCGTTCGCACTTGCATTCCTGACCGCCGCGGAAGTCCGCGCCGGTTCGATCCTGCCGGCCATCGGAAGCGCCGGCGTCCAGAACGGCATCGTGTCCAAGCATTTCGTCGAGATCGAGCCCGGGGTCTTCGTGGCCGTGAAGGGCTCGCGCGAGCGCCGGCAGGTCCGCTACCGGAGGCTTGTCGCCGGCTGGTCCGCGGACCAGAAAGCGGTGGCCGAGGCGTCGGGATTCCCGGTGATGCGCTGGCGCGACCTGACCGCCGGAGTGACCACGGAGATCTGGTCGTATCCGGAGCAGAACCGGCAGTTCGTCTTCGACGCGGCCGGTGTCCTCGTCGAGACCCGGCTGCGCTAGGAATCGGGCGCGGGCGCCGCTCAGGCGCCCGGCGGCTTCACCTCGAAGCGGACGTCGTCCCCTTCGAGGGTCGCGGTCACCTGTGAACCGTCGGGTATGGCCCCGGCCAGGATATCGCGGGCCAGCGGATTCTGAAGGCGCTTCTGGATCACCCGCTTGAGCGGCCGGGCCCCGTACACCGGATCGAAACCCTCCCGGGCGAGCAGGTCCATGACCTCCGGCGACAGCGACAGCGCAATCTCGCGGTCGGAAAGCCGGCTCTGCAGGTCGCGAAGCTGGATCGTCACGATGCGGCGGAGCGCCTCGATGTCGAGGTTCTCGAAGATCACCGTTTCATCGATCCGGTTGAGGAACTCGGGCCGGAACGTCTGGCGCAGGATCCCTTTGACCTGCTCCTCCATCGCCCCGCGATCCGTGCCGGACAGCTCCTGGATGACCGTGCTGCCGAGGTTCGAAGTCATGATCACGACGGTGTTGCGGAAATTGACCGTTCGCCCCTGGCTGTCGGTGAGCCGCCCGTCGTCGAGAAGCTGGAGCATCACGTTGAACACGTCGGGATGCGCCTTCTCCACTTCGTCGAAGAGGATCACGGAATACGGTTTTCTCCGGACCGCCTCGGTGAGCATCCCCCCCTCCTCGTAGCCCACGTAGCCGGGCGGGGCGCCGAGCAGCCGGGACGTGGAGTGGCGCTCCATGTACTCCGACATGTCGATGCGGATCAGCGCCGTCTCGTCGTCGAAGAGAAACTCGGCCAGCGCCTTGGCCAGTTCCGTCTTGCCGACCCCGGTGGCCCCGAGAAACAGGAATGACCCGAGCGGGCGGCGGGCGTCCTGAAGACCGGCCCGGGCGCGCCGGACCACGTCGGACACGGTGCGGATCGCGTTTTCCTGGCCGACGACCCGCTCGCGGAGTCGATCCTCCATCTCGAGGAGCTTCCTGACTTCCGTCTCGAGCATGCGGGACACCGGTATCCCGGTCCACCTGGAAACGACGGAGGCCACGTCTTCGTCGTCCACCTCCTCCTTGAGCATCCCCGCGCCCTCCTGGAGTTCCGCGAGCCTGGCCCCGGCCTCGTCCGCCCGGGCCTCAAGGTCGGGAATCCGGCCGTAGCGGAGTTCCGCCAGCCTTTCGAGATTGCCTTCCCGTTCCGCCCGCGCCTCCTCCGCCCGCGCGAGTTCGAGCGCCGTCTTGGCGGCACGGATGTCCTCGATGGCCGACTGTTCCCTCCTCCAGCGCCCCTCGAGTTCGGCCAGTTCACCCCGCAGTTCCTCGAGCTCAGACTCGAGATCCTTCAGGCGCCTGAGCGTGGGCTCGTCCTTTTCCTTCCGGAGGGCCTCGCGCTCCACTTCGAGCCGCTGGACGCGGCGCTGGATCCCGTCCACCTGCGCGGGCATCGAATCGATCTCCATCCGCAGCCGGGAGGACGCCTCGTCGATCAGGTCGATGGCCTTGTCCGGCAGGAACCGGTCGGCGATGTAGCGATCGGAGAGCCGGGCGGCGGCGACGAGCGCGGAGTCCTTGATCTTGACGCCGTGGTGCACTTCGTAGCGCTCGCGCAGTCCCCTGAGGATGGCGATCGTGTCTTCCACCGAGGGTTCCCCGACCGGGACGGGCTGGAAGCGGCGCTCGAGCGCCGCGTCCTTCTCGATGTGCTTCCGGTACTCGTCCAGCGTCGTGGCGCCGATGCAGTGGAGTTCGCCGCGGGCCAGCGCCGGTTTCAGCATGTTCGACGCATCCATGGAGCCTTCGGCCGCCCCCGCCCCGACGAGCGTGTGCAGCTCGTCGATGAACAGGATGATCCGGCCGTCGGAGCGCCCGAGCTCCTTGAGCACTGCCTTCAGGCGCTCCTCGAATTCGCCGCGGAACTTGGCCCCGGCGATCAGCGCGCCGAGGTCGAGCACGATCACCCGCTTGTCCCGGAGGGTGGCCGGAACGTCGCCGGCCACGATGCGCCGGGCCAGCCCCTCGACGATCGCCGTCTTGCCCACCCCGGGCTCGCCGATCAGGACCGGATTGTTCTTCGTCCGGCGGGCGAGAACCTGCACGACCCGGCGGATCTCCTCGTCGCGACCGATCACCGGATCGAGCTTTTCCCGCCGGGCCAGCGCGGTGAGGTCGCGCCCGTACTTTTCCAGCGCCTGGTACTTGTCCTCCGGCTCGGGATCCGTGACCCGTGCGCCCCCGCGGACATCGGCCAGCGCCTTGAGCAGGGTCTCGCGGGTGATTGTGTTCTCCCTGAGGATCCTGCCCGCCGACGAGGAACCGGGCAGGTCGGTGAGCGCCAGAAACAGGTGCTCGGTGGAGATGTATTCGTCCTTGAGGAGCGCCGCCTCGTCGTCGGCCTTGTCGAGAACGGCGGTCAGCGCCGGCGACGCGAAGCCCGTGCTTTCCGTGGCCGTGGCGGGGAGTGCGGCGACGGCCTTCTCGATGTCCGCGGAGAGACGGTTCCGGTCCACGCCGAGCCGGTCGAGGAGCGGGCGGATGGCCCCGCTCTCCTCGGCCACCAGCGCGGCCAGAAGGTGCAGCGGCTCGAGCGAAGGCTGCTTCCGGTCGCGGGCGATCTTGCCGGCCCGCTCGAGCGCCTCCCTGGACTTGACGGTGAAACGGTCGGAGCGCATGCGGGAATTATGGAGGATTCAAGGAGGGTTGTGAAGACGGCGGAGCCCGAAGCCGTGTGGCTCCGGGCCCGCAGAAGCACGATATCGGAGAACGAGGTCTAGAGTTTTTCCTTGAACTCTTTCCCCGGCTTGAAGCGCACCGACTTCGACGCGGCGATCTTGATCGCCTCGCCGGTCTGGGGGTTGCGACCCGTGCGGGCCTTGCGCTTCGTGACCATGAACGAACCGAAACCGATCAACTGAACGCCGTCCTTCTTCACGCCCTTCTTGATGTTCGTGAGGATGGAGTCGACGGCCGCGGACGCGTCCTTCTTCGTGAGATCACAGTCCTTGGCCAGGGCTTCAATCAGATCCTGTTTGTTCATTCTTTGTACCTCCGTGTCCTGTGGGAGTCGGGAACCCGCATTCGGAGCACCCGCTTCATCACGCACTGTGATATCACCGGACAGGAAAAGCGTCAAGAGAAGAAACGCTGTGACCCTAGAAAAAATGCGGGTTTTCGGTGACTCGATCGCGGCATCCCCGGCGGGAAGCGGGATCCCGGCTTTGGCTCCCGGCCATCACAGTGGGACAGCGGGTCGGCGGCGCCCCTGCGGGGCGCTCGAATCGGAAGGAGCAGGTGCCTCAGCGGTGGACGACGATCCGCTCGATCCGCGACAGCATCCGCCCGGACGCCGTCTCCACCGACAGCTTCCAGAGATAGACGCCGTTCGCCACCACGTCGCCGCGGCCGTCCCTGAGATCCCAGTCGAGGCGGTTTCGGCCCAGTTCGACCGGGGCATCGAGGTTCCGCACCCGCCGGCCGCCGACGCTGAACACGGCGATCGTGGCCCGCCTCGGGCGCTCTCCGGCCAGGTAGTTCAACTGGTAGGTGAAGAACGCGGTCCCCCCGCCCTCCCAGGGGTTCGGATAGAACCAGACCTCCTGGAGCGAGGCTTCCGACTGCACGTTCAGCTGCACGGCCGCCCCGTCCGAACGGGCCGGCCGGCCGTCGATCCGGGTTTCCAGGCGCACGGTTCCGCCCGGGAGCGGCCCGGAGTTCTCCGCGGTGAACACGCGCCCCGCCTCGTCCGCCTGGGTCACCGTGAACCGTCCCCCCTCGCCGTTCACGGTCACTTCGATCCGTTCGGCGGTGAGCGGCGCCGGGCTCTCGACCCGGACGGTGTAGGAGCCGTCCACCGGCACGTCCTGGCCGGGATCGACCCGGACGCCGTTGACCCGGTACTCCACGCCGAGCCTCACCGCCAGCGGAAAATCGAGCGGCCGCCCGAGCCAGTCCGTGGCCCTGAGCAGGATCACGTAGCTGGCCGGCTTCACCTCCGCGGTGTAGGTCAGCCGGGACGCGCGGCAGGCGCCCTCCCGGACCGGGGTGACGGTGATCGCCGAGGCGGGGACCGTCGTGCTGTCGTCCCGGATCGAGAACAGGCCGGTGGCCACGTCGTCGTCCAGGCGCGCCGAGATCGTGAGCGACGAACCGCCCGGCTCGGCGACCACCGGCGAGCCCGCGGTGACCGGCTGCCCCCCGGCGGTCACGGACAGGCGCGGGGGCGCCATGTCGATCGGCATCGTCGGATCCCCGAGAAGGATGTAGCTCTGGGGAAGGCTCCCGAACGTGGTGGTCCCGCTGTCGAACTCGAGGATCAGCCTCACGATCCCCATGTCCTTCCCCTCCCCGAGATACCGGCGCGGGCGCCCGGAATCGGGATCAACGGGCAGGTCGGTGAACATGGACCGGACGAGGTACTGCTCCAGCGGGGCGTTGACGAAGATGTTCTCGTACGCCGTGCTGGCGATGGAGGCGATCGCTCCGGCGTTGGGAAGCAGCACCATCCGCTCGGCGATCGAGGCCTGCGTCCTCATCTCGTCGAAGTACTCGAATTCGTTCAGGTGGCAGGCCAGCCCGATGAAGATGAACGGCCGTCCGTTGTTCGCCAGCTGCTCGACGGTCCGGTTGCGCGGGTCCGAGAACTGGCCGATGAACTCGACCAGGTTTTCCGACGTCATGACCCCCTTGTTTCCGTGCCCGGAAAAGACCTGGAACAGGTGACCCCGGTTCGTCGCGGTCAACCAGAGCGAGCGGAGCGTGCTCACGGTGTAGGCCTGGGTGGCGGAGAGGTTCGCGCAGTCCCCCGGCATCAGCGTGCGGGGCGCCGTCCGGAGGGTGTCCAGCCAGGCCGACATGCGGAACTCCTCCACGCTGAAGTCGGAGAGACAGGCGTTCCGTCCCAGTTCGACGCGGGCGGAATCGGCCCCGCGCTCGAACGCCAGGTTGCGCGAGTCGTAGCAGTAGCTCGCTCCGCCGCGCACCGGATTGGAATAGATGTCGTCGCTGACGATCAGGCCGCGGTTCCGCCACGTATCTCCCGGGGCGTACGTGTCGTAGGCGATCAGCTTGTCCACCACAACCCGGGCTTCCTCGACGCTCCCCACGGACAGTCGTCCCATGTGCATCTCGGGGAGGAGGTTCAGCTCGTTGTCGCCGGGAGCCAGCGCGCCGACGAAGTACCCCTCGCTCCCCACGAGTTCCCGGGGACCGAACACGTCCGGCGAAAACGCCATCTGCGTCGGCACCCAGTTCGTCTTCGAAGCCGGCCGGTCGTTCCGGTGGTCCTCGCTGGCATCGCCGAACAGGAGGAGATAGTCGGGCGCCGCCGCCCAGTTCCGGTACGTCCAGCGGAGCCACTCACGGAGCGCGGGCACGGACATGTCCCCGCCGGAAAACTGGTTCCAGATCGCCTGGGGCGAGACGACCTTGATCCGGCGCCCCTGCGCCTCCCGGTGCGCCACCCAGCGGTCGAGCTCGGCCCGGAACTGCGGGTGGCAGATGACCAGCACGTCGGCGCCGGTGTCGAGCGCGGCGTCCTCCGGCTCATTGCGGACCAGCACCTTCGAGGTGATCGCGCGCGGGAACCGGTCGGGGCGGACCGCCTCCTCCAGGTCGGGGATTCCCGAGGCGGTATACAGTTCGTACGTCCGCGGAGCGGTGATGTCCGCCCGGAACCGCAGCCTGAATTTCGGCGACGGCGGCGGCGACACCTGGGCGATCGAGGCGCCGGAGAGATCCACGGCGCGGGGGTTCAGCGAGTCGGTCACGTCGAAGACGTAGAGTTCGCGCTGGCCGAGACCGTCGATGGAAAACTCCACGTTTCCGGACGCGGTTCCCGAGTTGAATCGGAGCCGGCCGTTGACGGCCTCGTAACGGCGGCTGTAGCCGACGTCGAAGGAGTTGAAGAACGCCCCGCTGCCCTGGCTGTTCGGATCGTTCGGATCGAATCCGTTCCCCTGGATCTTGAGCCGGTTGCAGCCGTCGGCCAGCCGCGCGGCCGGAATCGTGATGCCGGAGTCGTAGTTGAGGCGGTTGATCCCGTCGAACGGGAACCGGTTCAGGAGCATCGTGTCCGACGGGGCGGCGCAGTTGCGCGTCAGCCACAGCGAGATGTAGTGCGTGCCTCCGGCTATTCCCTGCCAGCGCGCCCGGATCCGCGCCGACGTTCCGACAACCCGCCCCGGCGTATCGAAGGGCAGGCTGTCCCGGAACGCGGTCTGCGGAAGCCAGTAGTGCGTGTCGATCGGCGACGTCTGCCCGGAAATGGCCCCCTCGGAGGGGCCGTAGTAGATGTACTCGGCGTCCTCCTCGTAGTGCGTCGTCTGGTAGAACATCGCCGGCGTGGTGAAACCCGGGGCTTCGAACCAGCCGGGGGTCACGCTCATCCGGGCGCCACCGGCCTCGGACCACGACACCCAGTACACGTGCAGCCGCGTGTAGCGGGCCTGCTCCACGCGCGGCTGAAAGCGGTCCATGAACCCCTGCCCGTACATGTAGAAGACGTCGTCCCCGTCGAAGATCCCGGCCTGGCCGGCGGCTCCCTCCTCGATCCGGATCGGGATCTCGCGGACAAGCGGGCTGGAGGGGTTCGCGGGGTTCAGCGACTTTTCGTACAGACGGATCCTGCCGACCGGAATGCCGGCGGGCCAGCCCTCCGCGGCGAGCCGGGCGTAGGTGACGGTGTAGATGCCGCTCCGTTCCACGTAGACGCGGAACTCCGGTTCTCCGGCCGCCGCCTCGCCCGGCGCGCGCATCGCCGGCGCCCGCGGAACGGCCCGGGTGCGGAACCGTCGCGCCGCGTCGTAGTTGACGAGCACGTTCCGGTACGTGTCCTCCCAGGCCGGCTCCTCGCCGAGCGGCACCAGCGGCACGGGCGAGGTCACCCGCGGCGACTCCGGCGCCGGTTCGAAGGTCACGCGGATCCGCGCCCGCACGATCCGCGTGACGGTTCCCCGGGCTCCGTCGTAGCGCAACGGCCGGACCGACACCTGGCCGACCCGGTAGTGACGGAGATGGCCGAGATCCCTGAGCACGACCGACTCGTCCGGGTAGCTTCCTCCGGCCCCGTAGAACGCCGGATCGGGCCGCGCCTCCTCGAGGCGGGCCGGCAGCGGACGGAGTCCGGGCAGGACGGTGGATTCGAGAATCTCCACGCTCATCCGCGGGCGGGTGCCGTCCGGCACCGCGAAGCCCGCGCCGCGGGCCGGAAGATTCGGCCGGCCGGGCTCCTCGAGATGGGCGTGGTCGGGCAGCGTCAGCGCCTGGAACATGCCGAACGGCGTATCCACGTCGTCGAGGACGGGCTCGGGCGAAGCATACTCGAGGACGATCCCGGCCGGCCCGCTCTCGAGGACGGTGAACGGCCCGGCCTCCGCGATCCCGTGGGCCGAAAGGAACAGCGCCGGAACGAGGAAAGCGGCGCACCGGGTGGCTCCGGACACGATTCTACTTGTGAACGACAATACGGTCCGTCCGGCTGAGTTTCTTGCCATCGGCAAGGTCGATCGTGAGCTTGTACAGGTACACACCATTGGCGAGTTCGTCCCCGCGGGCATCGCGCCCGTCCCAGTCGAGCCAGGTCCGTCCGCCGTCCGTGGGCGCGTCGAGCGTGACGACGCGCCGGCCACTCACCGTGAAGATCGTGACCGAGACCCGGTCGGGGCGGTCCCCCTCGCGGTAGCGGAGCTGGTAGGTGAATCGGGCCGGCGAGATGCCGTCCCAGGGGTTCGGATAGAAATAGATGTCGCTGAAATTCAGGTCGTCGCCCGCGGATACGCTGATGGCCCGCGCCTCGACGCCGCGGATCCGGGCGGAAATGTCGACGCGTCCGGCGGGAAGTTCCCGGACCAGCCGCCCGGTCCAGACCCGGTTGCCGGACTGGGGCTCGAGGGAAAAGTACCCGTCCTCGCCGTTGACGATCACGTCGATATCCGCCGCATCGAGCTCGACCGGGCTGCGGAAATCCACCTCGATCCCCGCGGAGCGCGGCACGAACTCCAGGTCGCCGAGAGGTCGACCGTCGATGCGGAACTGGATGTCGAACCGGACACTGAGCTGGAACGAGCGCTGGCGTCCGAGCCAGTCGGACAGCTTGAGATCGATCAGGTATGTCTGCGGGCGGAGTTCCGGCTCATAGACAAGCGTCAGGCCGCGGCAGGCTCCCTCGCCCGACCCCTCGAACGGCGTCACCGTGTAGTCCTCCGGCGCCACGACGCTGTCGCCGTCGGTGAGCACGAACCCCTCCTCGCGGTAGTCCACGTCGTCGGCGATCCGCGCCTCGATCCGGGCCCGCGAGGATCCCGCCGGCGCCGCGATTTCCGCGCCCGAGGTCACCGGCGCTCCGTTGACGGTCACGTCGAACCGGGGCGGGGCCATGTCGATGCGCATCGTGGGATCGCCGAGCAGACAGTAGCTGCGGAACGTGTTGAGGAATATGCCGCCTCCCCGCTCCGTGGCCATCCTGAGCAGCGCGTGGTGGATGCCGTCGCCGAGCACGCGGCGCGGGCGTCCCGTATCCGGATCCACGGGGTTGTCCACGAACACGCCGTTCATCATGTACACCTCGACCCAGAAGTTCGTCACCAGCCACTCGAAACCGGTGGAGGCCATCGAGGCGATGGCGCCCGCGTTCGGGAGAAACAGCATGGCCTCGGCCAGCGCGTGCTTGGACACGAACTCCTCGGCGCTCTCGAACTCGTTCAGGTGACAGGCCACGCCGAAGTAGATGAACGGCTTGCCGAAGTTCGTCAGGCGGTCGGCGGTGCCCCGCCCGTTGAAATAGTCGACCCAGCTCTCGGTGGCCATCACGAACCGGTTTCCGTGTCCCGAGTACATCTGGAACAGGTGGCCGCGGCTCGTCCGGTCCACCCAGATCGGCGCGCAGTTGACGTCCACGTAGCTGACGGTGGCCCCGAGGTTCGCATTGTGAAACGGCAGGATCGGGCACTCCCCGCGCGGGATGACCCTGCGACCCAGCGACTGCGCCACCAGGCTGTCGTTCAGGCAGTCGCCGAGGCGGAGGTCCTCGACCTCGAAGTCGGAAAAGCAGCCGCGTTTCGCGAACATCGAGAGAACCGAATCGGCGCCGGCCTCGAAGTCGCAGTCGTTGCGGGAGTAGGTGTAGGTGTTGCCGGATATCGGCAGGTTGTACTTGTCGTCGCTGGTGATCAGGCCGCGGTTCCGCCACGCGTCGCCGGGCGAGTAGTTGTCGTAGTTGACGAGCTTGCTGACCAGGATGTCGGCCTCCGCCGCGCTGCCGATCGGCATCCGGCCGATGTGCATGTCGGGAAGCAGGTCGAGCGGCGAATCGTTGACCCCCAGCGAGGCGATGAAATAGTGGTCCTGGCCGATGAGCTCGTAACGGTTGCCGTCCCCGACGACGGGGCCGAGGAGCATCATCGTCGGCACCCAGTCCGGATCCGACGACCCGAGGTCGCGCTTGTAGTCCTCCGAGGCGTCGCCGGCCAGCACCAGGTAGTCGGGAGGCTTCGCCCAGGTCCGGTAGATGGTGCGCAGCCATTCCCGGATCGCGGGAGGAGACTTGTCCCCCCCGGAATACTGGTTGTAGACCTCCTGCGGCGACACGACCTTGAGCCGGTGCCCCTGCGCTTCGCGAAGCGCCACCCACGGGGCCAGGTTTGCCTCGAACCCCGGATGGGTCAGGACGATGACGTCGGCGCCGGTGTCTTCGCTGACGTTCCGGGAACTGTCGCGGATCAGGTTCGTCGTTCCGAGTTCGCGGGGCAGACGCCCGGGCAACCGCATGTTTTCCGGGGTGTAGGCGGCGCGGTGCGAAGGGAGGGCCGCGTCCGTATAAAGGATGTACTTCCGCTCCCCGGTCGTCTGCGCCCGGAACCGGAGTTCGTACTCGCGGAACGGCGGCCCGGACAGCTGCGTGACCACGGCACCGGCAAGGTCGACCCAGCGGGGCGCGGCCGGGTCCGTCACGTCGACGAGGACGAGATCGGGCTGGGTCAGGCCGCGGACCGCCATTTCCACGTTGCCGGTGACGCCTCCGGTGTTGAACTCGAGGAAGTCCCCGACGGCCACGTAACGGCGGTGGTAATCCACCTCGAACCAGTCGAAGTACGCCCCGCTTCCCTCGCTGTCCCGCCCCAGGTCGTCGAGACGGTTGCCGCTGAACTTGAACAGGTTTCTTCCGTCGGCGAGCCGGGTTCCCGGGAGGTCGCCGGAATCGAACGTGTAGACTTCCGGCTGCCCGAACTGGTGACGGAACACGAGCAGCGTGTCGTCCACGGCCGTGCCCCGTGTCTGCCAGATCGAGATCTGGTGCGAACGCAGGAAGAACCCCTGCCAGCGGGCCCGCAGCCGGAACGGCCGCGACGCGTCGCGGTGGACCGCGCTGAACTCGAGACTGTCGCGCGGCACCGAGGGCAGCCAGTACATCGTCTCCCAGTTCGGCTGCTCGAAGTACTGGACGAAGTTCGGATTGGGGCTGGGATAGATGTAGACGTTGTTCTGCTCGTAGTGCGTCGTCGCAGCGAAGCTCTGGGGCACCACGTATCCGCTTCCCTCGGCCCACCCCGCCTGCGTGTTCATGCGCGCTCCGCCGCCTTCGTCCCAGGTCAGCCAGTACACGTGAAAGTTCGTGAAGCGGTTGTCCTCGATCGACGGCTGGAAGCGGTCCCGGTAGTTCCGGGCGTGGAAGACGATCCCGTCGTCCTGGTCGAAGACGCCCGCCGTTCCCCCGTACTCCTGGACACGCACCGGGACCTCGGTGGTCAACGGGCTGGACGGGTCGTCCGGATTGCGGGATTTTTCAAAGAGCCGTATCCGGTCGACCGGTATCCCGGCCGGCCACCCCTGGGCCGTGAGATCGGCGAAACTCAGCCGGTACAGTCCGCTTCGCGAAACGTGAATCCGGAATTCCGGATTGACTCCGGCCGTGCGCGCCGGCGGTGACGCCGCCGCGCCGTGCCGCAGCGAACCGTCGAGCAGGACCGGCCGCACGCGAAACTGCCGGGCTGACTCGTAGTTGATCAGCGAGGATTCGTAGAGACTCTCCCAAGCCTCCTCCCGCCCGACCGGAGCGAGCGTCCCGCCCGGCTTCGCCGCCCGCGGCCGGAAGTCGATCCGGATGCGCGCCCGTTTCAGGAAAGAGATGTCGCCGGTCCGGGGATCCCACTGCATCGGCGTCACGACGACCTGTCCGACGCGGTGGTGGCGGAGGTGGCCCATCTCCCGGAATTCCACGGACCGGACCGGCCACAACCCGCCGGCGTCGTAGAATTCCGCGTCGATGGCCGCGTTGTCCTTCCGGGTGACGCCCGGCGCCTCCGGATCGACGGGGCCGTCGGAAGCCGGAACGGGCCTGAGCCCGGGAAGGGACCGCGTTTCCAGCGGCTCGACGCTGATCTCCACGTCCGCGTGTTCCGGAATGCCCAGTCCGACGCTCCGCACCGGAAGGGCCGGCCGACCGAGCACGGCCAGCGGATTGTGATCGGCCAGGGAGAGAACGTCGAACGTGCCGAGCGGCGAAACGTCCCGGGCAAGAGCCGGCTCGGGGGCCTCGTACTCGAGGGTCACACCCCGGCTGTCGGCGGTGATCATCCGGAACGGTCCGCTGGCGGGGGTCGCGTGGGCGGAAGAAACGAGGAGGATAAGGCCGAAAAGGACCAGCAGGCCGCGTGGAGCCGGCGGGGTGCATCGCAATTCGATCATGAACAGAGGTCCCTCGCTTCAGTGTGGGTTGAAGAGTCGGGGGGAACGGCGATGTGCATCGGGACAGCCGTGTTGTGAACCCGGGGGATACTGTCGGGTTCCCCCGCCCCAAACCCCGTCGAAGCAATCGATTGTTTGACGGCCACGCGAAGCGATGTTAACCTTACTCCTTGTCGCGGCGCAAGTTAGATTCCCGGCTGGAGGAACGACCCTCTTTGGTTTTCGACTCGAAACGCGTCTCTCTCTACTGGGAATTCGCCCGCCCGTTCACGCTCGTCGCCCCCGCCCTGGGGATCCTTTCCGGCGGCATCACGGCCTACGGCGCCCATCCCCATGAGTCCTTCGCCTGGATTCATGTCCTCAACATCGGCATGGGAACGCTCATGGCCGCGGTTCTGAACGCGGCCAGCAACGGGCTGAACCAGATCTACGACCTCACGAACGACACCGTGAACAAGCCGGGCCGCGCCATCCCGTCCGGCCGGATGGGGGTCCGCGAGGCGTTCTGGTATTCGGGAATCCTGTTCGCTGTGGCCCTCGGACTGGCGGCGGCGGTCAACCTGCAGTGCTTTCTCCTGGCGCTGGCCGCCACGGTGTTCACGATTGCCTACTCCGCTCCACCTCTCCGCACGAAGAAGCGGGGCGTCTGGGCCAACATCACCATTGCGATTCCGCGGGGGTTGCTGCTCAAGGTGGCCGGCTGGTCCACCGTCAAGTCGGTCTGGGGCGCGGAACCGTGGTACATCGGGGCGATCTTCGGCCTGTTTCTCCTCGGAGCGTCCACCACCAAGGATTACTCCGACATCAAGGGAGACATGGCCGACGGCTGCCGCACCCTGCCCATCGTGTACGGAATCCGGAAGAGCGCGTGGATGATCGCGCCCTCCTTCGTCATTCCCTTTCTCCTGCTGCCGCTGGGCGCCCTCACCGGGGTGATGACCGGAAACCGCGTGTTTCTCGTCATCATGGGACTCGCGCTCGCGGCCTGGGGCAGCTACGTCTGCTGGCTGATCCTCCGGCGCCCTGAAGATCTTGCCGCGACGGAAAACCACGTTTCCTGGACCCACATGTACTGGATGATGATCACGACGCAGCTCGGGTTCATGGCGGCCTACCTGCTGTGATCGGCACCCGGCTGCTCGAGAAGGATGCAACGGCCGGACTCTTCCTGGCCCTGGCTTCGGTCCTGTCGGCAGGAGCCGGCATCGCGTCCGGGCAGCCGGCGGTCCTCCTGCTCTTGTCCTTCCCTCCCGCGTGGCTCGTGTTCCTGGACCGCGTGCGCGCGGAGCGGCGCGGATCAGCCCTCGGGCTGATGGTGTTCTGGGCCGCGGCATGGAGCGTGTCGGCGATCGTCTTCATCCAGCTGTTTCCGGAAGGCGCGGCCGCCGCGATACTCAACGGGACGGCCTACCGGGCCGAGATGTTCCACTGGCTGGAAACCGGCCGCGGAAGCGAGGGGGACTGGCGCCTGTTCCTGCCGCAGCACGCCCTGCACTACGGAGCGTTCCTCCTCGTCTCGGCGCTGACCGCGGGCGCCGGCGGCCTGCTGCTCGGCGTGATCCTGCTCGGCTACATGAACTACTACGTGGCCGCCCTGTTCCTGGCGGATCCGGGGGGGCACCACACCCTTCCGCTGGCGCTCATGGGGTGGCATGTCTGGGCCGTGGTTCGGGTGATCGGATTCATCGCCGGGGCGGTGGCCATGGCGGATCTCACGCTGGCGCTCGTCGACCGGTTGAAGGACCGGCCCGGCCGATGGCCGGGCCGGAGCTCCCATTTCCTGTCTCTTTCCCTCGCCCTCGTCATCCTCGACGCCCTGCTGAAGGCGCTGCTCGCCCCGTACTGGCGGGAGCGGCTGTCGGGACTGGTCGGGTTCTAGGACGTCAGGCGTCGGTTTTCGTGTCGGCGCCGACCAGCATGGCGGGCGTGACCGCGTCGACCAGCTTCTGGTTGATCTTGACCGGGTGCTTTGCCCGGACCTCGTCGAGGTAGGTCTTGAGCGCGGCCTCGGCGGTGGCGGCGCGGGCCGCTTCGATCACGTGTTCCCGCGCCTCGTCGAACGTCATCAGGCGCTCCGGCTTGATCTCGTGCGCCTGGGCCACGACCCAGCGCTCCTCGCGCGGCGTCCCGTCGGGGTAGGTTCCGGCCGGAACCAGGAACGGTCCGACCACCGTGCCGGGATCGCTGGAATAGATGGCCTGCTCGACCGGGTCGTCGTCGATCCGCGGGATTTCGAACGTGCGGGCCACCGAGGCGAGATTCGGGTCCTGGCGCTTCGCCATGGCCTCGACTTCGGCAAACGGGCGCCCCCCCTTCCACATTTCGGCGACCTTCCGGGCCAGTTCCTCGTTCTTCGTTTCGATGCGCGCCTGCTGCGAGCGCTCGACGATCTTGTAACCGGAGCGGTTCTTCTCGAAGTAGTCGCGGTAGTCCTTTTCCCCCAGCGTGATGCTTCCGGTGATGTGCGTGTAGTAAAGCGTGTTGACGCGGACCTCGTTTTCCTTCTTCTTCACCAGCGTCACGTACTCGGGATCCTTGTCCAGACCGAGCTTCATGGCCCTTTCCCGCATCAGCTTCGTCCGCAGCATCTGGCGGATGATGTCCTCCACCTCCGGCACGCCGTTGCCCTTCGGCCAGATGCCCGGGGCCATCCAGTTCAGCATCTCGAGAAAATCCTTGATCGTCATGTCCGGCCGGTCCGCGAACTTGACGACGGGGATGGCCATCTGCTCCGCGGTGAACGTGGGCAGGACCCGGGGCTCGTTGAGGATCGCGTAGGGATCGTCGGACTTGGGATTTGCGCTCTCGAAGTAGAACTTTTCGTTGATGAGCAGGATGCCCGGCGTCTGGTTTTCCGGGGCGGCTTCCGCGAGCAGTTCGTTCTGGAACTCCTCCTGGCGGTCGAGCGACCTCTGCTGCAGCAGAGTGAGCTCCACCTTTTCCTTGACCTCCTCGAACGAGGGCTTTTCCACGCTGCGCACGGAATCCACCACGAGGAAGTGCGTTCCGAACCGCGTCTTGACCGGTCCGGTCACCGTGCCGATTTCGGCCTTGAACAGCGCGCGGTCGAACGGTTCCACCATCTGTCCGGCGGTGATCCAGCCCAGACTCCCCCCCTGCTCCGCCGACCTCCAGTCCGTGGACTTGCTGATGAGGTCCTCGAACGGCACGCCCTTCGCCAGGGCCTCCTCGACCTCGTGCAGAACGGCTTCGTGCTCCACGAGGATATGACGGGCCTTGATCTCGCGGTCGCTGCGGTTCCAGACCTCGCGGATGTCGCTTTCCGGCACCTGGGACTTGTCCTGGACTTCGACCTTCGTGAGGAGGGTCAGCAGCTGGCTTTCCGCGAAGCGGTGCAGACGGCGGCGCTGGCCGGCGTCCAGTTCCGGCTGGAATTCATAGGCGGCGATCTCGAGAAGATGCTTGTTGACCAGGTCGTTGATCAGGCGCTCCCGCCCGGCGGGATCGGCCGGATCGGGCCGCTCCGTCCCCGACAGCTTGGCGTAGGCGGCGATGAAGTCGCTCTGGGTGACCTTTCTGTCTCCCACCGTGGCCAGAACGGGATCATTCGACTTCCTGGCGCAGGAGACGAGCAGCGGCAGGACAAGCAGGGACAGCAGAACGGACCTCTTAGTCATCGAAACTCCTTTGGCCTTCGGCACAGAATGGATCAAGAAATCAGACGTAAAATTGTAGTCGACCGGGGAGCCGAGAACAAGGATTAGTGCAGGAATGGCTTGTCCGGCACCCGGCGGAATGCTAGACTTTTTGGCGACTTACCGCCCCGTACCCTGGAGTTCATGATCTCTTGACGAAACAGCCTTCCCCCCGCGAACGGTCGGCCCCGTCCCCATCCCGCGCCGACTTTCTGGTTCTCTGCCTCTTCTTTCTTTCCGGCGCCAGCGCCCTTGTCTACGAAGTTGTCTGGAGCCGCCTCCTCACGTTTGTCTTCGGGGGCACGGCGTTCGCCATCGCCACCGTCCTGGCCGCCTATATGGCCGGACTGGCCATCGGTTCCTGGACATTCGGGCGCCGGATCGACAAGGGGGGGCACCCGATCATCGTGTATGCCCTCCTCGAAGGAGGGATCGCGTTGTGGGCGCTGGTCTTACCGGCCATTCTCACCGCCCTCAACGGTTTCTACGGCGTCCTCTACCAGAGCCTGAACCCGGGCCCCAGTGTGCTGGCACTGATCCGGTTTCTCATCTGCTTCCTCGTCCTTCTCGTGCCCACGATCCTCATGGGCGGCACCCTGCCCGTCCTCTCCCGCCTTCTCGTCGGAGGGCGGAAAAGCCTGGGACTCAAGACCGGCATTCTCTACGGAACGAACACGATCGGCGCCGTGGCCGGAACCGCGGCGGCCGGCTTCTTCCTGATCCCGAACCTCGGAATGCAGCTTTCGACCTGGGTGGCCATCGCCTTCAACGTGGCGGTCACGATTCTGGCCTTCGGGCTCAGACCGCTTCTCCCCTACGAGGAGCCCTCATCGAAGCCGGTGGCGGCCCCGGAGCCCGAGCCGGTTCCGGCCGATCATCGTCTCAAGAAAATCGTCCTGTTCGTCTACGCCTCGAGCGGCTTCGCCGCGCTGACCTACGAAGTGGCCTGGACCAAGGTCCTGTCCGGGGCGCTGGGAACGACCACCTACGCATTCTCGGCGATGCTCACCACGTTCCTGCTCGGGCTCGCGCTGGGCGCGTTCATCATGGCCCGGCTGGCCGACCGCCACAATCCGGTTCTCCTGCTCGCCTGGTCCCAGCTCGGCGTGGCCGTTCTGGGTCTTCTCGCCCTGCCGGTCTTCGGCAACCTCCCCTACCTGTTCATCGAGGCGTACCGGCAGCTCGGACCGTCGTGGCAGGCCCAGACGCTCGCCAAGTTCGCGCTCTGCGCGGTCACGATGCTCCCGCCCACGCTCCTGATGGGAGGCGCGTTTCCGCTGGTCGCCCGCATTTACGCAGACGCCATGGGAAAACTCGGCCGGCAGGTGGGGACGCTCTACTCTTCCAACACGCTCGGCGCCATTCTCGGGTCGTTCTCGGCCGGGTTCATCCTCATCCCCCTCGTGGGCCGGCAGGGAACGATCCTTACGGCCGCGGCGGTCAACATCGTCTCCGCGAGCCTGCTCTACTGGACGATCGGCCGAACTCTGAGCGGCCGGGCCAGGATCGTGGCCGCGCTGACCGCCCTGGCGATCCTTCCCGCCCTCTATTTCGGATCCCGTCCCTGGGATCCCTACGTCATGTCGAGCGGCGCCTACGTGTACGCGGAAACGTATGCCAGGGAACCAGACCTCAGGAAGTCGTTTCACGACTCGCGGCTTCTTTACTATGAAGAGGACACCGAGGCCATCATCGCGGTGTACCGGGCCCAGCACGTCCTGTCGCTCCGGACGAACGGGAAGGTGGAAGCCTCCTCGTCGGGAGACATGCTGACGCAGAAGCTGATTTCCCACCTGCCGCTCCTTCATCATCCGAACCCCGCCGACGTCCTGATGATCGGGCTGGCCAGCGGAATATCCCTGGGGTCGGCGCTGGCCTATCCCCAGGTGCAGCAGGCGGATTGCGTGGAAATGCTCGAAGGAATGACGAACGTCACCGACTTCTTCCGGAAGTACAACCACGACTGCATGAACGACCCGCGCACCCGGCTGATCATCAACGACGGGCGCAATCACCTGGCGCTGTCGGACAGGACGTACGACATCATCATATCCCAGCCCTCGAACCCGTGGATCGCCGGCATCGGATCGCTGTTCACAAGGGAGTTCTTTGCCATCGGCGCGCGACGGCTGAAGCCGGACGGGATTTTCTGCCAGTGGGTCCAGATGTACCAGATGTCGCGCGAGGACTTCGGATCCGTGGTCAAGACGTTCCACGAAGCATGGCCGCACATGAGCATCTGGATGGGCTCCCCGGGCGACATCGTGCTTCTCGGCAGCCGTGTGCCGCTGGAACTCGACTACCGGAAGCTCTCTTCGGATCTCTCCATCGAATCCGTCACCGCCGACCTTCAGCAGGTCGGTGTGCGGGACGTGTTCGGATTTCTCCAGTCGTACATCGGCGGCGACGATGCCGCCGCGGCGCTGACCCGCGGGGCCGGACGCACGATCACCGACGATAACCTGCTCCTCGAGTTTTCCATGCCCCGCTACCTCTACTCCTCGGACGTGGACATGATGATTCTCCCGGTGCTGGCGCCGCTGCGCCAGCCGTACACGAACGTGGTCGAGGTGCGTGGTCTCGAACCGGACAGCGCCCGCGCCGTTACGGACACCATGGAGCGTTATTACAGGGGGCGCAACAAGGCCATCGACGGAATCTACCTGGCCATCGGCAAGGAGCACGGTTCGGCGGTGACCATCCTCGAGGAGGCCCTGCAGCTCGCCCCCACCGACCCTCTGATCGGCCATTACATCTCCTCGAGCCGGAACGAGGTGGGCATCACGCTGCTTCAGGGCGGACAGGAAACCCAGGCCCTGAAGGAGTTCCGCCGATCCGCCGAGGTCGGGTCGGCGTCCGAGCGCGCGCTGGCCTACAACAACATCGGTCTCCACCATTACTCGGCGGGGATCGCGGACTCCGCGGCCTGGTACTGGAAAATGGCGGCGGATCTCGAACCGGAGAGCCCGATCATCCGCTACAACCTCGGGCTCGTCTACGACGGACTCGGCCGGCGCGATCTCGCGGCCGCCGAGTACCGGGATGTCCTCAAGATCGAACCGGACAACGAAGTCGTCCTGAACAACCTGGCCTGGATTCTCGCCCAGAACCAGGCCGGCGCCGGAGAAGCCGTGGAACTGGCCCGGCGCGCGGTGGAGCTGAACCCGTCCTCCGGCAACCTCGATACGTTCGGCTTTGCGCTCGGCGAGGTGGGCAAGCTGTCCGAAGCGGAAGCCGTGCTGCGCAGGGCCCTGGCCGAAGGCGACGGGAACGCGGAAACCGCGTTTCATCTCGGCCAGGTGCTGGCCCGCGCCGGCAAGCAGGACGAAGCCAGGGTGCTGTTCCGGAAAGCAGCCGACAGCGATCCTTCCGGCGATCTCGGAGCGCGCGCCCGCGCCGCGCTGGCGGGGCTCTGATTGAAAAGGACACCCTCCCGGCCCGCCTCGTCCTGGCCCGCCCTGCTGATTCCGGCAATGCTCGGCGCCATGATCGCGCTGGGAGGGCTCACCGTTGCCGGCCAGGGCCCCGTCTTCCGTAACGCCACGGGGATCGAGATCCCCTGGGAAAACGCCACCCGCAACCTTTCGACCCCGCCCCCGCGCGGCTCGGCCGTTCCGCCGGCGCCCCTCTACCCGCATGTCCTCAAGGGGCTGGGGCTGAACAGCGACCCCGCCCGGGCCCGCTCCACGCAGTTGATCCTGCTCGGATTCCTGCTTCCGTTCTTCGCCGCCCTGGCCGGGCTCCGCTGGAAGGGGACCGGTGCGGCATGGAGCGCCGGCTGCCTGGTTCTTCTGACCGGTTCCTTCCATGTCCATGCCGCATGGTTCGTGCCCGCCGCATGGCAGGCGGCCTGCGTGCTCGCCCTCCTGGCCCTGGTGGCCGGCCGGAAGACCGGACCGGTGACCGCCGTCGGCGCCGGCGTTCTCCTCGGAATCTCCGGTCTCTGCGGCAGCCTCTGGGCCGTTCCGGCCGCGCTGGGACTGGCCGCGGCATTCCTCGTGGACCGGAGACCTGCCCTTTCAGGACTGCTCGCCGCGGGATTCCTCGTGTTCCTCGCCGGGCCGACACTCGCCCCGGGAGGTGGAGGACCGGGGCTCCCCGCCACCACGACCGGCATCGACGCCGCGCTGGGATTTCATTCCGGCGCCTCCGGCCTGGATTCACGCCGGATCGACGCTCCCGGCTGGCGGTGGCTGAGCCCCGCGGACATCCTGACCCGGATGACCAGGGAGTCGGGAGAACCCCCGGACCCGCAGCGCGTCAACGCCGTCTTCGGCGCCTCCGCGCTGCGCTTCGTCGCCGCAAATCCCGTCGAGGCTCTCGGGCTCGTCGGGTGGAAACTGCTGCTGATGCTCCAGGCCTACGACCCTCCGTCGCCGGAAAGCGTGCTGTTCCGCGCTTCCGCCACGGTGCCCTGGGCGAAATGGCTCCTCCCGGTTGCCGCGCTGGTTCTCGGGTTCGGGGTGGCCGGATTGATCTTCGGGAAGGACGGGCGGCGGCCCCTCCTCATTCTCGGCGCGTCCGTGCTGCTGGTCTCGGCCTTCGGCGTCGTCCGGTCCGGCGACCGGCTGGCGCTGCTCGCAGTGCTTGCCCTGCCGGCGGGGGCGGCGCTTGCCGTCCGGGACCGCCGGACGGTCGCCGCGGGCGTGGCGCTGACCGCACTGCTCGGCGCCTCGTGGTTCGTCCTTCCGGCGCGCTACGAGTCCCGGGCCGACGAGCACTATGCAATGGGAGTCGCCTTCGACCGCCTGAAGCGACCGGCGGAATCGATGGCGGAACTGGACCGGGCCGTGCGGCTCGATCCGCACCATGTCAGCGCCCGCGTGACCCTGGCCGCGGGGCTCGCCCGGGACGGCCTGCATGAACAGGCGGCGGAGGAGATCCAGCGGGCGCTCGAAGACGCGCCGGACCTGGTCCAGGGGTGGCGGTTCCTGGCCCGCATGCAGCAGGATGCCGGGCGTCTCGAGGACGCGGCGCGGTCCTGGATGGAAGTGGGGCGCCTCGACCCCCGAAACGCCGAGGCCCGCAACAATCTCGGAACCGTGTACGCCGCGCTCGGAAAGTACGACGAAGCCGTGGACGCGCTCGAGGAGGCGCTGGTCCTCGATCCGACGTACCGGGAGGCCGGAATCAACCTCACGGAGATCCGCCGGCGCGGACCCGAGGGGCTTACCGGAGCGCGGCTGGAAACGCAGGGGCCAGGCAACGCAGTGCTGCAGATCCAGTCCGGCGTGGCCGAGGCCATGCAGAAGCTGCAGGCCGGCGATGCCGAGGGCGCGGCAGTGCGGATCCAGGAGTTGCGCGCCACTTACGGGGCCACACCCGACATCGACTTTGCCTCGGGCAACCTGGCGATGAACCGGGGCGAGTTCGAGCAGGCCATCGAACTGTACGAACGCAGCCGGACCCAGATATCCAACAATCCGGTACTGCTGTTGAACCTCGGGGCCGCCTACGCGCAGACGGGCAACCTGGAAAGAGCCGTGCCCCTCTGGGAAGAGGTGTTGCGCATCGATCCGTCCAGCGCGGTGGCCCGCCAGAACCTCGAGGCCGCCCGGGCTTCCGGGGCAGCGCCCTCTACGACCCCCTAGTCCGGACCGGCCTGTCCCGCGGCATTGAGCTCGCTCAATCGCGCACGGACCCGGTCCGCATCCCCTGGATAACGCAGCGCGCGGTTCCAGGTCTCGCGCGCCTCGCGCCGGCGCCCCATCCGGAGGTGAATCTCCGCCAGCGTGTCGAGCGTAGCGGCATCCGGCTGCAGCGCCACCGCCCGCTCGGCATGCGAGAGCGCTTCGTCGAGATCGCCGCCGGACAGCAGGAGGTACCAGGCCAGGCTGTTGTGCGCGTCGGCGTCCGCGGGGTTGAGCGCCGCCGCCCGGCGGAACGCGCGAACCGCGCCCGTCGTGTCGGCCACGCCGAGACGGGCCAGCCCCAGGTTGAACCAGGCCAGATCGATCGTGGAGTCCCTGGCCACCGCCCGTTCCAGGAGCGCCACGGCCTCCCGGTGATTCCCGCTGTTCACTTCGAGCCCGCCCAGCGTGATCCACGCGCTGGAATAGGAGGAGTCGCTGGCGATGGCGGCCCGGAGGTCGCGGCGGGCCTCCTCCACTCTTCCGAGCGACATCCGGTAGCCGCCGAGATTCACCCATGCTTCGGTGTAGGTCGGATCCAGGGACACCGCCGTTTGCAGCGAGGCGATCGCCTCCTCGACCCTCCCCTGATCATGCAGATTCACGCCGAGATTGTAATGAGCCCGTCCGCTCCGCGGGGAAGACCGCACCGTGGCCCTGGCCAGGGTCGCGTCGTCCGCCCAGTCGCGGTTCCGGACCAGCGAGGTCGCGGTGCCGGCCACTCCGAGCAGAGCCACCACGGCGACCGCCGCGCGGCGGTCCGCGGCTCCCGATCGTCCGGCCAGCGCCATTCCCGCGCCGGCCACGGCAAGGAGAAAGCCGGCCGACGGCAGGTACAGCAGGCGCTCCGCCATGACCGTGCCGATCCGGATCACGAAGTTGGACACGGGGAACAGGGTGAGGCCGAACAGGCCGAGGCCGACGGCCATGGCCGACGCCGGGCCGCGGGGTTCCGCTCCCTCCCGTCGCGCGGCGCGGAATGCCCCGACGAAGGCAACGGCCAGCCCGAGGACGCACGCCGTGCCGAACCAGGCCCACGCGTCGCCCGGCGCGGCGGCGTCGATCTGGGGCCACGAATAGTCCGCCGACAGCCGCCACGGAAAGACGAGCAGCACGACGTAGCGCCCGAACACCGACAGCGCCGTCCACAGGGCGGACAGGAACGGGAGCGTGGCGATCACGTTGTCCATCCGGTAGAGAATCATCCCCTTCGGGTTCGTGAACGCCCCGAGGACGGCGTACCGGGCGGCCAGGTAACCGACCAGGACGGCGGCGTAGAGGGCGTACGCCCGGAGGTCGATGCGGCGCCGCCGGAGCAGGTCGCGCAGCAGCAGCGCGGCCGGCAGCACCACGGCGATCTCCTTGGCCAGCAGACCGGCCGCGAACACCGTCGCCGCCGCGGTGCGGCGCCTGTCGTGAAGGAGCCATGCGGCGAGAAAACCGGCCGCCGCCAGGAGCTCGGCGCGCCCGACAAGGTTGGCCACCGCCTCGGTGTGAACCGGGTGCACGGCGAACAGGAGCGCGGCGGCCAGCGCACCCGCCGGGGAGAGAAACTCCAGGGCACAGAGAAACAGGAGGATCGACACGAGCGCGTGGAGCAGCACGTTGACGACGTGCCAGGCCAGGGGTTCCAGGGAGGCAACCCGGTGGTTGAGGGCGAAGGAGAACACGGTCAGCGGCCGGTAGAGTCCGCCGGTGAGCCGCCCGCCCCAGTAGGGAGTCGTCCAGACCTCGGACATCCGCGCCGGATCCGTCACCCGCGGGTTGGCGACGATGATCTGCGCGTCGTCGTACACGAATCCGCCCGGCAGGCTCGTCGCGTACGCCGCGCACGCCGCGGCCAGAACGAGCAGCAGGGGGAGGATCCGGGAGCGCATGTCAGGCGATCGCGGGATGGAGTGGGGAGAGTTTCCGGGAGCGCATTTCAGGGAATCACTTGATGTAGGGAACGGCTTCGAGCTGGCGTTTTTCCTCGGGTGACAGGGTCCGCTCCGGCCGGTCGGTCAGGATCGTCGTGCCGTCGGAGTAGCAGGGCGGCCGCTTCTTCAGCGTTTCCGCGCCGAACACCGCGGTCAGCACCCGGCCGTCCATGTCCTGCGGCACGCACTCGCCCATCGTGTAGAGGATCGTCGGGGCCACGTCGACGAGCGAGGCGCCCGCCAGTTCGCCGCGATTGATCCCCGGGCCCTTGATGATGAAGATCCCGTTCGGGCGGTGGTAGCCCGAATAGGACGTGGAATGGAGGTCGGTGACCGTGTCCAGGTCCTTCGCGGGGTCGCCGGGTCCGATGTAGCACTCGGGCGCCTCGATCATCACGAGGTCGGGGGCCTTTTCGACCATCCGCCCGGAGTAGAGTTCCTCACGGCGCACGACCCGCTCGACCGGTTTCTTTCCCGTCAGCGGATCGACGATGGCGGTGGCCTGCTCCACGAACATGGAGCGGAACGTGTCGTACTCGGGCGACATCGGCCAGGTCGTTCCGAGCCGGTAACGGAAGATCCCGTTCGTGATGAAGACGTCCGGCACCTTGTGATTGCGCACGTAGTCGTTGAGCGACGACCGTCCGAACCAGTTCAATGCGTTCACCTCGCGGTAGATCGGCCCGAAACCGTGGTCGGAAATGACGATCACCACGGCGTCCTCGGGCAGCAGGGCGAGGATTTCGCCGAGGCGCTTGTCCATCCCCTTCCAGAACTCGTGAATCGCCTCGCCGAAGTCCTTTCCGAGCTGCTCCGTGTAGTAGGGATGCTGCGGATCCATCATCCCCCAGAAGAAGTGCTGGATGCGGTCGGTGGCGGTGAACACGGTCCAGGTGAAATCGTCGTTCCGCGTGCGCAGCCAGTCGCCGGTCACGCGGGCCACGTCGTCCCGCGACTTGACGATCGTGGCCAGCATCGCCGCCTCGGCGTCCCGGATGAGCGCCTCCCCCATCCGGTCGAGCGCGTAGTCCCCGAGGGAGGCCTGCAACTCCTTCGGATACGTGTAGGACAGGTTCGGGGCGTCGGGAAAGGGAAACCCGGACACCATGACCCCGTTCACCGGGTCGGGGGGCCACGTCATCGGAACATTGAGAATGCCGACGGTCCGCCCCGCGTCGGACAGGAGTTTCCAGACCGGAACCGCGCGGCGGCTTTCCGACGTGTACAGGAGCGACTTTCCCGGCTGGTCGGGATCGGGGCGCTCGAAGTCGAAGATGCCGTGCTTGCCGGGATTCACGCCGGTGGCCGCCGAGGTCCACGCCACCGGGGAGAGGATCGGGTGCACGGAGTGGAGTTCGCCGTAGACGCCGCCGTCCATCAGGCTCTTCAGGTTCGGCAGCTCCCCCGCCGCGAGCCAGGGATCGAGGAGATCGAACGTGGCTCCGTCCAGCCCGATCACGAACACCTTCGGGCCCGTCGGCTTCCGGCCGCAGGAGAGCGCGGACAGCGCGAGGACGAGGGCCAGGGCGATGAAGGAGCGCATCAGCGGGACGCGGGCGCCGGGGGCGGATTTCGATACGGGCACGTGTGTCACTCCTCAGTGCATGTAGGGCAGGCTGCCGACCTTCTGGTCCAGGGTGTCGGCGGCGGAATTGTCCTTCACGTCCTTCCGCTCCGAACGCACCGGGTTCTTCCTGACGTAGTCGGGCTGGAACAGCGCGGTCAGCACCCGGCCGTCGCAGTAGTTCGGAACGGGCTGTCCGAGCAGGTACAGGATCGTCGGGGTAATGTCCAGCAGCGTGGCGCCCGAGTCAAGGCGGCCGCGCACGAACGGTCCGCCGGTGGCGATCAGGATTCCTTCCATCTCGTGATGGCCGGAAAACGTGTAGGACGGCGTGCCCCACGGTTCGCGATAACCGCGGTCGTTGGAAATGTACACCTCCGGCGACGGGGTCATCACGATGTCCGGCCCCTTGTCCGCATAGCGGCCGATGTAGGCCTCCTCGCGGCGGTACGTGGCACGGGCCGGACCGAGCCCCGTCTCGGGGTCCCGCGTGCGCTTCAGCCGGTCGAGGACGTCGTTGCGGACCGCTTCGTAGTCGCTCTTCGAAACGACGCCATTCGGCTCGCGCCCTTCCACGTTCAGGTACAGCAGGGAACCGTTCGTTTCGAACGAATACGTGCAGCTCAGCGGCGGTTCGCCGGCGCCCGGGTTCCGCAGGAACGACTGCATCCGGAACTCGCGGTGCACGCCTCCGAACCCGTGATCGGAGAGGACGACGATCGGCAGGTCCGCCCCCTTCCGGCGCCGGGCCGTTTCGAGGATCGTGCCGAGGTGCCCGTCCAGTTCCACCCACAGATCGTGGATGGCGGTGCCGTAGCGGGACGCCTTCTCCTCGTCGTACTTCGGCCACTGCGGGTCCATGTACTGCCAGAAGAAGTGCTGGATCCGGTCCGTGGAGGTGAACACGACCCAGGCCATGTCCCACTCCTCGGTGTCCAGCAGCCGGTTCACGTTTTCCGCGCGGCTCCGCATCGTGGCCATGATGTCCTCGAGCAGGCGGTCCTCGGTGCCGTCCTCGATCGACAGGTCCATCCTGTCGATCCGGTAGCCGGTCAGTTGCGCCTCGAGTTCGGGCGGGTAGGTGTAACCGGTGATGCCGGTGTGGGGCATCCCGGAGATCATGAACCCGTTCACCGCATCGGGCGGGTCCGAAGCCGGCACGTTGATCACGCCGACCTTGATCTTCGCGTCGGAGAGCAGCTGCCAGATGGCCGGAACACGCCGGCTCCGCGAGGTTTCGTTGACGAACGTCATCTCGTTGGGGAGGCGTTTCAGGAAGTCGAAGATGCCGTGCTTGCCCGGATTGACGCCGGTGACCGCCGAGGTCCAGGCCGGCGGCGAAAGAAAGGGGACGACGGAGGTCAGGTCGCCGGAGACGCCGGAATCCACCAGCGACTTGAGATGCGGCAGGTCCCCGGCCTCCATCCACGGGCGCAGGAGCTTCCAGGTGGCGCCGTCCAGGCCGATGACGAGGGCGCTACCGGCTCCGGGATGTTTCTTTCCGCAGGCGGGCGCGATGAGAACCAGGCCGAAGACGACCAGGGTTCGGATGAGGGACCCGATGGACATCCGCGGAGGCCGCCGCCCCTGGGGACGGGCGCGCCGTGGCGCCTCTTCGGGTCGCCTAATTGCCGTTCGGATTCGACTTCACTCCGCTCCAGGTCGTTTCCTGCACGGGACGGGCCTGGCCGCAGGGGTTGTACCCGTCTTCGGATGCTCCCTCGGAAAACGTGACGAACCCGAGATGGGGGCGCGGGAATATCGGGGCTCCCGCACCGGCCACGAGCGTCTCGCGGGCGGCGCAATCGGCCACCTTGGCCGCGTTGTCCACCGGCCGGGGAATGACCTCGAATTTGTCCGCGGTGTAGGCGGTGATGTAGAAATAGCCGGCCACCCCGGTGACTCCCGTACCGACCCCTCCGGGCTCCGAACGCTGGCAGTTGTTTTCCGCGTCCCAGGTGATCTGGTTGCTTCCGCCGGGATTGGGCCAGCCGCCGAAGGGAAACTGGAGGGCCCCGCAGAGGGACCACTCGATGACGTCCACCCCGAGCCTCCGGGCACCGTTGTAATCGATGCCGCACTGGAGACCGGCCAGCCCGATCGACGGGTTCGCGTCCGTGACCACGAGATAGGCGTAGTAGGGCTCGTTCAGCTTCCCCTTCGTGACCATGTCCTGGCAGGCCGGCCTGGCCTTGTTGCTCGAGCACTTGTTCCCGCCGACCGATCCGACCGGCACGATGTGTATCATGATCTTGGCGTATTCGTTCTCGTCGGCCCGGACCGGTCCGGCCGCCAGGACGACGGCGAGGGCGGTCAGCGCCAGAAACTGCGCGGGATGCTTCAAGACGGACTCCGTGAGGTCAGAGGGAACTCGACCGGGACCAGACCCCGGCACGGGCGGATACAATTATAGAGGATCGATGGACCGTTGTCGTCACCCGCGAGGACCGAACCGGGTTCCCGCGCGGAGGCGGGAACTAAAAAAAAAAGGGTGGCGCCGAAGCACCACCCTTTTCTTTACGCTCAGGAAAGCTTAGTTCGAGTACGAACCCTTGATGTTCGACCAGGTCGTATTCTGAACCGGGGTCACGAGACCGCAGGGATTGTAGCCCGAGCCGGCGCCCGTTCCCCAGCACGCGCGGCCGTAGTGCGACGGCGTGCCGGTGATGATGTCTTCCACCGCGTTGCAGTTGGCCACCTTGCCGGCGTTGTCGACCGGACGGGGTCCGGCGCTCAGGCAATCGGGCGTGTAGGCACCGTTGTAGAAGTATCCGGCCACGGCCACGACGCCGGTACCGGCTCCGCCGGGCTCGGTGACCTGGCAGCCGTTCCAGGTGATCAGGTTACCGGAGCCGTTCTGTCCCCAGGCCGGGCCGGGGGAGATGAACTCCAGGGTGGCGCAGAGCGTCCACGCGAACTGTGCCAGACCGTTGCCCTTGGCAAGACCAAGCTGGCAGCCGGACACGCCTTCGGCGGCGCTGCCGTCCGTGACGAGCACATAGGTGTAGTAGGTGTTGGGCGGATAGAGTCCGCCCTGGGTGACGATGGCGTTACACGCCTTGAGGCCGGCGCCACAGGCGTTCTTCGTGGTCTTGGGGCCGATGTGGATCGCGATCTTGGCGTTGGCGTTACCGGCTGCGAACGACTCCGAAGAGAACGCGAGCAGCGCGACGCCGGCGAGCAGTGCGGTGGCAAAACGCTTCATGAGAGAGGGCCTCCTTTGCGATGTTGCAACTACTAGGGATGAGGTGTGCGGCCTCCTGGATCTGCCTGCTTCATTCGTCACCCTTGCGGGTGAACCGGAGGAGCCCCGCCCCCAGGCACGGGGCGGGGCCTCCGTATCACTATCGAACCAGACTAGGGGCCGGCGTCGCCAGCGCAGGAAGCCGCGCCGGCAAGGAACGGCGTCAGGATGGTGGCATCAGACAGACCAACCGCGAGATCGCAGTTGATGTCGGTGCACCACTGATACACGCTCGTCGCCAGAGGCGTCGTGTGCTGAACGGCATCGGCAAGACCCGTGGCACAGGAACCAGCCGGGTTCCACACACCACCCGTGAAGGTGGTCGGGAGCTTTCCGGCCGAGTCCACCGCGTCCGGGGACACGGTGCCGTACTCCTGGAGCTTCACGCCATCGGCGAACACTTCGCCGGCGAACTTGAGCACGCCAGGGATTCCAGCCAGGTTGTACTGAATGCAACCGCCGGCGGTGATGTTGAACGTGGCAACACCGGAGCCGTTGGTAACACCACTGATGACACGGGGGCGGGGGCCAGGAACAGTATTGCACCAGCAGATCAGCGTGTCGCCGACCGTGGTGAACCGGAGATCAACCGCGGCCGCGGCGATAGGTCCGCCGGAGCCGACAACAGTCACCGAGTACCCGAGGGCACCGGTGGGGCTGATTCCGAGGCAATTCGGGACAGTGCTCAGCCCGGGAACAGGCACGTTGGCCATTGCGGGGGCGGCAAAAACCAACCCCATCACGGCCAGAGCACAACCCTTGCGCAACAAACTGCGCAGAAAACGGTCCATCGTTACACCTCCTAAACGTTACCGAGAGCTAGGATGTCCGAGGTAAGTAGCAGCGTCGTATGCAACTCCCAGAATAAGGTGACAACACCCCCCTTCGCACACCCGGCACAGGCGTGGAAAAAATGTCATACACTCACACGACAAGAGTTTAATGGAGAAATCGCCTGAGCGTCAAGAACAAAGACAGTTTACGAGCCTCGACCGGGGAGAGATGGCTCCCGGGAGACTCCCTGTGCGGGCCTCGTGACGAACGGTTGATTTCAAAGGTGCCTCGCGAAAGGTCACGGGTTCTGAAGAAGATTCAGATATACGGGACACCCTACGACGGCGCGGGGAGGACGTCAATCCCGGTTCTGAGGCACCGGGATCGAATTCGGGGGGGGGCGCATCACGGGGCGTTTTCGGGGACTGGTGGGCGAAACAGGGCTCGAACCTGTGACATCTTGCGTGTAAGGCAAGCGCTCTACCAACTGAGCTATTCGCCCGAACTGATTGTAAATAAGCAGGTTAGACTGGCTCAGTCTCTGGCCAGGATCGCGTAGGGCACGAGGACGCAGTATCCGAGGACCAGCAGGAGCGGGGCCAGAGTGATCGATCCGGAGGCCAGGGCGATGTATCCGGCAATGATGACGCCGATCGCGCCCCCGAGGATCATCCAGTTCTTGCGGGACAGCCGGACCTCATCGCGGGGGTGTACGCCCCGCTGGGTGCGACCGGGTGCGGGACGCTTTCTGCTGGCGGCACTCCCGCCGGATTTCATGGACATTTCATTCTCCTCCCTGGCCGCTCCGCCGCCCCGCCGCCACCCGGCGGCGGGCTTCGTTGTGCGCCGCATTGGTTTCCGAAAACAGATGATGGCCGTCGCCGGTGGCCACGAAATAGAGATCGCGGCAGTCCGGCAGCGGGTCGAGCACGGCGCGGAGCGCCGACACCCCCGGAGAACAGATCGGGCCGGGCGGCAGGCCGTAAACGAGATACGTGTTATAGGGTGAGTCCACCGCCAGGTCCTTCTCGAAGATCCTGGACGGGCGCACCCCGAGAGCATACGCCACCGTGGGGTCGGATTGCAGTTTCATTCCGAGCCGCAGCCGGTTCAGGAAGACCGCGGCGATCCGCGGCCTCTCCTCCGCCACGGCGGCCTCGGCCTCCACGAGACTGGCCAGGGTCAGGACACGGTGGCGATCCAGTCCGAGGGAATCCGAACGAGCGGCAAACGAAGCCCCGTACACCTCGAGGGTCCGGGTCACGAAACGGCGGACGAGATCCTCGCACCGCGTCCCGGGGATGACGTGATAGGTATCCGGAAAAAGATAGCCTTCCAGTGTGTTGCCCGGCAACCCCAGCTTCCGGACGAGCGTCGAGTCGCCGACCAGGGCCAGGAAGTCGGAGGCCCGGCACCCGGTCAACTCCGCGACCCGGGCGGCGATCTCCCGGCTGTTCCATCCTTCCGGAATCGTGAGGACGGTCTGGAGAACATCGCCGCGGACCATCCGGTCGAGAACACCCCAGATCGTTTCCGAAGGCCGGAACTCGTAGGGGCCGGCCCGCAGCCTCGAGGCCCGGCCGGACACCGCGGCGGCGATCCGGAACGCCGGCCCGGACCGGATCACGCCGGCCTCCTCCAGTTTCCGCCCGATGGCCGCGGAAGAGAGCCCGGGTTCCACGTTGACCCGGATCGACGCCGCGCCCGGCCCGAAATCGGCGGGAAGCACGTAGATGGCGGCGAGAAGCGCGAGTGTAATGAGAAACGCCAGCATGCCGAGCAGTCGCAGCGGTGATCTCACGATCCGGACTCCGGTTCGTTCCAGAGGAGACGGGCCCGGCGGGCCGCCTCGTCCGCCATCCACGACTCCATGAGAATGACGGCCGCCAGGTCGTCGATGGCCCGCCCCTTTCTCGCGCGGCCGGCCCGGGAGAGGTCGCGGGCCGCCTCGGAGGTCAGCCGCTCGTCCACGAAAAACAGGGCGAGCCCGGCGGCGGTTTCGAGCCGGCGCCCGAAGGCCCTGGTCCGGCGGGCCGCGCGTCCCTCGGTGCCGTCCATGTTCAGGGGGAGACCGAGAAGGATGCGGGACACCCCCTCACGCCGGGCGATGTCCGCGACCTGCGCCTCGGGAGCCGCCCCCCCCGCATCGAGATGAAGGGTTTCCAGGGGCACCGCCTGCGACAGGGCGACATGCCCGACGGCCAGTCCGATCCGGCGCGAGCCGAAGTCCACGGCCAGTATGCGTTCTTCAGTCTCCGCCGCCGGCCTCCGATTCCTGCGCGCCCCCTGCATCAGCGGGCGCACCCGTCCGCCGCTTCTTGACGAGACGGCAGACCGTGCCTCTTTCGCTGAAGTCGTACAGGACCGCGTCCATCATGGACCGCATGATGAAAATGCCGCGGCCGCGCGCCTTGAGCAGGTTCTCGGGAGCCGAGGCGTCCTCGACGAGATCCAGGTTGAAACCCGTTCCGCGATCGGTGACGTCGACTTCGAGCGCGTCCACGGTCATCCTGAAGACGATCTCGACCGGGTCACCGGGCTTGCCGTGCTGGATGGCGTTCGTTCCGGCCTCGATCACCGAAATGGCGATCGCGTCCTTGTCGTCATCCTCGAACGACATCTGGTCGGCGATGCCGTCCACAACCTTGTCGACGATGGACAGAAGCTCGAGCTGCCCTGGCAACTCGAGTCGTATCTCCTCCGTATCGCCCTCCGCTCGGGGTAGCGGCATGGCCTATTCTCCTCCTCTTCCGAAACTGCCGACGACGGCCTCCTCGTCTGTATACGACTCGAAGACCGTACTCAGTTTGGTCACCTGGAGAATCTGTTCGATCCGGCGGGACACGTTGAGAAGCTTGAGCCCGCCGCCGTTCTCCTTGAGCGATGTGTAGGCGGCGATCAGGAGACCGAGCCCCGAACTGTTGACCCAGGCCACGCCGGACAGATCCACGACCACGTGCACCTGTCCCTGCCCGATCAGGTTCTTGATTTCCCGGGGGAAGTGGTCGGAATCGGGGCCGCCCATCAACCGGCCCCCGAGCTCCAGGATGGCCACTGTGCCGCGATCGCGGCGCGTTACTTTCAGCATCGAATCCGAACTCCTCTTTATCAGGGCGACTCGAAAACCGCGTCCAGGAGCCGCTGCATGTCGGCCGGCGGAGGGGCGGTCAGATCCATGAATTCCCCCGTGACCGGATGATCGAACGTCAGGCGGGTGGCGTGCAAGGCCTGCCGGCGGATCAGGGACAACCAGTGTTTTGCCCGGGCCTTGTCCTCACCGACGAGTCCGGCCTGCCGCGACCGCCCGCCGTAGTCCGGATCCCCGAAAACGGGATGCCCCCGGTGCCGCCAGTGTACCCGGATCTGGTGCGTCCGTCCCGTGTCCAGTTCCAGGTCGAGCAGGGTGACCAGTCCGTGACGCCGCCGCACCCGGAAGCGCGTGCGCGCGGTCCGCCCCCCCTTGCGCACCACGGTCATCTTTCTCCGGTCCGACCGGCTGCGGGCGATGTCCCCCTCGATTTCGCCGGACTCCTCGCCGACCTCCCCCCAGACGAGCGCCACGTAGTGCCGGTGGATCTCGCGGGCCGCGATCGCTTTCTGGAGCGCCCGGAAGGCGACGTCCGTCCGGGCCACGATGAGCAGGCCCGAGGTGCTGCGATCCAGCCGGTGGATGATGCCGGGGCGGTCCGGCCCCCCGAGCGGCGCGAGCGAGATCCGGAGCCCCTTCAGCGCCGACACGAGCGTGCCGCTCCGGACCCCGGCCCCCGGATGAACGACGAGGCCGGGCGGCTTGTCCACGACGACGAGATCGTCGTCCCGGTACACGATCGGCACCGGGATGTCCTCGGCCTCCGGTCCGCGATCCGGGTCCGCTTCCGGGATCTCCCAGGCGACTTCGTCCCCTTCGCGGAGAGCGTGCCCGGCCCGGGCCACCGCACCGTTGACCGTCACCTTGTCCAGGTCGATCCACTTGCGGATCTGGGATCGGGTGACCGGCTCCAGTTCCTCGGCGAGGCGGACGTCGAGACGCCGGCCCGCGTCAGCCCGGCTCGCCAGGAAGCGCATTGTCGCGGGGCTCCTCTTCCCGGGGAAGCGGCGGCCCGGATCCGTCCTCCGGTGCGGGCGAATCCTCCTGCCCCTTGAAGTAGACGCCGAACGCCAGGATGGCCACGCCGATCGTCACCGCCGAATCGGCCACGTTGAAGACCGGCCAGCGCGGGCCGCCGGGAATGCCGACGTTGATGAAATCGGTAACGCGGCCGACGAGGACCCGGTCGATCAGGTTGCCGATGGCGCCGCCGAGGATCAGGGCCAGGGGGAGGATCTTCGCACGGTCCCCGCGGGTCCGCACGGCCATGACGACGACGATGATCGAAGCCAGGATGGAGATGACGATCAGGGGGAGAATGCTGCCGGGAAACAGGCCGAACGCCGCCCCGGGGTTCTTGATGTGCGTGAGCATGACCCACTCGCCGAGAACGTGGATGTCGTGCCCGAGATCCATCGTCATGATGACGACATACTTCGTCAGGTGGTCCAGGGCGACGACGAGAACCGCGATCAGCAGGAAGAAGATCACCGGATTATCGCCGCCCGGCCTTCTCTTGCTTCTCCTTGCAGGTCAGGCAGAAGGTCGTGTAGGGAACGGCCTCCAGCCGCTTCCGCGCTATGTCCCCGCCGCAGGCCTCGCATTTTCCGAACTCCCCCAGGAACAGGCGCCTCAGCGCCTCGTAGACTTCGATCAACTGCCGGCCTTCCGTGGAGGCGGCCAGGAACGCCTTCTCGCGCTCCATGGAATCCGTTCCCTGGTCGGCCATGTGAAAGGAGTACGACGAGAGATCCCCGGTGGAGTCCTTGAGGCTCTTGTTGAGAATCGTGTCGTCGAGGTGCTTGAGTTCCTTGACCAGACGGGCGCGCTCTTCCTGAAGACGCGCTTCGAAGAATTCCAGGTCCTTCTTCTTCACGAACGAGCCTCCTCCGCCGCTCTGGCGATGGACACCGCGAACGACTGCCCGTCGATCTCCCAGGCAGCCTGGAATGAGCCGCTTTCCGCCGCCCTCCCGGTCAGGGTCAGCGCCAGTGTTTCGGCGCGGACCAGGTCCGCGTGGGCGAGAAGAGCCTCACCCAGAGCCTGCGAAGCATCGTATTCTACATGAATCCGGTCGGTGACGGCGAGTCCCTGGTCCTTGCGCAGCCCCTGCAGCCGGTGGACGAGTTCGCGGATCCGCCCCTCCGCGACGAGGGCTTCCGTGACCTCCGTGTCGAGGCCGATGGTCACGGCTCCCTGCTCCCCGGTGACGAGCCCGGACCGGGGTTTCCGCTCCACGTCGACCATCTCCGGCGTGACCGACGCCGGCCTGCCGTCGATCACGATCGTGACCGGCTCCCCGCGGGTCAGCGGGGCCGCCTCTTCCGGGGCGAGCGCCTTGATGGCTCCCGCCGCCTGGTTGACCGCCTTGCCGAATCCCGGGCCGAGGGCCTTGAAATTCGGCTTGACCATGAGGTCGAACAGCTCGGCCTGGTCCGCGCGGATCACCGACTTGACGTTCAGCTCGTCGGCGATCAGCTCGGCGAGTTCGCCGACCGCGCGATCCGCGGAGGCGCCGCCTCCGCAGACGAGGAGACGGGCCAGCGGCTGGCGCACCTTGAGGCCGGCGAGGTTCCGGGCGGCGCGTGCGGCTTCCACGATGTCCATGGCGGAGCGCATGGCCGCCTCCAGCGGCTCGTCCCTCCGGCCGGCCGGCGGCTTCGGAAAGTCCGTCCAGTGGACGCTGGCCGGGGCATCGGGGCGGGCCGGGCGGACGATCTTGCCGTGGATCTCCTCGGCGATGAACGGGGTGAACGGGGCGATGAGCCCGCAGAGCACCGTGAGCGTTTCGTGAAGCGTGGCGTAGGCGCCGTTCTTGTCCGCCCCCGTTTCCCCCTTCCAGAACCGCCGCCGGTTCCGGCGGACGTACCAGTTGGACAGGTCGTCGAGGACGAAGTCCTGGATGGCCCGCGAGGCCCGCGTGACGTCGTACTGATCGAGGTCCCTGGCCACCTTCTCGGTGAGACCGTCGAGGCGGCTGATCAGCCAGCGGTCGATCAGCGGACGTCCGGCCACCGGCGGAGATTCGGCCGGCGTTCCGGACCAGCCGTCGACGTTCGCGTACACGGCGAAGAACGAGGACACGTTGCGGAGCGTGGCCAGGAACTTGCGGGCCACCTCGGTCACGCCGTCCCTGCCGAAGCGCGTGTGGACCCACGGGGGCGAATTGACGATCAGGTACCAGCGGACGGCGTCGGCGCCCACGCCGTTCACGAGCTCCCAGGGGTCGACCGTGTTCCCCTTGTGCTTGGACATCTTGGCCCCCGTGGCGTCGAGCACGAGGCCGTTGACGACGCAGCTCTTGTAGGACGACTCGTCCATGATGCAGGCGGAGATGGCCAGCAGCGAGTAGAACCAGCCGCGGCACTGGTCGACGCCTTCCGAAATGAAATCGGCCGGGAAGAGCGACCGGAACCGCTCCCTGTTCTCGAACGGGTAGTGCCACTGCGCGAACGGCATGGCCCCGGAGTCGAACCAGACGTCGATGACCTCGGGCACGCGCGACATCGGCTGCCCGCATTTTTCGCACGGGAACTGGATCCGGTCGACGTAGGGGCGGTGCAGGTCGAGATCCTCCGGCAGGTCGGCGCCCCTCTCCGCGAGATCGGCGCGGCTTTCCACCATCGTCGTGTGGGCGCAGCCGCCGCAGCGCCAGACCGGCAGCGGCGTGCCCCAGTAGCGGTCGCGGGAGATGGCCCAGTCGATGTTGTTCTCGAGCCAGTTGCCGAAACGGTTTTCGCCGACTTCCGGCGGCACCCAGCGGATCGACCGGTTCAGTTCGACCATCCGGTCGCGGAACGCGGTGGTCCTGAGATACCAGGAGTCGCGCGCGTAGTAGATGAGCGGCGAGTCGCAGCGCCAGCAGAACGGGTAGCTGTGGGTGATCGTCCCCGCCGTGTACAGCGCGCCGCTCTCGCGGAGGCGGTCGACGATCAGCGGGTCGGCCGTCTTGACGAAGACGCCCAAGTAGTCGGACACGTCCCCGGTGAACGCGCCGCTGCGGTCGACCGGGCGGATCACCGGCAGATCGTGGGCCCGGCCGAGCTGGTAGTCGTCCTCGCCGAACGCGGGCGCGGAGTGAACGATGCCGGTGCCGTCCTCCATGGACACGTAGTCGGCGGTGAGGACGCGGAACGCGTTCTCTTCCGCGGCGAAGTACGGGAACAGCGGCCGGTACTTCCTCTCGTTGAGTTCCGAGCCGGGAAACTCCGCCTCGACTTCGCAGGGGCCGTACAGGGCGGACAGCCGCGCCTTGGCCAGGATCAGTTTCTGCCCGGCGTCGTGCCCCCTGTCCTCCTTCGGATTCCCGTCCTTGTCCAGCCGCGGCTTGAGCGCCACCCGGACGTACGTTTCCTTCGGGTGGACGGCCAGCGCCACGTTGGAGATGAGCGTCCACGGCGTCGTGGTCCAGGCCAGGAAGAACGTGCCGGGTTCGTCGACGCTCTCGAACTTGACGAAGACGGACGGGTCTTCCGTGTCGGCGTAGCCCTGGCTGACCTCGTGGCTCGACAGCGGCGTCTCGCAGCGTGGACAGTACGGAAGGATCTTGAACCCCTCGTACACGAGCCCCTTCTTCCAGAACTGGTTGAGGCACCACCAGACGCTCTCGATGTAGTCGTTCTCGAGCGTCACGTAGGGGTGTTCGAGATCCAGCCAGAAGCCGATGCGCGCCGTGATCCGCTCCCACTCGTCCTTGTACGTGAACACGGACTCCCGGCACATCGCGTTGAACTTCTCGAGACCGTAGGCCTCGATCTGCTCCTTCCCCTGGATGCCGAGCTTCTTCTCGACCTCGAGTTCCACGGGAAGGCCGTGGGTGTCCCAGCCGCTCTTCCGGTTGACGAGGCGGCCGTTCATGGCCTGGTAGCGGCAGACCATGTCCTTGACGGTGCGCCCGAGCACATGGTGGATGCCGGGGCGGCCGTTGGCCGTGGGGGGGCCTTCGTAGAAGATGAACGGCGGCGCGTCCCTGCGGATTTCGAGCTGGCGCGCGAAGACGTCCTGCTCCTTCCAGAAGGCGAGCGTCTTTTCCTCCTCTTCGGCGAGGAGGATCGATTTCGAGAAGTCGATGAATCGGCTCACGGCTGGCGGACTCCCGGAGGTCTAGAGTTTTTCGAGGACCCGCTCCACGAGGCGCTTCAGGACCGGCTCGGTCCGGGCGGCCGTGGCCAGGATCTTTTCGATGTCCACGGGCTCGAGGGCATCGGGCAGGCAGGAGTCGGTGACGACGGAAAATGCGAGAACCTTCATGCCGCCGTGCACGGCCACGATGTTTTCGGGGATGAGGCTCATGCCGACGACGTCGCCCCCGATCTGGCGCAGGAACCGGTACTCGGCGCGCGTTTCGAGATTCGGCCCGGCCACGGCCACGAACACGCCCTTGTGGAGCTTTATCCTTTCATCGAGCGCCACCTTTTCGGCGGTGGCGATCAATGCCCGGTCGTACGGCTCGCTCATGTCGGGAAAGCGCGGCCCGAGTTCCTCGTCGTTCGGACCGATGAGCGGGTTGTCCCCCATGAGATTGATGTGATCGTGGATCACCACGATGTCGCCGGCGTCGTAGATCGGGTTCATGCCGCCCACGGCGTTGCTGGCGAGAAGGACTTCGGCGCCGAGCGCCCGCATCACCCGGATCGGGAACGTGACCTGGGCCATCGTGTAGCCCTCGTAGTAGTGCACGCGCCCGTTCATGGCCACGACCGGCTTGCCGGAGAGCGTTCCGAGGATGAGTTCGCCGGAGTGGGAGACGACCGTCGACTTCGGGAAGTTCGGGATCTCGCCGTACGGAATGCGCACCGCGTCCCGGATGGCCCCGGAGGCATCCCCGAGCCCGGTGCCCAGGATGAGGCCGAAACGGGGAGCGATCTTCGACTTCCCGCGGATGAACTGGACGGCCTCTTCGATCTGACGGCGCAAGTCGGACGACACGGTTTCCCCTTTCACGAATCCAGGGCCTGTTCGACACGGGCCCTGGTGACGGCTTCTATTTCAACGGTCTTCGCCCGGCCGGTCCGGCCGGACACGACATGAATGCACGATCTGGGACACTTCAATATCCGCGACAACCAGATGATCAGGGCATCGTTGGCCGCGCCTTCGACGGGGGGAGCGGCCACGCGCACCCTGAGACGCCCTTCCGGATCGAATCCCACCGCTTCCGTGCGGGAAGCGCGCGGCGTGACCCGGATGCGGAGTCGGACTCCCGAAGCGGTTTCCTCGATCAATCGTCTCCGGACACGGAGTGCACCGGTTCCGGCACGGATGCCAGGTTCGACGACGGCTTCTCGAAAGGCATGATCCGCGACGGCGCGTTTCCGCGGCTCGTGGAGTGCGCCTCGAGGATCGCCTTCTGGTCCTCGATGAGCGTCCGGAACTTGGCCAGCGTGTAGTTCCTCTGGCTTTCCAGCGCTTCCAGTTCCAGGATCAGCGACCGCCGCCGCGTTTCCGCGTCGGAGAGAATCTGGCGCCCCTTGCCTTCCGCCTCCCCGACGATGTTCCTGGCCTTCAGTTCCGCCTCCTGGACCATCGCTTCGGCCCGTCTCTGGGCGGAATCGCTGGCCTCCGTCGACATCTTCTCGGCCATCACGAAGGCGTCGCGGAGAGACTTTTCGATCTCCTTGAACTCCGCCAGCTGGGCCTCGAGAGCGACGATCCGCTCCGCGGTCTGCGTCTTCTCGTTGATCAGTGCCTCCACGTCGTCGGCAATGAGGTCGAGAAACGTGTCCACTTCCTCCGGGTCATAGCCCCGGAAGCGCTGCGGGAATTCCTGTCTACGAATGTCGAGCGGAGTCAGTCGCATTATGGTGTCTCCCAAAGAGTTAGGAAAGCACCGCCCCCCCGGGCCGCAAAAAACGCGAATCGGGGGTCACTATACGGAGGAACGGGCTTCAAGCGCAAGTGGAGAAAGTGCGGGTAACTCTTTTCAGGGGAAGTCCCTATGGATGGCGTTCCCCGAAGAGGGCCGTGCCGACCCGTATCAGGGTGGCGCCCTCGGCGATGGCGATCTCGAAATCGCCGGTCATTCCCATCGACAGTTCGGGGAGGACCCGGCCGAGATCCTCTTCGGAGTCGGACTTCAGCCGGACCAGTTCGCGGAACGCCGGGCGCGCGGTTTCCGGATCGTCCGAGAGCGGGCCGATCGTCATGAACCCCCGGAGATCGAGGTTCGAACAGGCTTCGACCGCCCGGCGGAGGGCCGGTACGTCGGCGGGGTCACAGCCGTTCTTCCGCGCCTCGCGGGAGCAGTTGACCTGGATCAGGACCGGCTGGACCTTTCCGATCCGTTCCGCGCGGCGGTTCACGTCGCCGGCCAGCGACTCCGAGTCGATGGAATGGATCAGGTCGAACACCTCCACGGCCTTGCCCGCCTTGTTGGACTGGAGGTGGCCGATCAGGTGGAAGCGGACGGGCCGGGGCGGTCCGCCGGGCGGTACCGGCCCTGATGAACCGGAGGAGCCCGGTGCGGCCGGCGCTCCGCCCCCGCCGCGCGCCGCGCGGAGCCGTTCGATCTTGGGGATCGCTTCCTGCACGCGGTTCTCGCCGAACTCCGTGAGCCCCGCCGCGATCGCCTCCTCGATGGCCTCGACCGGACGCGTCTTGGACACGGCGACCAGGGTGACCGTGGACGGGTCGCGGCCGGCGGCCGCGCAGGCCGCGGCGATGCGCTCCCGGACGCGGGCGAGGTTTCCCTGGAAGTCGCTCACGGGAGCCCCACCCTTTTCCTCAGGTCGGCGAACCGGGAATCGGACCGGAGCGAATCCAGCCGCGGATCCACATCGAGAAACGCGAGCCAGTGCTCCCGTTCGCGGAACGCCGTTTCCAGCGCGGAGAACGCCCCGTCCGTGTCGTCCAGCGCCAGGTGCAGCAGCGCGACGAGGAAGGCGGGAACGAATTCGTGCCGCGCCGTTTCACGGAGCTCTTCAAGGATCCCTCGCGCATCGTCGGACCGGCCGCCCAGCGCCGCCTCCATTCCGGAAAGGAACCGGCGGAGCGGCTCGTGGTCGAGTTGCCGCGCGGCCCGACCCATGGCCCGGGACGCCTCGTCGCGCCGCCCGGTGACCATCCAGGTCCAGCCGAGCCACTGGTGCGAGTAGGCAAAGTCGGGGGTGATCTCGAACGGCCGCTTCAGCTCGCGGACGGCCTCGTCGTAGTCGCGCCGGAAGAAGTGGGCCCATCCGGTCACGATGTTCGGGATGACGGACAGCGGATCGAGTTCGCGGCTCTTCCGGCCGTTGGCGATCGCCTCCTCGAACCGCCCGGTGACGACCAGGAGGTTCGTGTACCAGAGATACCCGGTGCCGTAGCTCGGCCTCGACTCGATCGCCGCGAGGAAGTCGCGCTCCGCCTGCGCCCAGTCCCAGTCGTAGTAAAGGCGCGCATAGCCGAGAGCCGCGTACGCCTCCCCGGCGGTCGGATCGAGTTCGAGCGCGCGCTGCGCGGCCGCCCGCGCCCGCGTGAACGAGGCCTCGGGCCGCATGATGTTCTGGAAACCGAGAAGACCGTACGCCTCGGCGAGACCGACGTAGGCGGGCGCGTAGGCCGGATCGCGGCCGATCGCCGCCTGGAAATGGTCGACCGCCCGGCGGAGGCCGTCGGCGTTCCGCAGGCTCATCTGGTGTCGTCCGCGGAGTACCGCGTCGTACGCCTCGGGATCCATTCTCCGCGCCGTCGTGCGCGGATCCCGCGGTCCGGACAGCGCCCCCTCGATCTCTTGGGCCACCGCGGCCGCCACGTCGCTCTGCAGCATGAGGATGTCGGTCATGTCGCGCTCGTAGCGCTCCGACCACAGCAGGTTTTCCGAACCGGCGTCGCTGAGCTGGGCGGTGACCCGGACGCGGTCGCCGGAACGGATGACGGTGCCCTCGAGGATTCCCTCCACGCCGAGTTCCGCCGCGATTTCCCGCAGCGGGCGCCGGACCCCCTTGAAACGCATGACCGAGGATCGGGAGATGACCCGGAGCGCCTTGATGCGGGCCAGGTCGGAAATCAGCGCGTCGGTCATTCCATCCGCGAAGAATTCCTGGCCGGGGTCGCCGGAAAGGTTTTCCAGCGGGAGAACGGCGAGGGTACGGATCGCGCCGGCCCGGGGAGAAGGGGGCGCACTACCACCCGCTCCAGCTTCCGACCGCCGCGACCGGTCCGGCGCCCCCGCGTGTGACGGAGAGGAGGACTCCGCGCCCGCCCGGAGTTCGCGGAGGAGTTCGCGCGCGGACGGGAAGCGGTCGGCCGGATCGCGCTCGATGAGCCTCATGACGATCCGGTCCGCGAATGCGGGGACATCGGGATTGAGCAGCGCCGGAGGGCGCGGCACATGGTTCGCGATCGCGTACATCAGGGCGAGGATCGTGTCCGCCTCGAACGGGCGGCGCCCGGTCGCGAGTTCGTAGAGAAGGACGCCGAGCGCGTAGAGATCGCTCCGTTCGTCGCCGGAACGGCCGTCGAGTGTTTCCGGGGCCATGTAGGCAAGCGTTCCGACTGCTGCGCCGTATTCCGTGGCGGTTGCCGTGGCTCCATCCGGGGCGGCGTAGAGATGGCGGGCCAGGCCGAAATCGAGGATCTTGAGGCGCCCGTCCGGCGTCACCCGGAGGTTGCCGGGCTTGAGATCGCGGTGGATGACGCCGCTCTCATGAGCCACGGTGAGCCCCTCGGCGGCCTGGACCGCGATCGACCGCCAGGTGTCCGGATCGACGCGACCCCGCGCGATGACCGCATCGAGGGTTTCGCCAGGAATCAGCTCCATCACCAGGAAGTCGACGTCGTCCTGCGTGTCGAAATCGAAGATCGTGGCGATGTTCGGATGATTGAGGCGCGACAGCGCCAGCGCCTCCCTGCGGAAGCGCCGGCGCATCGCGTCGTCGGCGAGCAACCCCTTCCCGAGAACCTTGACGGCCACGTCACGCTCGAGGTGCTCGTCACGGGCCCGGTGAACGACGCCCATGCCGCCGGCGCCGATCGGATCGGCGATCCGGTAATGGGAGAGCCGGGTGCCCTTCATCGCGGGATCAGTCGCCGAACTTGAGACCCTGCGCCAGCGGCAGGTCGGTGCTCCAGTTGATCGTGTTCGTCTGGCGGCGCATGTAGACCTTCCAGGAATCGGAGCCCGACTCGCGGCCGCCGCCGGTTTCCTTCTCGCCGCCGAACGCGCCGCCGATCTCGGCGCCCGAGGTGCCGATGTTCACGTTCGCGATCCCGCAGTCCGAACCGCGGTGCGACAGGAAGTACTCCGCCTCGCGCATGTTCTCGGTGAAGATCGCCGAGGAAAGCCCCTGCGGCACGCCGTTGTGGAGGGCCAGCGCCTCTTCGATCTCGCCCACCGCCTCCGCGGCGGATGCGCCCTTCTTTCCGTAGCCGATGATGTAGAGGATCGGCGCGAACGTTTCGTCCTGGACGATCTGGTACTCGTTCTTCGCCAGGGCGATGCAGGGCTTAACGTAATGGCCGCCCGGATACTCCGGCCCGTCTAGGACTTCGCCTCCGCAGACGACCGTGCCCCCTTCCGCCTTGAGCTTCGTGATGGCGTCCTGCATGTCCTTGACGGCGCCGTGCGTGACGAGCGGCCCCATCAGCGTGTCGGGCTTGCGGGGGTCGCCGATCTGGATCCCCTCGTACGCCTTCTTGAGGCGCTGAACGAGCGTGTCCTTGATCGATTCATGCGCGATGATCCGCCGGGTCGACGTGCAGCGCTGGCCGGCCGTGCCGACCGCGCCGAACAGGATGGCCCGCAGCGCCAGGTCCATGTTCGCCGAAGGCGTGACGATGATCGCGTTGTTGCCGCCGAGTTCGAGGATCGTCCGGCCGAGGCGCTTGTTGACGACTTCGGCCACCCGGTAGCCCATCGTGCAGCTGCCGGTGGCGGAGATCAGCGGGATCTTCCGGTCGTGCAGCATCCGGTCGCCCACGGTGGAGCCCTTGCCGATCGTCAGCGAGAAGACCGCCGGGTCGATGCCGTTCTCCCGGCAGACGGCTTCGGCGATCTTCGTGCAGGCGATGGCGGTGAGCGGCGTCTTGCTGGCCGGCTTCCAGACGACGGAATCGCCGCAGACGGCGGCGATCGCGGTGTTCCAGCTCCACACGGCCACCGGGAAGTTGAACGCCGAGATCACGCCGACGACGCCGAGCGGATGCCACTGCTCGTACATCCGGTGGTCCGGGCGCTCGGAGTGCATGGTCAGGCCGTAGAGCTGGCGCGACAGGCCGACGGAAAAGTCGCAGATGTCGATCATTTCCTGGACCTCCCCCTCCCCTTCCGCCGCGATCTTCCCCATCTCCAGCGTGACGAGCTGGCCGAGCTCCGTCTTCAGATCGCGCAGGCGGTTGCCGAGCAGGCGGACGATCTCGCCGCGGCGCGGGGCCGGGAGCTTCCGCCACTCGAGGAACGCGGCGTGGGCGCGGGTCACGATCTGGTCGTACTCCTCTTCGGTGACCTGGGTGACGGAGCCGATCTTCGTGCCGTCGACGGGCGTGGTCACGTCGAGAACGGGGCCGGAACCGATCCACTCGCCGCCGAAGCCGCCGGGGTTCAGATCCTTGAGGCCGAGTTTTTTCATGAAATCGTGACTGGTCATATGAGTTCCATCGCTTTCAGGAGGAATGTCGTGTCGGGGGCCGAGGCCCCGGTGGAAAGAGCGCGGGAAGCTTAACACAGGAAGGGGCACATTCCGGAAGCCCGGGGCGGGGACCGTCCTCCGGAAGCGGCGAAATGATGTTTCAGTCGCCGGTGCGGAACTCGATCCGCCGCGGCAGCGCCGGTCCCGTGGCATCCCCCGCCGGAACGTCGAACAACCGGTCGATGCGGTTCCCCGAAAGATCCTCGAGTTCCGGCCGGACCGCCACCGCGTACCGTCCGGGCTTCCACGGTTCCGCCGGCCTGAAGAGCAGGACGGTGCCCCCGTCCGCCGATTCCACCCAGGCACTGACCAGCGAGCCGTCCTCCCGTTCCACGAGCACGAACCGGCTCGCCTGGGCAACGTCCACGACCTCGTTCAGCGTGATGCGGAGCGGGTCCGTGCTCCCGGCCGCGGGAGGGTCCAGCGTCCACGCGGCGGGATCCGGCGATGTCCGGTCCGCGGCAACGGCACGGAAGACCTTCGTGAACGGCCGCCCGGTCAGGCCGCCGGTGGCGGTTCTCATCCCGGCATCGATCACCAGGCGATAGGCGCGCCCTTCCACCAGCGGAGCGCCGGCGCGGTCGTGCATCGCGAGCCCCTGCTTGATCCGGCCGGGATGCAGGAGCAGCGTCAGGCGGCGCATGGAGGGATCCCACAACTCCGGAGTCGTCTCCACGAAGGCCTGCTCGATCCGCGTTCCAGTGTCGTCCTCGAGACGGACATGGGCGGCCGCGTCGCCTCCCTGCATCGGTTCGGAAAAGTGGACATAGAACCGGAGCAGGTTTTCCGGCAACCGATCCCCGCCGGGAAGCACCTCGAGCACCGAAGCGGTTTCCAGCGGCCGCACCGGTGCGATCCGGAAGCGGGCCTCGATCGCGGTGCCCTCGAACCGGAACGCCACGCGGTAGGGAATGCCGGGCACGAACGGAAGAACCGGGCGGAACTCGACGGCTCCGTCCGCCGGCGCGACCCGGCCGAAGACCGGCGGCAGCTCCCGGCCGCGATCCACGGTAACGGTGAGGATGTCCCCGGCGGCGGGGGCGGCCGCGATCCGCGCCGCGGTCCCGGGGGCGAGACCGGTCACGCGCACCGGATCGGTGGGCACCGCGGGCGTGACGATCCGGGGTGCGGGGGGTGCGGCGCGCGGGGCAACGGACGAATCCACGACCGTGGATGCGGATGCCGCGACCTGCGCGGACGAGGTCGCCGGAGCGGCCGAAGTCTCCGTGACCTCCGGAACCGTGACCAGCGCAGTCACGATCAAGGCCGCCGCGGTGCACCGGACCGCGAACACCCCTGTCGCCACCTAGAGCGCCATCCGCTCGATCGAGTAGAGAACGAGGTCGAGCCGGCCCGAGGGCATCCGCTGGAGGCCGGCCACCGCCTTGTCGCTGAAGTTGTCGATGTGCTGGACGCCGGTGCCGGCTCGGGCGGTGTACGGTACGCCCTCCGTGTACGTCGGCGTCTCGCGGGTGATCCCCGGCTTCTTCAGTTCCTCGCGCACCGCTTCCGGCGTGAACGTCATCAGAGGGAGCTGGCTGTTGGACATCACGAAGATGTCCCGGTCCTTCCAGCGGACCCGCAGCATGTCCATCGGGTAGTTGCCGGAGCCGAACTCGGCGATCGTGTGCCCCTTAACGTGTTCCCCCTCGCGGAGATCCGCGAGCGGAAACGCCACGAGCGGCGTGCAGAGATACGACGCCAGCATGTAGTCCGTTCCGTCCAGCGTGTACGGCAGGAACGTGCGGATCGGCGCGGAGGTTTCCCACTCGCCGTGCGCACCGTGATAGATCTCCACGGTGGTCCAGGCCGCGTCGCCGGTGGACGGGTCGATCTTCCAGAGCGCCGCGGAGAACTCCTCGTTGGACAGCCCCGACACATAGAGCGTTCCGTCGTGAACCGCCATGTCGGTGATGGCCTCGACGCGCATCGGCAGGTCCTTCTTCCACGGGTGCTTCGCCTCCGTGCCGACCGGGTTCGGCAGCGTGATCCTCCGGTGGGGCACGTCGTCGAGGCTTACCAGCTCGAACTTTTCCTCGACCGTGACCCGGAGCAGCACGTCCGCGTCGGCGAGATCGTTGGGGAGCGACCAGCGGTCGTTCCACTGGCGCCGGGCCCGCGAAACGGAAAAATAGGTGCTCCGGGACACCGGATTCACGGCCATGTCGTGGATCATGACGTCTTCCGCGGTCGTCCCGAGCACCGCGGCGATCTTCGCCTCGAGATCCTTGATGCCGAAGGTGTCGGGCGCTTCGGCCGGCGTCCGGTCGCCGGTGTCGACGGCGATCACGGCGCCCCCCCTGGAATCCCCGATGAACAGCACGCCGTCGGAACCGAACACGAGCGTTCCGATGGACCGGATGTCCGGGCGTCCCGGGGTCAGCCCGGGAAACGCGGCGGCGCGGCCGGCGGGCACGGCGGCGAGAAACGCGGCGAGACAGAGATAGGCGCGGACAGTCCTGCTCATCTTCAATCCTCCTCGGTTTGCGGGGTCGGGTTTCCGATCCGAGTGTAGGACAGGAGCGCGGCGGGGTCCAGAATCGACGGGATCAGCGACCGGCGGAAGGCAGGAGCGACCCGCGCGGAACCTCCACGTCGATCCGTGTGATGCCGCCGTCGCGACCCAGCAGAGAGGCGCTCTCGACGGGAGTGAGAGCGTCGCCGGGGCGTTCCGAGACGCCGTTCGTGCCGGTCACGCGGATGGACGGTCCCCTGCCCGTTCGTGTGTAAACGACCGGCACACCGGCGAACGTGAACGCCAGGGCACCTCCCGGCGGGAGGTCGATCCCCTGCTCCTCCCCCTCCAGGTCGACGTAGTCGAAGCGGTCTCCGCCCGCGGCAAACTCGCTGTCGCGGAGCAGCACCGGTCGAAAGCGGACGATCCCCCGGCTGACGAAGACGCCGAGTTCGCCGAACCGGGTGAGGATCTCCTCCTTGACCTGGCCGGTCATTCCCGGCTGCTGGGCCCCGGCGTGACCGGGCGTGTGCGAGTAAGGGTCGGTGGGAAACGCGCCGTACTCCGTCGGCGTCTTTTCGAATCCGAGGCCGGCGCGGATCCGGTAGTAGTACACGGCCAGCGTGTCGAACGCTTCGCCGGTTGCGCCCGAGTCCGCCGCGCGGAGCAGGATCTCCTGCACGGCGAGAAGCAGCTTGGCGACCATGTGCCAGTAGATGCAGCCGAGCCCCTCGTATCCGTACATCGTGCCGGAGCGGCCGGTCCACCTGTCGTGCCGGAACACCCGCTCGAACAGGTCGAGGACCGGCTGTCGGTCCCTCGCCACGAGCGCCGCCCAGTTCGGCCGCTCGGCAATGCGGTCCAGCGCCAGCCCGACGTCGGCGGCGCGACCGATGTCCGGGGCGAAACGGACGACGTCCGCGGACTCCCGGACGACCAGCGTTTCGTCGCCCGAGTCGACGAGGCTGCGGAGGAGCGGGCTCGCCAGGACCGCGTCCGCGGCCATGCGGTTCTTCTCGAGAAAACCGGGGAGGTCGCGAAACGGATAGAGAAGGAAGCTCCCCTGGTCGGCCCGGTACATGCGGCTCGCGAACAGCGCGGCGAGGATGTCCGCCGCCTCCTCCGGGGTCATGATTCCCGAACTCAGCACGGCCACCTGCCCCTCGAGCATCTCGTACAGGGGCTCAACGGACAGCGACCGGCCGTCCGGCGCGAAGCGCAGCAGGGAGTAGGCCTGATACAGACCGTCGTCGCGCCGGGCGCCCCGGATCGTCGCATCGAGGTGCTCGAGGACCCTCCGGCAGAAGGCGACGATCCCGTCGACCGGCACGTCGACGCGCCCGGACATCCCCCCGTCGTACACCCGGGTCCGGTACTCGTGATACACACCGCCGACCGCGTCGAGGAAACGCCGGCGCTTCGCGTCCGGATCGTCTTCCCCGCCGGGCTCCGCCGGCGCCCCGGGCGGACACGACATGGCGTCCGGGGAGTGCCCGGCGAATGCCTCCGCGATCCCCCGGTACCAGTCCGCCACCTCCGTACTCAGCGCGACGGAACTCCGCCCGGCCCCTGCGGCCAGGTCGGCCAGGCATTCCATGTACCGGCGGAGATGGCAGAGCGTCACCATCGACACGCCGTTCCCCACCAGCGCGTTGTTCGCGTCGTTCCACTCCGGCCGCTGCGTGTTCATCCAGATGCCGCCGCCCGGAACATGATTGGACAGGCGCGCGAGGGCGGTGACGAGCAGCTTTTCGAACAGGCTGACGTGGTGCACCCGTCCGGCGGCATCGAGAACGAGCTTGCCGTCGGTGCCGAGTGCCGCGACCCGCTCATCGATCCGGGCGGCCAGCGCCGCGTCGAAATCGATCGTTTCGCGCGGATTCCGCACCATCTCCGCGTAGGAGCGGAGCCGGTAGGGCACGTTCGTGTAGCTGCAGATCTCGCGGAACAGGCTCGCGCCGAGCCCCTCGGGAGAAACGCGCCGCATCATCTCGATGAACCGGAGCAGGTACACGACCTGGTGATCCCCCCAGTAGCCGATGTGGCTCCAGGGATCGCGGGAGTCGGGGACCTCCCAGTCCACGCCGTCCCGGGTGACCCGGTACGGGTTGAAACCGTCCATCGTGGATGCGTTCACGAACCGGGCGATCATCCCCGGGAGAAAACCGGGATAGCCGAGGGCGAGCGCCTCCCAGTTCTGGAAGATGTCGCGCCAGTTCCCTTCGTAACCGAGGGCCCGCTCCCCCGCCGCGTTCTTCGTGCGGATCGCGAAGCGGTTCCACGGGCGGCTCGGGTCGCCGTGGCGGCGCCCGAACCAGAGCGGCAGGTACTCCCGGCAGAGGCGTTCGAGATCGGGATCCCCGACGGCCGCGGCGCGCCTCTCGAGGTCCGCCACCGACAGGAGCGGGGGCAGGGATTTCAGAAAGGACTCGTGGCGCCGGGCCGTGTCCCGGTTGCGCTCCCGGATCACGTCGCGGAGATCCGAGGCGGGAATGTCATGGTTCCGCACGAAGGCACCGCCACGCATCGTGTTGAACAGCACGTTGGCACAGTGATGCGCGGACTCCTCGGCTCGGGCGGTGCACTGCAGGGCGTCGGCGGCGGCGATGATCTTCCGGAGCGATGCCCCGGCCGCGCGGATCCGGCCTTCCGTATCCCCGGCCGCATCGTCGCCGTCGAGAAGGCGGCGGGACAGCTCCCCGATCTGCCGGGCATCCCGGCCGGTGTCCGCGACGATATGCCAGGTGGCGGACGCGCCCGGCGCGAGGCGCAGCGACGCGGCGGCAAGGTAGTGACCGCGGCGTCCGGTCACCAGCGTTTCCGGGGCCACGCTCCCTCCGGCCAGGAACGCGTCGATGGCCCCGGTCGACAGGGCCACCGTGGCCCCGGGCAATCCGCGGACGTGCACCGTGGCGGCGCGCAGGACCTCGGCCGCCTCCACCCGGTCGGTGATCCGCGACGTCAGGGAGTAGATCGCGAGTCCCGTGCGGGGATCGCACTCGGTGCGCTTGTACGCATCGACGAGGCAGCTGGACTGCTGGTACAGGGCGAGCGGCGCCCCGAACGGCAGTATGTTCCGGAGCCCGTCGAGCAGTTCGACACGCAGCGGGGTTTCCCCGGTGTTCTCGAGGACGGCGGTCCGAACGATGCCGAGGGCGTCACAGAGGGCCCAGCGGTAACGGAAGGACAGCCCGAGGCCGGGATGGATCGCCTCGAAGATCAGCTGCGTTCCGAAGATGTTCTTGTAGAGATTGCGCTTCACGGACTCGTCGCCCCACGCGCGTTCGGGAAACGGCTGCCAGAGCGTCTCGCCGCCGGTCCCGCGTTTCACCCGGAGCAGCGTGATCGGCCCGGTATGGTGATGGCCGTCCATGAGGCGGTCCGCGGTTTCATAGGGGAACAGGGCGCCGTCGGGTCCGACGCGACCGGCGGTGAGGCCGCCGCTCGACGCGACGAACATCCAGAGGTCGCTGTCCCCGGCCAGGGTCATCAGGAACGGCGGCATCCGGTCGTGACGGGAGATCCGGTAGAACAGCTCCCCGTCGATCTCCGTGAAGGCCCCGCGCGGGGCGTCGGCGGCGGCGCCCCGGTTCGCTTCGTGCGGAGAGCGGATCACTTGAGAAGGACGATGCGCCGGGTTTCCACGGCCGGTCCCGACCGGAAGCGCAGCATGTAGATGCCGGAAGCGAGACGGCGACCGGCATCGTCCCTGCCGTTCCAGACGGCTTCGTGCTCGCCGCGGTCGTACGGGCCGTCCGCGAGAACGCGAATCCGGCGCCCGGCGAGATCGTGGACGGTCACCTCGGCGTGCCCCGCCTCGCGCATCCGCCAGCGCAGCGTCGTGCCCGCGCTGAACGGGTTGGGACTGGGCGGGAGGAGCGCCGGGATGCGGCCGGCGGCCGGGGGTTCCTCGGGAACCGCCACGACGGAACCGTGCGGAATGAAGTTGAACCCGGAGAGGATCACTTCCTGGTTGGATGCCGGAGCCCCGGTGATGCGCCACAAGTTGATATGCACCCGCGGCTGTTCAGGGCGCGGGATGTGGGCTCCGGCATAAGTCCAGGAATGTATGAGCGAGCCCGGAGATTCGTCCCCGGGACCGCCGCGCCAGCTCCGGTACTCCACCTTGTCGGGGAGCCAGCGGAACGCGTGACTCGTGATCTCGCCGTTGCCGAACGTGGCGGCGAAGCGGCTGATGTTGGCCGGGCCGTCGAAAGGCTGGGCCACGAACTGGCCGATGCTGTTGGCCGGATTGCCCCAGCGGCTGAACTCCACGTCGATTTCGTTGAACGGGTTCCACCAGAGCCAGGCGGGATCCCAGCAGTGGCCGTACTGCCAGAGAAACAGGCCGAGAACGACCTGCGGGTCGATCAGGTCGAGGCGCCCTTCGGTCGTGAAGATGTAATCGCCGTAGCCGAGGGCGTCCACGAGCGCCACCTCGGTGCTGTACCAGGATCCGCCGATGTTCTTCACGGTGACGTGCAGGCGCCCCTGGGGGTCGACCCAGACGGAACCGGAGCCGTCGCTGAACAGGTTCGGGCCGGGACCGTAGTAGCCGGGACCCTTGACCCGCCACGTCCGGCCGCCGAACGACAGCGTCCTGCCGCCCGGAAAATCGTTCCACTGGATGGCGGCCAGGGAGGGCGACGTCTTGTGAAATTCCGCGGTGTCGAAGTAGACGTCGGGCACGGAGGTCCCGGGAGCCTGCAGCACGCCGAGCATCAGGCGGACGGCCACCGTCCCCGACGGAGCCGGACCGCTGGTGACCGTGAATTCCTGGACCTGGCCGGTCGGCGTGGCCGCGCCTGCCACCGTGTGGGATTCGTAGCTGATGAGCACGCCGCTGGAATTCCGCCACTCGATGTTGAGGATGGCCGCCGACTGGCCGGTCAGCGGCCTGACGGCGGTATGCCAGCCGTCGACGGACGCGATCCAGCGGTCGCCGGGCACGGAGGCCAGCTGCTGCCAGTAACCGGACACATCCCATCCCCCGGCGTTCGGGCCGGTGAGGCGGGCGGCTTTCGACCCGTGAACGGCGTTCGGGGAGGACCCGACGCTGCCGAACTGGTTCCATCCGCCGAACACCGTGCCGGACCCGACGACTTCAAAGCTGGGATTGGCCAGCAGGCACTGCGCTGCGGCCCGCGGGGCGCCGGCCGCAGCAGACAGAACAAGGATCGCACTCAGCGCCGCGGCGAGGCGGACGATGCCCGGGTTCCCCCTCTTCAATCGACCAGCACCATGGTGCGGGACAACCGGCCGCCGGACGTGGTCATGACGTAGCGGTAGATGCCCGCGGCCGCGCGCGACCCGGCGTCCGTTTCGCCGTTCCAGAGAACGGAGTGCGATCCGCCGTCCATCCGCCCGTCGAGCAGCGTGGCCACCCGGCGTCCGGCGACGTCGAACACGGAGAGGCGGACGTCATCGGCCCCGTCGAGGCTGAACTCGATCCGGGTGGACGGGCTGAACGGATTCGGACTGTTCTGGCCGAGCCGGAACGCCACCGGCGGCGTCGTGATCGGCGCGGCGGTGGGATCCACGGAACGGAACGAAAGATCATCCACCCAGACTGCTCCGCCCATCAGCGTCGGCGAGATGAACAGGATGAACGCCTCCACCGTGGCCGTGCCGGCCGGAGCGATCCCCTGGGTGGCGTGATGCGCCCATTTTCCGAGCGGCGCCTTGTTGTCGGCGACGACCGTCTCGACCGATCCGACCTCGTCCCCGATCCCGTTGCGGAACACGATGCGGGCCACGGCATAGTTGTCGTTCGTTCCGGCGATCGGGTCCTCGCGGCAGGTCACGAGCGCGTGCGCGTCCATCCGCCAGGCCGATCCGGGCGCCGCGGCAAACGACTGGAACAGGCCGGACGGCGCATCGGCGACGAACGTGGAAAACAGCTTGGCGCTTCCGGCCGGCGTCCGCACGGTGAAATTCCGCGCATCGTAGAACACGTTGCCGAACGTGGACCATCCGGACAGCCCGCCGCTGAAGGACGGGTTCGCGAGCACGTTGGGCAGCGAGGCCGGCAGCGTCTCGCAGAAATTCACGTCGTCGAGGTACACGGCTCCGGGGTCGCAGCCGGGCTGCAGGAAGAGAAACAGGGCCTCGACGCGCAGGGCGCCGGCCGGGACCGGCGCGGAAACCGTGAAGTGGTGCCACTTGTTGATCGGAGTCGAGTAGTCGCCGATGACCACCTCGCTCGCGGAGATTTCCGATCCTCCCGAAGCCATGTTGAAGAAAACGATCTTGGCGATCATGCGGTTGCGGTTGCAGGTGTCCGTACCCGGGATCGGATCGGCACCGGACACGAACGAGTAACCGCTCAGCTCGTAGACGCGACCGGACGTCGGCGTGAAGGCCTGCCCGAATCCGCCGACCCGGTAGCCGGGCGTTCCGGGGCATCCGGTGAACTCGCCGAACGTCTTGGACGCGGCGGTTCCGGAGCGGAAGATGTTGTCGCCGGGTGTGGGCAGGGACAGATTGGGGCCGCTGCCGAACTTGAACCAGCCGGTGTACGAACCTCCCCCGGTTTCAAACCCGGGATTGGCCAGGAGATTGACGCCGGCGGAAGCGGGCGCGGCCGCGAGGAACGCCAGCACTGCGCCCATGCCGGCGGCGATAAGGAATCTCTTCATGATGGGTCCTCCCGGAGTGTGAACCGGGGGCGGTACTCGGGGCCTCTTCGACTCCTGCCCCGCCCCCCGGCAGAGCCTCGAATATCTCGAATATAGTGTGGTCGCCTTGACTTCTCCCATCATGATACACTATGTTCGGCAATCGAACAAAGTCGAAAATGGACCTGTCCGGGAGATGATCCGTGACCACCCACACTGGAGTCGACACTCCGCCGCTGCTCGAAGTCCGGGACCTCCGCAAGGAGTTCGTCTCGAAGGGGCTTTTCAAGCCGGAACGCCGGATTGTCGCCGCCGACAACGTGTCCTTCCGGATCGAGCGCGGCGAGGCCCTGGCCCTCGTGGGGGAGTCGGGCAGCGGCAAGAGCACGGTGGCCCGGATACTCCTCCGGCTGCTCGAACCGGACGGCGGCTCCATCCTGCTCGACGGAATCGACGTTCTGGCCCGGGAACCGCGGGGGGCCTCGCTCGGCTACCGCGGACGCGTCCAGATGGTGTTCCAGGACCCGTTCGGCTCGCTGAACTCCGTGCATACCATCCTGCACCACCTCGAGAGGCCGCTGATCCGGCACGGCCGGACCGGAGCCACGAACCCGTCGCAGACGGTGTCACGGCACGTGGAACGACCGATGAAGCGGCACGGTCGCGGCGCCTCCGCGGACATCCGGGCACGCGCGCTGGAACTGCTGTCCATCGTCGGCCTTGATCCCGCGGCCGAGTTCATCGACCGGTACCCCTACGAGCTGTCCGGCGGGCAGCGCCAGCGCGTGGCCATTGCGCGGGCCCTGGCCGTGGAACCCGACCTCCTCGTGGCCGACGAGCCCACTTCCATGCTCGATGTGTCCATCCGCATGGACATCCTGAACCTTCTCGCCCGGCTGAAACGGGACCGGGGGCTGGCCATACTGCTGATCACTCATGACCTGGCCTCGGCACGCTACCTCGCGGAGCGGATCATGGTCCTCTACCGCGGACGGATCGTCGAGGAAGGCGCGGCCGCCTCCATCGTGAACGCACCCACCCACCCCTACACGGTGTCCCTTCTCGAGGCGATCGCCGGAGCGTCGGCGTGACCCGGCGCCGGTTTCCCGAGGGCTTTCTCTGGGGGGCGGCCACGTCCGCGCCGCAGATCGAAGGAAGTCCCGACGCCGGGGGGCGCGGCGAGTCGATCTGGGACCGGTTTGCCGCCACGCCCGGCCGCATCGAGGACGGTTCGGACGCCCGGGTCGCCTGCGATCACTACAACCGCTGGCGCGCCGACATCGGCCTGATGCGCTGGCTGGGGATCGGCGCGTACCGGTTCTCCATCGCCTGGCCGCGCGTCCTTCCGAACGGTGACGGCGCGGTCAACGAACGCGGGCTCGACTTCTACGACCAGCTCGTGGACGGCCTGCTCGAGGCCGGGATCGACCCGTTCGTGACGCTCTATCACTGGGATCTCCCCCAGGCACTCGAGGACCGGGGGGGCTGGGGCAACCGCGACACCGTGGACGCCTTCACGGCGTATGCCGAGGCGGTCGTGGCCCGCCTCGGCGACCGGGTGCGGAACTGGACCACCCACAACGAGCCGTGGTGCATTGCCGCGCTCGGACACGAGGAGGGGGTCCACGCGCCGGGGCACAAGGATCCGGCCCTTTCGCTCTCGGTGGCGCATCACCTGCTGCTCTCGCACGGCCGCGCGGTCGAACTCATCCGGGCCCGCCGCCCCGACGCCCGCGCCGGAATCGTCCTGAACCTGACCCCGGCCCATCCGGAAACGGAAGGCTCCGCGCGAGACATCGACGCGGCCCGCCAGTTCGACGGACTCTTCAACCGCTGGTACCTCGATCCCCTGTTTCACGGCCGCTACCCGGCGGACGCCGTCAACGACCGGGTGCGTTACGGCCATCTCGAGGATCACGATCTTCCGTTCGTGCTGCCGGGAGACATGGACGAGATCCGGACTCCGCTCGATTTCCTCGGCATCAACTACTACAGCCGCGTCGTCGTCCGCGCCGGAGACGACGGACGCCCCCGGGCCGTTCCCGGAGCGCCGGCCGAGGAACTGACCGACATGGGCTGGGAGGTGTATCCGCAGGCGCTCGACCCCCTCCTCGTCCGGATCCACGAGGAGTACGGCCCTCCGGAGATCTGCATCACGGAAAACGGGGCCGCCTACACCGACGCCCGCGACGAGCACGGGCGGGTCATCGACCGGCGCCGCATCGAGTACTTCCGCGGACACCTTGCCGCGGCGCACCGGGCGATCGAGGCCGGCGTGCCGCTGTCCGGATACTTTGCCTGGTCGCTGCTCGACAATTTCGAATGGGCGCACGGTTACGCAAGGCGGTTCGGCCTGTTCGACGTGAACTACAGCACGCAGGAACGCGCGGCGAAGGAAAGCGCGTTCTGGTACCGCGACGTGATCGCCGGAAACGGGTTCGACGACCGACCCGCGTCCCGCCGCGCCGAACACTCTTCGAGGAGGTTCCCTTGAGCTTCATCCGGACAGGATCTGCCGGCGGCCGCGCGATGCTGGCCGCCATGGTGATGACGACACTGCTGGCGGCGGCCCCGGCCTCCTCGGCCGAGGACAGCGCATCCGCCGCGGTTGCGAAGGTGGCGGTGGTCACCGACGGCCAGGGAAGCCGGATCCAGGTCGACGGCCGGGACATGATGATCTACGGCATGAACTGGGACTGCTTCCCCGTCGGCACGAACTACACGTTCGACCTCTGGTCGCAGCCGGACGCGATCATCGAGGAGATGCTGGCCCGCGACATGCCGCTCCTCCGGGAAATGGGGGTCAACGCCATCCGGCTCTACGTGGGCGTCCCCCCCCGCTGGGTCCGGTTCATGTACGAGCGCTACGGCATCTACACGATCCTCAACCACCCGATGGCCCGCTACGGCTTTCTCCTCGACGGCGTCTGGGTGGCATCGGTGGATTACGCGGACGAACGACTGCGCGAGGCGGTCAAGGCCGAGATCCTGGCGGTCGTCGAGGAGTTCCGGGACACGCCGGGCGTGCTGATGTGGCTGCTCGGCAACGAGAACAACTACGGGCTCACCTGGACGTCCGCGGAAACCGAGGCGCTTCCGGAAGGGGAGCGGGACGGAGCACGGGCCCGCAAGCTCTATTCGCTGTTCAACGAGGTGACGAAGGGGGTCAAGGCCCTCGACCCGAACCGCCCGGTGGCCATCGCCAACGGCGACGTCCAGTACATCGACATCATCGCCGAGGAGTGCACGGACATCGACGTCTTCGGCACGAACGTCTACCGCGGTCTCTCGGCGCGCGACCTCTTCCAGGTCGTCAAGGACAAGCTCGGCGTTCCGGTGTTGTTCACGGAGTTCGGAGCCGACGCGTTCAACGCCCGCGAGATGCGCGAAGACCAGGAGACGCAGTGCCGCTATCTCGTCGCCCAGTGGGAGGAGATCTACGAGCAGTCGAGCGGCAAGGGTCGGGTCGGCAACGCCGTCGGCGGCCTCGTCTTCCAGTGGACGGACGGCTGGTGGAAGTACAAGCAGGAGGAGCGGCTGGACGTGCACGACACGAACGCGTCCTGGCCGAATGCCGGTTACCCCGAGGACTACGTGGCCGGCGCGAACAACATGAACGAGGAGTGGTGGGGCATCACCGCGAAGGGGCCGACGGAGCTCAACGGCCTGTACAAGGTCTATCCGCGGGCCGCCTACTACGCGCTCAAGAGGGCGTTTTCCCTCCCGGCCTACGCGCCGGGCACGGACATCGAGGCGATCCGGGATCACTTCCGCACGATCTCCGCCGCGGCGGCCGCTCTCGAGGCCCGCGGTGACCGCGCGGCCCTCGTGGCCGAGCAGCTGTCGCGCGTCCGCCTGTCCGGGCTCCGCCTCGAGTTCGAAACGTATTCGACCGGCGGCACCGGCATCACCACGCCCGAGGCATCGGGCGGCGCCGGCGGGGCCTACCCCTCGTTCCGGGGTTTCGACCAGATGCAGTCGTTTTATGCCGCACTCGAGGCGAAGCCGGCGGAAAACGTCACCGGGACGGTCACGATGAACGTGCTCGGCAGCGTCCCGGCCAATCCGATCGACGAGATCTTCTATGAAAACCGCGGGAGGCCGGTCAGCGTGGAAACCGGCGGGACGCAGGCGCTCGCGCTCGAGGACATCGAGCGGGTCAAGGTGTACCAGGCCGGCGTGTCCTGGGACGACACCCACTTCCTGCTCGACGGGTTCTACCGCACCGGTCACCTGCACTGGGCGTACGAAGGCGATTTCTTCGGCCTGTACCGCGAGGCGTACTACGGCGACAACATCGACATCTACAACGGCGTGGCCCCGGTCGGCCTGGAGTTGACCGGCAAGCGGCAGTTTTCGGGCCTCAAGCTGGCCATGGGACCGGAGCTCTGGTGGGGCGCGAACCCGGCGGTGTTCCTGAAATACAACCGGCAGATCGGGTCGATCGCGGCCACCGGCATCTACCAGGAGGACATCGCCGAGAAGTCGGGAGCGGCCAGCTCCACCGCCATTCCGGTGCCGCCGACGCGGAAGGCCACGCTGCAGCTGGCCACGCGGCGCGGCCTGTTCGGCCTCGAAGTCGGAGGCATCTGGTCCGGCCAGACGAAGGTCGGCGACCCGTTCGAGGTCGTCGACGACACCGGAGACGGCACCCTCCTGCTCCAGGACGAGGTGAAGGGCTCCGACGCCTTCGGAGCCAAGGCCAAGCTGACGTTCCAGAAGGGGCGCTGGAACTGGTACGGACAGGCCGCGTACATGGGCGTCGTGGCGGACGCGGGCCCGACGACGATTCCCACGTTCACCGGATGGACGCTCAAGGACTCGGGCTCCGGCAACCAGGCCAACGTCCTGACCGGCCTGGCCGTGAACATGGGCCATTTCCAGGTGGCGCCGAACTTTCTCTACCAGAAGCCGCTCGTCGGCCCGCTCCCCTTCGATCCGGACGGGCGGTTCTTCGCCCGCAACGTCATCGACGATCCGTTCGCGGTGCGCGGCAACCGGGAAACCGTGGGCACGGAGCTCCTGTTCACGTTCGATCCGACGCCGGCCACCTGGTTCTGGATGTGGGACAATGACGTGCGCGAGGACGCCCGTTTCGCGGCGAGCCTGGGCTGGACGCTGCGCCACCTGCCGACGACGCAGGACGGGGCGCTCTACGTGTCGGCGGACGGCATCACGTTTCCGTTCCTGTCGGCCACGCCCCCGCGCGACCTCTGGGAGGTCAGGAGCCGCATCGTGTCCCGCATGAGCCCGACCACCCGCCTGGTGGCCCACATCTACGGGGGGACCGCGGAGCCGAACGGCGACGACCCGCGGCTCCTCAAGCGGTTCGGCGCCGATGCGCGGCTGGCGGTCGAGTCGATCGCGTTCGAGACGTTCGTCAAGATCAACGACTTCGGTCCGTACGACTACCATCGCGACTTCAACCTGACGTTTCCGGTCCAGCTGATGGGCGACCTCTCGCACACGCTCGGAAACCCGCGCTGGTTCAACTTCGCGCAGACGAAACTCGGCGTCCGGGGCACGTGGAGATCGCTCGACGATTTCTCGCCGCGCTACGCGCCGGAACTCGGCACGACGAAGAGCAACGAGTGGGAGATCCGGACCTACCTGCACCTGGGGCTGTAGGCGGTCCCGGGGCGCTTCCGGGAGATTCCGCCCGCGGCTCAGCGCTCCGGCGCCTCCGCCACATGGCACGCCGCGGCGTGACCGGTACCGAACGTGCGCAGCTCCGGCCGCGACTCGCGGCAGCGCTCCTCGACCAGCGGGCAGCGCGGGTGAAAACGGCAGCCGGCCGGCGGGTTCACGAGCGACGGGGGTGAGCCGGGAATGCTCACCGGCACCACGTCTCCCTTGACCGAAGGAAACGCCTGGAGCAGTCCCTTCGTGTACGGGTGGTGCGGCTCCTTCCGGAGCGCCGCCACCGGCCCGACCTCCACGAGGCGGGCGGCGTAGAACACGGCCACCCGGTCCGACACCGACAGCATCCGGGCCAGGTCGTGGGTGATGAACATCACCGCGAAGCCGACCTCCTTCTGCAGGGCGCGGATCCGGTTGAGGATGTCCCGCTCGACGACGACGTCGAGCGCGGTGGTCGGCTCGTCGAGGATCACCAGCGACGGCCTGAGCGCCAGCGCCAGCGCGATCCCCACCCGCTGCCGCATCCCCCCCGACAGCTGGTGGGCGTACGCGTCCAGCCGGTCCACGGGGATGTCGACCATGTCCAGCAGTTCGCGGGCCCGGGCGCGGGCGGCGCCGCCGGACGACACTCCGTGCGCCTCCAGCGTGTCCACGATCTGTTCGCCGACGGTGATGACCGGGTTCAGCGCATCCATGGCGCTCTGGAAGACCATCGAGATCCGGTTCCAGCGGATGGCCCGGAGTCCCGCTTCATCGAGGTCGAGAATGTTCTTCCCCTCGAACCGCACCGTGCCGCCGGAGATCACCGCGGGCGGCGGAAGGATGCGCATCACCGCCTGGGCCAGCGTGGACTTTCCGCTCCCCGACTCCCCGGCCACGCCGAGGATCTCGCCGGGCAGGAGATCCAGCGACAGGTCGTCGATGGCGCGCACCGGCCCCCGGTCGGTGATGTAGTCCACGTTCAGCCCGCGGATCGACAGGAGCGGCTCAGCCACGATCCACCACCACCGGCGTCGAGCGCGACGGCTCCTGCCCGCGCTTCCTGAGCCACGCTCCCCACGCCCGCTCCAGCTGCAGGCGCGGGTTCGTGATCTCGTCGAAACCCGAGTTCAGCATCGTCAGCGCGAACCCGACGAGCGCCACGCAGAACCCGGTCGGCGCGAACGTCCACCACGCGCCGGTCAGCAGCGCGGAATCGTTCTGCGCCCAGTAGAGATTCGTGCCCCAGGTCACCGAGGACACGTCGCCGAGGCCGAGATACTCGAGGCCGACCTGGGCGCCGATGGCGTACACGGTGCTGCCGATCACCTGGGCGACGATGAGGCTCGTCATCGTGGGGAGGATCTCGCGGGTGATGATGCGGAAGTTCGACTCCCCGGTGACGATCGCCGCGGCGACGAAATCGCGGCGCCGCTGGGCCAGCGTCTGGGCCCGCATCACGCGGGCGTTCCAGGCCCAGCCGGTGACCACGAGAACGAGGCCGAGCGTCAGCGGCCCGGACGGCAGGTAGGCCGCGATCACGATGGCCAGGGGAAGGCCGGGAATGACCAGGAACACGTTGAACAGCAGCGACAGGAGCCCGTCGACCCGCCCGCCGAAGTATCCGGCGGCGACGCCGATGAGCGCCCCGATCAGGACCACGATCAGGCCGACGCTGAAGCCGAGCAGGAGCGACGTCCGGGTGCCGGCCACGAGCTGGGCCAGCACGTCCTGCCCCTGCCCGGTCGTGCCGAGCCAGTGCTCCGCGGACGGGGGCGACAGCGGAATGCCGACCAGCGCGCCGGGGTCGCCGACGAACAGCGGGCCGAACGCGGCGATCAGGACGAACACGAGGAGGATCGCGGCGCCGATCGACGCCTTCCGGTCGCGGCGGATCGCCTGCAGCCACGACCCGATGCCGGTGGCCTTCGCGGAGCCGGTCATTCGCCGGAATCCCGGGTGCGGGGATCGAGCCAGATGTAGACCATGTCGACGAGCCAGTTCGCGCCGAGCACCGCGAGCGTGATCACGAGGAAGATCCCCTGCATCAGCGGATAGTCCTGGTTCCGCACCGCCTGGACCAGCAGGTAGCCCTGGCCGGGATAGGAAAAGACGATCTCGGTGAGCAGCGACCCGCCGAGCACGTAGCCGAGCGCCATGCCGAAGCCGGTGACGGAGGGAAGCAGCGCGTTCCGGGCCGCGTAGCGCAGGACGACCCGCGACGGGGACAGCCCCTTGGCCCGGGCCAGGTTCACGTAGTCGGCGGAGAGAACGGTGATCATCGTGTTGCGCATCGACAGGAGCCAGCCGCCCAGGGTGACGAGGACGACGGTGCCCACCGGGAGCGCGGCGTGGCGGACCACGTCGGCGAGGAACACCGCCGAGAACCCGGGCGTCAGGTCGTCGCCGTAGGCGTGGCCGAGCGGAAACCACCCGAGCGTGAAACCGAACACGTAGAGCGCCACCATCGCCAGCCAGAAGTAGGGAAACGCGCCGACGAACACGAGGACCGGGGGCAGCACCGTGTCCAGCCAGCCGCGCCGCCACCAGGCGGCGGCCACGCCGAGCAGCGTGCCGATCACGAAACTCAGCACGACCGCGGTGCCGGCCAGGAAGATCGTCCAGACGAGGCCCGACCCGATCACGTCGACCACCGGCGTCGGAAAGTAGGCCACCGAGATGCCGAGATCCCCCCTCAGCACATGGGCGAGATACTGGAAGTACTGTTTCCAGAGCGGAGCCTCGGTCAGGCCGAATGTCTGCCGGAGGGCGTCCAGCGCCTCGGGCCCGAGGCGCCCCTTGAACCGCGCGAACAGCGCCGTGGCGGGGTCACCGGGCATGAGCCGCGGCAGGAAGAAGTTCAGGGTCAGCGCCGCCCAGGCGGCCACCAGGTAGAACCCGAGACGGCGGAGCAGAAACCTCACGGCGCCTCCGTCTTCGGCACGAGCGACGTGAGCACGAGCAGGCATTCCCCGCGGTCGAACTTGTTCGGGGACGGATCGGCGTACGGATTGTCGCGCGAGGGAAAGCCGTCGAACCGGCGCGTGTTGTACTCGGCCCACGACGGGTTCGGGTACAGCGGAATGGCCGGCACTTCGGCGGCGAAGACCGCCTGCAGGTTGTCGACGAGACGCCGCTGCTCCGCGGGGTCCGGCTCGCGCTCGAACGCCAGCAGCGCGGCATCCGCGGTCGGACTGCCGTAGCGGTGCCAGTTCGCGCCGGACACCTCGCCCGGCGGCTTGACCGTGGCGGTGGACATCAGCGTGCGGTAGAAGATGTACGGCGTGGGGCCCTCGAAGGACCAGCCGAGCGTCAGGTCGAAGTTCCCCTCCTGGACGCGCTGGAACCAGGCGCCGAAGTCGTAGGTGCGGACGGTCGCGTCCACGCCCGCCTCCGCGAGGCCGCGGGCGATCACCTGCGCCGCGCGGACCCAGTCGGACCAGCCGGAGACGGTGAGGATTTCATACCGCCACGGCGTTCCGTCGGGCAGCGTGCGGAAACCGTCCGCCCCCCTCCGGTATCCCGCCGCGTCGAGGATCGCGTTGGCGCGCTCCAGATCGTGACGCACCCAGTCCGCCGTATCCGCCACCGTCTCGTTCCGCCACGCGGAGTACGCGTCGGAGAGGGCCGTGGCATCGGCCGGCCGCGAGTAGCGGTAGCAGGCCACGTCGACGAGAAGGTCGCGGTCGATGGCCATGCTGAGCGCCTTGCGCACCTGGATGTCGTCGAACGGCGCCCGCGTCGTGTTCGCGTACAGGAAGACGGTGCTCCCGGTCAGCGGGAACCAGTAGTGGTGATCCTCGGGGTTGCGGTCGCGGTACACGCGCTCCACCGCGGGAATGAAGTTCCCGGCCCAGTCCACCTCGTCGAAGACGAGGGCGAGATTCGCCCGGTCGTTCGACGGGTAGGCCGGAAAGCGCAGCGCGTCGAAGCGCGGCACCCCGGGCTGCCAGTAGTGCGGATTGCGACCGAGCTCGAAGAACTGGTTCTTGAACACCCGGACTTCCGTGAACGGCCCGGTGGCCACCGGATTCTCGTTGGGGAAGGCCACCGGGTCCTCGATGAGGCTCCAGACGTGCTCCGGCACGATCTGCGAAGCAGCGACCTCGTCGAACCCGGGGATGTAGACCCGCTGGAACCGGAACTCCACGGTCGTGTCGTCGGGCGCCGAGACGCTCTCGAGAAAGCTCCACACGGCGCGGCGGTCCAGCGCCGGGTGCCGGCGCATCAGGTCGAACGTGAACGCCACGTCGGCGGCGCCGAACGCCTCCCCGTCCGACCAGCGAACGCCGCGGCGCGTCGTCAGGCGGAGCACCCGGTTGTCCTCCCGCCAGAGGTGCCCGGTGGCCAGCCAGGGCACCTGTTCCGAGGTGACGCTGTTGAAGACGAACAGCGGCTCGTACACGCCGGCCATGGTCGGCCAGCGCGCCGCCGAAGCGGTGGACAGCGGATTGAAGTTGCGGACCCAGGAGGCGTGCTGTTCCTGCGAGACGACCAGGACGCCCAGCGGAGGTTCCGGGGGCTTGCGCACGCAGGCCGGCCCGGCGAAGCCGAGCGCGATAAGGACGGCGAGAATCCGGCTCATTCCGCGGGCGGCCCGGTTCATGAAGCGGCCTGGTACACCCTGACCCAGTCGACCAGCATGGTCTGCGGGAACACCGTTGAGGCGTCCGGCGGGCCGACAAAGTTACCCCCGACGGCCACGTTCAGAATGATGAAGAACGGGTGGTCGAACACCCACCGCCCTCCCGGGGGCAGGTCGCGCGGGGTGACCGTATGGTAGCGGTTGCCGTCCACCAGCCAGGTGATCCGGTTCCTGTCCCACTCCACCGCGAAAACGTGGAAGTCCTCGTGGAATCCCCGGTTCCCGGGCAGGTCGTAACGTTTCGTCACCGCGGCGCCGGCGGAATACCCTGGGCCGTGCACGCTGCCGTGCACAACCCGCGGCTGCTGCCCGCGGTATTCCATGATGTCGATCTCGCCGCAGGCCGGCCAGCCCACGGTTTCGAAGTCGGCCCCGAGCAGCCAGAACGCCGGCCAGATCCCCTGGCCGACCGGCAGCCGGATCCGCGCCTCGAACCGCCCCCGCTCCGCGGCAAACAGGCCGTTCGTGTTGATGCGGCCGGAGGTGTAGGCGCTCCCCTGGAACTCCTCCCGGCGGGCGGTGATGGCGAGATGCCCGGCGCCGTCCAGCGAGACGTTGGATGGATCCGCGGTGTCGTACTCGAGCTGCGCGTTGCCCCAGCCGGTGCCGATGTCGAACGTCCAGTTCGCGGGGTCGGGAGATTGTCCGGCCGGGCCGTTGAATTCGTCCTCCCAGACGAGCTGCATCTGCGGCGGGTCATCGCCGCAGCCGGTCCCGGACAGGCCGAGCGCCGCGCCGATCACCAGGAGGGAAAGCGGAAGGCGGGACAGCAGGCGGCGGGTCGGCGCGGGGAAACCTCGGGTCATCGAGCTCTCGCGCCCGCCGCGGCCGGAAACAGCGACGGGTCCGACAGCGCCGCCTCGAGCACGAGTGTGGCCGCGCCCACCGCGGAAGCCTGCGGGCCGAGCCGGCTGATGAGTATTTCCGCGGCGGCCACGGAACTGACCAGGGAGCGATGCTTCACGGTTTCCCGCAGGGGATCGAGCAGCGTATCGCCGAGTCGGGCCAGGCCGCCTCCGAGAATGACCCGGGCCGGATTCATGAGATTCAGGAGGCCGGCCACGGCGATACCGAGATGCTCCGCGGCCTCGCCGGTGAGCTTGAGGGCGAGCGGGTCGCCGGCCAGGGCGGCATCCTCGATCCCCGAGATCGTGACGGGTCGTCCGGCGAGGCGGCTTTCCGGAAACTCCGCCAGGAGCCGGCGGGCCCGCTCCTCCAGCGCCGGTGCGCCGACGAACGTGGCCAGGCATCCGCGGAGCCCGCAGAGACAGGGCCGCCCGCCCGGATCGATGGCCATGTGACCGATCTCGCCGGCCACTCCCGCGGAACCGCGGTAGACGTCGCCGCGGATGACGTGACCCGACCCGATTCCGGTGGCCAGCTTGATGTAGGCGAAGTCCTCGACGCCCTGCCCCGCGCCCCACCAGCGCTCGGCGAGGGCGCCGAGATTGGCGTCGTTGTCCACGAAGTGCGGAACGCCGTACCTTTGCGACAGGAGGCCGAGCCCGCTCTTCCCCTTCCACTCCGGCATCACGATTTCCGAAAGGTCGTCGGGGTGCAGCGGATCCACCGGGCTCGGCACCGCGACTCCGATTCCCACGAGGTTCTTCCGGGCCACCCGCGCCGAAGCAAGGACCGCGTCGCAGAGGTCGACGATCAGCCTGCGGGTTCCGTCCGGGTCGGAGCGGACGGGATGAGCGCGGAGTTCCCAGGCCACGACCTTGCCGCGAAGATTCGTGAGGGCCACGCCGACATGGGCCGCCCCCATCTCCACGCCGACGAGGAAACAGGCATCGTCCTGGAATTCGAGAACGATCGGCCGCCGCCCCCCGCGCGACTCCCCCGCCCCGACTTCCGCCACGAGCCCGGTGGGAAGGAGGGCATCGATCACTCCGGAAACCGTGGAGCGGGACAGGCCGGCGGCGCGGGCGATGTCGGCCCGGGAAATCCGCTGTTCCCCCCATATGAGCCGAAGGACCGGATGGATGAGCGGCGCCGGCCGGGAAAAGTCCTCGTGCCGGTCGTTGCCCCGGATGACCGAGGCCCCCTTCATGAGAGCGGTTCCCCGCGGTGATTCTTCCGGTTCATGCCGCGGACATCCTTTCGTCGTTACCGGTGGAAGTAGATGTTGTCGACGAAGATCGTCTTTCCGTCGCCGGCGATGATAATCTGCGCCATGTGCCCCCGTGAAATCAGCCCGGTGAACGCCGTCAGCGGGATGTCCAGGGAAGCCCAGCGGCCCGAAGCATACGGCGGCGTGGACGCGGCATCCAGCGTCAGCTCGTGCTCGTGGTCGGGAGCCCCTCCGAACGTGCCGTCCTCGCCGAAGTCGACGAGCTTGACCTTGAACACCGAACCCTCGGTGCCCCACACGTCGATGTGGAAATGGGTCATGGCCGACGCGTCGATCGTCGCGTTCCCGAACTCGATCCCGGCAAAGACGAGGTTCGTGTAGGCCTTCGTGTCGTTGCCGGCGATCTTCAGGTCGGCCACGTCGGCCTGGTCCCAGGTGGCCGACCAGGTGTCCACGGGCACGGCGGCATAGCTGTTGCTGTACAAGGCAATGACGTTACCCGCGGGGAGCGTGGGCGCCGGCGCCGCCGTCGGGGGCACGGCGCTCGTGTTGAGCGTGACCGTGCCCGACACCGGCACGGCGCCGAGCAGCGCGGTGATCATGGCCGTTCCTCCGCCGACGACCTGGATCGACCCGTTCCGGACGACGGCCACGTCCTCGTTCGACGACAGGAACGTGAAGTATCCCGGCTGGTGCCCGATCGTCCGGTCGGTTCCGGCAACGCTGAACACCGTGCGCGTCCCCTCCACGGTTACGGTGGCCCCGACGAACCCTCCGGCCGTGCGGGTGGTCATGGACGGCCGCGGGTTGGAAATTATGGTTACGGTTTCGAACTGGATCTCGTCGAACCAGATGTCGTACGACGCGGCGCCCTCCGGACCCTCGGCAAAGAAGAACAGGCCGCGCTCCGCGGACAGCCTCTCCGGCAGCGGGATGGGGATCACGTACTTTCGCCAGGTCGTGGTGAGCGCGATCGCGCTCTGGCTGGCCTCGTACTTCGATGTTCCGGTGTTGTCGTTTCCGAGCCCCGCGACATCGAGGACGGCCGCCTTGCCGGCCTTGGCCCAGAAGGTGAGCGCGTTGTAGGAGGACAGGTCGCGCGCCGGCCGGGTCGTGAACGCCCCCCCGGCATAGCCGCCGGTGGTGCTCCCCGGGGCGGGAACCGTCACCTTGAGCGATGCGGATCCCTGGTAGCGCTCGTTCGTGTCGATGGACACGGCATCCAGCCGTGACCCCTGGAACGCCTGGAAATCGAGCCCCCCTTCGAACGCGTCGAGAAAGACGACGGGATTCGAGTCGAGCGGCACGGGCTGGAGGCCGGAAATGTCCCGTTCGCAGCCGGCGACGCAGAGAATCGCCGCAACGGCGGCCGTTCCTGTCATGTGTCTACGATTCATCCCGCCTCCGGTGTTGAAGCGACGGCCCCCCGAAGGAGCCGGGCCTTTCGAAACCGCCCGTGCCCCCCTCGTCGCATCACCCATTCGCGACCCTTTGGCCGGGCACGCCGGACGGCTCCCGCCATCTTTGTTCGATACACGAACAAAGTTAGGGGAACCGGGGAGATCTGTCAAGCGGACAGGATTGCGCCGATCGCGGGCTATTCCGTCATCCCCGCGCAGTAGCAGGACGCGTGGATCACGATGTCCGACCGCTCCCAGGCCTTTTCGAACTGCGCACGGGTGTCGTCCGCCACCTTCGTGAGGCCCCGGCCGCGCTGGCAGCGTTCCAGGCCGAGCAGGGCCCAGCCGTTGGCCGGGTGCAGGACAAGATCGCGGCGGTACACCGACTCCGCCTCCTCGAAGTGCCCCTGTTCGACGAGGAGCGCGCCGAGCGCATGGCGGACCGGCTGCATCCACCCCCACGGCTCGTCGTAGCGGAGCGCATCATCCCGCCGGACCGCTTCCCGGAGGATCTCGAAGGCGTGATCCCGGTTGCCGCGGCGGTACTCCAGCTCCCCTTCGGCCATCAGCAGCCCGATCTTCATCACGTCGTTGAGGGGGTTGTTCCCCCAGAGGCGGGACTCCGGCACCTCGGCCGCGGCCTTCTGGAACGCGCCCCAGGATTCGGCGGCTTCGTCGAGGCGACCGAGCGACGAGAGCGCCACGGTCCGCCCGTAGTGCCAGAACGCCACGGAGCCGAACAGGTCGGCGGGAGGCTGCGGCTCCTTCAGCAGTTCCTCCCACATGCCGAACCGCACGAGGACGTGGATCGGCACGGACAGGAACGCGTCAAGGAAGTCGGGAAACGTCCGCACGAGCTCGACCGGAATCTGGGCGGTCATGTCGCGGGCGGCCTCGAGCGCCAGCGCCCGCCGCCCCTCGAACATCGCGGCCCACGCGAGGAAATGGTAATTGTGGGCCCGGTACAGCGTGTAGAAGCCGCCGCGGCCGGTGGCCTCCACGTACGCGAGATCGGCGGCGATCCCCTTCTGGTTGGCGACGATCGCGCCGTCGTAGTTGCCGAGCCGGATGTCGATGTGCCCCGGCATGTGCACGAGATGGCCGGCGCCGGGAACGAGGTCGCGCAGGCGGTCGGCGGCGGCCAGCGCCTTTCCCGGATTCGGCGAAGCCTCCATGGTGTGGATGTAGAAGTGATTGGCGCCGGGCTGATCGGGGGCCGCCTTCAGCAGCGACTCCAGGAGCTTCACGATTTCCGGCGTGCCGGGCTGCGGCGTGCCGTCGGGGGTCCAGAGATCCCACGGGCGGAGATCCATGAGCGACTCGGCGAACAGCACGCCCACGTCCACGTCCTTCGGATGGCGCTTCCAGACGCCGCGCATCGCGTCGGCGTACGCCTTGTTGTACGACTCGCGGTCTTCCGGCGGAGGCCACGCGTAGCGGTGGGACAAGGCCTCGATCAGGTCCCGTTCCACGCCGGTCGAGGGCATCGCCAGCGCCTTCCGCGACATCGTGTACGCGAGTTCCGAAGCCGCCTCGTCCATCTCCGGGTTGTTGATGTTCGGCCCGGCGGACAGCGCGATCCCCCAGAACGCCATGGCGCAGTTCGTGTCGATTTCCGCGGCGCGGCGGAACGAGTGGATGGCCTCCTCGTGATTGAATCCGAAGTAGAGCGTGAACCCCTGGTCGAACCACTTCTGTGCCTCGGGAGAGGCCGTGGTCACCGCGCGGTGGTAGTGGCCGAGGTTCTCGAACCAGACGGCGGTATCCTGTTTCGCGGCGGCGGGGTGGGACAGAACCAGCGCACCGAGCAAGACAGGCATCAACAGGAAAATTCGAGTCATGGTACCTCCGGTTTGCGGGAGCCGAAGTCGCGTCCTCGACGATCCCTCCTCATCAAGCCCGACCACATTGAGGACGTGGCCTTCAGACCGTAAATCCCTTGCCACGGACGGTCAATACCGGACCGGAAGGAAAGGTGAGAAAAGTCGCACCGGGACTCCCGGTTCGCGGGTATACTTCCGCCGAACGCTTGGTCCCGTCCCTCCCCCTGCGGGATCGCCGCATTCATGCGTCCGGATCTCCGTCACATCACACTCGGAGGCAGCCCATGAAATTCCGCCCCGTTCTTCTCCCCCTCTTTCTTCTCGCACTGGCGTCTTCGCTCACCACACCCCGCGAATGCAGGGCCGACGTACCTCCCGACTTGAGCCTGATCTGGGGGTCCCTCGGATCCGGAAACGGCCAGTTTTCGACGCCGACCGGCATCACTGTGGACGAGAACGGGTTCGTGTACGTCTGTGAGTCCGCGAACAACCGCGTCCAAAAGTTCGACGGCGACGGAAACTTCATCACGAAATGGGGATCGCTCGGTTCTTCCACCGGCAAGTTCAACCAGCCCCATGGCATCCATGCCGACAAGGCCGGCTACATCTATGTGGCCGATTCCAACAATCACCGGATACAGAAATTCACGACAACGGGGGCGTTCGTGAGCGCTTTCGGCGCCCAGGGCACCGGCAACGGCCAGTTTTCGATTCCTCGCGGCGTGACGACCGACCCCGGCGGCAATATTTACGTGGCCGACACCGGGAACAACCGCATTCAGAAATTCACCGACGCCGGCGTCTTCCTGCAGGCGTGGGGATCCGCGGGCATCGGCGACGGCCAGATGCTCAAGCCGAACGGAATCGACATAGACAACCTGGGCAGGGTCTACGTGACCGAACTCGACAACCATCGCGTTCAGGTGTTCACAAGTACCGGGGCCTTCGTTCGGAAGTGGGGCACGCTGGGTTCGGGCGACGGTAATTTCGACTACCCAATGGGGATCGTGGTGCTCGGCACATCCGCTTATGTCGTCAGCAACAATGCTCCCCGGATCCAGAAGTTCACCAACACGGGAACGTTTCTCACCAAGTGGGGACAGTTCGGTTCGACTCCACCGGACTTCAACAGCCCTCGCGGCATGGATGCAGACGAATCCGGCAACCTGTACATCGTCGATTCGGGAAACCACCGGATCAAGAAGTACGGCTCGGGACCGACGATGTTCGAGAATGTGCTTTCCGTAGGAAGCGGCAGGGGACTTCCGGCGCTCGGTCCCGTTTCCATCCCGGTCGACCTCAACAGTTTCGAGACGGCCTCGGCTCTGGAGATCCGGATCGCCGACACCCCGGACTGGTTTCATGTCACGCGCGTCACGACAACCGGGCGCGCCTCGGCCATGACGGCGTCCTTTTCGGACGGCAACGCGGGTGTGCATGTTCTTGTCTACAATACGGCCGGCGGTTCGATCCTGCCCGGCGCCGGGCCGATTCTGAATCTGACCGGCACCATCGATCCGGGTGCGGTGGTCGGGGACTCGACCGTCTTCGATGTGGCCGTGGTCCTGATGGCCAACGCTTCCGGCCTGCCGGCCTCGATCAGTGGATCAAGCGGAGTTCTTCTCATCGAGAGAATCGCCGGGGACGTGAACGGCGACAATTTTCTCGACGCCGGAGACATCGTCCGCCTGATCGAGATCATTCTCGGCAAGGGCGCACCTCCCACGCCGGACGAAACGCACGCCGCGGACTGCAATGGCGACAACGAAGTCAACGTCTTCGACGTGAAGTGTCTCATCGATCTCATCCTTGGGGTTCCCGCGTCTCCGGGCGGTGAACTCTCACCGCTGGCCCGGAACCTCGTGGATTTGTCTCTGGATCTCAAGCAGGACGTGAAGGCGATCCAGTTCACACTCCCCGCGGGAGTTTCGACCGAGACGGCCGGCGGCCTGGGTTCTTTCGAAGTCAGATTCGGATCCGATGCCTCAGGACGTACCCTGGTGATGGCCTTCGATCCTCAGGGTGGATCCTGGGAAACGGGAGTCCGAACTCCACTCCGGCTGGGCGCCGATCCCACCGACTTCCGAGCGTACGGCGCCGGTGGCCGGTCGCTCCCGGTCACGGTTTCCGGGTCGAAAATCGCCATCGGCGTTCCGGTTCCACCGGGCCTCGCCATCCTGGGCAGCCACCCGAATCCGTTCCGCGGCGATACGGTTATCCGTTTCAGCATGGACAAGCCGGGCCCAACCCGTCTCTCCGTCTTTGACGTCAAAGGAGCGCTTGTCTATCGTTCCGAGGAACGCATACTCGAGACCGGCGAGCATGTCTGGCACTGGTCTCCTGCGCGTGACGCGGGCCGGTCGCTGCCGTCGGGCATTTACATGGGGATGATCGAGTCCGGAAATACCCGGGGCACCCTGCGAATGGTCCTGGCCGGCGAATAGCCCGGGTATCCGCTCGGCCCCTCGCGCCGCCGGACAAGGAGCGAAGACACGGAAGGGGTGACCGCGACGCTGAACGGCTTCTCGTCCGGCGGTGCGGTCGCCCCTTTTCACATCCATTCCGTTCGCGTAGCCTGTTGGCCTGATGAATGACTACTCGGATCCGGACACATGGTGGGAGGAATACGAGATCTGCTACCGGGATCGCACCTGGAGCGATCGACGATATCGGGTTCAGATCGAAGCGCTTTCCCGCCTCGGCCTTTCCGGTCCGCTGATCGACATCGGTTGCGGACTCGGATTTCTCGTGGAGTGCGCGCGGCGAAACGGGATAGCCTCCATCGGTCTCGAGGCCTCGGAGAAGGCGCTGGAACTGGCCCGGAAGCGTCATCCGGATGCCGACCTCAGACACTGGAACTCGGGCAACCCGTTGCCGCTCGACGATGCTTCAGCCGGCGGTGTGGTGCTCGTCGAGTTCATCGACCACATATCCCGTCCGCACAATGTGGCCCTGTTCGAAGAGGTCCGGCGCGTCTTGCGACCTGGAGGCCTGCTCCAGGTCCAGTCGCCCTCCAGGTTCAACCGTTTCGATGACGACAAGGGACACATTGACTTCTTTTCCCCGTCCGAGTTCCGCCGTTTCGTCGCAGAGCACGGGTTTCAGGTCCTGTCCCAACCGTGGACTCCCCAGCCCTTTCTCGGCGGGAGCGGAACAGGTCGCCGCCTGATGAAGCTCGCCACGCTCCTCGTCCGGCCGGAAAGATGGGCGGCCCGCATCGACCTCGTGGCCCGGCGGCAGTGACCCTGGACCGACGGGGCGGAAAGTCTCAACTCCGGCGCCTTGCGTCGACGGTCCGGATGTGAAACTCTGGAGATAGTGAGGCGCCGTGACCGGATTTTCGGCCACGGCGCATGACATTTATGAAGCCATCGGCCTCGACAGATTTCAAGAGTGATGCATGATCAGACTCGTTCGAAAAGCCGCCCGTGAAACCGGTATCGTGGCCGGCTTTGCCGGTCGCAGGCTCCGCCGATCCCTGTCCGGACTTCCCCCGATACGGGATATCGGCGGCTGGAACCGCATGTTCTACCGCGGTTGTGCAAGAGACCTGGCCCATGAAAAGGCCGATCTCGAAACGTTCGACATGTGGATGCTCCAGCGACTCAACGACCCGAGGCTTCACGGCCAGATCGTGTTCGAGTACGGCATCCTGCTCAACGCGGTCACGGAATGGAACGGCCTGAACATCCTCGACATCGGAAGCGGTGTGAGTTCACTGCCGAACTGGATGGCCTCGCGGGGCGCGCGCGTCACCGCCCTCGAAATGGAGGATCCCTGGGAGGCCCGCGGCGTTGTCCGGAGCCTCATTGAACCGCTGAACCAGGCCATTCTCAGGCCGACGCGATCCCGCATCACGCTCGAGACCGGCTCCATGTTCGCCATGGACTTCCCCGATAACACGTTCGACATCGTTTCCAGCATCTCAGTTGTAGAGCATGTGGACACGAAGTATCCCGAACGCACGTGGAATCCATACGATGAGCAGAAGAGGCTCCTGGCGGTTACCCTGGACGAGATGATCCGGGTCGCAAAACCCGGGGGGATCGTCTATGTCACGACCGAGTGCGCGGACTACGACCGGGTTGTTTCCGACGCGTGGCGCCCCTACTACTATTTCACCGGGGGGCCCGAGTTTTCGTCGTTGTGGCCCGTCGGAGACGTCATCCCGCTCTTCTACGACTACGTCCGCGAACGGGGGTGCGACCTTGTCGGACCGCTCCTGTTCGACCCCGCCGACCTCGACGGGGACAACGAGTTTGAGACGTATCGCGGTCCGTTCATTTCCTCGTTTACGATGCTGGCCCGGAAAAGAGGGGGCTGACATCTGTCCGGAAGGACGGGCGGCTCGTGGAGTTTCCGAAGGGGTGTTGCCGAAGGCGGGGTAATCTTCGCCCGCCGGGTGCTTCAGGAACCGGGTTCTCCCGGACCGATGTCGGCGGAAACGATCCGCCCGGGCGACCGGAATCACCCGCTGAACGGCGGAAAAATGGTGGAGGCGGCGGGACTCGAACCCGCGTCCGGAATGACGTC
>CAZQVN010000013.1:0-18708 GCA_964596775.1 uncultured bacterium
AGGGCGGCAACGAAGGCGGCCGGACGGACGACAGGCCGGAACTGGACGACTGATCACAGGAAGACAGGGATGAGGCGGAGGGTGCGGGGGTTCCAGCGAGGACCGGAGAGGCCCGCACCGGAAGCTTCCTCGAGCGGGGCGGTTCGCAAGAGCCGCCCCGCATTTTTTCGTGTGCCGGAATCGCCGGGCCGGAAGGGGTGCGCGCCATCTTGAACGAAGACTGCCCCTCGGCAATCTTCTATACTTCCGCCCATGCCGATACCTCGGACCCTCGCCCTGTTTCCCGCGATGCTGCTGTTGCTGCCGCCCGTCTCCACCGCCTCCGCCGCGCCGGACGACCGCCTGGGCCGGATCGTCGTGCCGGTCGCCGAATCGGTGGAGCTCGATCTCGATGCGCGCGATGCCCGCTACCGCGGGCGGGTCGACATCGAACTCCGCGTCGCATCCGCCGTGGACACGTTCGAACTCAACGCGCTGAACCTCGATCTCGGCCGCAGCATGCTCCGTGATGAGAAGGGCTCCGTCGCCATCGTGTGCACTCCGAAGGAGCATGGCCGGCTCATGGTGCGCGCGTCGCGCCGCCTGGTACCCGGGAACGCCCGGCTGACGATCGAGTTCACGAACGACTTCGACGCCTCCGGAAACGGGCTCTACAGCTACCGGGAAGCGGGACGGAGTTTCATCGCGAGCCAGTTTCAGTCGGTGGCGGCACGGGAGGCGTTCCCCTGCTGGGATGAGCCGGACTTCAAGATTCCCTGGACGATCAGCGTCACCGCCCCGCGGGGCGACCTGGTCCTGTCCAACGCTCCGGTGGACCGGGAAGTGGTCACCGGGGCCCACCGGACGGTTCACTTCCGGACGACGCCGCCGCTTCCCTCCTATCTCGTGGCGCTGATCGCCGGGCCGTACGAGACGACGCCGATCGAAGGGCTCTCCGTGCCCGGCCGCATCGTCCATGTTCCCGACCGCGACGGCCTCGCGCGCGAGGCGGTGCGCATCACGCAGCGGATACTGACCGCGCTCGAGCTGTATTTCGGCCGCCCCTATCCCTTTGAAAAGCTGGACCTGATCGCGCTGCCCGAGTTTCCGGGCGGGGCCATGGAAAACGCCGCGGCGATCACGTTCGGCGAACCGTACCTCCTCCTCGATCCGGACAACACGACCCCGGGCGACCGGCGGTTCTTCGTGACGACGCTCGTTCACGAGATCGCCCACATGTGGTTCGGCGACCTCGTCACCATGGAGTGGTGGGATGATCTCTGGCTGAACGAGTCGTTCGCCACCTGGATGGAGAACAAGCTGACGACCGAACTCTTTCCGGAGTTCAACCTGGATCTCGCCACGCGGCAGTTCGCCGAACGGGCGATGAACGGGGACGCGAGGCCGTCCGCGCGGGCCGTCCGCAGCCGTGTCAGTGCGTTCGACAATCCCGACCTTCTCTTCGACGCGTTCAGTTATGAAAAGGGGGGCGCCGTTCTCGCGATGATCGAAAGCTGGATCGGTGAACAGGCGTTCCGGCAGGGCGTCCGGACGTACCTGGACGAGTACGCCTGGGGAAGCGCCACGGCGGACGATCTGTGGCGCTGTCTCGAGGAGGCGTCCGACATGCCGGTTCGGGATGCGGCCCGCTCGTTCATCGAGCAGCCCGGAGTTCCGTTCGTGGAGGTCCGGCCCATGCCGGGCGGGTTGCTCGCCGTCACTCAGCGTCCGTTCGTTCCGGCGGGCTCCAGCGCCGGTCCCTACCTCTGGACCATTCCCCTGACGCTGCGCTATCCGGAAGAAGGCCGGGAAGTCCCGTGGCTGCTCGACTCCGCCGTGGATACCCTCGCGGCGCTCGACGTCGGCGTGCCCGGTGTGCCCCTTCCCAATGCCGGCGCGCTCGGCTACTGCCGCTGGGCAGTCCCGGGTGATGTTCTCGACCGGATCGCCGCGGTTCCCGACCGCCTCCTGACGCCCCGGGAACGGCTCGACTTCGTCTACAACCTCGGCGCCCTTTTCGAAGCGGGCCTCATCGACGGGAACCGGTACCTGGATCTCCTGTCCCGCTTCGGAAACGATCCGGAATCCGAAGTGGTTCTGGCCGTCGTCGAGGCCCTCGAGGACGTCCGCTCCACGTTCGGCGGAGCGTATCCGGAAGCGGGGTTCCGGAATTTCGTGCGAGCGAGTCTGGAACGGGCCCTCGTGCGCATCGGTTTCGATCCGGCCGCCGGCGAGCCGGAACCGGTCACGCTGCTCCGACCGCGCCTGATCCTGGCGCTCGCGGATCTCGGCGGGGACACGGCCGCCGGTGACCGCATCAAGCCGGAGGCGCGGGCGTGGCTCGAAGGAAAGGAGGGGATTCACCCGTCCCTCGTCGACGCGGGGCTGGCCCTCCTGGTTTCGGACGGGGACAGCGCCCTCGTCGGAACGATCCTGGACCGGCTGGAGGTCGTCAGCGACCCGACGGATCGCCAGCGGCTGCTCGGCGCCCTCGGCGGTTTCCGTTCACCGGAGACCGTCGCCGGAATCCTGGAACATGCCCTGCATCGGCTCCCGCGATCCTCGGAGGCGCTGCAGGTCATCCGGTCCCTGTCGCTCGAGCCCACCGACAACGGCCGCGTTTTCCGCTGGGTCGTGCAGAACTATGACGCGCTCACCGCCAGGCTGCCGGCCTATCGGGTCGCCATGCTCCCCCTGCTCGCCCGGAACTGCGACCCCGCCCTGTTGCCCGAGGTCCGGGCCTTCTTCGGTGATCCGGATCACCAGGCGCAGGGCACGCTGGTCACTCTCGAGGACGTCGTTGCCCGGATCGAACAGCGGGCGGCGCTGCGCGAGCGGGAACAGGGGAACATCGCCAGGAAGCTCGGGGGAGGCTGAGGCGGGCACAGGTGCCGCCGCGCCGCGGCTTCGGCGACGGTGCAATCTCGCCGCGCGGCGTTCCGCGTCGATGCATCCGCCGCGCCGGGCGGCGTTTCCGCGGATCAGTACAGCAGCGCGCCGGGCGGCGGCTCGGGGTGCGCGTCGGGATACCCGTTCGGATGCGTACGGTGCCAGTCCCACGCGGACTCGATGATGGAGCGCAGGTCGTGCTGCGGCTTCCAGTCGAGGACCCGTCGCGCCTTCTCGCTCGAAGCCACGAGACGGGCCGGATCTCCCGGCCGGCGCGGCGCGATCTCGAACGGCACGTCCTGTCCGACGACCTCGGAGACGAGGGAGATGACCTCCTTCACCGTGTACCCCGTTTCCGTGCCGAGATTGAACGTGTCGGATTCGCCCCCGTCCATCAGGTATTCCAGCCCCTTCATGTGGGCGTCCACGATGTCCTTGACGTGAACGAAGTCGCGGACGCAGGTGCCGTCGGGCGTCGCGTAATCGTCTCCGTAGACCTGGAGCGGCTCGTCCGGTTCGTACACGGTGCGGAGCGCCAGCGGAATCAGGTGGGATTCCGGGCGGTGATCCTCGCCGAGCCCGGCCTGCGGGTCGGCGCCGGCGGCGTTGAAGTAGCGAAACGTCACGAAGCGGAAGTCCCAGGCGTCCGCGTAATCCCGGATCATCCGCTCGGCGGCCAGTTTCGTCCGGCCGTAGGGATTGATCGGGTGCGTCGGATGATCTTCGGTGATCGGCGATGCCTGCGGTTCGCCGTACACGGCCGCCGTCGAGGAAAAAATCAGCCGCGGGACCCCGGTTTCCAGGATGGCCCGCATCAGGTTGTGCGTGCCGATCACGTTCGCCTCGTAATACTTCAGCGGATCCTGGACCGACTCGGGAACGGAGCAGGCCGCGGCAAAATGAAAGACGGCCAGCGGCCGGTTGGCGCGCATGATGGCCCGGAGCGAACCGTAGTCCTCGAGCCCCCCGATCGCCAGCTCCGCATCGCCGACGGCGGCGCGGTGCCCCTCGACGAGGTTGTCGAGAACGAGCGGCCGGTAACCGAGGCGGCGGATCGTGGTCAGGATGTGGCTGCCGATGTATCCGGCGCCTCCCGTAACAAGAATTGTGCTCATCGGTTGCGATTGTCCCTTTCGCCGGCCGGGTCCGTCAATGCGTCCTCCCGGAAACGGAAGTGCCGGACGCCCGCTCCCGCCGCGGCGAGTGCCGCGGCACCTGCGCCCGTCAGAACCAGCGCCGCCGTCTTCCAGGGGAGGTGGCGGACGAGGAAAGGAACCAGGGCCGCAAACAGCGCGACCCCGACCAGAAACCGGAACAGGAAGCGTCGCGAGTCGGCTCGGCAGCCCGCGATCCTGTCCCGCCCCACTTCGTCCGGGTGGGCCGTTTTCCCGGATTCGGCCCTGCCATGCCCCGGAGATGTTCCCTGGAACCGCGTTTCGCGCCACCCGCCCGGCAGCGGGGCGCCGCGTCGCAGGGCCAGGGCCAGAACGAGACAGCCGATCGCGGCCGCAAGGAAAACGATCAGGCCGACCGGGTTGAGAGGTCTCGGGTCCAGGTGCATGGGTCCCATCCTAGAGCATCGCGCTATACTGGATCCATGACGCGCCTTTACATCGTCGACGGGTACAATTTCATCATCGAGGATCCGGACCTGTCGAACGTTCTCGACCGGGAAGGGCTGATGAGGGCCCGGCGGGTTTTCCGGGACGACGTCGGCGCGTTTGCCCGCCGCAACGGCTGCCGCGTCCGGATCATCTTCGACGGGGCCACCGACACGATGAGCCACGACGACCGCTTCGCCGACGATCACGTGGACGTCTCGTTCACCTCCGGCGAGGAAAAGGCGGACGAGCGGGTCGTGGCCGTGGCCCTCGAGGCGCGCCGCCGCGGCGAAGCACCGACGATCGTCAGCAACGACCGGACCGGAGTCCGGGAACCTCTCGCGGCCCGCGGGTTCACGCTCATCACGACGAAGGAATTTGCCGGGCTGATCCGCGAGATCCCGCGGCGGCGCGAACTGCGTTCCGAAGCATTGTCCGAGGACGAGAAGCTGCGGATCGCCGAGGAGTTCCTGGCCCGGGATGCGGAGCGCCGCCGAAGGAAGGCCGCCGCTCCGCCCGCGCCGGCGACTGCCCCGCCCGTCCGCGTTGCGCCGCCCCGGCCGGCCGCCGCGCAGCGGCCGGTTCCGCACGTTCCTCCATCGCCCGTGCCCGGCGTGCAAAGGAACGCGGAACGAAACGAGGAACGGGACGCAAAGAAGGAACGCGGAAAGAGGAAGCAGGCCCGGCGGCTCGCTCTGATACAATCGGCCCGGAAGAAGAGATAGATTCCCCCGGCTCGACCCCCGAGAGGTTCCCGGTTCGATGACCGTTTTTCCCTTTGCCGAAGTGGCGGTTCCCGTTCCTCTCCGCCGCACGTTCACCTATCGCATTCCCGACAGTCTCCAGGGGCTCGTTGAGCCCGGTCGCCAGGTCACGGTGCCGTTCGGCCGCCGCAACGCCTCGGGTTTCGTCGTTGCCCTGACCGACAGGACCGAACTCGCGGACCTCAAGGAGATCCAGAAGGTCGACGGAACCGGTCCCCTGTTCACGCGCGACCTCCTCGACCTCACCCGCTGGATCTCCGAGTACTACATCTGCTCCTGGGGCGAGGTCCTCCGCGCCGCGTTGCCCGGCGGCGCCGAACCGACCGGGTCGCGGCGGCGGGCGGCGTCCACGAAAAGTCCTCCGCCGCAACCCGCCGCGATCCCCGCGTTTCCCCTGAACGCCGAACAGGCCGCCGCGGTCGCGCCGCTCCGTGCCGCGATCGCCGCCCGGAAGCAGGGCACGTTCCTGCTGCACGGCATCACCGGAAGCGGCAAGACCGAGGTGTACCTCGCCGCCGCCGACGCCGCGGTGGCGGCCGGCGGACAGGTTCTCGTCATGGTCCCGGAAATTTCCCTGTCGCCGCAGATGCTCGGCAGCCTCACCGGGCGCTTCGGGGATCGCGTGGTCGTCTGGCACAGCTCCCTGCCTCTCGGCGCGCGCAAGGAGGCGTGGCGCCGGGTCCGGGACGGCCGAGCCGCGGTCGTCGTGGGCGCTCGTTCCGCGGTGTTCGCGCCCTTTCGGAATCTTCGGCTCATCGTCGTGGACGAGGAGCACGAACCCGCCTACAAGCAGGACGACGCGCCCCGCTACCACGGACGCGACGTGGCCGTGTACCGCGGCTGGCTGGCCCGGGCGCCGGTCGTTCTCGGGTCCGCCACGCCGTCGCTCGAGTCCTACGCGAACGCGACCGCGGGCAAGTACACGCTCCTCACGATGCTGCAGCGGATCGACGCGAGACCGAAAGCCTCCGTGGAACTCGTGCCGCTCGTCCACCGCCGCGACCTCGCCGGCGACGACGCGCCGCGCCCCGATCCGGCCACCGTGACCGCCGCGTCCGCCGGCATCTTCTCGCCGCCGCTGGCCGCGGCCCTCATCGAGCACGTGGGGCGGGGGGAGCAGGCGATCCTCTTTCTCAACCGCCGGGGTCACTCCACGAACGTCCGCTGCCGGGACTGCGGCGAGGTGTCCCGCTGCCCGCATTGCGACATCGCGCTGACCTGGCACAAGACGCGCGCGGAACTCTGCTGTCACTACTGCGCCTACCGCCTGCGCGACTTCACCCTCTGCGGAAAGTGCTCGGGGGCCACGTTCATCTACCGTGGCGTCGGCACGCAGCGCGTGGAGGCGGAACTCGCCAAGCTGCTCCCCGGCACGCCGTTTCTCCGCATGGACTTCGACTCCACGCGCCGGCGCGGATCGCTCGAGCGGATCGTCGACGATTTCCGGGCCGGAAAGGCCCGCGTGCTTCTCGGCACGCAGATGGTGGCCCGCGGTCTCGACTTTCCGGACGTCACGCTCGTCGGCGTGATCAACGCCGACACGCAGCTGAACCTTCCGGACTTCCGCAGCGCGGAACGGACGTTTCAGCTGCTGACGCAGGTGGCCGGGCGGGCCGGGCGCGGCAGCCGCCCCGGACGGGTCTACTTCCAGACGTACGCCTCGGGTCACTATGCCGTCGAGGCCGCGCGCGAACAGGACTATGCGGGTTTCTACGAAATGGAGATGACGTTCCGCAGGGAGGTCGAGTATCCGCCGGTGGCCCGGATGATCAACCTGCTCCTCGACGGGAAGGACGAACAGACCGTCATCGACCAGGCGGAGGAGCTCGGCCGGGCGCTCGAGGAACGGCTTCCCGAGTTCGCCGGCGCCGTTTCGATTCTCGGACCGGCACCCCAGTCGCTGTCGCGCCTCAAGGGCAAGTACCGCTGGCACCTGACGCTCAAGGGGAAGGATCACCGAAAGCTCCGGGAGCTGGCCGAGGCGGCGCTGGCGCATCCGTCGAAACGGCCGTCCGTGCGCCTGTCGGTGGACGTGGATCCGGTAAGCCTTTTATAGGACGCCCGCGGGCCCGGGTCGGAGGGCAGGCCGCGCGTCCTCAGGGGGCTGTGCGGTGCGCCGGGCCGTCCGCGCGCCCTCAGGGCGGGTCATCGAGTTCGGACCGCCTCGTCCGCCGTTCAGCCGATGAAATTCCTCAGGGCCGCGTTGAACGCCGCGGGATCGTCGAGATTGGACAGGTGACCCGCGCCGCGGAGGACCACGTAGTGCGCTCCGGGGATGGTCTCGGCCATGGCCCGGCATTCCGCTTCCGGAATGAGCACGTCCTGGTCGCCGGCGATGACGAGCGCCGGCATCGCGAGGCGTTCGAGCAGCGGCGTTCGATCCGGCCGCGCGGCCATGCCGCGAAGCGCCGCGGCGACCCCTCCGCCGCGCTGCCGGGTCATCATCGAGCGCACGCGGGTTCTGAGCGCGGGATCCTCCAGCCCTTTCGCGGAGAGCATTTTCGGGAGCATGGCCGCGGCGATCTCATCCGGTCCGTCCCGTTCCGCCCTGTCGGCGTTTTCGAGCCGGCTGCGCCGGGCTTCGTTGCTGTCGCCGACGGCCCGGGTGTTGCAGAGGATCACGGACTTTACCCGCTCCGGATGTTCCTGGAGCAGGGCCATGGCGATGTAGCCGCCCATCGACAATCCGCAGACGCCGACTTTCCCGATGTCGAGTTCATCCAGGAGCGCCACCAGGTCCGCGGCATGATCCTCCATCGTCACGACGGACGGGGCGTCCGCGGAGCGCCCGAAACCGCGGAGATCCGGCGCGATCACGCGGTGCGTGTCCGAGAACGTCTCGATCTGGTCGGTCCACAGCGTGTGATCGAGCGGAAAGGCATGCACCAGCAGCAGGGGATCTCCCGATCCCTGGTCCTCGAAGTGAAACGATGCGCCGCGGAGGGTCGCTTTCAAGGATGTCCTCCCGTGCCGCTTCCCGTTCCGTTTCTGTCGCCGTTTCCGCGCCGGCGGCCTGGGTCGTCCGGTGGCCGGGCGTCTCCGCCCGGAGCCTGTCGCCCGTCGCGGCGGCGATCCCGGAACTCTTCATGGCGTCGATCGCCGTCCCGCGCCCGCCGGCGCATGTCGCGCAGGATTTCTTCCGGGGGTTTCCCCTGGCGCAGCTGTTCGCGCACATAGCGGGCCACCCGGTCCCGGTCCCCCGGTGGGGCGTGAGCCACGGCCATGGCGAGCATCTCGAGATTCTGGCCTCGCCAGCCGTCGCGGAACGCCTGGGTGACGAGACGGAGCCCCTGCTCGGGCGGAACGCCCTCCGAGGCGAGACTCGTCAGGGCGACGACCGGAGACTGCAGGGCGTGAAGGACGTCGGCAGGAGTGGCCGAGGACACTTTCAGTTCGGCAAACACGGCGGCAATCGATGTTTCGGGCACGCCCTTCTCGATGGCGAACGTGGTCTGGTCGATCAGGGACAAACGGCTGCGCGCCCCGGCGTCGGCGGGTCCCGCGGTACGCAGCGACGTGGCCTCGGCGAGCGAACCGTCGACGAGCGCGGCGCCGACCCTGAGTTTCCGTTCCATGCCCAGGACGACGGCATTGATCCGGTCCGGCGGAACGTTCTTGGCCAGCCCCTGGAGAATCCGGTCATAGACGGGGCGATGCGGGAGGTTCTCCTCCGCCATCCGGAGGACGGCATCGGCCAGCGCGAGCCCGTCGGCGTCGGTCAGCCCCCGCCGGCGCGCTTCGTCACACAGGCGCACGAGATCGTCGGGGTTGATTCCGCGCTCCCGGGCACGGGTCAGGATCGGATCGATCCGGGTCGGGACCGGCGCATCGGCCCATGAAACGGCCGGCGCGATCAAGGCCAGGGCCATCAGGGCCGGGATCGCGTTCGATCGAATCCGCCTGAGCGATCTGAAAAGGGGGGTCATGGTCGGTCTCCACATCCTGTTCTGGTTCCGCCGTTTGGACGATAGTGACGTCCGCCGGTTACAAAGTCTACGGCACATGCAGGACCCCGTTTTCGTTCCCGAAACCATCGTCTTCATAAGCCGTTGCGCCATCAGGCCTTATCCAGTCGGACCCGTTCACCACGAACATGTAGCGGTGGAGGCCGGGTTCCAGGCGAAGTGTTGTTTCCCAGGTTCCGTCCGCGTCGGCGTCACTCAGGGGGGTCGGGGTCCATTCATTGAAGGATCCGGCTACCTCGACGCGGACCGCTCCGGGTTTCCGGCAGCGGAACGTCACGCTGCGCGGGGTTGTGCTTTCGCTCCGTTCGACCACGGGGGCGAACTCGGGCAGTTTCAACCCTGCCTGGACCGCGGTCACCGCGATGGCGGGAACGGACCCCCAGGGGCCGAAACGGAATTCCACGCGGGCCTGCATACGGGTCTGGTCGTAGGACAGGCTGGTCCGGTCGGAAACGTAATCCACGTGTGATGCGTCCAGGCCGGCCCGCACGCGCGGCCCGAAGTTTCTGGACACGGAAGCCGCGAATTCCCGCGATCGATCCTCGCGAGCCAGCTCGACGAGGCGGAAGCGATCGCCGACGCGCCGGATTTCCCGGTCCTCGTAATCCCGGTATTCATGGCTGAAGCCGGCGTTGAATTCGATGTCCAGGCCGGGCCGGAAGTCGGCCGCGGCATACAGCCGGTAACCCGAGTATTCCGATGTGACCTGCGAGCTTTTTGTCGACAGCCGCGCCGCCCCTCCGCTGATGGCCAGTCGCCTCCAGCGGAACAGACCGACATCGACGGCGGCCTCGATCGGGCGGTCGGTCTGCAGGGTGTCCGCGCCGGTCCGGAAAAACCGGAAGACGCTTCGTTCGGGATAGTGATCGCGCCGGAGTCCAAGGGACAGTTCAATGCGCACGTCGTCGGCCGGCCGATAGATCAGGTACGGGGTCACGCTCAGGCGGTTTGCATCCAGGTCGTCGAACGTCGTGCGCCGCAGCCGCTCCGCGGAGCCGGTAACGCCCGCACTCACCTCCCGGGAGAGCGCCAGGGTCACGCCGGAACTCCCGACGAGCCGGTTCCAGGCTCCCGCATCGTCCTCGGAGTACCTGTTGTGCGCGTGGAATCCGGTCAGGTACGCCTCCCACGCTCCCCGCGAATACCGCCCGGTGATCGCCGGAGACACCTGGAAAAAAGCGGCCTCCAGTGTCGGCAGCGTCAGGGAATCGCCGGGACTGGCCAGCACGTCGTCATCGGACCCGCCGGTCAGCGACAGGTGGAACTCCAGCCAGGCACCGCCGCGTGCCGGGGTGCTCCACACGGGCAGCAGCGCAAGCAGGATGAGGACGAGGAGCGGAGGGCCCGGGGCCGAAGGTTGACGTTTCACCGCGGCGGAGTGTAGCAACTGCACCGCCATGGAGACAGGGAGGGATCGCGGGTCGGACGCGTCGATCCTCCGGTTCGATCGAGGCGAGGGATCCAGTTGACCTAGATGAAGACCACGGCGTTTTCGTTGCCGAAGCCGTCGTCCACCTTGATATCCGCGCCGGGGTCCGTCACCCAGTCGGCGTCGTCGATCACGAACATGTATTCGTGGCGTCCGCGGGGCAGTTCGATGCGCAGCGACCAGGTGCCGGTTTCCGGATCGTGCACGAGCGGCGCCTCGCAGACTTTCCAGCCGTTGAACGAACCCACGAGGCAGACCCGGCTGGCCTCGGGGGCGGTCAGCCTGAAGTCGTGGACGACGAGCGATGGAGCCTCGGGCGCGACCGTATCGCGGGCCGGCCCCGTGACCAGGGCGGCCAGAAGCAGGGCGATGGCGGCCACGACGAGGGCGCCACCGAACGCCGGGCGCCACGCTTCGGGGCCGGGGAAGAACGACCGGACGAACCGGGCGAGCGGGCCCGCGGCCGGTTCCATCCGCCCGGGCTCCACCGGCCGCAGCCGGCCGGGTTCCTCGTCGGCGCTCCGGCCGACGGCCGCCATGACGTCCGCCGCAAAGCCGGGCGGAGGGGCGGTCCGGGCCGTCAGAGATACGGCGGCCAGTCTCGTGAACGACGCCAGTTCCGCCGCCGCTTCCGGATTTCGCGCGACCTCCCCCGCGAACTCCGCCTCGTCGGCGGCGGACAGGACGCCGTCGAGGTGCGCGTGAAGAAGCGTGTTCCAGCGTTCCGGTGTCATCGGTTTTCCGTGCGTCATGTGCTTCACCTTCGTTTCGTGGTGCCGGGGATTGCCCGAACACCGCGGAGCTCCTACAGCGAGCCGTTTCGCCTGAGCCAGGCCACCATCATCTCGCGGGCCCGGTGGACCCTGACCTTGGCGTTGGTCACGCTGATGTCCAGCACGTCCGCGATCTCTTCATAGGCCCGTTCCTCGACCTGCCTCAGCACGAACGGGAGCCGGTAGGTTTCGCTCAGCGCCTCCAGCGCCTGTTCGAACACCCGCTCCGTTTCCGCCCGGGCCATGTCCGCGCCCGGGCTGGAGGCCGCTCCCGCTTTCGGTTCGAAACCCTGTCCGGACAGTTCGTCGAGGGGCACCGTTCGCGCCCTTTTCCTCTTCGCCAGGCGGTCGTAGCACAGGTTCATCGTGATCCGGTACAGCCATGTCGAAAACCGGGCCCGGGCTTCGAATCGAGGCAGACCCCGGTGCGCCTTGATGAAAGCGTCCTGCGCCGCTTCCCTGGCCTCATCGGGATCCTTGAGAAGCCGGAGCGCCATCCGGTACACCGGCCCCTCGTGCTTTTCCACGAGACGGCGAAAAGCCCCGTCATCTCCGGAGACAGCCCGAGCGATCCAGTCCGACTCTTCGGAACTTGTTGTTTCACAACGACTTTCCAAAAGAACCTCGTCGTCACTCGGGCGCCCCGCCTCCCATCCGTTTCCTGTGACGACGGAGGACGTGACCGGTTACAGCGTTTGTTTCTTCCGGGCCGGCGGGGTTCCCCGGCTGCCGGTCGGGTCTTCCGACACAGCCGGAAGGGATCCCGCGGTTTCGCGTCCGATTTGCGGCCGGGATCGCCGATAATCGAAGTGACATCAAACAGTTTGTAACGCGGGCCGGGCGCGTCGTCCAACAGGACGGTGGGGCACGAAGCCGCGAAGACGGATCTTATCTCAGGAGGACACCCATGAAACGACTCTGCGCCGTTGTCCCGCTGCTGGCTCTGCTCGCGCTTGCCGGCTGCGGCAACGATACCGTTACCGTTCAGCCGCCCCCCGAGGGGCACGGCCGCGTGTCCGTTCTTCTCACGGACGGCCCCATCGACCTGAGTGAAATCAACAATCTGTATATCACGTTTGAACGGCTGTACGTGTTTCCGGTCCGCGACACCGTGTCCGACACGACGGCCGCTCCGATCGAGATACTTCCCGGACCGGTCACGCTCGACCTGCTGTCCCTCACGAACGGCCTGACCGCCGATCTCGGCCTGGCGGATCTGCCGGAGGGCACCTACCGCGGGATGTGGCTCATTCTCAATGAGCATGGGTCCTGGCTCATCGAGGCGGACGGCGATACGCACGACGTGAAGGTCCCCTCGAACAAGGTCAAGATCTTCACGGAGTTTACCGTGGAGAGCGGCGTCGTTTCGGAAATCGTGATCGACATGGACGCCGCGGCCTCCCTGAACCAGACCGGCAACGGCAGGTACATCCTCCGCCCGGTCATCCGCCAGATGCCCGACCGCGCCCTGGCGGCGTCGATCGAGGGAACCGTGATGGTCCAGACCCCGGACGGGCTGGTTGCCCCGAACCTGGTCATGGTCCGCAATCCGCGGTTCGGTCACGAGCCGAAGGACAACGGTAACGGCGGACGCCCCGATCCGGGACGCCGCGGCAACGGTCACGGCCGTCCTCCCGTGGACGTGCGCGAGTTCGTGCCGCTGAGCGTGGCCTGGCCGATGGTCGTTCGCGCCGGCGTCGTGTCCGTTCCGGCCGGTTCCATCCAGAACGGCGTCCGGACGCTCGATGACGACGACGAGGGAGACGACAACGAAGGTGAGGACGACACTCCCGAGGACATCCGCCCGGGTGGGCATCACCCGCGCAGCACGGTCGTCCGGCCGAACGGGAACTACAAGCTGTGGCGCCTGCGCAAGGGGGCCACGTACGAGCTGAGCCTTCATGTGCGCCCGCGTTCGGGGATCGAAGTCGTGTCCGGACCGGATCCCGTGGAACTCACCGGGGACGTCACCGGCCGGAACTTCGTGATCCGCATCGTGGAGGCCCCGGCACCTTGACACCCGGCGCCGTCATTTCGACAATGACGGCATGCATGCGAAATTCAACCGGAACGTGAGGGCGGCGGCCCGGAAGGTCGCTGCCCTCCTTGCTTTCTTCGTGGCGCTGGCCGCCTCCTCCTGCGGCGATCCTTACGTGCAGGGCGGCGCCATGCACTTCGACGCCATGCGCTACGACCGGGCCGCCGCGGCGTTCGAGGAGGCGGTGGCCAAGAATCCGAAAGACGCCTCGGCGCGCCTCTGGCTCGCCCGCTGCTACGCCGAACTGAACCGCATTCCGGAAGCCGTCCTGCAGTTCGATCAAGCCGCCACGCTGAGCCCGTCCCTGGCGCCGGAAGTGAGCTCGTACCGCCTCCGCTACTGGCGCGCCCAGGAACTCCGCGGCGAGTCGCTTCTCCGCGAGGCGCTCGTGATGCCGGAAACGTCGGCCCAGCGCACGGAGCGACTGAACCAGGCCGCAGCGGCCCTGCAGCAGGCCCTGCTCCTGTCCACGGACTCCGGCATCACCTACTTTCAGCTCCACAAACTTCATGCGGCGCGGGGAGAATCCACCGAAGCCTTGAAATATCTCGGACTGGCTCTGGACCGGGCACAGGGCGACGAAGAACTGTCCGGCGAACTCGTGCCGATTCTGCGCGAGCGGGGAAGACAGGCCATACTGGATCGTGACTACCAGGTGGGGGTCACCGAGTACGCGTCGGCGGCGCGACTCCGTCCCGGCGACGTGGATCTTCAGATGGACCTGGCCTCGGCGCTTCTTCTTCTGGCCGAATCCCGAGGCGTTTCCACGTCCGTGCGTGACTCGACCTACCGGGAGGCGGGTCGCGTGCTCGAGGAGGTCCATCGACGACGGCCGCTCGAGCCGGACGCCATGTACAACCTGGCCACGGTGAGAATCCGGATGAAGGATTATTCCGGAGCGGGTCATCTGCTCCTGAAATACCTGGCCCTGCTCCCGCGCGATGCGGAAGCGTGGCGACTCTATTCGGAAACGGCAAAGGCGGAGAGGCTCGACGGGGAAGCGCGGACGGCCGGTCTCGCCGCCGCGGTCATGGCCCTGAATCGTCCGGTCAGCGATACGGGCGAGTGGGCGCGCCGGGCGGCGGAACGGTTCGGTCCGGTTTCGCCGCTGGGTGCGTTCTTTGCCGAACTCGGGACGCCCGACGAGATTCACACCACCAAGGAAGGCAACCAGTCGCTGATCGAGGTCTGGTTCCACATCGGCAAGCGAAGGGTCGCGGCGTTCCAGAACGGCAAGGCCGTCGGGTCTCCGTTGCGCCTCGGGGAAATCCAGTGAGCGGCCTTCCCGCCGGCGTCGAGCGGGTCCGGCCGTTCGTGACCGACACGGAGAGCCCGGTCTACTGCCTGAGGAATCTCCCCGAAGAGGTCGTGGCGGTCCTGTTCGCCTACTACAGCCGGAGTCGCGAGACGCTCCGGGAGAACCTCCTCAAGCTGATTCAGGACGGGGACATCGATACGGCTTCGTCGACGGAGTTCGCCGGGGAGGAAGCCCGCCTGGCTGAAGCCCGCGACAGGGCGCGGGCCTTCCATGAAAAGTGGGTCGTGGGCTACGGGCACTCCTCGGTGGCCGAGCACGCCATGGTGCACGTGGCCGTCGAGGATGTGTCGATCCTGGTCAGCAAGGTGATCGAGGACGCGCGGCTCGCCTCATTCACCGAAAAGTCGACGCGCTACGTCCCGTTCGACACGAGCCGCTTCATCACGCCGGATGTCTTCCGGTCCGGTCCGGGACAGGCCGTGTATGCGGAGGCGATCGCCGTACTGATGGACACGTACAGCCGCCTCATGGAGCCGCTGACGGAGCACTTCCTGGCCGTCCATCCGGTCCGGGAGGGGCAGACGGAACGCGGGCGGATGACGTCCTGCAAGGCCCAGGCCTGCGACGTGCTTCGCTACCTGCTCCCGGCGGCCACGCTGACGAACATCGGCATGACGGTCAACGCGCGCGCCCTCGAGGGGCTCCTCGTCAAGATGCTGTCCCACCCGCTCGAGGAAGCGCGCCGCTACGGCGGCCGGATCAAGGACGAGGCGCGCAAGATCGTGCCGACGCTGATCAAGTACGCCGACCGCTCCGAATTCCGCGCGGAGACGGAAAGAGACATGGAACGCGAGGCGGGCTCCCTCTGGCCCGGGTCCCCCGGTGCCGGCCAGCGCACGACGCCTCCGGATTCCCGTGTCCGCCTTGTCCGTTACGACGAAGACGGCGCGGATCGGGTGCTGACCGCACTCCTGTTCTCGGTCACGAACAGGTCCGCCGCGGAGGTCGAAGCGAAGGTCGCCGGAATGGGCCGGGCCGAGGCGTCCCGAATCCTGAACGGATACGTGGCGCGTCGCGGGCGCCACGACCAGCCGCTCCGCGCGTTCGAGGAAACCCGCTACCTGTTCGAGGTGACCGTGGACTACGGCGCCTACCGCGACATCCAGCGGCACCGGATGGCGGGACAGTACCCGCAGCGGCTCACCGCCGACCTGGGCTGCGAGAGGCCGGAGGGAATCGATGACGCCGGCATGGGCGCCGACTTCGACCGGGCCATGGACTCGGCCGCTGAAGCGTGGCGGATCCTTGCCGTCGATCACCCTGAGGAAGCGCAGTACGTGCTCCCCCTGGGCTTCAGAAAGCGGTTCCTGATGTCGATGAACCTGAGGGAGCTGCATCACTTCATTTCCCTGCGCTCGGCGCGCCAGGGGCACACGTCCTACCGCAGGGTGGCCCAGGACATGTACCAGGAAGTCCTCCGGGTACATCCGGAGCTCGCTTCGGCGATCCGCGTGGACCTGTCCGACTACGTGCTGAGCCGGGAGTGAGCCCGCCGCCCGGTCGCGAGGGAGCCGTTCGAGCCGGAACCGGCGTTTCCGCCCGAACCGGTCTCGCCGGTTTCACCAGCCCTCGCCGCGGCACCTCTCCAGGCCTGCACCTCCCGGCGGTCCGAACCAAAAAAGCCCGTTGACACCCGATCCGGACCTGTTTAGGATCACGGTCAACTGGTTCAAGAGAACACGGTTTCTGCTCCGTTCTCGCCAACCCTCGTTATTTTTTTCACGCACCTGACCGACACGCCGAGCCAATCACAATCAGTTCAGACAGCCTGGCTCCGGGTCTGGAAAGGTATCGTCCACCGAGGCTCAATTCCTCCAGAGGTCAAATCCATTGGATACCGCATCGAAACCCCGCGGGCGCAACACCCGCAGCAAAGCCGCAGCGACGGAAACCGTCGAGCCGACGCCCGTCGAGCCGACCGCCGAATCGACTGAAGAAGCCGCACCGGAAACCCCGGCGCCCGCCGCTTCCGCCTCCCAGGCATCATCGGGTCAGGCCATGGACATCGCGGCCATGAAGGCAAAAACAATTCCCGAGCTCCAGGCCATGGCCGAGGAACTCAAGGTCGTTTCGGTCAGCGCCCTGCGAAAGCAGGAGCTGATCTTCAAGATTCTCGAGGCCCAGACGCAACGCAGCGGGCTGATTTTCGCCGAGGGCGTCCTGGAAATCCTTCCCGAGGGGTACGGTTTCCTCCGCTCTCCCGACTACAACTACCTTCCGGGTCCCGACGACATCTACGTGTCGCCGTCCCAGATCAAGCGCTTCGATCTCCGCACCGGCGACACGATCTCCGGGCAGGTGCGCCCGCCCAAGGAGGGGGAGCGTTACTTCGCCCTTCTTCGCGTCGAGGCCGTAAATTTCGAAAGCCCGGAAGTCGCCAAGACGAAGACGCTCTTCGACAACCTGACGCCGCTCTACCCGCAGGAGAAGATCCTGCTCGAGTATCGTCCCGACGATCTCTGCACCCGGGTCATGGACCTGCTCACGCCGATCGGCAAGGGGCAGCGCGGACTGATCGTTTCACCGCCCCGGGCCGGCAAGACGGTGCTGCTGCAGCGCGTGGCCAACGCCATCACCACGAACAACCCGGAGGTCAAGCTCATCGTTCTACTCATCGACGAGCGCCCCGAGGAAGTGACGGACATGGAGCGCTCGGTTCGTGGCGAAGTGATTTCGTCCACGTTCGACGAGCCGGCCGAACGCCATGTGCAGGTGGCCGACATGGTCATTGAAAAGGCGAAGCGCCTCGTGGAGCACAAGAAGGACGTTGTGATCCTTCTCGACTCGATCACCCGTCTGGCGCGCGCCCACAACACGGTCGTACCCCACTCCGGCAAGATCCTTTCCGGCGGTGTCGACGCGAACGCACTTCAGAGGCCCAAGCGCTTCTTCGGCGCGGCCCGCAACATCGAGGAGGGCGGAAGCCTCACGATCATCGCCACGGCGCTCATCGAAACGGGCAGCCGCATGGACGACGTCATCTTCGAGGAGTTCAAGGGCACCGGCAACATGGAAATCATCCTTGACCGGAAGATCGCCGACCGCCGTGTTTTCCCGGCCATCGACATCAACCGTTCCGGAACCCGCAAGGAAGAGCTCCTCATGGAGGCGGGGACGCTCAACAAGATCTGGATCCTGCGCAAGTTTCTCAACGAGCAGTCGCCGCAGGAGGCCATCGAGTTCCTCATCAACCAGATGGGCAAGACCAAGACCAACAAGAAGTTCCTGGAGATGATGAATACCTGACAGGGCCGGTTGTGCTACACTGTTCGGCCTTGTCGGACGACCATGCCGGCCAAGACCGGCGGTACCATGAAATCAGGAGTCACGCATGAAAGCCGAAATCCATCCGAATTATATGGAAACCAGGATCACCTGTGTCTGCGGAAACGTGATCGAGACGCGGTCCACCGTCCCCGACTTCCACGTCGAAATCTGCTCCGCCTGCCATCCGTTCTTCACCGGCAAGCAGAAGCTCGTCGACACGGCGGGACGCGTTGAGCGCTTCCGGCGGAAGTACGGCATCAAGGGCGAGGAGTCCACGTCCACGGCAAACCGCGGTTAGCTTTTACCGCCCGGTCCCCAGGGGCCGGGCGGTCTTTTTTTGCGTTTTTCTTTCCTCCGCCGCACATCCACCCATCCCCGGTTTCCGAATGAACATTCGCGTCAGAACGCTTCTGTTGAACATTCTCGCCTCCGCCCCCCGGATGGCGGCCTATGCCCCCATCGGGGGCCAGGCCGTGATCGAGGGCGTCATGATCCGCTCGCCGCGCAAGGTGGCCACCGCGGTTCTCCGGACGTCGGGCGAAATCTCCCTCAAGCAGGATCCGTTTCTTTCCGTTCTCCAGCGATCCTCGCTGTTCCGCCTTCCGATCATCCGGGGCGGACTCGGCCTGGTCGAATCCATGGTCATCGGGATGAAGGCGCTGGCGCACTCGGCCGAGCTTGTCGC
>CAZQVN010000013.1:18808-86089 GCA_964596775.1 uncultured bacterium
GTCCTGTCGCTCGGCCTCGGGATCTTCTTTTTCTTCTATGTGCCCCTGCTCCTGACGGAATGGACGGGAGTCCGCCACTCCGTCCTGTTCAACCTGATCGACGGCCTGATCCGTCTCGTCTTTCTCGTTGCCTATCTCAAGGCGATCAGCCTGTGGAGCGAGATGCGGAGGGTGTTCGAATTCCACGGCGCGGAGCACAAGGCCATTCACAACTTCGAGTCCGGTCAACCGCTGTCGCCGGAAACCGCGGCCACGTTCACCCGGCTCCACCCGCGCTGCGGCACCGCTTTTCTGCTCACGGTCATGATCACGAGCATCGTGGTGTTTACTTTCTTCGGACGCCCGGACACAATCGGCGAGCGCCTGATCCGCATGTCCGGAATTCCCCTGATCGGCGGGCTGGCTTACGAGGCGATCCGTTTCAGCGGACGGAACTGGGATCGGGGCTGGGTGCGGTTCCTCGCGGCGCCCGGGTTGAAGCTGCAACTGTTGACCACACGTGAACCGGATCTGACGCAGCTGGAAGTGGCCATTCGGGCCGTCGAGGCGGTCACGCCACTGGAGGCCTCGGACATGGGCGAAATCAGGGTGATGTGATGAGCGAAAACTACGAAGCCGTTCTGGCCAGATACCGCGAACGCCTGTCCGGACTCGATCAGAAGATGTCCGATCCGGTTGTTCTGTCGAATCCGTCCGAGCTGCGCAAGTTCGGCAAGGAGCGCAGCGAGGTGGCCGAGGTGACCGCGGCGCTCGAGGAACTCGTCAAGCTGAACCGGAGCATCGACGAAGCGCGTGAAATGGTCGAAACGTCGAAGGATCCGGAGATGGCGGAACTGGCCGCCGCGGAGCTCGCCGAACTGGAGCCGAAACACGGCCCGCTCGTGGCCGTGGTCGACGAGTTCCTGCATCCGCGCGATCCGAACGACAGCAAGAACGTCATCGTCGAGATCCGCGCCGGCACCGGCGGCGAAGAGGCCGCGCTGTTCGCCGCCGAGCTGTTTCGGATGTACTCCCGCTACGCCGAAAACAAGGGGTGGCACATCGACGTGATGAACACGAGCGAAACCGGGATCGGCGGCCTCAAGGAAGTGAGTTTTGCCCTGGAAGGGCGCGGGGCCTACGGAAGGATGAAGTACGAAAGCGGTGTGCACCGCGTGCAGCGCGTGCCGGCCACGGAAGCATCCGGACGGATCCACACGTCCGCCGTCACGCTGGCGGTCCTGCCGGAGGCCGAGGACGTGGACATCGAAATCGAGGAAAAGGATCTCCGGGTCGATGTGTATCGCGCTTCCGGTCCGGGCGGGCAGGGGGTCAACACCACCGATTCCGCCGTTCGGATCACCCATATCCCCACGAACACCGTCGTCACCTGCCAGGACGAACGCAGCCAGATCAAGAACAAGGCCAAGGCGATGAAGATTCTCCGTTCCCGCATGCTCGACGTGAAGATCCAGGAGCAGGAAAGGCAGTACGCCGCAGCCCGCAAGAGCCAGGTGTCCACGGGTGACCGCAGCGCCAAGATCCGCACGTACAACTTCCCTCAGGGGCGCCTTACGGACCACCGGATCGGCCTCACGCTGTACCGGCTCCGGGAAATCATGGAGGGGGATCTGGACGACGTGGTCAACGCCCTGATCGCCGCGGACATGGAAAAGAAGGCGGAGATCTCGAACTGACTTTCGTCCGCGCGGCTTGAGCGCCGGATCCGCGGCTCCAGTTCTTCACCAGCCCGGCCATCCGTCGATCGTGGCCCCTCAAACATTCCACCTCGCCAGATCGGCGCAGCCCGCGGTCCTTGTTCGTCAAGTTGCAATAAGTTAACAACTTAAGCTGTCATTCATGCCCCGGATCGTCGGAACCCTCCCCGGTGGGGAGCGCCGGTCTCTCAAGGGACAAACGAATCACTAAGGTAATTTTCCTCACCTCGGGGCCGATAACCGGGTGGAAGGCCGGGGGCCCGAGCGCGCCCCGGCCGGAAGTTCGCGAACTTCCTGGTCCGGTCCGCCCCCCGGGGTTCAACGCCGCTCATGTCTTCCCTGGTTCGACGTTTTCTGCCGACGCTGCGTTCGCGCCTGCTTTTTCTCGTGCTTCTCAGCGTTCTCCCCGCCCTGGGGCTGGCGTATCTCACGAACGTCGAGCAGCGCCGCGAAGCCATGGCGCGAGCCCGATCCGACGCGCTTCAGCTGACCCACCTGGCTTCCGCGCACCAGAAGCGCGTGGCGGAGAGCATGCATCACATGCTCCTCGTCCTGGCCCGATACCCCGCTATCCGGTCGGGAGAGGCCAGGGCCGTCTCGCACCTCTTTGCGGGAATTCTGAAGGACGACCCGATGTGCGTGGACCTCGGGCTCGCCAGGCCAGACGGCCGGATTGTCGCCGGCGCCCGCCCGCCCGGGGACCGGGCCAACCTGGGTCGCCGCGCCTGGTTCCGCCGGGTCCTCAACGACAGGCAGTTCGTGGCGGGCACCTACCAGGTCGATGCCGGCGGAACACGTCCGATCCTCCACTTCGGATTTCCTGTCGAGGACGATGCTCGGGCCTTGAAGTTCGTGCTTTACACGGCCATTGACCTCCACTGGCTCTCCAATCTCGCATCGGAGTCGTCATTCCCCGCCGGGGCATCGCTCACTGTCATCGATGCCTCGGGCACGATCCTGGCCAGCCATCCCGAACGGAAGCAGTGGGTTGGAAAGAGCCTGGCCGGCACGCCCATCATGCAGACGCTGATGGCCCAGCGGGAAGGGACCGCGGAAATGAAGGACCCGGACGGCATCCCGACTGTCTACGCGTTCACGCCGCTGTTCGAGTCGCCGGAATCCCGCGGGTTCATGATCATCGGCATCAACCGGAAGCTGATCACGGCCGAGGCGGATCGGGCCTTTGCCGCGGCCTTCGTGGCCATGATCCTGGCCAGTCTCCTGGCGCTGATCGCCGCCTGGTTCGGCGGGGACTTCTTCGTCATCCGCCAGGTCCGCGCCCTCGTCGATGCCTCGCAGCGGCTGCGCCGGGGCGATCTCGAAGCCCGGTCGGGACTGGTCTACGGGCACGGGGAACTGGACGATCTCGCCCGGTCCTTCGACGAGATGGCGCTGGCGCTTCAGAAACGGCACACCGACATGGAGGACGCGAGGCTGGCTCTCAAGGAGAGCCAGGAGCTGTTCCGCTCGTTCATGGACAACAGCCCGGCGGTCGCCTTTCTCAAGGATCAGAAGGGGCGCTACATCTACACGAACGCTCCGTTCGTCCGGCTCGTCGGATTCGATGCCCAGGCGTCCAATGACAAGACGGATCATCACTGGCTCCCGGACAATGTGGCCCGACGCCTGCGCGACAACGATACCCAGGCGTTCCAGTCGAACAGGGTCACGGAAACCATCGAGGCACTGCCGATACCGGGTCGCGGGGAACGTTCCTGGCTGTTGTTCCGCTTTCCGGTCCTGGTCAGCCGTGAAAAGCGGTTGATCGGCGGGGTGGCCATCGACATCACCGAGCGCATGGCCCTCGAGGAGCAGCTGCGCCAGGCGCAGAAGATGGAGGCGGTCGGCCGGCTTGCCGGCGGGGTGGCCCACGACTTCAACAACCTGCTCACCGTGATTCAGGGCTTCAGCGACCTCATCCTCAGAAGAGAGGATCCGAAATCGGTGACCGGAATCCAGGTGGAGCAGATCCGCAAGGCCTCGGCACGGGCCGCGGCCATGACCCGGCAGCTGCTTGCCTTCAGTCGACAGGAAGTCGTCCAGCCGAAGATCCTGAATCTGAACAACATCATCCTGGACATGGACAAGATGCTCGGGCGGCTGATCGATGAAGACGTGGATATCGCGACCATCCCCGCCGAAGACCTCGGCAACGTCAAGGCCGATCCGGGGCAGATCGAGCAGATCCTTCTCAATCTCGTGGTCAACGCGCGCGATGCGATGCCCCGGGGAGGAAAGCTGACGATCGAAACGTCGAACGTGACGCTCGACGCCCTCTGCACGCGGTCCCGGAACGGTCTCAAGCCGGGGAACTACGTCATGCTCGCGGTGACCGATTCGGGAACCGGCATGGATGCAGCGACGAAGGCCCGGATCTTCGAACCGTTCTTCACCACGAAGGGCGTCGGGAAGGGGACGGGCCTCGGTCTGGCCACGGTGTACGGGATCGCCCGCCAGTGCGAGGGGGACGTGCAGGTCTACTCCGAGCCGGGGCATGGCGCCACGTTCAAGATCTATCTCCCCCGGGTCGAGGACAGCCTGACACCCGTTTTGCAGATCTTGAAACTGGAGATCCCGCGGGGCAGCGAGACGATCCTCATCGTGGAGGACGAGCGGCTGGTGCGTGCGTCCATGCGCACATCGCTGGAAATCGGCGGGTACACGCTCCTCGAGGCCGGCTCCGGGCCGGAGGCGATCGCCCTGATGGACGAATACAAGGGGAACATAGACCTGCTGATCACCGACATGGTCATGCCGCAGATGAGCGGGCCCGAACTCGTGAAGCGCATCACGAAAACGAGACCCGATCTCAAGGTCCTCTATGTGTCCGGGTATGCCGAAAAGGCGGTCATCCGCCAGGGGCTCATGGACCCCCGTTCCGTTTTCCTGCAGAAGCCCTTCGGGCTGGATGCCCTTTCGCGCACGGTGCGTGAAGTTCTGGACAGTCCCGGAGCGCGGGCCGCCTGAAACGATAACCCCGCAGGCACCCCCCCTCCCCGCGACGCAATCTCCGTTTGAGGCGGGCACCGCCCGGACAGGCATCGGCGCCGTGAGCTTCCGCAGGCTGGTCGTCCGCGTGGCGCCGTGGTGTATCCTCCCTATTGTCGTCCCCGGCGTGATGTCCGACATTCATTGCGATCAGGGGTGAATGGCTTTCAGGGCGTTGACCGGAGACACCGACCTTGGGTGATGAAAGGCACGGGACCGTCCGCGGCTGGCTTCGTGAAGCCGCCGGGATTCTGTCCGAACACGATTCCGGATCCGGGCACGAAGCCGCGATCCTTCTCGAGTCGGTGCTCGGTATTCGGCGCTCGCAGGCGGTGCTGGCGCCGGACCGGGCGCTGACCCGCGAGGAACGCTCCGAACTCGACCGCCTGGTGGAAGCCCGGCTCTCCGGCATGCCGCTGCAGTACCTGACCCGCAGCGCCGCGTTTCGACACCTGGATCTGGCCGTCGGTCCCGGCGTGTTCGTCCCCCGGCCGGAAACGGAGGGGCTGGTCGACCTCGTTCTCGAATTCCTTAAAAAACGGCACGGGGCGCGGGTGCTGGAACTCTGCATGGGAAGCGGTGCGATCCTCGCGGCCCTGCTGACCGAGAACCCCACGTTGTCGGGCGTTGGGGTCGAACTGTCGCCGTCCGCGCTCCGCTTTGCCCGGACCAACATCGCCGACTCGGGCGCGATGGAACGGGCCGTCCTCCACGCGGGAGATCTCTATGAGCCGCTGCCGCCCGGTCGGTTCGCGGTGGTCGTGGCCAATCCTCCGTACATCCCCGACGCGCTCTGGGAGGGATTGCCGCGGGATGTCCGGGATCACGAACCGCGCGAGGCGCTTCTCGGCGGCGCAGACGGCACCGACATCATTCGTCGGATCGTGACCGGTGCCCCGGCGCGGCTCGAGCCGGGGGGTCTCCTGGCCATGGAAATCGACGTGTCCCACGGCGAAGCGGTGCGCTCGCTGATCGCCGGGACCGGGCATTTCGATGAGGTCCTCATCGAGGAAGACCTGACCGGCCGTCCCCGCTACGCCAGGGCCATACGACGGCCGATCAGTGACGGCGGCGGATGACCCGGTCGCCGGCGGCAATGCCCGCCGACACAGTGGCCAGGGCCCGCCGGATGATGCGCGGCCGCGCGGGCGGCGTCCGGACCAGGAGCTGTTCGTAGCGCTCGAGAAGCCGCTCGGCCTGCCTCCTGCTGCTCCAGCCGGGGCCCGCCTTGATTCCCGCCTGCGAGGCCTCCTCCCGGGTTTCCGGATCGTCGAGGAGCGCCTTGAGCGGGTGAAGAAACGCGTCCACGGTCGGGTCGGTCAGGAAACCGCCCCGCGCCGGTGTGACGAAATCGTTGACGCCGGGGCCCTTGAGGGCCACGACGGGCAATCCGCAGGACATCGCCTCCGCGGCGACCAGCCCCTGGGTTTCCGTGCGCGAGGCGAACGTGAACACATCCGCCGCGGAATAATAGTGAAAGACCTCCTGGTGCGGGACGCCGCCGGTCCAGCGGATCCGATCCTGGAGGCCGCGTTCGGCGGCGGCGTTCTCGAGATCGCCGCGATGCGGGCCGTCGCCGACAATGACCAGCAGGGGATCCCTCCGGGTGCGTTCCCGAAGCGCCTTCAGGGCATCGAGCAGGAATTCGACGTTCTTTTCCTTCGCGAGGCGGCCGACGTAGAGAAGGACCTGCCGGTCCTGAGGAATGTCGAGGCGATCGCGCGCCTCGGTACGCGTCAATCGCCGGGCCGGGATCGATACGCCGGTGGGGATCACCTCGATCGGCGTCGTGATGCGGTAGGAACGCAGAATGTCGATGAACATCGGCGAGGGCACGATGATGTGCTCACAGCGGTTGCAGTAGATCCGGCTGTACTGGGCCGCAAACGCCCGTCCGAATCCTTCGCGCACCTTCAGGTAGTGGCTGTATTCCGCAAAGAACGTGTGATACGTGTGGATCAGCGGTTTCCGGAACATCCGCGCCAGGGCCGCGCCCCAGATACCGAGACCGAACGGCGTCTGGGTATGAACGATGTCGAAGTGACTGCGGGCGAACTCGATCAGCAGGGACCGCGGAAACGGGACGGCGATCCGGCAGTTGGGTTCCGTGGGAAGGGGTACGGACGCGATCCGGGTGACGCCGGTTTCCTCCGGCAGCCTGGGAGCCGCGGGAGCGAACACATGCACCGTGTGCCCGAGGTCCTCGAGTTCCCGCCGAAACGTGTTCGTTGAGGTCACGACACCGTTCAGGCTGGGATTGTAGGTGTCCGTAAAGAACGCGATTTTCATGGTTTGCAGGAGTTTGCCTCCAGATCGTCCGGGTTGCGGCATTGTAGTCCGTGTCCGGTGCATCGTCCAGTGGTCACCGGGTCCTGCATCGTCCGGGCGACTCCGGCCGCCGGTGTCGCCAAGGCCGCCTGACGCCCCGGACAGCTTCGGTGGCGTCCCTGCCGCACCGCGACAGCGGCCCTGCTGCATCGAAACGGCGTCCGCCGCACAGAAAAACGGGGGTGCGGAGGGTTGGCCCCGCACCCCCGTGACTTCCCGGGAAGATCTACATTTCGATCACGAGGAACAGGTAGTTCGAGTTCCGGGCGACCCGGAGAACCACCGTATCCCCCTTGGACATGTTCTGGATCGCCTTTCGGAGATCGTCGACGGATCCGACCGTGCTCCGGTTGACCTCGAGAATCACGTCGTCCTTCTGAAGGCCGCCACGTTCCGCCCGGCTTCCCCGGGCCACGGCGGTGATCAGGATGCCGCGGGTTTCGTCGGTGCGCATTTCCCGGGCCAGGTCCGGCGTCATCGTCCGCGCCTCGATGCCCAGCTTTTCCTCATCCCCCTTGCTGACGGATGGATCCTGCGTGGTCGAAGGATCCTCTCCGCCCGCCTCGGCCAGATCGGTGGGCAGTTCGTCCAGCTTCACCACGACGTTGATGGTCTTGCCGTCCCGGAGAATGCCGAGGTTCACCTTCGTTCCCGGCTTCGTCGCGGCCACCCGGTTCCGGAGATCGGACACGTCATCGATCACCGTGTCGTCCAGCTTGAGGATGACGTCGTAGCTCTTGAGCCCGGCCTTGTCGGCGGGCGTGTCCTTCTGGACACCGGACACGACGACTCCGCGCACTTCCTTGAGGCCGATCCCCTTCGCCAGCTGCTCGTCCACGTCGCGGATGTAGATGCCGAGCCAGCCGCGGCTGACCCGTCCGTCCTCGATCAGGCTCGTCATGATGCTCCGGGCCATGTTGATCGGAATGGAAAAGCCGACGCCGTTCGATCCGCCGGTATTCGTGGCGATGGCCGTGTTGATGCCGATCAGGTCGCCGTTCAGGTTGACCAGCGCGCCGCCCGAGTTTCCGTGGTTGATGGCGGCGTCCGTCTGGATGAAGTCCTCGTAGCCACCCTGTCCGGTCACGCCCACGTTGCTGCGCCCCTTGGCGCTGACGATCCCGACGGTCAGGCTCCGGTCGAGGCCGAACGGCGCACCGACCGCCGCGACCCACTCGCCGATCCGGACCGCGTCCGAATCGCCGAACTTCAGGTAGGACAGATCCTTGGCATCAACCTTGAGAACCGCGAGATCGGACTGCGGATCCGTGCCGATCACCTTCGCTTCGAGGGTGCTGTGCTTGTCGAGTCGGACCTGGACCTTGTCCGCATCGTTCACGACATGGTTGTTCGTCAGTATGTAGCCGTCCGGGCTGACGATGACTCCCGAGCCGAGTCCCCGCACTTCCTGGTCCTGGGGCTCCTCGTTCAAGGGGTTGCCGAAGAAGAACCTGCGGAAGGGATCATTGCCTAACGGCAGGCTGGATGTGGTTCGGACCGTCTTCTGGCTGGTGATGACCACGATAGCGGGTATGACATGGTCGGCCACGTTCGTGAACGTGGTCGTCGTCAGGGGCGTTCCGGGATCCATCTGGCTGATCGGCAGGCTGGCCGCCTGGAACACGCCGTGCGGCGAGGCTGATGCCTGGGGACCGGGGGTGATCTCCCCCCCGAACGAGCCGAAGAGAAACAGCCCGACCACAGCTCCGATGAACGCCGACAGCGCGGCGACTCCGAGAATCTCTTTCTGCTTCAACATGGGACTCCTTTTCTGGGACGCGGCCCTGGGCCGCGTCATGCGGTGGCTCCGTTTCGAGTTGTTTTCAACGTCAGAGGTTCCTGTCTCCCTGCATGGTACACTGCCGGGGATTTTCACCCCACATGCACGTGGGGCCTCAGGCGGCCGGACCCTCGCAGCGACTTGTAAATCGTGTAAATGGAGAACTGGGAAGGCATTCGGCCGTTTGTTACTGATGATGATACGCGACAGGGGCTGCCAAAGTTCCGAATTCGGGGCGTTGATCCGGAAGTCGGACCAGCGGACCGCCCGTAACGGCACACATTGACCACCCATATCGGCAAAAAAGGGCGAAAATGGACAAGATAGTCATCAGAGGAGGGCGGGCGCTCCGGGGGACGATCACCGCTTCCGGCTCCAAGAACGCGGCTCTTCCGGTCCTGACGGCGGCCATTCTGGCCCCCGGAGTGCACCGGTTCGAGCGGGTTCCGCGCCTGAGGGACGTCACCACGATGGGGCGGCTTCTGGAAACTCTCGGGGCCGTCTGGACCCAGGACGGCAACACCGGAGTCCTGGATACTTCGAACCTCAGATCGGCGGAAGCCCCTTACGACCTAGTCAAGACGATGAGGGCATCGATCTATGTACTGGGGCCTCTCCTTGCCCGGTTTGGCGAGGCGCGCGTTTCGCTCCCAGGCGGCTGCGCGTGGGGCCCGCGGCCGGTGGATCTTCACATCAAGGGAATGCAGGCGCTCGGCGCGGAAATCGACATCGAGCACGGGTACATCGTGGCCCGGGCCGACAAGCTCCGTGGTGCGGACATCCTTCTCGACATCGCCAGCGTGGGCGCCACCGGCAACATCATGATGGCCGCCGTCGGCGCCGCGGGCACGACCCGGATCCGGAATGCCGCCCAGGAGCCGGAAATCCCCGCGCTCGCCGACTACCTGAACGGACTGGGTGCGAGGATTGCCGGCGGCGGGACAAAGGAAATCACGATCGAAGGGGGAGGCACGCTGAAGCCCGCGCCCTACGCGATCATTCCCGACCGCATCGAGGTGGGCACCTACCTGATCGCGGCGGCCATGACCGGCGGCGACGTGACGATCGGCGGGGCCCAGTCCGGCGATCTCACCGCCGCGATCCGCAAGCTGGAGGCGGTCGGAGCCCGGGTCGAGGAATCGCCCGCCGGCCTGCGGGTCCTGGGGCCGAAGAAACTCAAGCCGGTGGAGATCATGACCGACTACTACCCCGGCTATCCCACCGACCTCCAGGCCCAGATGATGGCCCTCCTGTCCATAGCGGAAGGGACGAGCCTGATCACGGACCAGGTGTACGCAGACCGCTTCACGCACGTTGCCGAACTGCATCGTCTCGGCGCGGATATCCAGCTGAACGGCAACACCGCCGTGATCCGCGGCGTTCCGTCGCTGTCCGGCGCGCGGGTCATGGCCACCGACCTGCGAGCCTCGGCCGCGCTGATTCTCGCCGGGCTGGTGGCGGATGGGGAAACGCACGTCTCCCGCGTCTATCACATCGACCGTGGCTACGAGCGGATCGAGGAGCGGCTGAACGCGCTCGGAGCCGACGTGCGCCGCGAAACGGAGACGTCTCCGTGACCAGGGCTTCCACCGGCCGGTTCGCGGTTGTCGGGACCGCCGGGCACATCGATCATGGAAAGACGTCGCTGGTTCGACTCCTGACGGGGGTGGACACGGACCGCCTGAAGGAGGAAAAGGAGCGCGGCATCTCCATCGATCTCGGATTCGCCCACCTGACGCTTCCGGACGGCTCCGATCTGGGAATCGTCGACGTGCCGGGCCACGAACGGTTCATCCGCAACATGCTTGCCGGCGTGGCCGGCATCGATGCGGTCCTGCTCGTGGTGGCTGCGGACGAGGGCGTGATGCCCCAGACCCGCGAGCATTTCGATATCCTGAGCCTTCTCGGCGTGAAGCGCGGGGTGGTCGCGCTGACGAAGACCGACATGGTCGAACCGGAGTGGCTCGACATCGTCCGGGAAGACGTGACGGAGTACCTGGCGGGCACCCTGTTCGAATCAGCGGAAATCGTACCGGTCTCGTCGAAGACGGGAGCGGGGCGCGAGGAACTCCTTGCGGCGCTCTCCCGCTCGCTCACGGAGCTCGCGGAGCGACCGGCCCAGTCTCCACCCCGGCTGCCGATCGACCGCGCGTTCACGGTCGAGGGGTTCGGAACCGTCGTCACGGGTACGCTCTGGCGCGGAACGCTCAAGGCGGGAGATCGGGTCGTCATCGAGCCCGCACACATCGAAACGCGTGTCCGCTCGGTGCAGGTGCACAACGACGACGTGGAGGAGGCGCGGGCCGGCCGCCGGACCGCGGTGGCCCTGCACGGTGTGGACAGGGCGAGCATCGGCCGGGGAGACTGGGTGCTGGCGCCGGGAACCCTCGAAGCGTCGTACATGGTCGACGCCCGCGTGAACCTGCTCAAGGATTGCCCCCGCCCACTCGTCCACCGCCAGCGGATCCGGTTCCATCTCGGGGCCGGCGAAACGCTGGGCCGGGTCTTTCTGCTGGAAGGGGACGAAATCCGTCCCGGGGATTCCGCGATCGTCCAGTTTCGCCTCGAGGCGCCGGTGGTGGCCGACCGCGGCGATCACTTCGTCATGCGTTCCTACTCCCCGCAGCGCGCCATCGGCGGCGGCACGGTCCTGGTTCCGAATCCCGAAAAACACGGGAGAAACGACGCCCTTGCCGTGGCCCGGCTGGGTGTGGAGGAGGAAGGGGGCGTCGAGGACAAGGTTCTCCAGGCGCTCGAGTCGTTCCCCCTCGGGGCCACGATCGACGCCGTGGCCGGCAGGGCCGGCCTGCCGGCGGCGGAAACCGGATCGGCGCTCGCCGCCCTGGAAGGCACGTCCGACGTTTTTCGTGTCGATGACGATCGACGACTGTCCGCGTCCGCGTTCGAGGCACTGGCCGCCCAGGTCATGGAGGCCTGCCGCCGTCACCAGAAAGGGGCTCCTTTCCGGTGGGGGCTGTCACGGGGGGAGCTGAAGAGTCTTCTCCCGAAGGAGGCGGACGCCGCGCTGTTCAGGACGGTCACCGAGGTGCTGGCCTCCCAGGCCCGGTTGTTCGTCCGCGGCGACCGCTACCGCGCCGATTCGGCCGAGCTCGTCCTGACTCCGGGCGATCAGGACCGCATCGACAGGACGCTGGCCGCGCTCCGCGCGGACACATACTCGCCGCCCACGGTCCGCGAACTGGAGCAGAAGACCGGACTGGGCCCGATTCTCGGCGAGATTCTCCAGTTTCTCGTCCTTGAGGAGAAGCTGGTCAAGCTGGGCACGGAACTCTACTATCCGGCGGACATCCTCGAGACGATGCGGACGAGAACCGGCGAATTCTTCGAGGACCACGAGGAAATGCGGGTCAGCGATCTCAAGGATCTCTTCGGATTGAGCCGGAAGCACAGCATTCCTGTTTTCGAATACTTCGACCGGATCGGTGTGACCCGGCGCATGGGGGATGTGCGGGTGCGCGGCCGGCTCCTGGCGGAGCGCTGAGGACGATGAGTGATTGCACGTGGCCCGTGAAGGCGTTGTCCGGCCGACCGGGTGGGGGCGGAAGGTCATGAACGCGGATCCCGAGCGGAAAAAAGCCGAGGCGGAAACCGACCGGGACCTCGTGGCCCGATTCCGGGGAGGGGACCAGTCCGCGTTCGCCGCGCTGGTGTCCCGGCACCAGGCCACGGTGTACCGCATCGTGTACCGGATGCTCCGGAACGCGGACGATGCGGAGGAGATCACCCAGATCACGTTCGTCAAGGCGTTCCGGAGTTTCCACAGGTTCAAGGAGGAGTTCGATTTTCACCCCTGGTTGTACAAGATCGCCGTGAATGCCGCCCTGACCCAGATTGATCGCCGGAAACGGCAGAGAAGCGTGGACATCGACGTGGTTCCCGAGGGGCAGCTGCCCCGGCCGCCCCACGAGGAGTCCCCTCTCGAGGTCACGGGGCGCAGGGAACTGCTGGACCAGGTTGAAGAGGCTCTGGACCGCATTCCGCCGGAGCAGAAGGCCGTTTTTCTGCTCCGGGTCAGCGAGGGACTTTCCTACGAGGAGATCGCCGGAGCGCTCGAGATACCGAAGGGCACCGTCATGTCGCGACTTTCACGTGCCCGGGAATCACTTCGTTCTCTGCTGGTAAAGGGTTTTCGGTCATGATGCAGCCCCCCCGAGAGGATGATGGCGTGACGGACGAACGGGACACCACAGGCCGGCACCCCGCTGCCGAGGAACTCTCCGCGTATCACGACGGGGAAATCGATGCGCAGGAAAGCGTTCGGATCGACGCTCACCTGAAAACCTGTCCGGCCTGCACTGCCCTCCTTGTCGCTCTTGCCGATGTGGACCAGTTGGGCCGCGACCTGAACGAGGACCTCCCCGGTCCCGACTTCTGGCCCGGTCTCGAGGAACGGATTCTCCGGCGCGTGGCCGAGGAGGGGGGCGCCCCTGAGGGGGTGATTCCTGCGCCCACACTGAATGCGGCCGCGGCGGTCACCCGCGCTGCAGCCCCCCGGGAAGATCGTACCGGCTGGATCGAACGGGCGTTCGGCTGGAAACGGCTGGGCTGGACTGTGGCCACCGCCGCGGCCCTGGGTGTCGTCATCCTCACATCCCGCGAGATTCTTCATCAGTCGCCGGTGGAGCCCGAGGTGGCGTTTCGTTCCCGCGAAGCCGTCACCGGCCAACGCGATCAGGCCGGGAGTGCTTCGGAAGCCGGCAAGACAGGGGAACCCGCCGGGCCGGAGGCTGCCGGAGCGGAAGGCGTCCCCCCGCCGGCCATGAAGAATTCGACCGCCGACCACATGTCCTCCGCACCGGTCGCCGACGAGCGCTCCGCGGCTCCGGCCACTGAAAATAAGGCCGACGCGGGCGGTCCCGGATCTTTCCCGTCGGAGATCCGCCTGGACAAGGGCGCGACTCCGTCCGCATCGGTCGAGCGCAACCGGACCGACGGCGCCCATTCCGAACGCACGTTGCTCGGAGAGGACAGTCCGCCGGGCGCGAAAAGCGAAGACCGGGCGGCCCGGGAGGCGGGATCCGCCCCACCCGCTCAAACCGGAGTCTCTCGAACCGAGGCATCTCCGTCTCCTCCCGTGTCGGCGCCCAAACCCTCCCTCCTGGCCGACGGGGACAAACGGACCGCCGGCGCGACCCCGTCCGGATCGATGGGGCTGACCGCGTCACCGGAGGAGGACGCCGCCGGCGCTGGGACCGCGGCTCCCGACGCCGTCACCGGCAGGCAGGATTCCGGGGGTCTTGACCCCGCGGTCTACGTGGCCGAAGTGAACCGTCGCCTGGATCGAAGGAAATCCGGAGCCGACGCCGGCGTGGTTCCCCCGGGCGATGACGCGGCGAGCCGTCTTGCCGAGGCTTCTTCCCGGTTCGCGAAGGAAAAGAGCCCGTTTCGCGACTTCCGGATCGTCTACGCGGCGGCGTTTCGGGCCATGGAGGCGCAGGAGTACGAGCTGGCCGCCCGGGGATTCGAGCTCGTGTCGAGCCATGTGCCCGGAAGCGACCTCGCGCGCGACGCCGACGTCCAGGGGCGCCTGGCCCGGTTCCGGATCCTGCTCGGAGCAGGGTCCGAGCCCCGGGACGTTCTACGCCGGGCTTCCGCGCAGGCGGAGGCCTCCTGGCAGGCGGCGGAAGGAAACCCGGGACCCGAAACCTGTCGCGCGGCGCTGGCGGACGAAAAGGTCCGGCTCCTGCTTCTCGGTGAGTTCGATCCCGCCGCGGACCGTGGCCCGTACGAGGAACGTGTGCGGACGCTGTCCCGGTGCTCCTGAACGGGTTCCTGCTTTGATTCTGGTCCCGCTTCCGATCCTTGGCTAGAATCGCGCGGTGATGCGAATCCCGCACCCCCCAGACACATTCTCCCGATTCCGGCTGCCGTGCGCGACCGCGCTGTTCGTGTTCCTCGTTTCCTGCTTGGCGGGGGGCGGGGGCCTGAACGTGGCGTCGGCGGCTGAGACCGCACGGACGGATTCGTCGTCCGCCGCACCGGGCTTCACCCCGCTCAGGGTGGCGGAGTATCCGCTCTCTCCGGGCATGGTCTGGCGCTACCGGACGGAGGAAACGCTGCCGAACGGGGAGGGGATCGAGTCGCGGACCGGCCTGCTCGAGGTCAAGGCCCTGGCCCGGCACCGGCACGGATCGCTGAACGTGACCGTACTCGCGCGGCAGCGCAGCGGTCCGGAACCGTCCGAGGACATCGCGTTCGTCGTCGAGTCCGACTCCGCGGCATGGTTCATTTCCGACCCGAGGCGCATGCGGGCGATCTTCGCCGGGGATCGGGACGCACTGGATCCGGAACGGGCGGATCTTCGCCTTCCCCTCGTGCCGGGAAGGAAGTGGGGGGTGCTGGAGAGTCGCGAACGGCCGGACAGCCGGTACGTGTGGACCGTCGGAGCCCCGGAGGCCATCGTGGTTCCCGCGGGCTCCTTCGAGTGTCTGCCGGTTCGATTCAGCACGCTGCCCGACGAATCGACGACCTGGTACCGGGCCGGCACGGGTCTCGTTCAATACGTCTATCGCCACCCGGGCAATCGGGTGATGGAGTCGTGGCGCCTGATCGAGTTCCGGCGCGGCCCGGTGGATAGCGCGGCGGTGGGCCGGGCGATCGATGGCGCCTTTGATCGCCTGCTGGCGCAGCCGGGATTCTGGTCGAGGAGATCGTCCGCTGTCTGGGATCCGACTCTGCGCGCGCTCCTCGGTCCTCTCAGCGGCGGGGACGGCGCCGACCTCGACGAGGGAATCCGGAGATTCAACATCCGCGGGAACGGATCCGGTCTTTCCGTGGAGCAGGTGTCCAATGTTCCGTCCTGGGCGTACCTGGTCCGCTGGCGGAGCGACCTCGGCGTGCACCATGTTTACGCCCGGGAGTGGGAGCCGATCAGCGGCGGCACGCTCGGGCCGGATCCGGCACCGCCGCTCTTTCTCGACTCCGTCTCGAAAACGGCCCCCGGGAAGGTCCTCCAGTCCGTTCGCGCCGGTTTTCTCAGGGCGCGGGATGCCGCCGATCGAGGCGATCGAGTGAGGGCCGGACTCGCGGCGGATTCGGCCATGGCCATGGCCGCGGATGCCCTGGCCGCGATCCTCGACCGGGCGCCGGCCGACGCGGGGGTCACCGGGGTCAAGGAACTCGTCAGCGAGGCGATCGGCGATGCCTTTCTCGTGACGCATTACGGCAGTCGTATCCGGATCGACGACGGCTACGTGCGCTATCGTCTTGAGCGGGAATCGGGGCTGAACGGAGTGTCCGCCGACATCGTGAGTGACGGCAGAACCCGCTACGGTCCGGCGCCGAGAGTCCGCCTCGCCGGTGGCCCGGAAACCTGGGTTCCGGGAGGTGGGGCGCCGACCATGGATCCCCGGCGTGTCCTGGATCTCGACTGGTCGCGCGAAACACCCGAACCGGACCTGCTCCTCTGGTCCGCCGGCCTCCCGCCTGCGGTGCAACCTTCCATTCTTCTCTATCGCCTGGAAAGGGGGGGCGAGGCGCGGCCGCTCTGGAAGAAGGAACTGCTGGACGGCAGGGCGCGCATCGACGGAGACGGCGGGCGCCTGGAGTTGAACTATGCGCTCCGCGACTCCCTGAACGGACTTTTCCGTACCCGGTGGCGTGAAACCTACGACCCGCCCACGGTCGGCGATCCCGGTCCGGCTCCGGTCCGCCGCGAGATCCTGAATCCGTGGGTGGCGACGACCGCCCGGGTCGTCCATGCATTGAGGGCGGGTCGCCGGGATCTGGCCGCCCCCGTGGTGCGCGGAGCCGAACTCCTCGGGAGGCTGGAAGGTTCATGGCTCGCGGACGCGGGAGTCGTGATCCAGTCGGCGGCCGCGGATCCGGAATCGATCGACGAGCTTCACGGCGACCGCGTAGCCTCCGTTTTCCTGAAGCGCGGTCCGAAACGGCTGCCGGAGAATCCGGGACCCGAGGGACTGGTGATGAGGCTGTCCCCCGATGCGAACGGCATCTGGGTCGTCATCGACCTCGTCGCTCGATATCCCCAGGATTTCATCAACCGGTGACGCCCCGCCGCCTCATCTTCACGACCCTGTACGGCATTTCCATGGGGCTCCTCGAGGCCGCGGTGGTCGTGTACCTGCGCCTGCTCTTCTATCCGGACGGCTTCCGGTTTCCGCTCGTGCCCCTGCCGGATACGGTGCTGGCGGTGGAAACGGTGCGCGAGGCCGCGACACTGCTCATGCTCTGGGCGGTCGCGGCCCTGGCCGGCCGGACGGGGTGGGAGCGGTTTGCGTTCTTCGCCTATCTCTTCGGCGTCTGGGACATTCTCTACTACGCGGGTCTTGCGGTCTGGCTGGGCTGGCCGGGTTCGCTGATGGAGTGGGACATCCTGTTCCTGATTCCGCGCATCTGGGCCGGGCCGGTGCTCGCCCCGGTGATCATCTCCGCGTCGCTCATCGCAGCGGCGCTGGTGATCCTGCGGTTCGAGTCGCGAAGGGTGCGCATTCATCTCGACCTGTTCGACTGGTCGGGGCTCGGCCTGTCCCTGGCGCTTCTCCTGTGGGCGTTCATGGCCAATCACGACATCGTCGCGGCCGGGAGAACTCCGGAGCAGTTTCCCTGGGGTGTGTTCCTTGCCGGAACCGGAACGGCCTGGGGGGTTCTCGCCAAGGTCGTCCTCAGGAATCCGCGGGGCCGGCTCCCCCGCCGTTACGGCCTCAAGTAGGGAAGTCCGTGATCAGGCCGGTCCGGTTTTCCCCGGGTCGGTGTCCTCGCCGGGCGTCGTGGAAATGTTCCCGTGACGGACGTCCCGTCCCTGCGTGGCGAAGATGACCTCCTCGGCCACGTTCGTGGCGTGATCGGCCACCCGTTCCAGATACTTGGCGATGAAGATCAGCCGGGTGGCCCGGGTGATCGTTCTCGGATCCTCGAGCATGTACGTGAGAAGCTCCCGGAACAACTGCGAGTGGATGGAATCCACCGCCGCGTCCGCCGCGAGAATCTGTCGCGCCTTGCGCGGGTCGGCATCCATGAAGCAGTTGAGCGAACCGGACAGCATCGCCCGCACCATTTCGGCCATGCGGGGCAGGTCGATGTACGGCTTGAGCTGGGGTTCCTCATTCAACTCGACCACCCGTTCGGCGATGTTGACCGCGAGGTCGCCCATCCGCTCGAGATCGGTGGAGATCTTGAGCGCCGCGATGACGAGGCGCAGATCGCCGGCCGCCGGCTGGCGCAGGGCGATGATCTGGAACGCCGTCGCGTCCACGTCCATCTCCAGGCGGTCGACCATGCCGTCCTTTTCCTGGACCGCCTCCGCCAGGGATGTGTCCCGGGTGGTCAACGCCGACAGGCTGTCGGCAAGCATCGCCTCGACCAGGCCGCCCATGGTGAGGATCTTCTTCTTGAGCTCTTCGAGTTCGTTGTCGAACTCCCGGCGCACGACGGCTGGCATCAGCCAAACCTCCCTGTGATGTAATCCTCCGTGTTTCGATTGCGAGGATTCGTGAACAATTCCGTGGTCGGGGCGAACTCGATGAGTTCCCCGAGATAGAAATAGGCGGTTTCATCCGACACCCGGGCCGCCTGCTGCATGTTGTGGGTCACGATGATCACGGTGTAGTCGCTCTTCAGTTCGTGGATGGTGGCCTCGACCTGGGCGGTGGAAATCGGATCCAGGGCGGAAGCCGGCTCGTCCATCAGGATCACCTCGGGATTCACCGCAAGCGTCCGGGCGATGCACAGGCGCTGCTGCTGTCCGCCGGACAGCGCCAGGGCCGGCTCGTTCAGGCGATCCTTGATCTCCTCCCAGATGGCGGCCCTTCGGGCCGAACGCTCGACGATGTCGTCGAGCTGCCCCTTGCGGCCGATCCCGTTGACGCGGGGGCCGTAGGCGATGTTTTCGTAGATCGATTTCGGGAACGGATTCGACTTCTGGAAGACCATTCCCACCCGGCGCCGCAGGTCCACGACATCCACGCGCCGGTCGTGAATATCGAGCCCGTCGATCTCGACCGTACCCTCGATCGTGACGTTCGGAATCAGGTCGTTCATGCGGTTCAGGCAGCGCAGGAACGTGGACTTCCCGCACCCCGAGGGGCCGATGAGCGCCGTGACCGAATGCGCCGGAATGTCCAGCGTGATCTTCTTCAGCGCCGGCTTGTCGCCGTAGCGGAGATCCAGGTCGCGGACGACGATCTTGGTCGTGTTCATCAGGAGGCCCTCTTTCTGAGTGCCTGGCGCAGGAATACGGCGGACAGGTTCATCACGAAAACGAGAAACAGGAGAACGACCGCCGTACCATAGGCGAGCGGGCGCGATGCTTCGATCTCGGTGCCCGATGTGGATATGACGTAGAGATGATAAGGCAGAGCCATGACCTGATCCAGCACCGAACTCGGCAGCCGCGGAAGAAAGTAGGCTGCGGCCGTGAACAGGATCGGGGCGGTTTCACCGGCCACGCGACCCACGGAGAGGATCGTTCCGGTCAGGATTCCGGACCCGGCGGCGGGGAGGACGACGAAGCGAATCGTCTGCCACTGGGTGGCGCCAAGGGCCAGGCTGGCCTGACGGAGATCCTTGGGGACGGACTTCAGGGCTTCCTCCGCCGTGCGTATGATGACGGGAAGGGCAACGAGGGCAAGGGTCAGCCCCCCGGCCAGGATCGAGGTGCCGAATCCCATTCCCTTGACGAAGAGCGCCATGCCGAACAGTCCGAACACCACGGAGGGCACGCCGGCGAGGTTGCTGGTGGCCATGACGATGCCCCGCTTGAGCAGCCCGTCCTTCAGGTATTCGTTCAGGTAGATCGCCGACAGCACGCCGAGCGGAACCGAGACGGCCATGGCCACCGCGGTCAGGCAGAGAGTTCCCACGATGGCCGGAAAGATTCCTCCCGCGGTCATCCCGTCGGACGGCATCTGCGTCAGGAATTCCCAGGACAACGCCTTGCCCAGCCCGCGCGTGAGAAGAAACCAGAGCAGCAGCGCGAGCACCGCCACGATGACCACCGCGTTGGCGCGGAGGAGGAGAAACCAGAACGACTCCGCGCGGCGGCGGGACGCCGCCGACCGCAGTTTCGGCCCGCCCATCGGTCCTGTCCGCGCGGGTTGCGGCGTCGCGCCTTCGGGAAGGGACATCTCGACTCCCTCCATCGTCAATCCCCCTCCCGGCGCCCGGCCACCCAGTCCGCCACGATGTTCAGCAGAAACGTGGACAGGAACAGCGCGATGCCGACGGCGAACAGCGCCTGGTAGTGAATCCCGCCCTGCGGCGCCTCGCCGAGTTCCGCGGCGATCGTCGCCGTGAGAGTGCGCACCGGCTTGAGCAGGCTGGTCGGAATCTGGGCGGCATTGCCGGTGACCATCAGAACGGTCATCGTTTCACCGACGGCGCGCCCGACGCCGAGAATGACGGCCGCCGAAATGCCGGAGATCGCCGACGGGACGACGACATGGATGATCGTCTGCCACTGTGTGCCGCCGAGGGCCAGCGAAGCCTCGCGGTAGCTGCGCGGAACCGCGGTCAGGGCATCCTCGGACACGGAAATGATCGTGGGAAGAGCCATGATGGCCAGCATGATGATGCCGGCGAGGGCGGTTTCGCCGACGTCGAGTCTGTACATCCGCTGGAGGAACGGAACCACGACGACCAGGCCGAAGAATCCGTAGACCACCGACGGGATGCCGGCGAGGAGTTCGATGATCGGCTTGAGCGCCGCCCGAACGTTCGGCCTGGCTACTTCCGCCAGGTAGATGGCGGCGGCCAGCCCCATGGGCAGGGCCACCACGATCGCTCCGGCGGTGACGAGAAGACTGCCGAGGATCAGCGCCAGGATTCCGAACTGCGGCGCAGGTTCCGCGGTCGGGTACCAGGCCCGGCCGGTGAGGAACTGCAGAACCCCCACTTTTGGAACCCGGATGTTCCGAACGTGAGCGGCCGCGGCGGGATCCTCGGTCAGTTCATCCTCGAAGACGGCTCCGACGGCGCCGGGAGTGGCCGCTATCAGCGCCGTGAGTGTCGCGTGTTCCTCCTGGTTGTCGAGGTCGTCGTAATCGAGCCAGAGGGTCGGTCCCTGGGCCGCCCCGACCTCGGACCAGTCCGCAATCGCACCTTCGGAGATGTGACGGATCTGCTCCGGATCCAGCGATTCGATGCCGGACCGCGGGTCGGCCACGATGACCATGCCGAAGTCCAGGGGAACGGCCCGGAACAGGCCGGCGCCTTCCTTGATCAGGAATCCGATGATGAGAAAGATCACGGCGGAAGACAGAACGGCGGAGAAGAGAAACACCCACGCCATCAGCCTGTCCGCGAATTTCTTCACAGGCGGACGGTCCACTGGGACACGACCTGCGTCTCGCTGTCCGCCCCTTCGAATTCCGGCCGCGTGTGCACGACGTTGATCTGCCAGCGGAAATTGCCGCTGAACGATCGGGCAATCTGGCCGGTGATGATCGTCAGGGCATTGCCGGAGGTGTCGGTGTCGGAGTCGAACCGCTCCAGGCGCGCGGCGGGTTCCCATCCGCGGCTTCGGTAGATGGCCTCCCCGTAAACGCCGAGGAACGACGGCACGTCGGCGGTCGCCGAAGCCAGGCGCGCCTCGTAGTTGTCGCCGCCGAAGATTTCGCCGACGAACTGCACTCCGCGTTTCTCAAGGCGCAGATCGCCGCCCCAGACCAGGAAGGACTCGGAAGCCTCGCCCGTTCCGACACCGTTGAGGGCGACATTTCCCCCCAGGGACACGCCGGTCGAGGGCGTCACATCGGCACGGACCACGAACTCCTTGGCGGAGTTGTCGTCGCTCTTCCTGTTGATCCCGTTTCCGTTGAACACACCGGCGGAGATCATGGCGGGAACGTCTCTTTCCCAGAGATCGGCCTGGATCATGGCGCCCTGATCGTAGGCGGCCGCCTTGAGCGCCGACTCCAGGAACTCGTTAGATTTCGGCCGGTCGATCAGGTTCAGCCCTCCCGAGGACATTTCGAACTCCTGGTAGCTGAACGGTTTCTTGAACTGTCCGACGCGCCCGCTTATCCCTTCCAGGCCGCCCTGTCCGGCATACTCGAACCAGACCTCGCGTGTTTCCACGCCCTGCGGTCGCGTTTCCAGCTGGATCCGCCCCTTGAGGCGCGGGGCCACCGTGGACGTCAGGTACACGCGGGACCGCCGGACGGCGAATCCGTTGTCCACGGCCTTGTCCGTGTCCAGGTCCACGCTGTAGCGAGGCTGGACGTAGTACTTGATCTCGAAACTCTCCGGGCTGAATCCGTATTTCTGTTCCGTCTCGGCGCCGTGCGCGGCGGCCGAAACGACGGCCAGAGCCGCCACCAGAACGATCAGGCATCGCTTCACGAAATGCATCTCCTCTTGGCGGACGGGATCAGGATGCGGACTTGGCGGGGACGTAACCGGCTTCCGTGATGATCTTCCTGCCTTCCGGGGAAAGGATGAAGTCGATGAACGCCTTCGTTTCTCCCTTCGGCTTGCCGTTCGTGTAGAAGTAGAGTTCCCTGGCGATCGGATAATCGCCGCTTCCCGCCGTTTCGATGGTGGCTTCGACCGGCTTCGACGCCGCATCCCTGGCCACCGGAACGGCACTCACGCCCCTGGTCATGTAGGCCATGCCGATGTATCCGATGGCTCCCTCGGTCTGGCTCACCGACTGGACGATGGCGCCGGTGGCCGGGGCCAGCAGGGCGCCCGAGCTGAATTCCTTCCCGCCGAGAACGTGCTCGCGGAAGAAGGCGTAGGTGCCGCTGGACGACTCGCGGGAGTAAACGACGATCCGCTTGTCCGGGCCGCCCACGTCCTTCCAGTTCGTGACGGCCCCGGTGAAGATGTTGCCGAGCTGCTCGATCGTGAGAGCCTTGACCGGGTTCGACGGGTGCACGATGACGGTGAGGGCGTCGAGCGCGATCACCGTTTCCACCGGGCTCACGCCCTTCTGCTTGGCCTGTCGCGTTTCCTTCGACTTGATGTCGCGCGAGGCCTGGGCGATGTCGCAGGTGCCGTCGATCAGGGCGGCGATTCCGACACCGGTGCCGCCGCCGATGACCGTGATGGAGGCCTGCTTGTGTTCCTTCAGGTAGGCTTCGGCGGTTTTCTGGGAAATCGGCAGGCAGGTGTCCGATCCCTTGATGACGACTCCGGACTGGGCGGGGGTCGCGGCGAGGAGCGTGGCGAAAATGACGAGCGTGCGCAACATCGATGGTCCTCCTTGTGATTCGCGGTTTCCTGGAACGGTACGTCCGTCCCGTCGCGTCGGTTGTTGTTGATTCACGAACCGGAGGTTAGGCGGGCTCTGTGGCGTTTTGATGGCGGAACGAAGGCGATTTCGGGACGGTGAAATGAAAGGTGGATCCCGCCCCGGGAGACGACTCGACGCCCACCTGTCCACCGTGTAACAGTATGATGTGTTTGACGATGGCAAGTCCGAGGCCCGAACCGCCTTCTTCCGGCGACCGGCCGGAATCGAGCCTGTAGAACCGCTCGAAAACCCGATCCCGGAGTTCGCGCGGGACTCCGGGGCCGCCGTCGGCGACCTCGATCCGGACGTACTGTCCCTCGTCTCGCCCGGCGACGCGGATACGACCCTTTTCGGGACTGACCCGGACGGCATTGTCGAGGAGATTGAGCAGGACGGTATCGAGGGCATGACGGTCCGCGAGGATATCCGGAAGGTCGCCGCAGGCCGCCTCGATCTCTATGGACCGGGCGGCCGCGCGCGGAGTGATCGTCTCGATGGCTGACCGGATCAGTTCCTCCGGGCTCAGCGCACCCAACGCGAGAGGTTTCGGGTCGGTTTCCAGCTGCGACAGCCGGGACAGGTCGCTCACCAGCCTCTGCATCCGCCGGCCGTTCCGGAGGATGATTTCCAGGAAGCGCCCGCGCTCGGCGGCGGGAAGATCCGGCGACTGTTCCAGGGTCTCCACGTATCCGAGCACGGCGGTCAGCGGCGTGCGCAGTTCATGGCCGATGTTGGCCACCATTTCGCGGCGGGCCTCTTCCAGGCGGCGCAGGCGGGTCACGTCGCTGAGCACGGCCACGATGCCGTCGCGGACCGGCACGAGCGTGACCGCGATCCGTTTCGGTTCCGGTTCGGTGAGCTTCAGTTCGAGCGCCGTGGACTCCCGGTGTTTCCGCACATGATCGACGGCCATCTGAAGTTCGCCGATCCGGATCGCTTCCACGGGCGTCCGGCCGATGCAGTCCGGTGCAAGGTTCAGAAGTCTGAAAGCCGCCCGGTTTGCCAGCAGGATCCGGCCGTCGCCGTCCATGGACAGGATTCCGTCCGGCATTCCCTGCAGCAGGTGATCCAGCGCCGCCCGCTCGGTTTCAAGGGCGTGGACCTGCCGCTCGACCGAGTCCGCGAGCTGGTTCACGGATCGGGCGAGGTCACGGATCTCCGCGCCGCCTTCCTCGTCGATGCGCATGTCCAGGCGTCCCCCCGCGATCGTCCTCGCCACGCCCGCCATGCGCGAGGCAGGCCGGGAAACGACCAGCGTGATCGTCAAACCGAGAACCGAGGCGAGGATGGCTGCGCCGGCAAGCACCTGGAGCAGCCGGATCGCGCCCCGCCGCTCCTCCGCGTCGATCCGGGTGGTGGGGAGCGCGGCGCGGATGACGCCGCGGGGACCGGACGGTGGTCCCCAGGGGACGGCCACGTAGGACATGTCGATGCCCAGCGAGGCGCTCCAGCGCACAGCCCGGCCGATTCCGTCGGTCAGCGCCGCGGCGATCTCGGGCCGGTTGGCGTGGTTGTCCATGCCGACCGTCTGCGCGTCGTTCAACCGGGATTCGGCGATGACCGTTCCGTCCGGAGCCACGATCGTGATGCGGACCATTTTCTCGTTGTCGATCCGCCGGATGACGGCTTCGAAGGGAAACGTGTCCAGTGAATCCGGCGGGGGAAGCAGGGCGGCAACGAGCCGCGCTTCATTGAGCAGCCGTTCGTCGATCTCGCTGCGCCTTTCGTTCCGGTAGTGGTCGTTCCAGAGCGTGGTGGCAACGCCCAGGGCGAGAAGCGTGATCCCGAACGTGATCAGCGCCATCTGGGTATGGATGCGCATCAGCCGCGGAACCTGTATCCGACGCCCCGGACCGTCTCCAGAAGTTCCGCGGCCTCGCCCAGCTTCGAACGCAGGCGTTTGACGTGCGTGTCCACGCTGCGGTCGGTCACGAAGACTCCGGGATCCCAGACGTTGTCGAGAAGCTGGGCACGTGAAATCACGCGGCCCGGGCGCTGCATGAGGTAGTGAAGCAGCCGGAACTCGAGCGGGGTAAGCGGGAGGGTGTCTGCGCCGAAGCGTGCTTCGTGGCGTTCGGTATCGATGCGCAGCCCTCCCGCGGCCAGCACGGGCTCGCCGCCGGAATCCGGGGCCCGGCGGAACAGCGCGCGTACCCGGAGCACGAGTTCGCGGGGACTGAACGGCTTGACCACGTAGTCGTCGGCGCCGAGCTCGAAACCGAGCACCCGGTCGATTTCCTCGCCGCGGGCGGTCAGGAGAATGACCGGCAGCTTCGCGGTTTCCGGCACGGAACGCAGGCGCTTGAGGACTTCGGTGCCGGAGAGGTCGGGGAGCATCACATCGAGGATGACCGCGTCGGGAGGCTCGGAAAGAATCGAGTCGAGCCCTCCCGCGCCGCTCCGGGCTTCCCGGACGGAGTATCCCGCGGATTTCAGATGGTGCGCGATCAGTTCGCGCAGGTCGGATTCATCGTCGACGACCAGGATGGACTGAGCCATGGGAGTTTCATTCTAGACCGCGGCGCGGTTCCGGTCAAAAGTTCCGGCGCCTTGCGATGTCGACCGTGGCCAGGTGGAGTCCCATCGCTCCTTCGGTGGGAAAAGTTCCCTGGGCCACGCGGAGCGAGTAGCGTCCGGGCACCATGTCGGGCGGAACCGCGATGAGGAACTGGTCGGCGAACACGAAGCCGGGAGGAATGCTCCGGCGGCGGAAGGCGGCGTAGTGAAGGTCGCGCACGAAGAGAATCGACTCCGGCTGGCCGAGGATCGACCCGCGGATCTGCCGCCGGAACTTGCGCCATGACGAACCGTAGGCGTCGTCGCGGACGAGTTTCGCGTACCAGTTGCTCCCGGGATCGTCGGCGCGCCATTCATAGTAGAACGTGATGTACAACGTGTCCCCGAGGGCGGCCTCCTCTGGCCCCATGACGCCGCCCACTCCTGAAGCCCGGTCGAATGTGATCCCGGTGCCCGGTTCGAGAAACGAGGAAAACGTGGCGGGGTCGACGAGCAGGCGGCTGCGGAGTGCCGAGCTGGCCGGACCCTCCGCGGGCAACCGCTCCGGATCGACCGCGTAGACGAGCAGCGGGTCGTGCTGAAACAGCCGGGCCAGACCCGGAGCCGAACCGGCCATCATGTCCAGCTTGTCCACGACCAGCGGGTTTGCGAAGAGCCTGTTCACCACGATCCGGCTCACGTTGTACCGCCGGAGCGCCGCGTACGCGCTGTCCGGCTCGCCGAGCGGGTCGAGAACCGTGTCCGTCGCCCACCTTCGCCGCTCGAAGTCCTCGGCCTGGAAGGCAAAATCGGCCCGGGCGTTGACGACGATGTGCAGGGGCGCAAACGTGGGAATCGAATAACTCGTGACCGGGTCCGAGAGGACCACGCTCCCCGGCGGCGTTTCCGCGGAGAGGATCTCCAGGGCCGGCCTCCAGCGCATCGGCGACTCCGCGAGTTCCCGCGCCCGCGGCTCCTTTCCGTAATCTCCCTGGATCCGGATCAGGGTTTGCGGAAGGACCATCAGCAGGGAGAGGGCCACGAGAATCAGGCCCCGCAGCCTGTTGGTGCGCTCGCTGAGTATCCATCCCATGAGAAGAACTCCGGGATAGGCCGTGAGGTTCAGGATCCGTGTGGCCACCTGGAGTCCCACCGCCTCCGCCATGACCGGAAACACCAGCGGATTCATGACCGTGAGAACCGGGGCCCAGAGGATCGTGCCGAGGACCAGCGCGCGCTCGTCGGCGAACAGGCGGCGCCCGAAATGGAACACGAGCAGGAGCGCCGGGATCGGATGCCAGAAGGTCTTGAAGAACCAGGGGAACGGGTCCGGAATGTAGAGGGGTCCGAAGTGGCGCAGGGGTGCGTAATCGCGGAAGAAATCGTCCATGGCCTTGGGGTCCACGGAACTCAGGTGCGTCGTCAACAGGGCCACGACCGCGGGAATCAGGCACGCGGCAACGGCAGCCGTGTACGCAACCGGCCGGAGGGGGAGCGCCTTCCGGTGCCGGGCCGTGAGAACGAGAACGATTCCGGACAGCCCCACGGCGAACGCGCTCTGGACGACGAGAAAGTGATGGAGCGTCGTTGCCGCGGCCGCGGAGAGACCGCCGATCAGCAGAAACTTTTTCCTGCCGTCGCGGAGATACAGGAACAGTACGGCAAGGGTCAGGAGATAAAGGGCATCGGCCAGCATCTGGTGGTGCACGCTGTTGCGGAACAGGAAGAAGGGGCCGTAGAAGACCGTGTACACGATCGCGGCCAGCAGACCGGCCGGCCCGGAGCGGGTGATGATTCCGGCTGCGGTCGCGATCATGCCGATTTCGATCGGCGTGGCCACGACCGGGAAACACTGCCACAGGTCGGCCGGTGCGACGCCGGAGAGCCGGGACAACAGCGCGATGATTCCGTAGAACGTCGGGTCGTAGGGGGAGTGCAGCGCGGGGTCGTAGGGGCTGTCCGCGGCGAGACGGTCGGCCCGCAGGATCGCCGAGGCACGGTTCAGATATTCCCAGGCATCGGCGTTGCCGCTGATGTAGGTGCCGAACGGGATCGCCACCAGCCCGCCGAGAATGCAGAGGCCGAGCAGCCAGGCGCCTGTTCTCCCGGACAGGTCCGGAGGCTCCGACGATACGGGTGATGCCGGGGTGTTCCGCTTCCGCAAGAGAAACACGACGCCACCCGTGATCACCCAGAAGCCGGTCCACACCCCCAGGAGAACTCCGAGGGACACGTCGATCCCCTGGATGGTCCAGAGATAGAGGCCAAGGGCTCCGAGGCCGGTGGCGCCGGCCACGGAGAAGCGCACCGCGAGGCCGCGGGCGATCCCGCCGAGCACGGCGCGCTCGATGAGCAGACCGGGAAGGAGGAACACGAGGCTGGCGAGCATCACCCGGATCAGATTCACAGCCCTCCCTCCTCCCTTACCGCCTTGATCATGCCCAGAGCTTCCGGATCATTCGGGTAATGTTTCAGAAACGTGGTGAGAACGTCCAGCGCCTCAGGGTATCTGTGCAGCGCCTGCTGAATATAGGCCATCGACATGAGGGCCCACTGTCCGTCCGGAGTGGCCCGCAGCAGGATCGTCACCGGAGCGAGCGCGGGGATGTAGTCCATCTCCCTCAGGTAGGCCTGGGCCCTGTCGTGGAAGTGGGAGGGTTCGAGCGGTGCCGTTCGGTCCCCGATCGTTGCGAGGATCGACGACTCGAATCCTGCTTCGTCTTTCCTGAGCAGGGAGAGTCCGGCGAGGCAGTAGAGAGCGCGCTCGTCGCCGGGGCGCAGGTCGAGAATGCGCCGGTACAGGGTGTCCGCCAGGGCGTAGTCCCTGTTCCGGAGCGCCAGGTCGGCCCGGATCGGAAGCACGTCGGGATGGTCCAGGGCGTCCGGGGCCATGAGCTTCAGGAGTGCGTCCGGAGAGAACTCCGCATCCCAGCGCAGGTACCAGCGCGCCATCTTCATCCGGAGAAAATCGATCCGCGACAGGCCCGGAGGCGGGGGTTCCTCCTCGGCCACCGGATTCGACGGGGCGGGGACCCACGGGATGGGATCGTCGAGCGCGTAGAGCGTGGCCCGTCGTTCTCCACCGTCCGGCTGGACCACCCGGGCCGCGGCCACGAGACGGAATCCGGCGCCGATGTCGGCCGGAGTGCGCGGCGCCCACATGGACCGCAGCGAGGGGAAGTAGGCCGCCTCGATTCCGGACACGAGCAGGTAATGCACCCCCGCCGCGCGCATGTTCGCGGTGTTTCCGAGGACGATCGGCACCACCGGGGCATTCAGGTAATAGCCGATGTGGGGCTTTCGCGCCGAGATCGGCGTGGAGCGGCCCACGTTCACGCCGAGCCGCTTCACCTCCTTCGCCAGGGCCAGGACCTCGGTGGGCATGACCAGATCGCCGGTTTCATCGCCGGCCCTGACGACGCCCTGCGCGGTGAAGATCGCGCCGGCGATGAGGAATGCGAGGAGGGCGGCAAATCCGGGAAGCCGACCGGGGGGCGCCGGGCGCTTGCCCGGCGGCTGCTTCTTCTTCCGTGACCCTCGGTCAGCGTTCCGTGCATCCGCGGCAGTGGCGGCGTGCCTTCGGAGCGCGGCCGCCCATGCGGCGACCCCTCCGGCCGCGGCCGCCCACCAGAGCACGAGGACCAGCATGAAGCGGGCGTTGTAGAACACCGGAAGGAGCGACAGGTACGTGATCGCTCCGGCGGTCGCGAAGGCGATCGCGTTCCGGCGGAACCAGGACTTCAGGTTCAGGGCCAGGCCGACCAGCGCCGCCGCGGCCCAGACGGGGCCGGCCAGGTGCGTGACATCCTGGAGCAGGTGGTCCACGGCGTTCCGGGCCATGCCGGAGAGGAACAGGCCGGGGCTCACGTCCCACACATCCCGGAGCGACATCAGTCCCGTCGAGCCCATGAAGTTTCCGGACTGGGCCCGGTTCGGATTGCCGGCCAGCACCGTGATGGCCACGTTGTGGAACGCGTTGTTCCAGAGCGGGTCCCCGGTCCGGGCGGCCACGAAGATCCACCAGGGCAGGGCGACCGCCGTGAAGGCCGCACCGTAGAGTGCGAGCGAAGCGAGAGCCGGGCGGCGGAAGCCGAAACGGATCAGCGCCACGGCGGCCGCCGCCGGCACGAGAAACAGGCCGTTGTAGCGGGTCAGGTACGCGCCCGCCGCGAGGGCGCCGGCCGCGGCCCAGTCCCAACGCGACGCCTCCTCCCGTCGGAACAGGAGAAACAGCGCGCCGGCGAACAGGGCGAAGAAGAACAGGTCGCTGCAGGCCTTGTAACCGTACGCCACGCTGACCGGGTTCGCGGTGACGACCACGGCGCCGGCCAGCCCCGCGGCCCCACCGAACAGGCGTCGCAGGAGCCCGCCGGACAGACGCACCACGGCGGCCGCGGAGATCACCGAGATCGCCTTGGCGGCCGCGAACAGGTCGATGCGGAGAACCTCGAAGAGCGCCAGCACGAGGTAGTAGAGCGGCCCCCGGAAGCCGTTCATCAGGTTGGGGCGGCCGCCGGCCCACTCCCGCGCGTAGTGGGCAAAGTCGCCGTAGAAGTCCGTTTCGACCCCGAAATCCCCGATGGGGCGTCCGAACAGCGCCACCGAACCCCAGACGACGAGGCAGGCCGCGGCGAGCAGGTTCAGCGGGTCGGAAAACAGGGTTTTCGGAATGAGAGGACGGGGGGCGACGCTCATGCGGGCCGGACTGTAGCACAGACGGTTTTCAGGCGGCGCGCCGGGCGGGCCTCACGAGCAGGTAGACGACAAAGCCGGGAAAACCGGCAAACAGGAGAACCAGGAACGCCCAGAGCGCGCCCTTCATCCCCCGGGACTGTGCGTCGAGGTAGACGTACAGCGACAGGAAAATCATCATCGCCGCCGAAGCCACGCAGCAGAGGATCAGGGCAACCAGCGTCATCAGCGGATCGGGGCGCGGGCCCACCAGGATTGCCGCCACGAGAGCCAGCGCGGCGGCCACCGAAACGATCCCCGAAAAGATGGAGGACAGCGCCATGGTCCGGCGACCCATCACTCCCTCCCGGCCCCGTGCTGGTCGTCCCGATCCCGGATGTCGGTTTCCGGCGAGCGCATCGCCCGGACCACCAGCACGACGATCGAAACGACCGTTCCGCCGAGGATCTGCAGGGCCCCGATGCGGAGTCCGATCTCCACGAGATGCTCGAGCCCGGCGTTGCCTGCCAGGGGGTAGATCCGGTCCGCGAGGATCAGGGCCACCGCGGCGACCGCCCCGGCCATCGTGAGGCCGGCGGTCCAGATGAGCCGCGTTTCCTGGCGCGTGACCCCGGGTCGCGACGCCTCCGGCCATTCCGCATCCAGGCGGGCGATTGTCCTCTGCGCCAGGCCCGGGGGAGGCTCCGGAGTCTCCCAGGCGGGTCCCAGGCGGTCGATCACCGGGAGGGCGTCGCGGAATTCGCGGCAGCCGCGGCAGGCGATGAGGTGGTTGTCCGCGAATGCGGGCAGCTCCTGGTGCCCGCATTCCATCGAGCGCGCCAGAAGCAGGTCCCGCACGACCGGGCAGCGTTTCCTGAAGAAGAGCAGATTCATCGGTTCACTTTCCGTCGTTGGTGATGTCCGCGTGTCATGACTGCGTCACCGGGCTCAGTCCGAGCCGGTCCAGGTGCCTGCGCAGCGCCACGACGGCATGATGAATGTTGGACTTGACGGCCGTGAGCGAGCAGGCCTGCGCCCGGGCGATCTCCTCGTAGGTCAGTCCCTGGTAATGACGGAGCACGAACGCCTCCTTCTGGCGCGGGGGAAGGGTTTCCACGGCCCGGCGCACGTGCTCGCCGACATCGCTGGAGCCGGCATCCTCGTCGGGGAGCCGGTTCGTGTCCGCGATGAAGTCGCCGAGCACCGCGCTTTCTTCCGCGCCGACCGGCTGGTCGAGGGAGGGGTGATTGCGGATCTTCCGCCGCCGCATCTGGTCCCGGCAGAGGTTCGTGGCGATCCGGTACATCCAGGGAGCGAACCGGAGGTCCGCATCGAACCGGTGAAGCGCCTTGAGTACCCGGAACCAGGTATCCTGGAAGGCGTCGCGTGCGGATTCCTCGTTCCGGAGCAGCCGGACGAGATACCCGTAGAGCGGCCGCTCATAACGGGTTACGAGTTCGCCAAACGCGGCCTTGTTGCCGGCCTGGGCCTCTTTCATCAGTTCCTCGTCCGTCAGGGTCTTCAATGTTCGGGGGCCTCCGCGCTGCACACGGTACGGTTGAGGATGGACAAGGTTTCTCGCGGGTATCCTTCCGCGCGCTTTTCCGGGGTTGCTCCTGCCGACCCCGCGGGAGCCTACAGGGGGATGTTCCCGTGCTTCTTGGACGGCAGGGACTGCCGCTTGTTCTGGAGCATCTCCAGCGCCGCGATCAGCTTCGGCCGCGTCTCCTGGGGCTCGATGACGTCGTCCAGGTAGCCGAGGGAGGCGGCCACGTAGGGGTTGGCGAACTTCGCGTTGTAGTCGTCCACGAGCCGTTTCCGCTCCGCTTCCGCGTCCTTCGCCTTCTCGATCTCCCGCCGGAAGATCACGTTGACGGCTCCCCCGGCGCCCATCACCGCCAGTTCCGCGGTCGGCCAGGCCACGTTGTAATCGCCCCGGATGTGCTTCGAGGACATCACGTCGTACGCTCCGCCGTAGGCTTTCCGGGTGATGACGGTGAGTTTCGGCACGGTGGCCTCGCAGTACGCGTAGAGCAGCTTGGCGCCGTTCGTGATGATGCCGTTCCACTCCTGCGCCGTACCCGGCAGGAAGCCGGGCACATCCTCGAACGTCACGAGCGGAATGTTGAATGCGTCGCAGAAGCGCACGAAACGCGCCGCCTTGACGGACGACTTGATGTCCAGCACCCCGGCCAGAAACTTCGGCTGGTTGCCGACGATGCCGACCGGCCGGCCGGCCAGCCGCGCGAATCCGACGATGATGTTCGGCGCGAAGTGCTCGTGGACCTCGAGGAAATCGCCGTTGTCCACGACGTGGCCGATCACGGTCTTCATGTCGTACGGCTTGTTCGGCTCCGCGGGCACGATCGTCTTCAGTTCCTCGTCCATGCGGGCGATGTCATCGGTGGAGTTCTGCCGCGGCGCGTCCTCGACGTTGTTCGACGGCAGGAACGAAAGGAGCCGCCGGACCATCTGCAGGCAGTGGCGGTCGTCCTGGGCGGCAAAGTGGGCCACGCCGCTCTTCGTGTTGTGGGTCATGGCGCCGCCGAGATCCTCGTGCGTCACCTCCTCCTTCGTGACGCTCTTGATCACGTCGGGCCCGGTGACGAACATCTGGCTCGTTTCCTTCGTCATGATCGTGAAATCGGTGATCGCCGGGGAATAGACGGCGCCGCCGGCGCAGGGGCCCATGATCGCCGAGATCTGCGGCACAACGCCGGAGGCCAGCGTGTTGCGGAGGAAGATGTCCGCGTAGCCGCCGAGGCTGGCCACCCCCTCCTGGATCCGCGCTCCGCCGGAGTCGTTCAGTCCGATGACCGGGGCCCCGTTTTCCAGGGCCAGGTCCATGATCTGGCAGATCTTCCGCGCGTTCGCTTCGGACAGCGTTCCGCCAAACACCGTGAAGTCCTGGGCGAACACGTAGACGAGCCGCCCGTCGATCCGGCCGAACCCGGACACCACGCCGTCACCGGTGATCTTCCGGTCGGCCATGCCGAAATCGGAGGAGCGGTGGGTGACGAAGACGCCGAGTTCCGTGAACGTGCCCCGGTCGAGGAGCAGGTCGATCCGCTCCCGGGCGGTGATCCGGCCCGAGGCGTGCATTTTCTCGATCCGTTCCGGGCCGCCCCCCTGGCGGGCCGATTCCTTGCGGGCGCGGAGGTCGTCGATTCGCTCGTCGTGGCTCATGGGGCCGGATGCTAGACGGATGGTGGGTGGCGGTCAACCGCGGCCCCCTCCCTTTCGCAACATCGCCGGGTCGACTATCTTAGGCGTCCGCGCCGGACGCATCGATCCGGCCCATGACACCGGAAGGACACAACCGCACATGACGGATCGCTGGAACCTCAACAAGCGCCACTGGGAAGCCACGCTGGACGCCCGGAACCTGGCCGCGGAAACGGACGCCACCGATTTCGAAAAACAGGTGGCGCTTCACGATACCGCGGATATCCGCTTTGCCCTGAACACGATGATGCCCCTGGACGGGGCCAGGGTCCTCGACGTGGGCGGAGGCCTGGCCCTTGCCGCGGTCCTGCTGGCGCGCCGCGGGGCGCGGGTCACGATCGCCGACATCAGCCTGCCGCGGCTCAGGGCGGCCCGCGCGATGCTTCTGCGGCTGAACCTGGCCGACCGGGTCGACCTGGTCGTGGCCCGGGCGGAGGAGATGCCGTTCGTGGACGGCGGGTTCGACCGCATCATGTCCAAGGCGGTGATGATCCACACCGACCTCGACCGGTCGCTGCCCGAACTTCATCGCATCCTGACGGCCGCCGGAAAGCTCCTGATTCTCGAACCGACCATCGGCAACCCGTTCGTCAACCTGTACCGTAAACTCCTGGCCCCGAAGGTCTGGAGCCACATCACGGATTATTTCGGGGAGCGGGAGGCGGCGATCGTCCTCCGCACGACGCCTCCGGATCGCGGCGTGGCCACGAAGCCGTTCTTCCTGTTCGGCTTCTTCGCGTCGGTATTCGAGTTTGCTCTCCCCAGCCCGGCGTTGTACCGCATATCGGAAACCGTCCTCTGCGGGCTGGATACCCTACTGTTCACGGTGCTTCCGCCGCTGCGCCGCGCGGCCTGGTTCAAGGTTTTCATCATCGGCCCGCGGTGATTGCTGTGCCGCGGCTCCCAGCGTTTCCCTGAAAGGAGTCCCGGATGGGTGAGTTCACGAAATATTTCAACATCGAGGCAGTGACGACGAAGCTCGTCGACTTTGCTCCCAATCTCCTGGCCGCGATCCTGTTGCTGGTGGGCGTGTACATCTTCCTGCGCCTCTCCAGCCGCACCTTGCGCCTGATCCTCGATCGCGCCGGTTTTCATCCGACGCTGATCCGGTTCATCGTCGACAACATCTACCGCTATGTCGTTCTGGGCATCGGGGTGGTCATGGCCGCGGACCAGCTCGGCTTCAACATGGCCGCGGCCCTGGCCGGGCTCGGCGTGGCCGGTGTGGCGATCGGCTTTGCCGCCCAGGACTCGCTGGCGAACATGATCGCCGGGTTCCTCATCTTCTGGGACAAGCCGTTCGAGGTGGACGACTGGGTCACGGTGTCCGGCCAGTACGGCAAGGTGACGGAGATCACGCTGCGCAGCACCCGGATCCGCACGAACAACAACACCTACGTGGTGATCCCCAACAAGAACATCATCGACGAAGTGCTGGTGAACCACTCCAAGCACGGCGAAACGCGCATCGACGTCCCGGTGGGCATCGCCTACAAGGAAAACATCGTCGAGGCGCGCCGGGTCATCCTCAAGGCCATCGAAAACGTTCCGCAGATCGCGAAGGATCCGCACCCCGACGTCGTGGTGAACGGGCTCGGAGCGTCCAGCGTGGACCTCTTTGTCCGCGTCTGGATCGACAACGCGGTCCAGGAACGACCGGTGTTCTACGCCGTCATGGAGGCCTCGAAGCTCGCCCTGGATGAGGCCGGCATCGAGATCCCGTATCATCACATGCAGCTTTTCGTCGAGGACGTGCAGGACAGGGTCTGGGAAAAAATGGCCCGGTTGCCCGCCCTCAAGGCCGTGGGCCAGCCCGGCGCCGGTTCCGGTGAGTGAACACCGCGCGTCCGGCGCGGCAGGAAGCGGCGACATCGACGGACCGTGCCCGGATCGCTCGGGCCGACCGTCAACAGGAGTGTCCTGAATGCAGCATCGCATCGACCGGCTTCAGTGGAAGGAATTCCGGAGGCTCGTTCCGTCCAAGGTTTCGACCGTACTTCTTCCGATCGGGATCCTCGAGGCCCACGGCGGCAGCGCCCTCGGCACCGACATCCTGATTCCGGAAAAAATCGCGGAAATGATCGCGCCGAAGGTGGGTGCGCTCGTGGCCCCGACGATTCCCTACGGCGTGCCGGCATCGCTGGACGGCTACCCGGGAACCGTCGGCGTCCGGTCCGAGGTGTTTCTCGAGTACGTGCTCGACGTGCTCGGAGGGCTGGCGGGAGCGGGCTTCCAGTCCATCTTCATCCTCAACGGCCACGGGGGAAACAACGCTTCGCTCAAGGAGGCGGCGGAGATCGGATTCCAGTCCTTCGGCGCCTGCACGGCGGTCGTTCACTGGTGGATCGAAGCCGCGGACATCACGAAGGAGATCTTCGGCGGCTCGGGCGGGCACGGCGCCTGCGACGAGACGGCGGCCATGCTGGCCATCGACCCCGCGCTCGTGGAAACGCGTCCGAAATCCGTCGACCCCCCGTTTCGCGTCCGGCCGTCCGTCGTGGCCTGGCCCGCGCCGTCCTCCCAGCTCGTTTACGGGGATGACGCCGCGCCGATCACCTACGACAAGAAGAAGGCCGCGGAATTCCTGAGCCGGGTCGCGTCCCGGATCGAGGACGTGGTGGACGAAATCGACACGCGCTGGAGCGAACTGTGATCGCGCTACGGCGGCCTTCACGTCGCAGGTGCCGGCCTCGACCCCTTCGAAGGAGATTGCGATGAGTCTGAACCGCGTGGCGGTCGTTTCCGCCGTTCGCACCCCGATCGGCAGGTTTCTCGGGTCGCTGTCGAATGTTTCCGCCGTGGACCTGGGGATCGCCGCCGCCCGGGCCGCCACCGACCGTTCGGGGCTTTCCGCCGACGACATCGGAGAAACCGTGTTCGGCAACGCCCGCCAGGCCGGCAACGCGCCGAACCCGGCCCGCCAGATCTCCGTGCGCGCCGGTGTGTCGATTACCGCCCCGGCCATGACGATCAACCAGGCCTGCGGGTCCGGGCTGCAGTCGCTCCTGCTCGGGGCCCGGTCCGTCGCCCTCGGGAGCGCCGATGCCGTGCTGGTCGGCGGAACGGAAAACATGAGCCGGGTGCCGTTTCTGCTCGAGGACCTGCGGGACGGCTGGAAGATGGGTCACCGGCCGGTCGTGGACAACATGTACCGGGACGGGTTCACCTGCGGACTGTGCGGAAAGATCATGGGGGAAACCGCGGAAACGCTTGCGGAGCGCTACACGCTCACCCGGGAGGATCAGGATCGCTATGCGCTCGAAAGCCAGCAACGGGCGGAAAAGGCCCAGGCGGAAGGCCGCTTCCGGGACGAAATCGTCGCGGTGGAGGTTCCGGCGCGCAAGGGACCGATCGTCTTCGATGCCGATGAGCATGTGCGCCCGGGGTCGACCCTGGCCGGGCTTGCAAAGCTTCCCCCGGTGTTTTCCAGGACGGGCACGGTCACGGCGGGCAATGCTTCCGGGATCACCGACGGGGCCGCCGCCCTCGTGCTGGCTTCGGAAGCCCTGGTCCGGGAGCGGAACCTTTCCGCGCTCGCGTGGCTGGAGGATTCCGCGGTGATTGGCGTCGATCCGGAGGTCATGGGGATCGGCCCCGTTCCGGCCGTGCAGCGGCTTCTGGAGAAAACGAATACCGCGCTCGCCGATTTCGACCTGATCGAGTTGAACGAAGCGTTCGCGGCGCAGGTTCTTGCCGTGAACCGTGATCTCGGCATCGATCCATCCCGGCTCAACGTCAACGGCGGAGCCATCGCCCTCGGTCACCCGATCGGGGCCACGGGAGCCCGGATCGTCGTCACGCTGCTTCACGAGCTGAAACGACGCGGGGGGAAGCGCGGACTGGCCACATTGTGTGTCAGCGGCGGACTCGGCCTTGCCGCGTCCTTCGTCCGGAAGTAGCCGGATCCGCAAATTGTTGAATCACAATAACTTGAGACATGGACAACCTTTCATGGCCGGGCAGGACAGGAGCCCTCCCGAGGGGAGCGGGCGGCACCTAAAAGCATCGGGCAATTGAGATTAGGGGTGACATTTCATGCAATTTCCTCTTGACAGGGGGCACACCCCGTAACACTCTGTCCCCGTTTTTGAGATTGGTCTTTTTTCCCAGCGACTTGGGACATCGGGATGTGGCCGGACCAGAAACCCGCGGGTGAACGGTCCGGCGTGAATGACCAGGAGCGTGTCGGAAAGGAGGTGCAAGAGAACCCACGCACTGATTCACCAGGGCGACCGGTTACGGGGGGAAGTTCCGGAACCGGCAAAAAGCGAATCGGAACGTTGAATCTCTTCACCCGATCGATCGATGGGTCCTTCATGGAGGAACAATGAAAAAGTCTATGGTCATGTCCACGGCTGTTGTTGTGGCGGCTCTTGCTACGGTTTCCATGGGTATTCCCCAGGCCCGCGCGGCGGCGGTCAATACGTCGAAGGGCAACTGCAGCATGCTGTTCCAGTTCAACGGTCTTTCCAATCTGAGCACGTCCGCCTACAAGGGCGGATTCGGATTCCGTCATTTCATCCAGGACGGCATGGCGATCCGCCCGATGGTCACGGTGGGCATCGGATCCGAGAAAGACAAGCCTCTGTCGAGCAACGATGTGGAGAGCAAGGAAACCTCCACGGAGTTCGGCGCGGAAATCACGATCGAAAAGCACGCCGCGGCCATCGGCCCCGTGTCTCCGTACATGGGCGGCCAGGCCGGATTCTCGACCACGAAGGACAAGGCCGAGGTTGACGGCAACGAAACCGGCTCCGTGAAGAGCACGAATTTCGGCGTCGGCGCGGTTGCCGGCTTCGTATGGGGCTTCGGCGAAGGCGTGACCCTTGGCGGCGAGTACAGCCTGAGCTTCTCCACCGGCTCCGGCGAGCGCACGGTGGGCGACAACAAGGTGAGCGACACGAGCCGCACGAATATCGGCATCGGGACCGCCTCGCTCTTCCTGTCGGTGGCGTGGAAGTAAACGCCCTGCCGCAATAGAGTTGAGTTTGAACAGCCCCGGCCAGCGTATCGCTGGCCGGGGCTCTTCTTTTTCCCCTTGCATCGCCACCGGGCAAAAAAATTGGGGCGGCTCCTTGCGGAGCCGCCCCTACGGCGTACAAGAGCGGGCTTGAGGACTCTTGAACGCGCGATCCCCCCCTCAGGGATTCTGGCGGTCCCTCGCGGACCACTGTCGGCCTGGTATCCCTACCTTCGGGAGGCATCCCCAGGCATGGAGGGCTCTGAACCGCTGAAAACGGCCGATGGTAGAGCCGCGAGGAACCATGTTCTATGTTGAAGACCCGAAGGTCTCGAACGTTCTAATCGGACTCGTCCGGACGTAACCCGACGATCGCGAAGGAATGATCCACAAATGGCTGCCTCGACATCCGGGATCACCCTGCCGGGGTTGGAGAGTGACAAATCGCGATGGAGGTGCTGATTTGCCGGGCTCCGTCCGTCCGAGTCTCGCTTGCGACATTTCGTTATTGCACTGTTCGTGCCAACGCCTTCGCTCATCGCGAGGATGGCTGGAACCTGTTGTCTGATAACGATTAAACAGGGGGAATGTCCTGCCTCCGGTCGGCCGGCAGAAACGGGAAAAAGGGGAACCATGTATCCACCGGCGCGGGCACCGAGTTCCATTCTGTTGCAGGGAAACGGTTTGCCGGGTGGGTACGCGGGTCACCAGGGGCGGAACAGTTTGTGCGAGAGGCGCGACGAATCGATCCTAGCGGACCCGTTTGCGGCGGTTCCGCAGAAAGTCCGCGAACACGTATCCGCCGAGTTGGTCCAGGCCCGCAAAGTAGGCGCGCCCGCGGTTGATCCGGGTGAGGTCCTCGACGAACTGCACGAGCGCCTGATCCCGGGCCACCATGAAGGTGGTGATGGGAATGTTCCGTCGGCGGCAGAGCGACGCCTCGTCGAGCGTCCGGTTGACGATCTTCGGGTCGAGGCCGAAGGAGTTCTTGTACAGCCGGCCTTCCTCGAACAGCGCGGAGGGTTTGCCGTCGGTGATCATGAAGATCTGCTTCTGCACGTGCTTCTTCGTCCGGAGAATCTGCTGCGCCGTCTGGAGCGCCGCTTTCGTGTTCGTGTGAAACGGACCGACTCCGCAATAGGTGAGATCCTCGATCGACACACGGTGCGCGTCGTCGCCGAACAGGACGACATCGAGACTGTCCTTCGGATAGCGGGTTGTGATCAGCTCGGCCAGGGCCATGGCCACCCGCTTGGCCGGTGTGATCCGGTCCTCGCCGTAGAGGACCATGCTGTGGCTGATGTCCAGGCAGAGCACCGTGGCCACGCTCGTCCGGTGTTCCTTTTCATGAACGTGGAAGTCGTCCTCGGTGATCGTGATGTCGTCGAGGCCGTTCCGGAGCGCGGACTGCAGCGTTTCCGTGTAATTCAGATCCGTGACCTGGTCGCCGAAGATGTACGGTCGAGTCTCCGGGAGATTTTCGCCCCCCTCGCCGGCGTGCGAGGTCCGGTGCTCGCCCCCGGCTCCTTTCCTCAGTTGCCGGAACACGAGTTCCAGGCTCTCCTGCCGGATGGAACGCTCCCCCTTCTTCGTGAGAACGGTGCTTCCCCCTTCGGTCCGGATCACGTTGTCCTTTTCCAGCTGGGCCCGGAACGCCTCGATGTCGAAATCCGGAGGGAGCAGGCCGCGCTCCTGCAGGACCTTGAGCCAGCGGAGCGCCTCGTCCACGTCGCCGTCCGTCTGGAGCAGCAGGTGATTGAAGAGCTGCTTGAGATTCCGGAACTGGCGTATGCGGGACGCCATTGCCTCGTCCCACTCGGAATAGCGGAAACGCGCCACGCCTACCCCTTTTCGAGGCTGGAAAACATCGTGGAGAACATGTCGAGGTACGCCACCTGGCCGTCCAGCTCTTCCTTGGCGAGAATGGCGCTCTGGTGCAGCCCCTCGAGCACGAGTTCCATGGCCGGTCCCAGCTCCGCGGCATCGTCCGACTTCACGAAGCCTGCGGCGATCTCCCTGAGCCCGGTAACGGAATCCAGCTTCGTGAAGTACTCGGCCGCGGATTCGTCGTCGCCGATCTCGAGTTTCCGGCCGTTGCTGAACCACTGAACAACGGTCCGGTAGGGGGATGTGGCCACCTCCTCCTTTTCCTTGCTCTTGCCGCGGTGCGCGTTCGGAAAGTGCGATTCGAACACCTCCTTGACGGCGCGACCGATCAGGTAGCGGGCCACCTTGAGCGGACCTTCCTGTTCCCCTTCGTAGACGAGCTCGATCTTGCCGGTCAGCGCCGGCACGGACGCCTGGAGATCGGATATCCGGGCGAATGCCGGCGCGTCGCCGGTCCGCACCGCACGACGCTCCACGTTGGAGATGACGTTTTCGAGGGCGGTGATCGCCAGGCGCGCCGAAACGCCCGAATTCTGGTCCACGTACTCGCTGTCGCGCGCCTGGAACGCGATCTCCTCCACGATCTCGCGGATGTAGTCGGGGATCCGGATGGGCGGGGCGTCCTCGCGGTTCGTCCAGGCCTCCTGCGACGTGATGGCCATGGCGTCCTCGAGGTCGGCCGGGTAGTGCGTCATGATCTGGCTGTCGATCCGGTCCTTGAGCGGCGTGATGATCGTGCCCCGGTTCGTGTAGTCCTCCGGATTCGCCGAGTACACGATGGCGATGTCCAGCGGCAGCCGGACGTCGAAACCGCGGATCTGGATGTCCTTTTCCTGCATCACGTTCAGGAGGCCGACCTGGATGCGCGGCTGCAGGTCCGGCAACTCGTTGATGGCGAAGATCCCGCGGTTGGCCCGCGGCACCAGGCCGTAGTGGATGACTTCCTCGTCGGCGAACGACAGTTTCCGCGAGGCGGCCTTGATCGGATCGATGTCGCCGATCAGGTCGGCGATCGTCACGTCCGGCGTGGCCAGCTTCTCGTGATAGCGGTTGTCGCGGTGGATCCAGGCGATCGGCGTGGCATCGCCCATTTCGGCAACCATCCGCCGCCCCGCCGCGGAAATCGGGTGGGCCGGGTGATCGTTCGTTTCCGTTCCCGCGATGACCGGGATGTACTCGTCGAGCAGCCGGGTCAGCGACCTGAGGATCCGCGTCTTGGCCTGCCCGCGCAGGCCGAGCAGGATGAAGTCGTGCTGGGACAGCACGGCGTTGACGAGCTGCGGAATCACGGTGCGATCGTAGCCGATGACGCCGGGGAAAAGCGGCCCATCCTCCTTGAGGAGCCGCATGAGGTTGTCGCGCATTTCCCGTTTCACGGTGCGGTCCATGTATCCGGCGGCGCGCAATGCGCCGAGAGTCGTGGGGCGATCCATCTGGGACGGGCCTCCAGTCGTGTTTCGTGAAGTCAGCTGTTCGCCCGGGCGAGCGAACCGTCGAGGCCGAGCTCGGTGGCGATCGTCTTCATCGCCTGGATGACGAAGTCGACATGTTCGTTGAGATCCACGCCGAAGATTTCGGTTCCATGTTTAATGTCTTCGCGGCTGACCTGGCGGGCGAACGCCTTGTCCTTGAATTTTTTCACGACGCTTTTCGCCGTGAGGTCGTCCAGGCTCTTCGAGGGGCGGACGAGCGCCACCGCGGTGATGAAGCCGCACAGTTCGTCGCAGGCGTAGAGCGCCTTTTCGAGAGTCGTTTCGGGCTCGAGGCCCAGGTTGTTGGCCGGGTTGTGCGTGTGGATGGCCCGGATGACCTCGGGCGGGTAGCCGCGTCCGGCGAGGATCTCCCCGCCCTTGACCGTGTGTTCCGCCGCGTCGGGGAACGCCTCCCAGTCGAAGTCGTGCAGGAGTCCCACGGTGGCCCAGAGCGCTTCGTCCTCGCCGAGTCTGCGGGCATAGGCCGTCATGGCGGCTTCCACCGCCAGCATGTGGTTTCGGAGCCCTTCGTTCTTCACGTACTCGTGAAGAAGGGCCACGTTTCGTTCGCGTGTCATGCCTGTAAGTCTAGGGGGGTGGGGGGGAGGGCGCAAGGGTGGCGGGAGGGCGGTGATGATCCGTGAACAACAGCACTTCAAATCGTTCAGGGTCCGGCCGGCTTCTCCCAGAGAGTGTGACCGCTCAGCGCTTCGAGCAGTGTGCCGACCGGCCAGACTTCAATTCCATCCCGAGTCCGGAGTTCCTCTTCACCGGTGTAGACGAGGATCCTTCGAACGAGGCCTTTGAGTTCATCGATGGCGCGCAGTCCGGTCGTCAAGGATTCCGAGAACCGCTTCGTTGATTTCACTTCAATGGCCAGAAATTCATTGCCGCGTTTCAACAGGAAATCAACTTCAAGTTGCCGTGCCTGGCTTGGGGCCCAGTAGAAGATTTCGTCGAAGAGATTTCCTTCCTCGGCGTACGCGCGCAGCAGTCCCAGAATCCACCCTTCGAAAAGGGCTCCACGCTCCTCTTCGCCGACCGGCCCCGTGTTCCCCTTCACCGCGCGGATCAGGCCGGGGTCCGCCCAGTAGAGTTTCGGGAGTTTTCGCTCGCGAACACGCAGGCGGCTCTCAAAACCCGGCAGTCGAAAGGTCAGGAGGGTGTCTTCGAGGATCTGGAGATACCCGTTGACGGTCGTCCTGGCCGTACCGGAGTCCCTGGCCATTCCCGCAACGTTGATGGCCTGACCATGAAATAGACCGGCCACGGGAAGAAACCGGTGGAACGCCGGCAGATTGCGGACGATCGCCTCCGCCTTCACTTCTTCCTTCAGATAGAGCTGTACATAAGTCCTGAGTGTCGCCGCGGGATCCTCGGAGTTCCAGATCAACGGAATGCTGCCTTCCCTGAGGACCCTGCCCAGATCGAAGTCCGCCCCGAGTTCCTCCGGAACAAGCGGAAACATGTTCTTCCAGAGAGCACGGCCGGCCAGGAGATTCGTGCCGCCCGTACGCAGCTTTCGGGCGCTGGAACCGAGAAGGATGAATCGAAAATGATGTTCCTCGATGAAACGATGGACCTCGTTCAGGAGTCCGGGGATTCTCTGAATCTCATCGACGATCACGGTGCCGCGGGACTTCTCCGTGCGTAACCGGTTGGCAAAGAGTGAAGGATCGCCGAGATAGGATTGGTAGAGAGTTTCGTCCAGCAGATCGATCCGGGTCGCCTCGGGAAATTGTTCCCGAACCCAGGTGCTCTTGCCGACCCCGCGGAGACCGAAAAGAAAGAAGCTTCCGGCCGGTGCTCTTGCGATACGACTGTAGTGACTGTGCATGGCGCCGTCACTTTACCATGAAAAGTGACGGCGTTATATGCAGTAAATGTAACTAATTGTTATCTTTTAAGTTAAAAAAGATCATCCAACTACGGAATCACCCGCCGAATCACGCTTTTCGGGGTTGACCATGATTCTTCCTGACAAATCATGGAGTCATTTGAAAAGTTGGAGCTGCAGAGCACATGGAGGGGAATCGTCAGCCGCAAAGTCGGTTGACGCCGCCTAGAACAGCGTGTAGATGAACGGCGCCAGCGGCGTTCCGCCGAGCATGACCAGCGTGCCGAGCACGAGGATCACCGCCAGCATCGGCAGCATCCACCACTTCTTGTTGTTCTTGAGAAAGCCGAAGAACTCCGCGAAGAATCCGTGACGCTTTTCCCGGGCCTGTTTTTCGAAGTTTCCGCCTGCCATTCACCCTCCGTTGCTCAGTACTGCCGGAAATAGCGCTCCACGTCGTCCGGTTCCTCGTGCTTCACCCAGTGCGTCCTGGCGCTCCGGTCCAGCCGGCGCGTGAGCGGGTCGCGCCCCGTCAGTTTGAAGAACAGCCCCACCGGAGTGATGACGAGATAGAACAGAACGCCCATCAGGACGTGCGATACCACGAAACCGATCGGGTAGGTGATCAGGATGATCCCCACGAAGATGAAGCGGTTCAGTCCCGGCGCAACCAGCGAGAACAGCGCGGCGAGCGCGCCGACCCCCCACATGGCAAACGCCACGGTCCGCGAGGCGTCACCGAGATGGAAGAACAGGAATTCCTTCCGCCAGTATATGAGGCCGCCGAGCAGTCCGAACGCGACCAGGCAGACGAACCCGAACTGGAACAGCGTTTTCCGATCGGGCTTGAGATTCAGATCCAGCAGCTGCATCGCGTCAGTCCAGCTTGAATTGGGCCAGGTATTCGTCGACGGCCTCCGGCTCGACCGCCGGCTGCTCCGTCTTCAGCAGAATGAAGTTTTCGAGAACCAGCGCGTCCATGTTCGTGGCCATGAAACAGCGGTAGGCGTCCTCGGGGGTGCAGACGATCGGCTCCCCGCGCACGTTGAAACTCGTGTTGATGATCACCGGGCAGCCCGTTTTTTCCGCGAAGCGCCTGACCACATGGTAGAACCGTCCGTGGCGTTCCGGGTCCACGGTCTGGATCCGCGCGGAATAGTCCACGTGGGTGATCGCCGGGACGGTCGAGCGGATCTGCTTGAGCTTGTCCAGTCCCACCGGGTTGTCGCCGTTCAGCGGCAGGCGATGTTCGTTCCGGACCGGGGCCACGAGCAGCATGTACGGGCTGTCCTCGTTCGGGCGCGTTTCGAACCAGTCGGAAACCTTTTCGCGAAGCACGATCGGCGCGAACGGCCGGAACGACTCGCGGAACTTGATCTTGAGGTTCATGACCGACTGCATCTCGCGGGAGCGGGCATCGCCGATGATCGAGCGGCTGCCGAGCGCTCGCGGTCCGAATTCCATCCGGCCGGCCAGGTGCCCGACGACGTTGCCGGAGGCGATCAGCTCGCTGACCGCTTCCACGACCTCGGCGTCCCCCTCGATCTTCCGGTAGGGGGCGCGCACCGACTTGAGGAACGCCTCGATGCGGTCGGCGCCGTACTCCGGTCCGAGCAGGGACCCCCGCTGCGAGTCGATGCTTCCCGGCGTCCGGGCATTGCCGAGCAGCTGGTGCCACACGAACAGCGCAGCGCCGAGCGCGCCGCCGGCGTCCCCGGCCGCCGGCTGGATCCACACGTTTTCGAATGGCCCCTCACGGAGCACCCGGCCGTTGCCCACGCAGTTGAGCGCCACGCCGCCGGCCATCACCAGGTTTTTCGAACCGGTGAGCCTGTGGGCATGATGCGCCGACTTGAGCATGATCTCCTCGGTGACGACCTGTATCGACGCGGCGATGTCCATTTCACGCTGGGTCAGCGGCCCTTCGGACTCCCGCGGCGGGCCGCCGAACAGCTTCGAGAACTTTTCCGAGGTCATGACGTCGCGGTGGTGGAACGCGAAGTAGTCCATGTCCATCCGGAACGAGCCGTCCTCCTTGAGGTCGATCAGTTTCTCGCGGATGAGATCGGCGTAGACGGGCGTTCCGTAGGGGGCGAGGCCCATCAGCTTGTACTCGCCGGAATTGACGCGGAACCCGGTGAAGTAGGTGAACGCGGAGTAGAGAAGACCGAGCGAGTGGGGAAAGCGGTGCTCGTAGAGCAGCTTGATCCGGTTGCCTTTGCCCTCGCCGATGGAGGCGGTGGCCCACTCGCCCACGCCGTCCAGCGTGAGGATCGCCGCCTCCTCGAACGGGGAGGGGAAGAAAGCGCTGGCCGCGTGCGATTCGTGGTGTTCCGTGAAGATGTAGCGCCCCTTGTAGCCGCCGCCGAGCCCCTTGTCCATTTCGCGCGGCATGTGCAGCTTCTGCTTCAGCCAGAGCGGCATCCCCATGAGGAACAGCCGGAAGCCGGCCGGGGCCGATGCGATGTACGTTTCGAACAGGCGCTCGAACTTGAGCAGGGGCTTGTCGTAGAAGACCACGTGATCGAGGTCGGCGGCCGTGATCCCGGCCTCGTCGAGACAGTACTGGACCGCGTGAACCGGAAAGCGGTAATCGTGCTTGATCCGGGTGAACCGCTCTTCCTGGGCGGCGGCAGTGATGACGCCGTCCTGCACGAGGCAGGCGGCACTGTCATGATAGAAGGCCGACAGGCCCAGGATGTTCATGCTGACTCCGGAGTGTGCACCGCGCGCCGTCCGGGCGCCCGGTGCGGATCCATCGAAAAACGGGAATCGAGGACCGCATGCCTCGAAACGGCTGCCTATTGTACCACCCCCGGGGGCGGTCCTCTTTCAGGATGTTGATCCGTCGAAGGAATGTATCGGCGCCGGACGCCTAGGGCTCGAGTCCCCGGCAGGACCCGCCCCCGAACAGGCGGTCGATGTCCCGAGCGGCAAGCACGCCGGCCACCCGGTGACCCTCGGCATTCCAGTGGCCGGTGCCCGGCCGGGTGTTCTCGAATCCGTGCAGAAAGACGTTGCGGGTTTCGGCCCACTTCTGCATTTCGGGAGCCAGGGTCACCGCCGGGATTCCCGCCTCCTCGCAGAACGACCGGATCCGCGCGTCCGGATAGAACAGGTCACTCGCCCCCAGCCGGGTCACCGCCGCCTGCCGGGCGACCGGGTCCGGGTCGACCTGGAGCGCGTTCGTCAGGGTCACGACGGCGAGCCGGGCGTCGCGCGAGGCCACTTCGTCGCGGATCATCAGGAGCAGGTCGCCGGTGATCTTCCAGGCCTCCTCCCAGGCTTCGTCCGCCGGGGGGAGGTAGATCTGGTCGTCCAGCCCGATGTCCTGAACCTGCGCCCCCTGCGTTTCCTCGACCCTCTCCCGCGTCGTCCGGCGGCGCCCGGCCCGGCTCTGCGCCCGGTAGAACATCTGGGCCACCCGGGAACGGTCGATGATCCCCTGGACGATCTTCTTGAGTTCCGGGTGGGCAGTCCGGAAGGTGTCCCGGAACGATGTGTCCATGACCAGTTCACCGTTCTCGTAGACATAGTAGGGACGCCCCGGGTCGCGGCGGAGGGCCGCGCAGTTGTTGCGGAAGTCGTTTCCGGTCAGGAAACAGACGACCACGATGTCCGGTTCATAGGCCCAGACCTGCTCCTCGAGCATCAGGTACTCCTGGGCCGTTCCGTAGCCGGTCACTCCGAAATTCAGCACTTCCACGGTGCTGTCCCCGAAGGCGCCGCATTCGTTGAGCGCGCGCTCCATCACAGCGGTGATCGTCTGCTTCTGCTCCACCTGGAGCGCCTCCACGTAGGAGTCGCCGAGGACGGCGATGCGCACCGTTCCCGGAGGCTTCGCCTGAATTCTTTCCCGGTCGTGATATCCCGCGGAGTTGAACCGGACGAACGCGGTCCCCTCGTCACGCTGCCAGAAGGAGACGTTCGGCCGGTGGACCGACCCGAGCACGTCGTGCGTTTCAAGGAAGCGCGGATGCGAGATGCCGAGGATCCGCAGACCGACTTCCACGAGCAGGAAGGCCATGGCCACGCTGAACAGGACAAGCGCGAGCTTTGCGGCGCAGCCGCCCCCGGATCGCGGGCTGTCTTCCGTCACGCCTTGTTCGTGGACCGGGTCGGGGAAGGAACGCCCGGGCGGACCGCGTCCGCCGGGCCGTGAAGACTTCGTCCAGGTCGTTCCACGCGCTCAAGCGCCGAATCCGTGCCTTCGACCCGGCCGGCAACCATGGCCCCGGCGCGCCGCACCGTGTTCCGGCCGAACCGCCCCTCGATCCGGTCGAGTACGGCATTCAGGCGGGCCGCCCGCTCTTCGGCGGGCGCCCGGCCGAACAGGTTCAGCGGAATCTGCTCCGGGTCGGACAGGCTGGTCACGCCGACGCCGATCAGCCGGACCGGCAACTCGGACACCGTCCGCGCTTCGGCCAGCAGGGTCAGGGCCGCCTCGTAGATGGCGCGGCTGTCGTCGGTATAGCGCCCCGGTGTGACCCGGCGCGTGATCGTCCTGAAATCGCTGAACCGGAGTTTCAGGAATACGGTCCGCCCCTGGAATCCGTGCCGGCGGAGGCGGGCGCCGACCTGTTCCGCCAGGCCGAGCAGGACACCCTGCAGAACGGCGTCGGAAGACTGGTTCCGGGCGAACGTGATCTCGTGGCTCACGGACTGCGGATCCTGGTCCGGAACGACCTCGCGGTCGTCGCGCGCCCAGGCGAGTTCGAACATCCCGAGCGCGCCGATGCCGAGTTCGTGCTTCACCCGGGCCGGCCCGAGCGCCGCAAGGTCGCCGATCGTCCGGACCCCCATCCGCTCCATCGTGATCTTCGTCTTCTTTCCCACGCCCCACATCCGTTCGATCGGGAGAGCCTGCACGAACGCCGCGGCCTCGCCGTCGCCGACGACGCAGAGGCCGTCCGGCTTGTTCTGGTCGGAGGCGAGCTTGGCCACGAACTTGTTCGGGGCGATCCCCACGGACGCCGTCAGCCGGGTGGCCTCGAAAATCCGTTTCCGGATGTCCGCGCCGATCTTTTCGGGCGGTCCGAGCAGGCGTTCCGCCCCGGTCAGGTCGAGGAACGCTTCATCGAGAGACAGGGGTTCCACGCGCGGGGAAAAGTCGTGGAGGATTTCCATCACCCGGCCGGAGGCTTCCTTGTACTTGGCTCCGTTCGGAGCCACCCGGACGAGGTCCGGGCAGAGGCGGGCGGCCTCGGCCATCGGCATCGCGGAATGAATGCCGAACCTGCGGGCCTCGTAGGAGGCGGCGGCGACCACGCCGCGCTTGTCGGACGGCCCCCCCACGACCACGGGCCGCCCCTTGAGTGACGGATCGTCGCGGATTTCGACGGACGCGAAGAAGGAATCCATGTCCACATGGCCGATCCTGCGCGCCGGCCGATTCGAGCCGCTGGTCATGGCGGAAGTGTATCACGAGGGCACACCGGCTTCGGCTCGTGGGTTGCCGGGGCCGCCGGCGCCGCCAGTTGAACCGGCCTGGGCCGCCGCGGCGCCGGGGTCACCAGGTCAACCCTCCGCCGGTTCCTTCACGCACTCCACGCCGAGCCAGGCCGTCATCACCGGAATGAGCCCGGTGACGAGGACGGAGAGTGCCGTGACCGCCGGACCGAACATCCCCTGAAGCCCGCCGGCGTCGAAGTACCACCAGACGCCGAGCAGGACATTCCACGCCGCGGCGATGGCGAGCGCCCTTCTCCGCGCGGTTCCCGCGAGCCAGAGGGCGGCAAGCGGCCAGAACGGGGTGGCGTACATCGGCAGCACCTTGGGGGCCAGCACCAGGAACACGCAGCCGGTGACGACGAGGCTTCGGGCCGGGGCCAGGCGGTCGCCGGGGCGGAACAGCAACCAGGCGGCGATCAGGGCCGCGATCGTCAGCACCGAGGCCGGCCAGCCGAGCGTGAGCGGCGTGAACACCACCGGAAGCCGCCAGATTCCGGGCCCGAAACCGAGTCCGCCGGCCTCCCCGGTGACCGGCGCCCAGACCGGCGCCCCGGCCAGCAGGAACGGAACGAACGGAAGAACAAGACACAGGGCGAGCAGCACGCCGAAACGGATCCTCCGCTTCGCGGCCAGGAGGAACGGCGGCAGGAAAATGCCGAACGTGAACTTCGTGGCCGCGAAGCCGAGGGCCAGGATGAGGGCCGCCCGCGACTCCCGTCCGCGACGGAAGCAGAGCCAGGCCGTGGCCAGGAACAGTGCCGCCAGCGCCTCGTCCTGCCCGTAGCGGACGAGGAAATACCAGGTGATCGGCGCCGCGGCATGGAGCCAGGCCGCGCGGATCGCCCGTTCCCTGCCGATCTCGTTTCCGGCCGAGAGCAGGGCCGCCACGACTCCGAGGTCGGCAAGGACGAAAAACAGGAAGAACGGGATCACGCCGCCGCCGACCGCCGCCGGCAGCGCCATCAGGAACGGAAACAGCGGGCCGTAGGAACACTTGAAGTCGCGGTAGGGGATCTCGCCCCGGAGGACCGCGGCTCCCTGGGCCTCGAAGTACGTGGACAGATCCAGGCTCACGTGACCCATGGCCCCGACGACGACGAACAGGAAGAGCAGCCGCGTGGCCGCGAACGCGCCGCCGAGCCAGAGGCCCGGCCGCCGCTCCAGCGAAGCGCTGAAGGCGTTCCAGCGCAGTGCGAGAAGGGCCAGCGCGCCGGCGATCACGGGCAGGTTGGAGAGAATCCCGAGCAGCGGGTGCTTCAGAAAGTAGTCGGTTCCCATGGGCGGGGGGAGAATAGCCTACACGGAGGGAACGGCAAGAAAGAGATTGAAGATGCGGCGCCGGCTTCCTAGAGTGCGCCGGTGACATCGACCCGTTCTTCCGCAGCCGGAGCCCGTGTGGGGGCGCCACGTGGCGACGGCGCCCGGCACGCTCCCTTCCTCGTCGCGGCGCTGGCCATGGCCGCGATCATCCCGGCGCTCGGCTTCCCGGTCTATTTCCGCACGGACGATGTGCACTGGCTGGGGTGGGCGGCCGCCCACGACAATCCGCTCGCCGCATTCAACCCGGCGGAAAATCTCTTCGGCTACTTCCGCCCGATCCCCACGCTCGTCTGGTGGGCGCTCTTCCGCCTCTTCCAGTTCAACCCGTGGCCGTACCAGTTCACGCTGGCCCTCGCCGCCGTCCTCGCCATGTGGCCGCTGTTCCGGATCTGCGCCCGCGCCGGCGGCGGACCGTGGGCCGGCCTGCTGGGCGTGGGACTGTTCCACGCCGCATGGTACGGAATCCTCTACTACGTGTACTGGTTCAGCGCGCTCACGTTCGGCCTCGAAATCCTCTTCCTGCTTCTCGCTTTCGACGCGCTCACCGACGGCGAGGAACTCCCCGGCCGTCCCGTGGCCTTCGTGATCTGCGCGCTGGCGGCGGGGCTCTGCAAGCAGCCGGCGCTTGTTCTGCTCCCTCTGACCGGCGGGCTCCTCATCCTCGCATCGGCGCGGAACCGGCCACGCGGGCGGGCGTGGGCGGCGGGGATCGCCGTGGTCGCGCTGGCGCTCCTGTTCCTGACGCCGTTCGTGGTCCACCGGCCGGAGCGGCTGGCCGGACTGCGGGGCGACTTCGTCGAGTTCGTCGGCCAGAGGTTCCGGTTCTATGCCGCGACACTGCTGCGTGGACCGGGAGTTCTCATCGTGATGGGCGCGGCCGGTGCGGCGGTGGGGCGCGCCCTTTCCGGCGGCCGCAGTGGAGCCGGATGGGCGGGCCTGGTGTCCGGGATCGCGGCCGGTGCCCTCGTCGGGCGGATCGACCTCCGCGCGGGCGCGGCGGTCTGGACGCTGCTGCTGGTGGCCGCCGCGCTGGCCGAGCGGCGGTCGCGCCCGTGGGTGGCCGGATTCCTCATCCCGGTGGTCGCGCTGTTCGGCGTGGACTTCTTCGTGGCCACCTATCTCCTCGAGCCCGCGTTGATGCTCGTGCCGGCCCTGGTGATCTGGGTGGCCCCGCTGGCTGCTCCCGCGGGCCGGGCGCTGGAGGAACGGATGGCCGACCGCCGCGTGCGGGGTTTCGTCGTCCCGGTGGTTCTGATTGCCGCCGCTGTTCTCGTGTTCGTGGCCCGGCCCCTGGTCGCGCCCGTAAAGTCGATGCGCGATGTGAGGGCCACGTTCCGGAGCCTCGTCTCGGATCTCGCGAGCCGGGAGGCGGCCGGCACGACGCTCGGCTCCCTGAGCTACGAGGAACTCGGACGCTCCTATGCCGAAATCCGCGAGGAGTCGCTGGAAACCCGGGTGGCCCGGCACAAGACGATGAACCCGGCCCAGCTGGGCAAGCTCCTCGGGCTGCTCGGGCGTCCCGACCTGTCGGTGGTTTCCGTGGAGGAGGCTCTGGCGGCCACGGGTCCGGTCCGGCTCGTGGCCCTGAACGAATCCGAACGAGAAATTCTGCGGAGGATTCCCGGATCGCGCGAGATCCGGACCTTTGCAGCGGGCGGCGCGTCGGCGGCGATCTTCGCAGTGGCGCGCCCCCCGGATCCCTGAACGGGCGGGGCCGCGGTTTGCGCCATCGTCGGCCGGGTTGTCCAGGACATCCAGTTCAGGCCGTCAGTGATGCCGGTAGTCTTTTTCCCCGGCGCGGATGGCCACCGGCAGCGTGTTTTCCGGAGGCGGAAGCGGGCAGGTGGCGTAGTCGGTGAACGCGCAGGGTGGATTGTACGCCCGGTTGAAGTCGATCGTCAGGCGTCCGTCCACCGGCAGGCCGGTGTAGAGGAAACGGCCGGGCGGATAGGTTTCCGTTCCGCTCGTGGCGTCCCTGAAGATGAAGAAGAGATCCTCGTAGTCCATGGAGGATACGACCGGTTCCAGGCGGACCGTCCGGCCGTCGACGGCAAACTCCGCGTACCCGGGGGCCATCATCGTGTCGACCCCGCCGGTCACGTCGGCGATCTCCACGGGCTTCGGCGGATCGTAGGGAACGAACCGGGCTTCCACGCGCCAGGCCGGATCCGGCGGGTAGCACTCGATTCCGGAAAAGGCGCGGCGCGCCGGCGCGTTCAGGTCGCGCAGGCGGATGGCCGGTCCCTTCGTGCGCTGAATGAGGAACATGCGGAGATCCCCCAGTTCCAGGACCTGCGGGTCTCCGTCCATGTCGCTCCGGAGCTCCATTTCCTCCGCGGGCGCTCCATCCACGACGATGCCCGCTCCCGGTTCCGGCGTGAAGACGACGCGGTCACCAGTGACCACGAACCGGCCCGCGTGCGCCGGCGCGGATCCCGCGGGCAGCACGATGTCGTTGTCCTCCGCCGTCCCGAACCGGTTCTCGCCGGTCCGGAGCCAGAACAGTCCGGCCACGCTCAGCCAGCCGTTGTCGGCCTTGAGGCGCTCGACCCGCTTGTCGTGCCATGCCCGGTGGTCCCGGGCAAACTCCTGGTCGCCACGATCTTCATCGGCGCGTGATGGATTCTCCGGCATGGTCGTCGTCCCGTCGGAATGCTCCCGGGCACCTGGCTCGAGGTGGCGGTCCAGAAATGCGGTCAGGTCGCGCCACGAGGCGTCCGCTTCATCGATCTCCTCGCGCGTGTGATACCGGAGATCATCCCAGAACCAGAACGCGTGTCCAAGCAGAGGATAGGTCCTGACCTCGTAGAAGCGGTGCCCGGCGCGGTCGAGGGCTGCCTTCATTCTCCAGACCTGGTCGACGGGTACGATCCGGTCCTTTTCCCCCTGCTGGAAGAGGAGGGGAGAGCGCAGTTTTCCGGCAACGAGATCCGCCCGGCGCACGCGGAACGCCTCGGGCCGGTCGTCCGGACCGCGACCGTAGACGGCCACCGACAGCGAGTCGGAAACGTCGAAGCCGTTGGCCACCAGGTAGCGGTACCACGCGTCGGCGTTCATGACGCCGCAGGCCGCGGCCACCGCCTGGAAGCGGTGATCGCGGGCCGCGGCCAGCACGGAGATCAGCGCCCCGTGCGACGATCCGACCAGTGCGATGCGCCGGCGATCCACACGGGCATGGTGCCGCAACAGTTCGGCCGCGGCCAGGACGTCGTCGACCTCGCCGGCGGCCACCTCGATGACGCCGTCGCTTCCCCCTTCCCCCCGGTAGGCCGGCGTGAGGACGATGTAACCGGCCCGCGCCAGGTCGATGGAACGCCGCACCATGTCCTTCGAGATCCCGCTGACGCCGCCATGGTTGAACACGATGCCGGGTCTCGGGCCGGCGGCGCCACCGTCGAAGAGGATCGCCTTGATCCGCAGTTCGCCGCTCATGTAGGTGATGTCCTGGATCGACACGCCGGACTCCGTCCGGGTGGCGTCCACCGTATGGGGGATCGTTCCGGCCCCGAGGAGCGGCAAGATCCCGATCAGGAGGAGAACGTGGAGAACGCGACGATCAACCATTGAGCAGACCCACCTGTTTTTTGAGTTCATGGACTTCTCCCGGCGTCAGTTTCCGCCAGGCTCCCCGCTCAAGACCATTCAGGTCCAGAATTCCGAACCGGATCCTGCGGAGCGCAACGACTTCGTGCCCGAGGGCTTCGAAAACCCGCCGGACCTGGCGGTTCCGTCCCTCGTGAATCGTCACCTCCAGCCGATCCCCCGCCCGGACCACCCGGGCCGGTTGCGTCGGGCCGTCGTCGAGCATGACCCCGACCCGGACCGCATCCAGGTCGCTTTCCTCGATCGGACGGTCCAGCCGGACTCGGTAGGTTTTCTCCACGCCGTACTTCGGGTGCGTCAAGCGGAACGCGAGTTTCCCATCATTGGTCAGGAGGAGCAATCCGTCCGTTTCCATGTCGAGGCGGCCAACCGGGTAGAGCCTGGGCCCGCCGCCGGGGAGGAGGTCGAGTACAGTCCTCCGTCCACGGGGGTCGCTGGCGGTGGTGATGACCCCGCGCGGCTTGAACATAAGAATGTAGGCATGCGCCTCGAGCGAGGAGACCGGCTTTCCGTCGACCTCAACGGAGTCCCGGCGCGGGTCGACCAGCGTGGCCAGATTCTCTACAACAGTGCCGTTCAATCGGATACGTCCTTCGGTGATCATGGCGTCCGCCGCTCTCCGTGAGGCGATTCCGGCCGCTGCCAGATATTTGTTCAACCGCATCTGTTTCATGTTCAAGCCTCTGGACAGCATGAACTTAGTTGGGTCCATGGACACAGCCACCGGCCGAAACGTAAACCATTCCGACAGTTTGTGGGTGCGAACTTGTTATTTGCGAACAGGTTAGCTATTTTACCCCTGTTCAAAAAAATTGATATTACCAACCGAATCCTGCTAAGCTTGTCAGTACGTCAGGGGCTGGATGGTGCCCGGGCCTTCAGGGTCAGGGCACCGATGCATCTTGCACCCGTGACATCGGAAAGAGTTAAATCTGCGGCACTCACAACGAGGAACGGCAGATCCGACTCATCACCACCTTGGTGGGCCGCACCAGGGAGGACGCGCGTGACACTACCAGATCGCAAGCAGATCGCCACCGGAACCGCCTCCCAGGGGCTGGGCGAAATGCTGGTCGAGGCCGGCGTCATCTCCGAAGATCAGCTGGGTCGGGCCCTGGCTGAACACACGCGCTCCACCGAGCGCCTCGGCGCCGTACTTCTCCGCCTCGGCATGGTCACGGAAGCGGACCTGGTCGGGGTGCTGGCCCGCCAGCGCGGCATTGCCATTTTTGATCCCAAGACCGACAAGATCTCCCCGGAGGCGGTGGCCCTCATTCCCGAGGACGTGGCCAGCCGCTACGACCTGGTGCCGGTGGCCACCAGTGCCGGCCGGGTGACCGTGGCCATGGTCGATCCGATGAATCTCGACGCCAGGGACTACATCTGGCACCGGACCCAGAAGGAACCGCTGATCCTGATCGGCCTGGCCGAAGACATCGCCGAGGCCCGGGCCAAGAACTACGCCACGATCGAGGGCAGCCGCGAAGTCCAGGCCGCGCTCGCCGAGGCCACCATCGAACTGGAGTCGAGAGTCGATGACAGCGAAGAGCTCGATTCCGAGGAGGCCCGCCGCCGGGCGCTCGACGCTCCGATCGTCAACCTCGTCAACAAGATCGTCACGCAGGCGCTCGTGGAGCGCGCCACCGACATCCATATCGAGCCGCTGGAGAAGGGGCTCGTGGTGCGGTTCCGCGTGGACGGCCTGCTGGGCGATGCCCTGACGCCTCCGCGCTCCGTCTACACCGGCGTCATGACCCGAATCAAGATCCTGGCCGAAATGGATATCGCCGAACGGCGCAAGGCGCAGGACGGCCGGTTCTCCGTCAAGATGGACCGGCGTGAAGTCGACATCCGCGTGTCGACGATCCCCACGATCCACGGCGAAAAGGCGGTTCTCCGCCTCCTCGACAAGAGCGGTTTCGACCTGAGCCTCGAAAACCTCGGTTTCGATTCCGATGTCCTCGCACTGTTCCGGCAGGCCATCCGCCAGCCCTACGGCATGGTGCTCCTTTCCGGCCCCACCGGGTCCGGCAAGTCGACCACGCTGTACGCGGCCCTGCTCGAACTCAAGAGCGCCACGCACAACATCACGACCGTGGAAGATCCCGTCGAGTACCAGATCGACCGGATCAACCAGGTCCAGGTCAACGAAAAGAAGGGCGTCACGTTCGCCAACACGCTCCGGAGTTTTCTGCGCCAGGATCCGGACGTGATCATGGTCGGCGAAATCCGCGACCGGGACACGGCCGACATGGCCGTGCGCGCCGCGATGACCGGCCACATGGTCTTTTCGACGATCCATGCGAACGATGCCTCGTCCACCGCGGTTCGCCTGAAGACGCTCGGCGCCGAACCGTTCCAGGCCGCGTCGGCACTGACTCTCGTCGTGGCCCAGCGACTGGTCCGCAGGAACTGCACGGCCTGCCTGGAGTCCTACACGCCTCCTGCGGAAATGGTGGCGGCCCTGCGCATCGATGATGAGCGGGTGTCGAAGATCGATTTCCGGCGCGGCAAGGGGTGCGCCCTCTGCCGGGAGCGGGGCTTTTCCGGCCGCGTCGCCATTGTCGAGCCGCTCAAGATGACGAAGGAAATCCGGGCGCTGGTGGCCGAGGAAAGCTCCGCCGACCTGATCCGGAAGACGGCCATGGACCAGGGGCTGATCACGTTGAAGGAAAGCGGAATCCGGAAAGTGGCCGCCGGTCTGACGACCGTGGAAGAAGTTTTGAGAGTCTGCCTGATCGACGACTAGGCCGCCCGTCCGGCACTGAGCCGGATCGGGAGTCCCAAGGAGACATGCAGTGCCAGATTTTGCCTACATCGCCAAGGACAACGCCGGCGCCGAACTGACCGGCGTCCTGTCCGGGGCCACCGCCGACCACGTGATCGAGGAGCTCCACAGGAAGGGGCTTGTCGTTCTTCACGTGGCCGAGGACCGCACCGGAAGGAAGGGGGAAATCCCGTGGTACAAGCGGGACATCGCGCTGATTCCCACCGGTACGAACACGCGCGACCTCGCCCTGTTCACGCGCCAGCTGTCCACGCTGTTCGAGGCCGGCATTCCCCTCGTCCGGGGCCTCCGAGGCCTGTCGGCGGACGAGACGAACCGGCAGCTGTCCCGGACGGTCAAGGACGTGGCCGACAAGGTGGAATCGGGCTCGAACCTGAGCGATGCCATGGAGTATCACCCGCGGACGTTCAACAAGCTGTACATCAGCATGGTCCGGGCGGGAGAAGGCTCGGGAACGCTCGAGGAAATCCTCGAGCATCTCGCGGTGTACCTGGAAAAGATGGACGCGCTGAAAACGAAGATCCGGTCGGCGATGAGCTACCCGGTATTCGTGGTCATCGTGGCGTTCGTCATCACGCTGTTTCTGCTGCTGAAGATCGTTCCGACGTTCCAGGAGATCTACGCCGACCTGAACGCCGAACTGCCGCTGCCGACGCGGATGGTGCTCTGGGTCAGCAATCTCGTCCAGAACAACATCCTGCTGACCGCCGGCCTCATGATGCTGCTCTTCGCCCTGATCCTGCTCTGGCGCCGCACGCCCGCCGGTCGTTACCAGTGGGACGGCATGATGCTCGGCCTTCCGGTCTTCGGGCCGGTCATCAAGAAGGCGGTGATCAGCCGCTTCGCGCGGACGTTCGGCATCCTGCTCAAGAGCGGACTGCCGGTCCTGGAAACGCTGGAGCTCGTCAAGGGCGCCACCGGCAACGCGGTCATCGAGAAGGCGATCGGCGACGCCCGGGCGGACATTTCCAAGGGGCGGGAGATCACGCCGTCGTTCCGCTCCACGAAGAAGGTGCCGGAAATGGTGCTGCAGCTCATGGCCACCGGGGAAGAGTCCGGCCAGATGGACTCCATGCTCATGAAGGCCAGTGATTTCTACGACCGCCAGGTGGAAGCGGCGGTCCAGGGGCTGGCCTCGCTCATCGAGCCGCTCCTGATCGTGTTCGTGGGGCTCGTGGTCGGCGTGGTCGTCATCACGATGTACCTGCCGATCTTCTACCTCGGCGACGCGATCCTGCACGGCAACTGGTAAGACTTGAACGACCTCCCGGCGCGGGGCGCCGCGGAGCCATTTTCCAGGGGACAGGGGAGCAAGGAAGGAGGAAGGCCAAACAGGACACCATGCTCGCCGGCGGCGTTGATCGAGCCGGAGATTCGCGGGCACAGAACCGCGACTCACAATTCCCTTGGTTGTTGTACCGTTTACCCAACTCAGGAGGTCAAGAACAATGATCGCAATGCTCAACCGCAAGATGAAGGGCGAGGGCGGCTTCAACATGATCGAACTCATGGTGGTCGTCGTCATCGTCGGTATCCTGGCCGCCATCGCCGTGCCGATCTACTCGAAGTACGCCAAGAACGCCCGCGTGACGGAAGCCACCGGCAAGATCGGCGACATCCTGACCGCGGCGAAGTCCTACGCGGTGGAAGCCGAGTCCAACGGCAACCCGCTCGACGCGGACTGGCCGACCGGCTGCGGCGTCGCCAACTTCGTCGGCGATTGCTCGGCGACCCAGAACTTCACCTACTCGATGACCGGCGTGGCGAACACCTCGCTCACGATCACCGCGACCGGCACGAACAAAATGTCCGGTGTGACCGCCACCCTGACGCTGGGCGCCGATCCCAGCCAGAACGGTACGCTGGCCATCACGGGACTCTAGGATTGCTTCGACCTGCGCCCCCCCGGCCGAAAAGGCGGGGGGGCACGGGTTTTCCTTCATGAAATTCGGGCACTGGACGGAACCATGAGCTGCACACGATACATGCGATCTCAGCGGGGATTGACCCTCCTCGAAACGCTGATTGCCTCCTTCCTGCTTCTCTTCATTCTCCTGTCCATGGTCACGGCCTACACGTTCGGCCGGTTGAGCCTGGAACGGGAGGAGGTCAAGAGGAAGGCCACCGCGGTGTGCCAGAACCGCCTGGAGACGGTCAAGGCGCGGTACGCCCGGCAGCGCCCCCAGATCGGCGATGCCGCCTGGGCGAACATCATCCCGTCCCAGATCGACACTACGGTTGTCGTGGATCGTCAGACGTTCACGGTTGCCTCGACCGTCGCCGTGGACAACCAGGCCGACCAGAAGCTGAAGGTGGTCACGATCATCGTGAGCTGGACGGCGAAGCGGAACAACAATACGTCGCTGACCCGGTCGGTGCGCGGGACGACGTCCATCGGCAAGATCATCGGCGCGCCCATATCGAGTTGAACACCGGAAGAGGCCGACCATGAAATGTTCGCGTGATTTCCGAAACAATTTCCGAAACGAGCGGGGCACGACCATCGTGGAACTTGCGGTGGCTTCGATCATCGCCCTGATCTTCATCTTTGCCGCGGGAACCGCCTATATCGTCAACCAGAAGACGTATTCGAGGAACGACGAAAAGCGAAAGCTTCAGCAGACGGCGAGTTACGTCATGGAAATCATGGAGCGGAAGATCCGCAGCGGCGCCCGGGCGGCCATCGCGAATCCGCAGAGAATCCAGGTCTTCGACAAGAACGGCAACGAGATCACCCGGTTCCGGCTCCAGGTGACGGGGACGACCGCCCGGCTCTTCGAGCAGAATTCGCTGATCGCGCAACAGGACCTGATCCAGTTGAGCTTCGTGCCCAACAGCGACACGACCGAGGTGACGATCTTTCTGGAAATGCAGGATTCGGGCAAGAACAAGGTGGCCGTGAAGGCCTCGGCCGCCCTGCGCAATCACAAGCTCCTGCGGAACGTCAAGTAGAACGATCCGTGAAGAGCCGGAGGCACATGCCATGAGGGGAACCACGATCGACATCGCGCGGCGCCGCATTGTGCGCAGGATGAGCAACGAGCGGGGCATGGCCATGATGACCGTCCTCGTGTTCGGATTCATATTCATCGTGGGAACGCTGGCGTTCTTCAAGGTGGCCGGTTTCGAGGCCGGCCGGACCCAGATCGCCCAGAATTCGACGCGGGCGTTCTACCTGGCCGACGGGGCGATCGAAAAGGCGAAGAAGGAAGTCCTGATCGACGGTCGCTGGCGGGTCGGGTTTCCGATGACATCGGAGGACGGCGGCAGCTACCGCATGCAGGTCAGCGACACGCTGTTCGAAGGATCGACGCGCACCCGTTTCTATGCCGAAGGCTTCTGGGGCCGCAACAAGCGCGACGTGGAGGTGGTGGCCAACATCAGGCCGGCCGGCCTCGGCGTGGCGATCCATGCCAGCGGCAACATCGACCTGCGGGGCAACATCTGCCTCGACGGCTTCGCGCACGCCAACGGGACGATCATCAACCCGGACAAGTTCCGCTGCGGGTCCACCCGGGTCAACACATACGATTCCGGAACGCACGTGGATCCGCCGCCCGTGTACACCGAGCCGGATTCCTTTCCCGGGGCCACGTATTACCATGTGACGGTGACGAAAGGTCAGGGTGCACAGAAGGACACACTGTGGATCCAGGACAGAAACCGTGCACCGATCAGTTTCTGGATCCATCCGGCCGCGCCGCACGCCGACATGACGTGGTCCTACAATTCGGGAGCCAGGAGGCTCGACATCGAATTCAAGCCGACGAACAGCCTGGACCAGGTATCCGGCGCGTTTCCGAGGCTTGGAAGTGACTTTACCGTCGTCGTCAACTTTGCAGGGCGCAAGCAGACGAGCCCGCCCAAGATTGATCACGTCACGTCGAACGTGACGATTCAGGAAACGGGCACGCCTCCCTACGCGATCCAGACGACGCTGATCAATGCCCGGTTCGAGGGAGCCACGACTGCGGACCGGCTGGATCGAAACAAGTGGGAAGGGGGGAATGTCGAGTGCAAGACCAAGGCGCGGTTCGAGCCCCTCTACTGCATTGCGATGATCACCCGTACGGTATCCGGTAACGCACAGGCGGAACTGGGGACGGCCAACCGCCCTGCCCTGACGTATGTCATGGAAAACGTGGACTTTTCCACCGGGCAATGGTCCATCTATGGAACACTCATATCGCTCGGCGACATCCAGGTGGGTGGCGGCGTCAATCTGACGTTCGACCCGAGATTTATCTCTTGCCTCCCGCCTTCAATCGGCACAAACTGGCCCGCCGGGACTTCCGGGAGCATGCAGATCCTGGCGTGGCGTGAGCCGCCGACACGAAATCCGTAAGTTTAGAAACCAAGGGCGGGCGGACCCGGGGGGGGCCCGAAGAAGACAAGGCTTGAGGAGGGCCATTGTTCTCAACGACGGGAACCATCACGGGAATCGATCTGGGATCCAGGAGCGTCAAGCTCGTTCGGGCCAAAGGTGGAAGCCAGCCGAAGCTGTTGAACGCGGCGGTCGAGGAACTTTCCGGAGAGTCCGAGGACGCGTGGAAGCAGGAGGCCGGCCGGGCCCTCGAGCGGTTGCTCAAGGCGCAGGGGCTAGGCGCCCGCGATCTCGGTCTCGTTCATGCGGCCGTCACCGGGGCCTCGGTTCAACTCAAGCAGGTGGATCTTCCTCCGCTCAATGACGAGGAACTGCGGGCTTCGCTCAAGTACGAGGCCCGGAAGCATCTTTCGTTCGGGTCGACCGAAACGGCCCTCGACTGCCAGGTCATGACCCGCGAGGCCGAGGGGGCGGCATCGACCCTGATCGTCGGCGCGCCCGATTCCCTGGTGGCCGCCCATGTGGCCGTTCTGAATTCCCTGGGGATCGAACCCGAGATCGTGGATGCCGGACCGCTGGCGCTTCTCAACGGGGCGTTTTCCCTCCCCGGTGCGAACGACGAAACGATCGCCATCATGGATCTCGGGCGCACGGGCACGACCCTGACCATGGCCCGCCGGGGAGGCGCCCTCTACACCCGGACCGTGCCCGTCAGCGGCCCCCCGGACGAAACGGTCTCCCCCCTGTCCGGCGCCTTCCGGGAAACCTCCCAGTACTTCGCCCCGATGAACGAGCGGAGGAAGGTGGACCGGGTTTTTCTCTGCGGCGGCCATGCCCTGGCGCCGGAGTTCGAAATCTCGCTCCAGGACGCCCTGGGAATTCCCGTTTCCACTCTGGACCTGACGCAGGGTCTCCCATATTCTCCGTCCGGATCGGGGAAGACGTCCGAGGCGGAGGTGCGGATGAGAGCGCCTCAACTTGCGGTTGCTCTGGGGCTTCTCCACTGGGGGCCGAGTCATGTATAAGATCAATCTCTACCCGGCCGGATTGCAAAAAAGGGCGGAACGGACGGGGAGAATCCGCCGGTTTGCGGCGCTGACACTCGTGGCCGGCGTGCAATTCGTGCTGCTCGGACTGTTTGTCCTGTCCGCTCTTTCCCTCAGGGAGGAGGCGGAGGCCAACGAAAGCCTCGTCGAGTCCAACCAGAAAACCCTGAATGACCGGATGCTCACGGAAGGACGGACCACCATCAACCAGGCCAGGGCCATTCTCGATCGCAGGGTCGAGCGGCAGAACTGGACGCCGATCCTGGCGGAACTGGGTACCTTGATCCCCGACGCCCTGATCCTGGATCGCATCGAAGCGTCCACGGCCACCGGCGACCAGGCGGGAATGACCCTGTACGGTCACCTCCGTCATGGGTCAAGCATGGACCCGGTTCTGGATCTGGCGCGGAAACTCTCCGCATCCGCCGCCTACCGCGGGCAGTTCGCGGAGGCCCGTGTGGATCGCATGGACACCAGCGGGGAAAACGCGAAGTTCTCGATTGTCTGCCCGCTTCGCGCCGCGCTCGAAAAGGCGGAGGACGGCAGCGATTGACCGGAACCGGGGGGGCGAAGGGTGACAGGGGTGCGATCATGGTGGCTTTGATTCTTCTGGTGGCCATGGCCGGAGTCGAGTTCGGGCTCTACAGGCCGAACCAGGCGAGGCTCAGGACCAGCGAACAGAAACTCCAGGACGTGCAGGCGCAGATCGCGGCGGCGTCGCGTCGACGGATGACGGACGAGGAAATCCTCCGCGTCTTCGACACGGATGCCGACGGTGCCGCGTTTCGTTCCGTCTATCAGGACAAGGACGGCCTGTCCTATCTCAATGAACTGATCAGCGGGGCGCGGCTCAGCCGGCTCGATTTCAAGTCGGAAGAGTCGGCACAGGACGGGGTCTTCCGCGTCGAGCGGTTTTACGTCACATTGCAGGGCACGTACGAAAGAATCTTCGAATTTGCCAGGGCCGTCGAGTCCGGCAAGCGTCTGGCGATGCTGGACAACTTCCGGATCGATCCGATCGAGAATTCGACCCAGGCGTTCCTCAAGGTGAGGGTGTCCATTTACGGGCTACCCTCGGAAACGGGGTCCAACCCATGAAGTTGCAGCCGGCATGGATCGTTCTCGGCCTGAGCTTCTTTGCGGTGACCGGGCGCACGCTCGTCGCGGCCCAGGCCGGGATGGAACGCGGCGACCGGAACTCCGGGGCTCACCTGTCCCGGAACATGGATCCCAAGGTCGCGGCCGCGCTGCGGGTCGATTCGCTGCTGGCGGCCGTCAAGGCACCGGAGCGGAGCCCGTTGCTTCCGCCGGCCCAGAAGTACCGGCCGGCCCCCGCGGCCAGGAAGGACGAGCCGCCGCCGGTGGTTCCGCCGCGCGTCGTTCTGCTGATGCAGGACGGTCAGAGCACCATGGTTCAGATCGAAGTGAACGGACAGTCGTCCGGAAGGATGACGACGGGAAGCCGGTTCCAGGGCTGGACGATCGAGGCGATCACGGCCGGGGGAATCACGGTGACGAACGGAAAAGACCGATTCGTATTGCCCAGGCCCTGAGGAGGGCGGGTTTGTGACTCACAAGAGAGGAGAACTCGAGTGAACTGGACGACGAGGTTGAAGGTGGCGGCGGCTGCAGCCACGCTGGCTCTCGTTCTGGCGGCGCATCCATTCACCGCTCATGCACAGGGGGCCGCCGCGGACGGCGTGCTCATCACGCTGGATGCGGACTCCAGCAACGTCAACAGCATTCTTCAGATTCTGGCCGAGCGGAGCAAGCTGAACATCGTCACCACGCCCGATGTCCAGCGGCAGCGCATCTCCATCCATCTCAAGAACACCCCCTTCGAGGAGGCCCTGAACATCGTTGTCCGCGCCGCCGGGCTCGGATATGAGCGGATCGGCGGATCCATCCTCGTCGGCAATCCCCAGGCTCTGGCCACCCAGACCGGGCTGACGTCGCGGATCTACGATCTGCAGTATGCCGACGCCACGGAGGTCAAGAACTCCCTCACGGCGGTCATCGAGGGGTTGAACGCCTACGCCAGCGGCAACCAGGTCGTGGCCCGGGGCACGCCCGGTCAGCTGGACCAGGTCGGGCAACTCGTCGAGCAGCTGGACGTCAAGCAGCGCCAGGTCAAGATCGAAGCCCGCCTGATCGAGGTCAACACCAGCGACCTGACCGAACTCGGCGTCCAGTGGGACAAGATCGCCAAGTGGACGGAGATCTTTTCAGAGGGGGACCCGGGAGCACAGACCACCGATGTCCTGCCCCGCACCTCCGAGTTCATCCAGGCGGACAAGGCCGACGACTGGTTCCGGCAGCGCAGCGCCTACGAGATGGCCATCGATTTCCTGATCACGACCGGGCGCGGGAAACTCCTCGCCAACTCCAGCGTGACCACCGTGGAGAACACCGCCGCGGACATCTTCGTCGGACAGACGATCCGCGTGGTCACGTCCATCCTGGTTTCGTCCGGCGGCATCGGCACGAACCAGATCCAGATCGAAACGATCGAAGTCGGCGCCAAGCTCGAGGTGACGCCTCGGATCGCGAAGGACGGCACGATCACCACGCTCATTTCGCCGGAGGTCAGCAACATCCTGGCGATCGACGCCGATTCCGGCCTTCCGACCACCTCCACGCGCCGCGCCAAGAGCCTCGTCCGCGTGCCGAGCGGCCAGAAGATCATTCTCGGCGGTCTCGTCCGCGAGGAAGAGCGCCAGACCGTGCAGAAGGTGCCGATTCTCGGCGACATCCCGCTGCTCGGATACCTGTTCAAGCACAACGTGAACCGGATCGAAAAGACCGACCTGGTGATCGAGATCACCCCGACGATCGTGGAAGGGGAGTAATCCGATGGCTGCATCCATTCTGGAGATTCTCAAGGAGGCGGTGGCCGAACAGACCTCCGACATCCTGATCACGGCCGGCTCGCCCGTGACGTTTCATATTCACGGGGTGCTGACGCCGTACGACCCGGACTGGGTGCTGTCGGGAACGGAAACGCAGGACCTCATCTACCAGTTCATGACGATGGAGCAGCGGAAGACGTTCGAGAACGAGCGCGACATCGATCTCGCCTACCATGTTCCCGGACTGGCCCGGTTCCGCGTCAACGTGTTCCAGCAGCGGGGGACGCTGGCCGCCGTGCTGCGACTCGTGCCGCTGCGCGTTCCGCACTACACGGAGATCGGCGTTCCGGAAAAGCTCATCCTGGAAATGGCCAACATGCCCGGCGGACTCGTCCTCGTGACGGGACCGACCGGGGCCGGCAAGTCGACGACCATTGCGTCCTATCTCGAATACCTCAACACGGAGACGACGAGCGCGCGCCACATCATCACGATCGAGGACCCGATCGAATTCCTGTTCACGCCGAAGGTCTGCGTGATCGACCAGCGTGAAATCGGCTACGACGTGAAGGGCTATGTGCGGGGCCTCAAGTCCGCCCTGCGCCAGATGCCGCACATCATTTTCGTCGGCGAAATGCGCGATCGCGAGACGATCGAGGTGGCCCTGACGGCGGCGGAAACCGGAAACGTCGTCATCTCCACGCTGTCCACGCAGTCGGCGGCGAAGACCATCAATAGAATCATCGACATTTTCCCCGTGGAGCACCAGGCGGAAATCCGGACGCGGCTGGCCCTGACGCTCAAGGTCGTGGTGGCGCAGGTCCTGATGCAGCGCGTGGACGTTCCGGGGCGTGTCTCCGCCCGCGAGCTGATGTTCGTCAACAGCGCCATCTCCAACCTGATCCGCGAGGGAAAGATCCATCAGGTGAACAACGCCATCGCCACCCATGCCCGGGAGGGGATGGTGCTGATGGACGACTCGATACTGGAACTGGCTCAACAGGGAGTCATTTCCTATGCCAGCGCGGTGATCCGGATGACGGACGCCGAAAAGCTGGCTCGCCTCAAAGGGCGTCACTAGATAATTCACGGGGCGGCCACGAGGAGGTCAAGAAATCATGAGCATGTTCGGATCGATGAACCGGCGGAAAAAAATCGGAGAACTCATAGAGTCCTGGATCGAGTACCGGGACATGGTGTCGCGTCATGCCGCCCAGGGCACGGCCACGCCCGAGCAGGAGAGGCAGTTTCTCAACCTGAAGGCGAAGATCTCCGCCCAGCTTCCGCTCATGGACCAGATGGCCGGTCACGGAAGCCAGCATGCCGAAGCCACCATGCATCTTCGCGGCATGACGGAACTCATGAACTCGCAGCTGACGCTCACTAAGGAATCGGATGCGGCCGCCGGGGATGATTTTCTCGGCCGCTGGCACACGCACTTTCTCTATCTGAACCGGTTCAAGGGGCAGGAGGCCACTATCGCGTCGGCGCCCCGCCGGATGGGCGCGGCGGCGCCGATCTCCGGCAAGGCCGGTCCCGGCATCAACCGGGTTCATCACCTGTTCAACAACTGGTTCACCCGGCTGGTCGTCCAGGTGGCCCTGCTGGCGGCGGTCGTGATCGTCGCCACGAAGGTGTTCGACATCAACTGGTCGGAAGCTCCGGCCTGGGGGCGCCGCGTGGCCAGTGAATGGTGGGGCCCGTCGCCGACCCGACCCGCCGGCGAAGCCGCAAGCCGCGCCAGGGGGGCGGCGGCTCAGCACGATGCCGCGACACAGAAGTCGATCGCGGAATCCGCCAATCCCGGAACGGCGCCGAAACCGGCCACCGGCGGCCGGGCGGTGGTGATCAACGGGGGTGAGGGCCGTCCCAGGCACTCCGTGGACAACACCGGCGCGTTTCTGCCTCCGATCGGCCCGAACCCGGTGCGCCGGTTCGCGGACAAGCTGGCACCCATGGTGCCCAGGCCGGTCCGGTCGTTCTTCGAGCCGGTCGCGCAGTACTGGGGTGTCGAAGCCACGGTGGTGCTCATCGGAATCGGGATGCTGCTCTTCGCCTACATGATTTTCGGGCGAGCCAGGTAGGCGCTCCGCGGGGCGCTGAGCGCTGAGCTTTGACCGGGGTTTCGGAGTTCCTCCCCTCCTCGGCGGTCGTTCCGTCTCGGCATCCCTGCCTCGACTCCACTCGGCGCTCCGCGGGGCGCTGAGCGCTGAGCTTTGACCGGGGTTCGGAGTTCCTCCCCTCCTCGGCGGTCGTTCCGTCTCGACATCCTGTCTCGACTCCACTCGGCGCTCCGCACGGCTCCGCCATCCATGGCTCCGCCGGCTCCGCGACGACCCCCGAG
>CAZQVN010000014.1:0-8177 GCA_964596775.1 uncultured bacterium
AAGGTGTTGTATGGGAAACTGTACCGAGGGTTCGAATCCCTCCCTCTCCGCCAGATGATCCGAAGACAATTAACGCCGGTGCGGCTCAGGGCCGCACCGGCGTTGTCACTTCGCTCCTCTTTCCGGCCAACGGGTTACGAAACGTCCCCCCGGCGCACGCTGACGTTCTGATCCAGCGTGAAGCGGATCTTCTGCCCCGGCTCGAACGTGAGCTGGGGGCCGCGGGTCAGAAGGGTGGCCGCCGTTCCGGCGGCGCCGCCGATGACGGCGCCCTTCGCGGCATCGCCCTTGCCGTCGCCGAGAATGCCGCCGAGGATGCCGCCGCCGATGGTGCCGCCGCCGATCATCGCCACGTCCTTGTCGGTGCCGGACTTGCTCTGGAACACGGCGCTCCGCGAGCCGAGGTCGTACGTGTGACCGCCCCAGGAAGCCGTGTCGAAGGCAAACTGGAGTTCACCGCGACCGCTGGCCTTGCCGGGCTGCTTGACGCTGATCACGCGCCCGCTCACCGTGGCTCCTCCCGGAATCGCTTCCATGCCGTCCACCATCACCGGCGCCGCGGTCGTGGCGGTGAAGCGATCCCCCTCGTTTGCCGTCTTCGTCGAGATCGTCGACTGCAGGGTCACGACGACCGGCGTTCCGGACGGGATCACGATACGGGGTTCGACCGGGGCCACCTTGTCCACGGCGCCGGCCAGGGACTCCTTCATTTCGGTGACGTCTCCCTTGTTCATCACCGCGAACACGCCGGCCGCGGTGAGCAGGGCCAGCCCGGCGAACAGGGCGATCACGCCCCCCTTGCCGCGGCGGGATGTCCGGTCGTCCGTCGACGTGTCGAACCGCGACGGGTTCCGCTTCGTCCGGGATTCGGGATTCGCAGGCTCATAGGATGAAGTCTGCCAGTTCATGTCTCTCCTCCTGAGTGTGTGGCGGTCCGCCACTGTCTATGAAGAGGACGGCTCCTGGAGCCGTCCTCTCCGAAAGCGATGCCTGTCGTTCACGGGTCATCGCCGGTTGACGCTTCCGTGGAGGAGTCATTGCATCGGGCGTGCCAGAGCCGGTCTGTGTCAGCGCAAAACAATGAACAGCAAAGGTTTGTGTGGTTCGTGGTTGTGCAGCGGCGGGCCGGGACCCTGCACATTCGTGTCGGGACGGACACAGAACATTCTTCCCGGTGGGTCGGGTTGACTCCCCGGTGGATCGGCGCGGTGGGCTGGTCTACCATGCCGGCGTGTCGCGCCACAGGAGGTCTGAAGTCATGACACCGTCCACGTCATCCCGCCCCGTCTTCATAACCGGAGCCGGGTCCGGCATCGGCCGGGCCACGGCCGTGACGCTGTCCGGTCTCGGTCACCCCGTGTATGCGGCGGCCCGGAAGACCGCCCATCTCGAGGAACTCGGCGCGATCGGGAACATCACGCCGGTGCGCCTCGATGTCCGCGACCCGGACCAGGCCCGGGCCGCGGTGGAGATGGTTGCCGCGGCGGGGGCCGGGCTGTACGCGCTCGTCAACAACGCCGGCGTGGGCGGCATCGGCCCGATCGCCGCGTTCACGGACGACGAGGTGCGCGATCTCTTCGAGGTGAACGTGTTCGGCGTGGTGCGGATGACGCGGCTGTTCCTGCCGATGCTCCTCGAGGCGCGTGGACGCGTGGTGATCGTGGGGTCGCAGGGGGGATCCATCTCGATGAAGTACTACGGCCCCTACACGATGACGAAGCATGCGCTCGAGTCGTTCGTCGTGGCGCTCGACGCGGAGATCCGGCCGCACGGCGCGCGGGCCACGATCCTGCAGCCGGGCGGCGTGATCACCGACATCGGCCGGAACTCGGCCGGGGCCGACGAAGCCCGTTTCCGGCGGGCCGGACCGCCGTTCGATGTCGAGGCGGGGGAGATCCTGTCGATGCCCGATGGCTCCGAGGCGTTCGATCCGTCCCGACCCGAGTCCGCGGCCAACCGCAATCCGACGCATCCCGACGTCGTGGCGGACGCGGTCCGCGACGCGCTGGACGCCGCGGATCCCGCCCTGCGCGTCCTCATCGGCACGCGCTGGGAGGGAAACCGGGTGCTCGATGCCCTGATGAGCCGGATCGACGACGCGAACGCGTGCCCTTCGCTGCGCTACCCGGAAGAGGAACTGCTGCGGCGCCTCGAAATGGTCCTTCGCATGAAGGGCGGGGACCAGCCGGAACGCGACGCGAGCGCCCCCCGAACGTAGCGGAGAACGACGCCGCAACCGTTCGACGATGAGCGATCGTCAACGTCCGGCGATCAGGCTCTTGACCCCGCTCCAGGTCGCGCGCTCGACCCGCTTTCCCTCGCGCCCGTGCTCATCGAGCCACGGGTTGCTGCCGGCCACGGCCGCGTTTTCCGAAAACGAAACCGAGCCCAGGTGTCCGGCGGACACGATCGTACGCGGCAGCGCGCAGTTGATGATCTCGACGTTCGCGGTTCCCGGCCGCCGCGTGACCTCGAGCCTGTCCGGCGCATAGGCCGCCACGTAGAAGTAGCCCGCCACCTCGACCCTCCCGGTCCGGCAGTTCCCCTGGGGATTCCAGAGGATCAGGTTTCCCGACCCGGGTTCCGGCCAGGCGCGATCCGCCGTGGAGCGCACCTCCATGTCCGCACAGAGATTCCACGAGAGGATGTCGAGTCCCGTGCCGTTGACGTTCCCTCCTGCCGCCCCGTTCTCGTACATGATCCCCGCGGACAGTCCCGAGAGGCTGGTCAGGTGGTCCCGTGCGACGAGGAGGAACACGTGATGAAAGGGGCCCGTGCCCGGCCGGGACAGGCCGGCCGAGACGACGGCGTCGGCCGGGTCCTCGAGGCGCCCGCGGGCGCAGATGTTGCCCCCCGCGGCGGGCTGCGTGTGCAGCAGCACCCAGGGTATGCCGGGATCGCCGGTCTGCGGCGGCGGGGGCGGCTCCGTGCCCGGAAGAACATAGGGCGGTGTCGGCGGATCGGGGCAGTTCCGCGCGCAGGAATTGCAGCCCGGACCGGAACCGAACGCCGCCGAGCCCAGGTCGCTGCCCGCGAGGGTGAACTCCATGTTCAGGCAGTTCGCCAGCCTGGCCGCTCCGCTGGAGGGGCGCCGGATCACCTGGAGCACGTCGGGGGTGTACGCGGCCATGTAGAAGTATCCGGCCACGGAAAACTCGGTGGTCTGGCAGCGCGTCGTGCGGTCCCAGACGATCAGCGCCCCGCCTCCCGGGCGGGGCCACTGGTTGGGCCCCGGCGATGGATAGAACGCGTCGGCGCAGAGGTTCCACGAGAAGATGTCGATGCCGAGGCCGTCGTCGACGGCGGAGGCCGCGCCGCCGCCGTACTGGATGCCGCACTCGATGCCGGCCAGTCCGTACATGGAGCCGCGGGCGGCCACGAGGTAGGCGTAGTGCGCGGAGAGGTCCCCGGACGTGGTCAGCCGGGCGCAGGGGACGGCGGCCGGGGCGCACGCGGCGGGACCGGCCGGCGGACCGACGTGGATCAGGATCTTGCAGCGGTTGTCGAACGGGGCGCCGGACACGACCGATGCTCCGGTCGCAAGGGCGGCAAGGAGGACGAACAGCGTGAACGGGATCGGACGGGCAGGCAGGGCGCGGGCTCGATACATGGCCATCTCCACAAGCCCGGGTTGCGTCACATGGAAGTTATAGACGATTCCCCGTACCGGCAACCCCGCGCATCGACAGGAACGGGCTGCTCGACGGATGAGCAGCCCGTTCACGAAGTCTGGAGATGGGTAAAGCCGGACGGCCCGTCCCCGGTAAAGCCCCGACGCAATCCCGGAGACGCGACCGTCCGTTGGCAACCTAGCGCAGCCGGATCATCCGGCGCGTTTCGAGGTACCGGTTCGGCACCTCCATCCGGTAGAAGTAGAGCCCGGCCGAGGTGCTCCGGCCGCCGTCATCGCGACCGTCCCACGCCACTTCCTGCTGCCCCCTGTCGAGAACCCCGTCGACGAGCGTCCGGACCAGCGCCCCGCGCACATCGAACACCATGAGCCGCACCCGCGACGTTTCACCGAGCCGGAAGCGGATCAGCGTGCCGGACGCCTGGAACGGGTTCGGCGCGTTCTGGGCGAGAGAGAACGCCGGGCGGAACGCGGACACGTCCACGTTCCACGGCCCGAGGGTTTCCGTGCGTCCGTCGGCGTAGACGGCATGGAGACGGTACCAGGCATGGTCGCCCGACTCGGTGGGGGACCGGTCGATGAACTGGTACACGCCGTCGCCGAGAACCGGGCTCGCGTTGACTTTCGCGTAGGTGCCGGTCTCGCTGCCGGAACGGTAGACGTCGAACTGCACGGTCGACGGTCCGGATGCCACCGCCCACTCCAGGCGCAGCCCGTCATCGGTTGCCTGCGAGCTGAAGTGAGCCACGAACGGCGATCCCGACGTGGCGTTGGACAGGCACTCGTCCAGGTCGAGCGTGAAGTCCGTTTCCGCCGGCACCAGGTAGCCGACGATCACGAACGTGTAGTTCCCCGCCGGCAGGTTGTCGATGACGAAGGACTCGGGAGAGCTGAACGTGGCGGCGCCCCCGACGCCGTTGCCGTTCGCGTCGTACACGGTGATGTCCAGGTCGGCGGCCGGTCCGGTGTTCCAGGAGAGGAGCGCGGACAGCCGTACCGCATCCACCGGAAGGTTGACGGAGATCGTGTCCGAGTCCGCGGTTCCGAGGTCCGAGGATCCGACCGAACTCGTTCCGGTGAACTGCACGGAGGTGATGGTGCAGCTGCCGAGCAGCGGCGGGACGCCGGCCTTGACCGTGACGATGACTTCCTCCGTCACGTCGGGATGGGTGCCGTCGTTCACCGCGAACGTGATGACGTATTCGTTTCCGAGATACTGCGGAGGCGTCCAGTCGAAGCAGCGCGTGACCGGATCGAAAGTGGCCCCGGCGGGAAGTCCGGACGCCGAGTACGTCAGCGCCCCGTTCTCCGGATCCACGGCGCCGACCTTGAACTGCAGGTGGTTTCCGGCGATCACCGACTGATCGTTGATCGGGTTCCAGTACGGGGGCAGGTTGCCGTTCGGATCCACGTCGTGGAGGCGGATGGAAATCGTCTCCGTGTCGTCGAGCGGCGCCAGGATGTCGTCGTCCTGGACCCGGAACGTGGCGGTGAACGTCGTCGTGGTCGCGACCGCATTGTACGCCGGGCTCCAGGAGAACGTCCGCGTGGCCGGCGTGAACGAGGCGCCCGGCGGCAGGGCCGTGGCCGAGTAGGTCAGGTTGTCGCCGTCCGGATCATGCGCGTCGATCGTGAACTCGAGCGTCCGTCCTTCCAGTGCCTCGCGGTTTCCGATCGGGTGGAGCACCGGGGCGTGATTCGTGGAGAGGGCCGGGTCGTTCGGAATCCAGAACACGGTCGTGGTCGTTTCCACCGTCGGCGTCGGCGGGTTCAGCGCGCTGTAGGTCACGTCGCCGCCCGGCGCGTGGTGCACGATGCGGAAGAAGTCCACGCGGCCGGCGCGGTTCACGAACCCGGCCTCGGTCACCGCCAGGAACCACGGGTCGCCCGCCGAGGGGGGCAGGACCTGCGAGGCGCCGAAATCGCGGTCGGTCAGGGTGAGGTGGTAGAAGCGCTGCTGATTGCCCGCTTCCGCCGTGCCGGGCACGGACTTGACGGAGTCCGCCGCGCCCGAACCGGGCGCCGGAATCAGGTATTCGGCGGTCCGGGTGGGGTCGCTGAGGTCCGTTCCGCTGCCCAGGTACACGAGCAGGTCGTTGTCCGGCGTGTTGTGGGTGATCGACCAGTACAGCGTGGCCACCGGAGTCGGAGGATCGTAGACGACCGGGAAGGCCGGCTCGTCGTGCGCCTGCGAGGCGGTGTCGATCCAGCGGACGCGGTACCAGTACGTCTCGCCCGGGATCAGGCCGGCATCGCGGTCCTGGTACGTGTAGTTCGTGCGGTTGCCGTCACGATGAATGAACGGGTCGCCGACGGGGGTGACGGGGGTCGTCGTGATCACGTGGAACGCGCCGCGTCCGCCGTAGAGCGGATCGGCACGGAGAACATGAAACCCGGTCACGTTGACCTCGCGCTGGGTGGTCCAGCGGATGTCCATGCCGCCGGCCACCGCTTCGCCCGACTCGCTGATCACCTGCGTGCGGTTCGGGTAGCGCGATTCCATGACCGCGGCGTAGGCGTTCGGGTTGCCCCAGCCCCAGGACGGATGATAGTTCGGATCGATGGACTGGTAGCCGGGCTGGGCACCCGGCGCCTGCTTGCCGCCCGTTTTCCGGTGGTCCGACGTGTCCTGGAGAATCCGGCGCACTTCCGCGGGGGAGATGCCGGGACACGCCTGGACGATCAGGGCGCAGAGTCCTGCGGCCATCGGGCAGGACATCGACGTTCCGTTGACCGTCGTGTAGTTGTGCCCGCTGGACATCGTCAACGTGCCCTGAACGGAGGTGATCCCGGCGCCGGGCGGGCACACGGACGGCTTCATCTCGTCCAGGCTGTCGCCGTCGGCGTCGTTCAGCCGCGGTCCCTCGTTGGAGAAGCTGGCCACGCCGTCGTCGCCGCGGGCGAGCGTGTTGTAGTCGATGGCCGCGCCGATCGACAGCGCCAGGTCTGCGGCCGACGGGGCGCCGATGCCGGCGACGTTTCCGTCGTTGCCCGTGGACACGCAGACGACGAGCCCGGCCCGCACGGCCGCATTCACCGCGGCGGAGGACGCGTCGGTGCCGTCGGTCGGGTCGCTGCCGAGGCTCATGTTCACGACCTGGATGCCGCGGTACACGGTGTCGGCGCCCGCCAGTCCCCAGTCGTCGTCCTTGTGATAGATGCACCATTCGAGGCCGTCGGCGGCGCCGAGACCCACGCCGGCGTCCGTCAGGACCTTGCAGTCGACGAGCCGTGCATCCGGGGCCACGCCACGGTAGAAGCCGTAGTTGCCGTCGGTGACGATGCCCGTCGGTCCGCCGGTGCCCATGGCCGTTCCGGCCACGTGCGACCCGTGCGAGAGGTCCGGGCTGCGGTCCACCGGGTTCTCGCTTCCGGTAAGCGGCGTGTTCAGGTTCGGGTCGCCGTTGGAAAAGTTGCCGCCGCCGACCCACTTGCCGATCAGCGATTCATGGCCGGGGTAGTTCGATGTCGAGTCCGGCGCGTCGTTGACTCCGGTGTCGAGGATCGCGATGACGACGCAGCGGCCGGTCATGCCCAGGTCCTCGGTGACCGACGGGAACGCCTTGTAGCCGGATCCGGCCACCTGCATCGTCTTCGTGGCGTTGTCGTTCACGACGGACATGTACGGAAGCGCCTCGATCCGGTCCACGCCGGGGAGGGCGAGAATCGCCTGCAGCTGTTCCCAGGTGGCCCGCGTGCGGACGTAGTCGATGTACAGGTAGCGCTTGACCGTGTGGGTCACGAGATTTTCCACGGCCTTGCGGTCGGCTTCGGTCGGACGGTGATCGAAGCGGACGTAGACGCCGTAGACGGATTCGCCGCCGGCGGTCGTGAGATCGAAGCGGAGCGGAGCGGAAAGGTCACCGTTGCGGTGGGCCATGGCCGGGCCCTGCGTGTGGACCGCGGCGATGCGGTCGTCCATGCCGTCGCCGTTCCGGTCCCAGGTCCACGGCGTCGCCGCCGCGGCCGGCCAGCCGGCCGTGGTCAGGAGCAGGGCTCCAAGAATCAGGGATATCGGGGCTTTCTTCACGTCTTCCTCCCTCAGCACTTGCGCACCGGGCTTGAGCCGGACCGGGTTCGGGCGGGTCGGTGCCGGAGCGCGTGGATGTGAACAGGGGAAAAAGTGCCATCGCAGGGTTGGCTGAGACTTGACTGAGCCTGTTCGGGAGGGGGCAAATCAATGTCTTGCAGCGGGATAGGAAATATAGGGGCTCGATGCGCAAAAAAAAGCCCCGGCCGGGAAAGGCCGGGGCTTCGGGTTCGCTCTGGGCGTTACTGGCGGTACAGCGACTTAACGCGGCTCCAGGTGGCGGGCTCGGTGGCGATCGGGCAGTTGAAATCGATCTTGCCGTCGTGGCGGTAGAGGTAGCCGGGGATTCCGACATCCGTCCGCCAGGTCATTCCGCCGGTGAACAGGCCGGGGCAGGGCTGTCCGCCCCGTCCGGTCAGGTTGAGCAGCGTTCCACCGGTCCAGAGGATATCCCCCTCGGCGTTGCCGGTCTGGAACGGGGTGAAGTTGTTCGTCTGCGTGTAGAACTGGGTGAAG
>CAZQVN010000014.1:8277-28453 GCA_964596775.1 uncultured bacterium
GTTGCCGGTCTGGAACGGGGTGAAGTTGTTCGTCTGCGTGTAGAACTGGGTGAAGTTCCCTTCGAGGAGCAGGGTTCCGTCGACGAACGTGGATGGAACCTGTGCGTTCGGAGGATTCGGAGCGAACACGGCGTCGCGCGGCATGCCTTCGTACACCCGGATCGTTCCGCCGTTGTAGTTCGTCGTGTAGAACTGCGTCGCCGGCGGTCCCTGGGTCACCGTGCCCTGGGAGATCAGTCCGAAAATGTAGAACGTGTAGTCCTTCGTCGGATCGTCCGCATTGAGAAAATCCAGGGGAGGGCCGAAATCGCTAATGATCCCCACGATCTTCAGTTCGCTGCCGGGATTCGAGTTGTTGAATGTGGCGCCGGGTTCGAAGAAGTAGGCGGGGTCCCAGTCGAGTACCGGACCGGCCGTCGTCACCGGAACCGCAACGGTTGTCAGGAAAGCAAGGGCAAGGAGCGTTCTCGAGAGCTTCATGGTTTATTTCCCTTCTGGACGAGACGCACCGGGGTGCGTCCTCCGGCTGTTTTAGCGACTCCGTGACTTGATGTGACCCCAGGTGGTGTTTTCCACGGGAACGGGCTTGTCCAGAAAGACTTGTCCGTCCACCTGGTGGTAGTAGCCGGGAGGTGCGTCGATTTCGTTGCCGGTGATGCCGGCGAAGGTCCATCCGTCGCGCTGGTTCAGCGGAATGTTGCCGATCTGCGATCCGCCGGTGGCCATGTACGTGGCATCGAAGCTGCCGCTCTGCGTGGCGGTGTTGACCACGATCTGGAAGCCCGAGAGGGTTCCGGTCAGGAACAGTGTTCCATCGCTGAACGTGCCCGGCGACGCATAGTTTCCGGGTGTTCCCGTTCCCTTGTCGTCCTCGTAGATCGACAGGGTACCGACGGAATAGGTGATGATCTGGTACGTGCCCACCGGCGTGTTGCTGGTGACCGTGAGCCCGCTCATCTGGTACGTGTACTCGTTGTTGACCGTGTCCGCCACCAGGGGCACGAAGATGTTCGGAACGAATCCGACACCGATATAGCCGGATCCGGCTTCGCCGAACGTTGCGGGGTTCGGGTCGGGGCTCTCATAGTCGTAGCCGACATAATCGAAGAGGAGGGTGGGACCGGATGCCAGCGAAGGAACCGCCAGCAGGGTCATCGAACACAGCAGGACCTTCATTGCCAATCGCTTCATGTCGAACTCTCCGTTGTTACGGGGCCAGGATGTCTGCTTCCATGTCGCTCAGCAAAGGCTGCCCGGACCGGAGAGGGGGGAGAACCGGACGGGTTTGCGGCGCGTTGCTCTGTATTGATACGTAAGAAGATAGCACTCGGATGGAATCGATCCAAGCTTTCCGCTTCTGTCTTGAACTTTTTCATGAGCACTGCCGTGCCTGCGGCGGGGAAAGGCCGCCCGGCTTCCGCCGATCTCCGGTGCCCTCTTCAGCGGTAGCGGCCCGGACAAACAGGTCGACGATTCACCACCCGGGGCCCCGGAAGCCTGTCCGCTCCCGCATTGCTCTCCGTTTCAAGCTGTTGTCCATGAACAGTTTGTGGCGTTTACTTCGCCGAAGGACCGAGGGTGTCCGCGGCGAGCCGGGTGACCGCCTCGACGTCCATGTTCCGTCCGTCGGCGATCTCCTTCTCGACCATTTCGGGGGAAAGAGCCTCCTTCAGGCCCTGAAGGAGTGCCTCGCGGGCCCGGACCCCCTCGGGAAGGGCCGGAGAGGAGATGTCTTCCCGCACCCGGTCGGCCGCTCCGAGAAGCCGCGCGCCCCGCGCCGGTTCGCCGGATCGGTGCGCCCATTCCGCCACTCCCTCGAGAACGAAGGCCGTTTCACGCAGGGATCCGGCGCTGCGGGCCAGTTCCAGTCCCTCGAGGTAGGAGTCGCGCGCCGACGTCATGTCGCCGAGACGCATCCGCACCGTTCCGATGTCCGCCAGCGTCAGCGCCACGTGCCCGAAGTCTCCGGCCTTGCGGAGAAGGGACAGCGCTTCCTGGTAACGGCCGAGGGCTTCCTCGAGATTCCCTTCGCACTGGGCGGTGTATCCGAGATTGTGCAGCGACAGGGCCACGCCGCGCTCGGCGCCGAGTTCGCGGTAGACCTGGCACCCCTCCTCGCCGGCGGAACGGGCGGTCGCGTAGTCGCCCCGGTACTGCGCGATCACACAGAGGCCCGAGAGGGCCCGCGCCACCCCGCGCCGGTCGTTCTGCGCCCTCGAGAGATCGAGGCTTTCCTGGACATAGGGGAGCGCCCCTTCGTAATCGCCCTGGTAGAGGACGAGCGCGCCGGCGCGGACGAGCGCCTTGGCCCGCGTCTCCCCCATGGGGTCCGCGCCGGGCAACTGCAGCGCCTTTTCCAGCGTGCGCCGCCCCGTGTCCGAGTGGCCGTGCGCCGACCAGAACCGCGACAGCGCCGAGGCCATGCGCAAAGCCCCTTCCGCGCCGTCGGGGTGCGCGGTGATGTCGGCGAAGGCCGCGAGCAGATTCGCATGCTCGGCCTCCAGGTCCTTGAGCCAGGTGTCCTGCCGCGGGCCGGTCAGCTCCCGCTCCGCGGCATAGGCCAGGGCCTGAAAGTACCCGGTGTGGCGGGCGCGGATTTCCGCGGCGTCCGGTCCGTCGGCGAGCCGTCCGGCGGCGAAGTGGCGCACCGTCTCCAGGTATCGATAGCGGGACTGGTCGGAGTCGCTCCGGTCCACCACGACGAGGGATTTTTCCACGAGACGGGTCAGGAGGTCGAGAACCTCGAACTCGTCGCCGTCCTCCATGCAGATGGCCGTGGCCGTGCCCATCGTCCAGCCGCCGCTGAAGACCGCGAGGCTGCGCATCATCTGCTGCTCGGCTTCCGCGAGATGATCCCAGCTCCACTGGATCGTCGACAGCAGCGTCTGCTGGCGGGGGAGGGCGGACTTGCTGCCCCCGGTGAGAAGACGGAAGCGGTCGTCGAGTTTCGCGCGGATCTGCTCGACGGAGAGGATCCGCACCCGGGCCGCGGCCAGTTCGATGGCCAGGGGGATGCCGTCGAGCCGGCGGCAGATCTCCGCGACGGCCGCCGCGTTCTCGTCGTCGAGTTCGAAGCCCGGCCGCACGGCGGCGGCCCGCTCGACGAACAGTCTCGCGGATTCCGAAGCCCCCACCGAGTCCACCCCGGTTGCGCCGTCCCGGGGCACGCCCAGCGTGGGCACCGCGTGCACCTGCTCGACGGCGATCCCCAGCGGTTCCCGGCTGGTCGCCAGGATCTTGATGTCCGGTGCGGAGCCGAGGAGCGACGAGGCGAGGTCGCGGCAGGCGTCGACGAGGTGCTCGCAGTTGTCGAGGATCAGCAGTGCGCGCCGCGCAGCGAGGTGGCGGGCGAGCGAATCGACGACCGGTCGCCCCGGCTCCTCCCGGACCGAGAGTATCCGTGCGAGCGTCGCGGGGAGGTCCTGCGGGTTGACGATCGGTGCAAAGTCGACGAACCATGCGCCGTCGGAGAACTCCGTCAGCGCTCCCTCGGCCACCCGGAGGGCGAGGCGCGTCTTGCCGCACCCTCCGACGCCGGTGAGCGTCAGCAGGCGGTGCTTCGCCAGGAGCCCGGAGCAGGCCGAGAGTTCCCCGTCGCGCCCGATGAAGGCGGGAAGCCCCGAAGGCAGGTTGTTCGGCGGCGCTTCGGCGGCCTCCCCCTCGCGCAGCGCCGAGGCCCGGCGGATGCCCAGCGCCTCCTCGATCTCGAGCCGCGCGGTGCGGATGCTGTCGAGGCGCTCGGCGGGATCCTTGGCCATGCAGCGGCCGATCAGGTCCGCGAAGTTCTCGAATCCCTCCGGAAGCCGCGTAAAATCCGGATCGTCGAAAAGCACGGAACTCATCACCTGGAGATCCGAATCCCCGGTGAACGCCCGGCCGCCGGTCAGGCATTCGAAGAGCACGCAGCCGAACGCGAAGATGTCGGTGCGGTGGTCCTGCTCGTCCCCTTCGACCTGTTCCGGGCTCGTGTAACCGGCGGAACCCGCGGCCACATCGATCGCCGCGGCGTCCTTGTCGTCCGAACGCCAGGCGAGACCGAAATCCAGCACCTTGACCAGGCCGCGCGGGCCGATCATGACGTTCCCCGGCTTCAGGTCGCGATGGATCACGCCGCGTTCGTGGGCGGCTTCGAGGGCTTCCGCCACCTGGGCGCAGACGAGAAGCCCCTTCTGGGGCGTCATGGATCCGCCGTCGATCAGGTCGGCCACGGTTTCGCCCTGGACCTTTTCCATGACGAGGACCAGCGATCCGTCCTCGGTCTGCTCGAAACCGTAGATCGTGGCGATGTTCGGGTGATTCAGCGCGGCGAGCGCCAGCGCTTCGCGCCGGAACAGGCCGAGGCGGTCGCTGTCCGCGGCCAGCGCGGGCGGCAGCATCTTGAGAGCCACTTCACGGTCGAGCCGGGAGTCGCGGGCGAGATAGACTTCTCCCATCCCGCCCGCGCCGAGCCGACCCAGAATCGTGAACGGGCCGATCCGGGTTCCGGGTTCCGTCATGTGTCCGTCATCGCGGGTTTTCCGGCGGGAAGAGCGTCAAGTGCCGTGAGCCCACGCCGGAGGTGGGGCTCAAGAGGTCGGGCGTGTCTCGAACGCCGGGCCAACTATGGCCTCCCGGAACGTTGAAAATCAAGCCTGACGGGAGCCCCGTCCTCCGGCGAGGCCGGGAGATGAAGCAGAACCGCGCGATTCGGTGGGGCGCCGTAGCGACCATGGAGTTCGAAGCTCCCTCGTGGAGACTCGAGAAGAGCCCGGTGTCCGGGTCGCTCGTTGACGAGATTCCTCTCGTCAACGACAAGCCACGCGCCTCCCCGCGCCCGGGTTTCCATCTCCAGGGAGTCCGGAGAGCAGGGGGGCATGGCGCGGATCGGCAGGGATGCGTAGTAGGCGGCGATCGGCTTGCGGGCCACCACACCCGGCCCGTCGAGGAGGCGGTGCACCAGTGCGTCCCCGGCGGAGGCCCGAGGCGGGCCCTTGTCGAACCCTTCGGAGGCCAGGGCGCGGCCCGCCTCCTTCAGTTCCGGTGCGTAGCCCTCCCGGCGGATCTGGCCCGAGACAAGCCAGGGAGCCGGAAGAAGCAGAAGCCCGAGCAGTGCCGTGGCGGAGAGCCTGCGGCGTGAGGACGCGAACGGTCCGCCCCCGCCGGCGACCGCCGCCAGTCCCGCCGCGGCCTCGATGAGCAGCAACGGAAGGAACGCCGCAAGGAAACGACGGTAGACGAAGACGCAGGCGTACATGGCCACGAACGCGCCCCAGGTGAGCAGCCAGGCCCCTTCGTGCCGGGTGAGCCGCCGGGCGCGCGTCGCGATGCCGTACAGCGCGAGCAGCACGAACGGCCAGTAGGCGAGGGACAACAGCGCCCCCGCGGAGGACGGAAGTTCCGTGATCATGTGCGTGACGACCACGCCGGGGTTCGCGAGCGCGAAATCGGCGAAGCGGAAAACCGGAACGGCTTCGCCGCCGGGAAGATTGTTGTACTCCGAAAGGGAGGGCTCGAAGGAGGGAACGCCCGGGTGACCCGCGTAGGCGAGCGCCGCGTTGTACCAGCTCTTGGCCGGGTTCAGGAACGAGTTGGCATCGATCCGTCCGGCCGTGATCTGCACGTAGAGGGCGGCGGTCAGGAGCAGGGCCGCCGTGTAGCCCGCCGCGGAAGCGACCCGGCGGCGGTGCGGACCCGCATCGAACACCAGGAACGCCAATGCCCCTGTTGCGGCCAGGACGATCCCTTCCGGCCGGGTGGCGGCGGCGCAACCGGCGAACACCGCGGCGGCGAGAATCCGCGCCGGCCGGAAACGGACGGTCGGCGCCAGCGGAAGCGCGGCGAGCGAGCCCGCGACGAGGACTGCAAACGGCATTTCCGTCAGCGCCTGGGCCGAGTAGAAGATCAGCCGGGGATGAAAGGTCACCAGGGTCGCCGCCACGAGCCCGGTGGCCGTGCCCGACACCCGGCGCCCGAGGAGGAACACCGGGAGGGCGAGCAGCGCGCCGAGCAGGACACCGACGGCCCGGGCCGACCGTTCCACGACTTCGGGGTCGGCCAGTCTTTCCGGTGACGCCCCGGGGTGGAGGGTGCGGGTCGCCAGGACGGTCAGCGCGGGAAAGAACCCGGGCCAGACGGGGTGCGCCAGGCCTCCGCCGGCTTCGGGTGAGTATCTGGCGGTGGCCGCGCCGGCGCGGTCCGCCGCGGCCGGACGTTGCGACCCGCTCGAGGCGGCCAGGGCGATCTGCGCCAGGCGCCCGTAGAACGCGCCGTCCGCCTCGATGGACGGAATCGATCGGGCGGTCAGCCATCGGGCGCCTCCTCCGGTGAGGACGAGTGCGGTCAGGATGAGGATCACAAATCGGGCTTGCAATCGGTCGGGCGACTTCATAAACTCTCCGGCCTGTCATTGGATGCGCCCATAGCTCAATTGGATAGAGCGTCTGACTACGGATCAGAAGGTTGGGGGTTCAACTCCTCCTGGGCGCACCATTTTTATCCCGCCTCAAACCCCTCCGCGTTGCACGGCCCCATCCGGCCGTCTACAATACACCGAATACGAACCCTCGAACTGATTCTCTTTACAGGAGATGCCACGCCATGAAGACGATGATCCGGTTTTCGAGCGCTGTCGTCCTTGCCGCCGTCCTGGTGGCGGCGGCCGCGCCGGCCGCGCTCTGCGGCAAGAAGGACAAGGTTGCCGTCACGGTTCACGAATCGTTCCACGACCGGACGCTGGAGCGGATCGGCATTCTGACGATCATCACGCCCACGGTCCAGGTCCAGGACGACCGGATCGAGATGATGGCGGACATGGCCTCCGGGGCCATCCAGGACCAGGGGGAGTTCTACCTGCTGTTCGTCAACGATCTGAAGGCGGCGGCCGAGCGGGCCGGGGAAAAGGAGGCGTACGACACGATGATCCGGGTCTGGAACGCACGCCGGCTGCTGGATCCTCCCTCGCTGAAGAAGATCCAGGCCGCCACCTCGGTGGACGCGCTGATCGCCGTTGAGGTGACCCACTTCGAGCAGAAGAAGCTGGAGGCGGGCCAGGAGGGATATGCCACGACCACGGTCGGCCTCAAGATCCAGATGTTCGACGCCCGCGACCTGACCCCGCTCTGGGAGGCTTCCGAAATCAAGGTGTCCAAGTCGCCACCTTATATTCCGAGCGCCCAGGTCACCCAGGACGCCAGCGGCGGGGCCCGGCAGACCGCCAAGGGGCTTCCGGAGCCGCCTCAGTATGATGTTGTGGCCCAGGAGGTTGTGGACAGCGTGATCGGTACCTTTCCGAAGGAGAAGGACAAGGGGAAGAAGAAAAAGGCGAAGAAAGACGACGAGGAGTCGAAATAGGAGAAAAACACCCGGGGAGCGGACGCGTGACCGATCGCCCCGGACGGCCCGAACTCGATGAGGAAGCGAATCCCGATGTTTGAACACGACGAGAGATGGATGCAGGAAGCGCTGTCCGAGGCGGAACGGGCCATGGAGGCCAACGAGGTGCCGGTCGGCGCCGTGATCGTGCACGACGGGCGGATCGTCGGCCGGGGTCACAACCAGGTCGAGGGGCTGCAGGATCCCACGGCCCACGCCGAGATCCTCGCGATCACCGCCGCCGCGAATACCCTCAAGTCGTGGCGGCTGGACGGCTGCACGATCTACGTCACGCTGGAGCCGTGCCCGATGTGCATCGGCGCGCTGATGAACGCCCGGGTGGCCCGGCTCGTCTTCGCCACGCACGACCCGAAGAAGGGGGCGGTCGGCTCCGTCGTCGACCTGTCCGAGGAAGAGCAGTTGAACCACCACCTCGAGGTGGATTCCGGAACGCTCCGCACGGAGTCGTCCCGGATGCTCAAGGCGTTCTTCGAAAAGCTCCGGAAGAAGAGCAGCCGGACCTGATCGCGGCGCCGCACCGCTGGGATCGCCGGATCCCCCCGAGCCGGTAAGGACAGATCGGCACCTGCGGATCGCCCGGGCTCCCCCGCGTCGCCGCCTACTCGAACTCCACCGTTTCGCGCCGCTTCCGGTTGACCCGGAGCGAGAGCACATCCGGCCGGGAGTAGTGACCGGTCGGATCGAAGTTGTGCCGTTCCCGCGGCACGAGCGCAAGGTCCAGCTCGGCGTAGACGATCTCCTCGTCACCGTTGTCGTTTCCCTCGGCGATCGTTTCCCCGGTCGGGGACACCACGCGGCTCCCGCCGGTCGTGAACAGGTCGCCGGTGGCCAGCAGCGCGTCGCGGAGCGGAAACGATTTCGGGATGTCCTTCGCCCGGAGGACTCCGGACGCCGCGAGAACGAACACCCGCCCCTCCCGCGCGATGAACCGCGCGATGTCGGCCGTCAGCGCGGCGCGCCCCGGCCAGGCGGACACGTGCACTTCCTCCCCCTGGGCGTAGAGAGCCGTGCGCGCGAGCGGCATCCAGTTTTCCCAGCAGTTCAGCCCGCCGATCTTCGTCCCCGCGAAGTCGTGGACATCGAGGCCACAGCCGTCGCCGGTTCCCCAGACGAGCCGTTCCTCGTACGTCGGCATCAGTTTCCGGTGGAGGCTCACGAGTCCCTTGTCCGGGTGGATCGCGGCCAGTGACGCGTACACCGTGCCGCGCCCCGATCCCGTGCCCCGCTCGGCCACGCCCAGCCAGACCATGACGCCGAGCGTCCGGGCGCGGGCGGCGATCGCCGCCAGTTCCGGGCCGTCGCGTTCCACGGAACCCTGGAGATACGCGGCATAGGCCTCCTTCTGGTCCGCCGCGTCGAAGCGGGCGCCGTCGGTGGCCGACACCCAGACCGGGTAGCCGGGGAGGAACGTTTCGGGAAACGCCGCGAGCTCCGCGCCGTTCCCGGCGGCCTCGTCGAGGAGCGACAGGATCTTGTCCACGGTGGCTTCGGGGTCGAGGAACACCGGTGCCGCCTGGGCCAGGGCCACTTTCATGCTTCGACTCCTTCGTGCAGGTAGGCGGCGAGCGCTTCGTGCATCGCGGGGGGCAGGGCGGTCGGTTTCATCGCTTTCGCGTCCACGCAGACGTGGCGGCAGAACAGCGTGGAGCGGTGAACGCCGTCCGCCCCGTGGAACTCCACCCGGACCGTGTACGACGTTTTCTTCAGGCCGGTCAGGAACAGGCGGGCGGTGATCGTCTCGCCGTGGCGCAGCGGCCGGAAATAGCGCGCGCCGCTTTCCACGACCGGGATGATGATCGCGCCGGCGTCGATGGCCGCGGGGATGCCGTGGCCGATCGCCTCGAGGAAGGACTCGTACACGTCATGCATCAGGACATAGTACCGGGCAAAGAAGACGATGCCGGCGGCGTCCACGTCGTGGATCCGGATTCGGACCGGTTCCTCGAACGTCTTCATGACGCCGCGCGGGCGCGGATCGCGTGGAAGTCGCGCGGGTCGATCCAGAGGAAGTTGGAGATGGTGCGCAGCTCCACGGCTTCCGCGTCCGACACGCCGCCGGTGGCGGCGGCCACGTGAAACGCGGCCTCGAGCAGTTCCCGCCGCTCGTCCATGTCGGAGATCCGGTTGAATTCGGACAGGAGCCCCTGCCGGTCCGGTCCGGTCGTGGCGGCCTCGCGCACCGATTGAACGACCCAGTCGAGAAGGGGCGGCTTCAGGTCGAACCGGGACTCGAGGATCCCCCGGATCGCCGCGAGTTCCTCGTCGCTCATCCCGTCGTCGAGGTGGGCCATCCGGCCGAGCACCGCCCCGAACAGCGTGTACCGGTTCAGCGTGTCCGCGTCGATCTCCCCCTTCCATCCCCCTTCCGAGAGATCGTTGAGGCGCTGGAGGACGCTGTTCTTGAGGTACTCGGTGACCTGCCCCGGATCGCCGGGGCGTCCCGCGAACACCGACCGGAACAGGCCGGTGATGCGGCCGAGAAACCCGTCGACGGTGCCCATCGCGTCCATGACGCCGCCGAGGTTGTCCAGCAGTTCCCGTTCCTCGAGGCCGAAGTCGCCGTCGGCCTTGAGGAGTTCTTCGACCTCGCGCAGCGCTTCGCGCCTTTCGTCGGGCGAAGTCAGCATCGCGAGCAGTTCGCGCGTGAGCTCCTCGCAGCGCGAGTAGGGAACAGGGCGCTCGAGCAGTTCGTGGACACCCGCCGTCTCGCCGGCATCCAGGCCGAACGCCAGCATCCGGCGCTTCAGGTGGTTCACCTCGCCGCCGTCGATCCGGCCGTCGGACCAGGCGGCCGCGGCGAGAACCTTGAGCAGCGCTATCTGTCGCTGTTTCTTCGTGGGCATGTCAGGGCACCTTCCAGAGTGAAACCACTTCGAGATGCGGCGATCCGGGAAACAGGTCGACGCTGGACCAGGCTTCCGGCGCAGCGCCGGATTCGAAAAGGATCCGCGCGTCGTTCCGGAGACCGGTTTCGTGACAGTGGAACGCGAGAATCCGTTCCGGCCGGTGCGCGCGCCGCGCCAGGCTTTCCAGCAGTCTTCCGAAGCCCGGGCGCGGGGGGTCGATGATCCAGAGTTGCGCGTCGACGTTGTTGTTGTCCTCCGACTCGGCGCTGCGCGGCAGCGTCCGGACTTCCGGAAAGAACCGCCGACCGTTGGCCTCGAGAAGCGCCGCCGCGGCGGGATGCGATTCCGTGGCCTCTCCACCGCCGCCGAGCCGCGATGCCATCGCGGCGCTGAGGTTACCGTATCCCGCGCCCCATTCAAACCACGAGGCCGTCGCGACTCCGGCGTGATCGAGCAACTCGAACGCACAGGCGATCAGCGCCCGGTTCGCCTCGGGTCCCGGTTGCGAAAAGGAAGCGATCGTGGACGCCAGCGGGATCGCGGCTCCCGCGGTATCGAACGAGGGGAGCCAGGCGTAGGGCACGGCGGGTGCCGTGACAGGCCCGCCCGGCCCGGCCACGGCGGCTTCGCCCCGCTGGCCGAGTTCGACCGTCCAGCCCCGCGACAGCGCCCGTTCGAGCCAGCGGCGTTCCCGGACGAGCCGATCGATGTCGGCGCGCGAGGCGTCCAGCCAGAGGCCGAGGCGGCGGGGTGCGCGCGTCGGCGGAACCGGCGATTCCGGCGGGGCCTGCCCGATCGAGGCCGTCTCCGCCTCCGCACACCGGAATCGCACCTGCGCCTGCGCCACCGGCGGCGGATCGGCCGCGAACGCACGGCACATGTCCTTGAGTTCGGGCGCGGCGTCGGGATCCTCGATGCTCGTGAACGCGAACGTGCCCCCGTCCCCGGAGGGCCCGCGGATCCCGAGTCGGCCGTCGTGCCACATGAGGTCGAGCCGGGTCCGGGTGTTCGCGAGATCGGGCGTGAGAACGGACAGCGGGTCGCCGGGGAGTCGGAAGCGGGGTTGGGAGGTGGTCATGGCGCCGTCAACAGCGCCACACAGCCCGCGGAGCGTTCGCCGCCCCGTTCCGCCGCGTCGAGCGGCGTCAGACCGCGACCGTCCACGGCATTCCTGTACGCTCCATTCTTCAGCAACAACTCCACGATCTTCGTCCGGCCCCAGAACGCGGCGCGATGCAGCGCCGTGTTGAGGTACCGGCGGGCGTCGGCCGCCCGGTTCACGTCGGCGCCGCGCTCGATCAACAGCGCGGCGGCCGCGCACGCGAACGCATCGCAGGGGTCGAGCGCTTCCCGGACGTCCGGCGGAATGGATGCGAGCAGGTGCAGCGGCGGGCGCCCGTTGCCGTCGCCGGCATTCGGGTCGGCGCCGGCGTCGAGGAGAACGCGGAGGGCATCGATGGTTTTCCCCGCAACAGGAAAGCAGGCGTAGTGGAGTGCGGTCCAGCCGTCCTCCGGCGAAACCCGCCGGGCCGCTCCCTGCGGTCGCTGTTCGATGTCGGCTCCGGAGTGCCGTTCACCGCCGACTGCAACGCGCAGGCGCCTCGGCCCCGGGGCATCGGGGTCGGCGCCTTGTTCCAGGAGCCGGGAGACGGTTTCGGCATCGCCGGACCAGGCTGCGTCATGGAGCGGCGAGCGTTCGCGGGTTGTGGAGTCGGCCGGGTCCGTGGCCCGGACCCGGCGGTTCATTGTCCGACGGCCACGCGGGAGTTTCCCTCGCGGCTCGTCACGATCCCGCCTCCAGCCGGTCGAGCAGACCGGTCAGCAATCCGAGATGCTCGATCGCGTGAAACCGCGCGGTGCCGGCCGGCGGGGCGTCCACGACCTCGTGGGCCCAGGTCATCGCGTAGGGTACGTGCACCGCGTTGCCGCCGATCTCGAGGACGGGGAGCACATCGGAGCGCAGGGAGTTTCCGACCATCAGGAAGCGCCGGGCCTTGATCCCGTTCCGCTTCAGCAGGCTCTCGTAGCTGGCCGGTGTCTTGTCGCTCACGATCTCGATGTGCCGGAAGCGGGGGCCGAGGCCCGAACGTTCGAGCTTCGTTTCCTGGTCGACGAGATCCCCCTTCGTGACGACCATCAGCGGATACCGCCCGGCGAGCCGCTCCAGCGTTTCCGTGACGTGATCGAGGAGTTCGACGTCGGCCTCGAGCATCTCCCGGGCCGTGTCGATGATCGTCTGGATGTCCTTTCCGGTGATCCGCCCCTCGGTCAGTTCCACGGCCGTCTCGATCATCGACAGCGCGAACGCCTTGATGCCGTAGCCGAAGTGCCTGAGGTTGCCGATCTCGGCGCGGTAGAGACGTTCGTCGATCCACTCCGGCCTGTGGTAGTGCTCGAGGAGTTTCCGGAAGCGGGCCTGGGCGTCCGCGTACAGGCGCTCGTTGTGCCAGAGCGTGTCGTCGGCGTCGAAGGCGATGACATCGAAGTGGACCATGGGGGGATTCTAACCAATCTCCTCCAGTTCCTCCCACAGCCTTTCGATCTTCGCCTTGACCCCGTTGTACTCGATGACCGTCGTCCGGGCCTTGTCGCCGCCGTCGCCGTAGAGCTTCGGGTCGGCCAGCGTGGACTCCAGCTCCTTGACCTTGACCTCGCAGCGCTTGATTTCCCCCTCGATCCGGGCGATCTCCTGGGCCTTCTTCTTCGCCTGCGCCTTGGAGATCTGCGGTTCCGCGGGCTTCGCCGGGGGCGCCTTCGCCGGCTTCTTCGGCTCGGCCGGCGCCGCCACGGCGATCGGGGACGGCGTCGAGGCCACCGCGAGGCCCGATTCCAGCCGTTTGAGCCGCGCCTCCTCATAGTCGGCGTAGCCGCCCGGATAGAGAATGGCCCGCCCGGCATTGACCTCGATGACCCGGGTGGCCACCCGGGCCATGAGCGAGCGGTCGTGGGTGACGACGACCACGCCGCCCGGGTACTGCTCGAGCGCGTCCTCGAGAACCTCCTTGCCGGCCAGGTCCAGGTGATGCGTCGGTTCGTCGAGGAGGATCAGGTTCGCCTCGCGGAGGAGGATGCGGGCCAGCGCCACCCGCTGGCGCTCGCCGCCGGACAGGACCCGGCACGTCTTGAACACGTCGTCGCCGTGAAACAGGAAGCTGCCGAGCACCGAGCGGAGCCGCGGGCGCCACTCGTTGTTGGCCACGTCGTCCAGCGCATCGAGCACGGTCAGCTTCGGGTTGAGGATTTCCGCCGCGTGCTGGGCAAAATAGGCCATCCGGGTCAGTTCGAACACTTCACAGGTTCCGGACTGCGGCTGAAGCTGCTGCGCGAGGATCCGCAGCAGCGTGGTCTTGCCGGCGCCGTTCGCGCCGACGATCGCCACCTTTTCGCCGCGTTCGAGGTGCAGCTCCACGTTGTTGAGGATCGGGCGGTCCTCGTAGCGGAAGGACACCTGGTCGAGCGCCAGCAGCCGGCGCCCGGCGTGCGGCGGTTTCGGAAACGCGAAGTGGATGCTCTGCGCCTTGCGGGGGATGACCAGCCGCTGGTCGCGCAGGCGGTCGATCATCTTCTTCTTGCTGCGGGCCTGCGCCGCCTTCGTGTTCTTGGCGCCGAACCGCTCCACGAAGCGGGACAGCTGCGCGATCTTCTGGTCGAGCTGGGCGTTCTCCGCGGCCATCTGCTCGCGGCGCCGCTGCTTTTCCTCGAGGTATCCGGTAAACGTGGTGGCATAGCTGGTCAGGGTGCCGAACTCCAGCTCCTTGACCTCGTTCGTCACCCGGTCGAGGAACACGCGGTCGTGGGAGATCACCACGAGGCCCCCCTGGAACTCCTCGAGAAACTCCTCGAGCCATTCCATGGCCGGCAGGTCGAGATGGTTCGTCGGTTCGTCGAGGAACAGGACGGTGGGGTCGCTGAGCAGCAGCGCCCCCAGGGCGGCGCGCATCCGCCAGCCTCCCGAGAACTCGGAGATCGGGCGGTCCTGGTCCTCGGTGGAGAAACCGAGGCCGCCGAGGATCCGGCGCGCCTCGGACTCCAGGATGTGCTCGTCGTTCAGTTCGAGGTGGTGCTGGAGATCGCCGGCGCGGGCCAGCAGCCTCTCGAGATCGGGATCCTCGGGGGAGATCGTCTCCATCCGCCGGTGGATCTCGTCCATCTCCTCCCGCATGTTGAGCAGCGAGCGGTGCGCTTCGAGGCAGCGGTCGAGGACGGTGCCCTCGAACTTCTCGGCCGCCTCCTGGGGGAGATAGCCGAGCCGGGTGCCCTTCGACAGCACGCGGTTGCCGGCTTCCGGCGTGATGTTGCCGAGCGCCACGTTGATGAGCGTTGTTTTTCCGGCGCCGTTCGGTCCGATCAGCGCACAGCGATCGCCGGGGGCGACGACCCATGTGACGTTCTCGAACAGAACCCGCGTTCCTATGGAGTATCGGATGTCCTGCAGCTGAATCATGGGCGGCGATTCTAGCATCGACCGGACGTTTGACCTAATATCACGCGCATGGAAAGCCGCCGGGACGATCCCTTCTCGCGGGTCAACTACCGCACGCTCATCGCCTGGCCGGAACGGATCCGCCGCGAGGCGCCGTTCCTGGCCCGCGTCTTCCGCGACCTTCCGGAGCGCTCCGTCGTGGATTTCGGCTGCGGCACCGGCGAGCACTCCCGGCATCTGGCCGACCTCGGGTTCCGGGTGACCGGCCTCGACCGCTCCGAAGCGATGATCGCCGACGCGCTCTCCGAGCCGCCGCCGGACAACCTCAGGTTCGAGATCGGCGACATGCGCGAGGCGGACACCGTGCTCACCGAAACGTTCGGCGGCGCGCTCTGTCTCGGCAACATGCTGCCGTTTCTCGCGACCCGGTCCGACCTGGACGCGGCCCTGTCCGCGGCCTCGCGCGTCCTGAAGCCGGGCGGGCGGCTCCTGATCCAGGTCCTGAACTACGAAATGCACCGGGCCCGGAACACGCGCCACCTGCCGCTCAATTTCCGCCCCGGCGACGACGGGGAGATCGTCTTCGTGCGGCTGCTCGAGTTCCGGGACGACGGCCGGGTGCTGTTCTTTCCGACCACGCTCTCGCTGAAGCCGGGCGACGACGAGAACCCGGTGACGCTCGAGAGGTCGCGGCGCGTGGAACTCATGGCGTGGACGCGCGCCGAACTCCTTCCGGCGCTCGACGCGACCGGTTTCGGCGGAACGGAACTGTACGGAACGATGACCGGCGATCCGTTCGAGCCGCTGGAGTCGCCGGATCTCGTGATCGTGGCGGAGCGGGGCGCGGGGGCATGACGACCGGGGTCGCCGCCACGTTCATCGCGGTCGCGCCACCGGCGGCGGGCCGGGGATCGCGGGTCTCCGCGTGACCGCCCCCGTGGACACCGACGTCTTCGTGGTCGGTGCCGGGCCGATCGGCCTGGAACTCGCGGTGGCCCTGAAGCGGCGGAACGTCGACTGCATCCAGGTGGACGCGGGGCAGATCGGCCACACGATCAGCTGGTACCCGACCGCGGCCCGCTTCTTTTCGTCACCGGAACGGATCGCGATCGCCGGCGTGCCGATCATGACGGTGGACCAGACGAAGGCCACGAAGGAGGAATACCTGGCCTATCTCCGCGGCATCGTCGTCCAGTTCGATCTGCCGGTCCGGACTTACGAAAGGGTGATCGGGCTGGAAAAGGCCGGCGACCGGTTCCTCGTCCGAACGGAGTCCCGGAGCGGGACCGCGGAGTTCCGGGCGAAGCGCGTCGTCCTGGCCGTGGGCGACATGGCCCGCCCGCGCCGGCTCGGCATTCCCGGAGAGGATCTGCCGCACGTCTCCCACTACTTCACCGACCCGCATCCGTACTTCCGGAGACAGCTCGTCATCGTCGGGGGGAAGAACTCCGCGGTGGAGGCGGCGATCCGCTGTCACCGCACCGGGGCGCGGGTGGCCATCAGCTACCGGAACGTGGCCCTCCCCGTGAAGTCGGTCAAGTACTGGCTGCTGCCGGAAATCGAGTCGTTCATCCGCCAGGGACACGTGGACTTCTTTCCCGGGACCGTGCCGGAAAGGATTACGGAGACGGCGATCACGCTCCGGAGCCTGTCCACCGGGGAGTCGATCGAGGAGCCCGCCGACTTTGTCCTGCTGCTCACCGGCTACGAGGCGGACACGTCGCTGTTCACGATGGCGGGCGTGCCGCTGGAAGGGGAGAACCGGGGCCCGGTCCACGATCCCGACACGATGGAAACGACCGTGCCCGGCCTCTACGTGGCCGGCACCGCCGCCGCCGGCACGCAGAACCGGTTCCGCCTGTTCATCGAGAACGCGCACGTGCACGTGGACCGGATCGTGGCGGCGGTCACCGGGGAGCCGCTCGTGATCCGGCCGACGCCGGGTTACTCGCTGCCGGAAAGCTGAACGGCGGCCGGACGAAGCCCGTCAGGGCAGCTTCTTCACGTCTCCGGCCACGATCAGGTGCATGCGCGCGGGATGGAAGAACTTGCGGATCGCCGCGTCCACCTGGACCTTCGTCACGGCGCGCATCCGGGCCGGAAACTCGTCGAGGTAGGCGGGGCCGTATCCGAACCGCGCCGCGTCGGTGAGTGCGGCGGCCACCCCGGCGTTTGTGCCGAGACGCACGTTGTAGTTGCCGGCGAAGAACGACTTCTGGGCTTCCACTTCGTCCGCGGTGATCCCCTCGCGGCAGTATTTTTCGATCTCCTCGCGGGTGGACCGGACCGCCTGCGCCAGGTTCTGCGGGGCCACGGCCACGTCGGTCAGCCACACGCCGTCGAGGACGTCGGCCTGGCGGAAACGGGACCAGAGGTTGTACGACAGCCCCTCGGTGTCCCGGACCCGCTTGCCGATGCGGGACGACAGCGACGTCTGCCCGAGCGCCGCGTTGGCGATCAGCGCCGCCTCGTAGTCGGGGTCGGTGCGCCGGAGCCCGGAGGCATGACCGAACACGAAGTCGATGTTCGCCTTGCCGGGGAGGAGGACGATTTCACGGGTGCCCTTGCCGAGCTTCGCCGGTTCCACGCGCGCCTCGGGAAACACCGGCCGCGCCCCCGCCGGAAGCGCGCCGAGATGCCGCGCCACGAGTGCCGCCGTCGCCTCGCGGTCCACGTCGCCGACGACGGCGAGGAACAGCGATGCGCCCACGATCCTCTCGCGGTGAAACGCCTTCAGGTCCTCGACGGTGGCGGCATCGATGCCGGCCAGCCACTGTTCCTTCGTCGGCGCCCGGAACGGGTGACCGGCCGGCAGCGTCAGCTGGGTCAGCCGGTCGTAGGCGCGGCTCCGGGTGCTTTCCGACGACTGGAGGATCCCGTTCTTCATCTCCAGCTTGGCCTTGGCCAGCTCCGAATCCGGAAAGGAGGGGTTCAGGAGTTCGTCGGCCAGGATGTCGAGGAGCAGGGGGAGATCCCGGGACAGGCCGTTTCCGGTGATCGTGAACTCCGTCGTCGACGTGCCCATCGAAAGCCTGGCCCCGGCGTTCTCGAGAAGCGCCCCGATCTCGAGCTTCGTGCGGCTCTTCGTGCCGCGGCCGAGCATCCGGGCGGTCAGGTCGGCGATCGCCGGATTGCCCGCGGGGGCGGTCATGTCGCCGGCGAGGATCGTGCCATGGAGGGCCACGGTCGGGACGGCGCCGTTGGCCACGACGTCCAGCGTGATGCCGTTCGGCAGGACGCGGTGCAGCGTGCGCGCGGCAAACGCCGCCTCTCCCGGCGCGGCCGGGGGCGCCGACGGGGTCGCGGGAGCGGGGATCGGCGCCGGAGCCGGCGTCACGACGGCCGCGGCCTGTTCGACCGGCGGGTTCACCGGGGCGTCCACCGGCACGAACCAGCCGACCGTGGCGTGGTCCGGAACAAGATACCGGGCGGCCACCCGGTTCACGTCGTCCGCGGTCACCGCGTTCATCCGGTCGAGATACGTCACGAACCATTTCCAGTCGGCCGACGCGACGGCTTCGGCCATGCTCGAGGCGAGGTTGTACGTGCCGTCCCGCGAGCGGATCACCGCCACCTCGATCTGCTTCTTCGCCCGCGCCAGTTCCTCCTCCGTCACGCCGTCCTTCGCCACCCTGGCCAGCGCTTCCTTGATCGCCGTCTCCACGGCCTGGTGATCGGTGCCGTCGGCCACCGTGGCGCCGAAGTAGATCAGGTAGGGATCCTTGAACGCCTGGTTCCACGAGAACGGGGCCGTGGCCAGCCCCGGCTCGACGAGGGACTGGTAGAGGCGCGCGTTCAGGCCGTCGCCGATGATGGTGGAGAGCACGTCGAGGGGGATGAAATCCGGGTCGAGGGAACCGGGGCGCATGTACGCGATGTGCACCATCCCCACGGAGCCGGGGCGCTTCACCACGACGCGCCGTTCCCCTTCCTGGGGCGGCTCGACGGTCGTCACCTGCGGGATCGGCTTCGGCGCCTTCGGGAATCCGCCGAACTGTGCGTCGAACGTCTTCAGCGCTTCCTCGACGTCGAAATCGCCGACGAGGATCGCGGCGGCGTTGTCCGGCCAGAAGTAGGTGTCGTAGTGCTCCCGGAGTTTTTCCGTCGTGACGTTCTCGATGTCCGAACGGTAGCCGATCGTGTCCCAGTGATAGGGGTGCGCCACGATCGCCGCGCCGTTGACCGCCTTGTTCAGCGCCGACCAGGGGTCGTTCTCGCCGATCTCGTATTCGTTCCGGACCACCGACATCTCCGGCCGGCGTTCCTCGTCGAGAATGAGGCCGCGCCGGAGCCGGTCCGCCTCGATCCGCATGGCCAGCTCCAGCTTGTCGGCGGGGAGCGTGGAGTAACCGGTCATCCGGTCGTTCCACGTCGTCATGTTCGTGGAGGAAAAGTCGGCGCCGGCCTCGTAGAGGATCTCCTGGAACGTCTTGTGACCCCGGGCCTTGCCGAAGTTTTCCGTGCTCTTGTTGAAGATCAGGTGCTCGAGCAGGTGGGCGGAGCCCGTATTGCCCGGAGCCTCGTTCCGCGATCCCACGTGATACACCACGAAGAACGTGAACACGGGGGCGGCGTGGTTCGGGGACACGAGGATCGTCATGTCGTTGGACTTGAGCCGGAACAAGGTGAACCCTCCCGCGGAGTCGATCTGCTCCACGTTCGGAGGGAGGACGAGGGCGGCGGCCGTCAGGAGGGTTGCGAGTGTCAGCATGGGGGGAGTCTACGAAAAAGAGGATGGGGAGGGAATGGTGGGCGGGGGCCGGGTCAGGGAAGGCAGTGGCCCGTTTGCGTGCGGCGGGTGCTCATGCTTCAGCCATACCGGCGCTTCGTCTGCGCCATGGATCCGACGACCAGCCGTTCGAGCACGGACGTGTCCAGGTCGCCCAGCCGCTTGAAGTACAGGCAGGACCTGCCCATCGAGTGCTTGCCGAGTCTCGCCAGCAGCGCTTTCTGTGCGTCGCCTTCGGCATCCAGGTAGACGACGAGATGCCGGCCCCTGATGGCAAACGCCGCTACCGGCATTTCCCCGGATCGGCCGCTCTCGTACGTGTAGCGACAGGAACCGTAGCCGACAATGCTCGGCCCCCACATTTTGGGCTGACGCCGGGTGAGCTTCCTGAACATGGCCATCAGCGCCTTGCAGTCCGCCTGTTGTTCCGCGCTGGCGCGCGAAGCGATGTAGTCCTTGACGCTGGCGCCGGTTGGTCTGGTCTTGTTGTCGGCCATTGCGGATCACTCCGATGGGTTGCCGGTGCGGATTGAAGCGGCCACGAACGTCCCGCTTCAACCTGCGCATGATATGCCGCCCGAAAAACCATCACCAACATTTTTCTCTCGCGGCCAGCCCACATTTCCCTCTATCCAATCCATGACACCCACCAGATCATGGACGATCAGCTGCCTGTCCGACTGGCTTTGCCGCCCTGTCTGTGCGATGGTTCCGCTATGAGTAAGTCCCTGTTCGCCCGGGCGCTGATCGCTCTCGTTGCCGTCGCCGGACTCCTTCAGACGTGTCCGGCGTCCGCATTTCCCCCGA
>CAZQVN010000014.1:28553-44168 GCA_964596775.1 uncultured bacterium
CTCGTTGCCGTCGCCGGACTCCTTCAGACGTGTCCGGCGTCCGCATTTCCCCCGAAGCCCGGGGGCTGGCTGTTTCTCCCGCGCGGCTCGCACGCCGCGGAAAACGGGTTCGGTTTCGGCCTGAGCGCCTTCAAGCCGTTTCGCGGACCGATGGCCGGGCCCGAGGCGCCCGATTCCGAAATCCATCTCCGCGGAAAGGTCACGACGAAGGGGCAGAAGTCGGGCGAAGCGTCCGTCGAGTGGAGCCCCGGAGGCGGACGGTTCTACTTCAAGTCGAAGGTCGGCTACAGCGACTTCGCGCGCCTGTTCTGGGGAGTCGGACCGGAGGCGCCCCTTTCCGCCGAGGAGGTGGTTCGTCCCCGGGAGACGCTGGTCTACCAGGAGGCGTTCTGGAACGTGTCGAAGCCCGTCAAGGCCGGTGTCCGCTATGAGTTCGAGGAAACGCGATACCTCGACGTGGAACCGACGAGCCTCATCGCCACCGCGGGATACGGCGGAGCGGAAGGGGGCCGCGTTTCGGGGAGCGGTCTGCTCGCCGAACTCGATACGCGCGACCGCCGGCACTCTCCGACCTCGGGATTCTACCACCAGGCCTTCGCGTTGATCTTTGATGAGGCGCTCGGAAGTGATTACGATTTCAACAACTACAACGTTGATCTGCGAAGTTACCTGAGCCCCGCGGACGGCCATGTCCTGGCCACCCAGTTCTTCCTCTACAGTGCCCGGGGGGAGGCCCCGCTGTGGCGGTACGCCGAACTGGGAGGGCGCGCCCACTCGCGCGGCTATCGGGTCGGCCGCTACCGGGACCGCCTCCTGCTGTCCGCCCAGGTCGAGTATCGGGTCGCGGTGGCCGGGCGTTTCGGTCTGGCCGGGTTTGCCGGGATCGCGGACGTGGCTCCTGAATACGACGGGTTCCGGCTGGACCATGTCCGCCCCACGCTCGGGGGCGGGGTGCGGGTCCGGATCCGGAAGAACGATCCGCTGAAGGCCCGCCTGGACGTGGCCGCCGGGGACGAATCGGTGCGCCTCTACTTCGGGTTCGACGAGGCGTTCTAGGGAATTCGAATCGGTCGCCCCGAAGCGTGCCGCCGTGCCGACGGTACCGGCAGTACCGACGGCGACCACGAGGACCGGTCGACCTCAGCGGGTGATCATCACCTTCTGCCGGCGCGACTCCCCGTCCGCGTTCATCCGGATGAAGTACACGCCCGACGGAACCTCCGCGCCGCTCTCGTCCCGCCCGTCCCAGGTGACTTCGTAGCGTCCGAGCGGGCGCGGCTCGTCGACCAGGACGGCCACGCGCCGCCCGCGCACGTCGTGCACCTCGATCGTGACCCGGGTTTCCCCGGGAAGTTCGAAAGCGATGCTGGTGGCGTCGGTGGTGGGGTTCGGCCGTCCGGGACGGAGTTCCAGCCGGGCGGGAGGATCGAGGCCGACGCCCGACACCGGTCCGGTGGACGCCCAGGTCGTGTTGGAAATCGGCGACCAGTTCGGCCACTCGTCCGCCGTCTTCATGGCGAAGTAGTAGAGATAGCCGAAGCCCAGCCCGGCAACCCGGAACGTCTGCGTCTGGCCGGGGTCGAGCGGGCCGGGCTCGCCGACGATGTAGTTGGTGCCGTCCCAGTTTCCCGCGTGGATGGGGAACGTGGCCAGTCTTAGGTCGTAGAGGTTGGCCCGGCCGACCATCCCGTCATCACCGGGGCAGGTCCACGCCAGCGTGATCGCGTTCGTTTCCACGCCGACGACGCGCAGGTCGGTGATCGCCGCCGGAGGGATCGAGTCTCCGGGCAGGGTGGTGGCGAAGGGGATGTTGGACAGAGGCGACCAGTTCGGCATTTCGTCGCCGACCCGGATCATGAAATAGTACGTGCGGTTCGGCATCATTCCGGTCAGGTTCATCGTGTGGACGGTGCCCGGCGGTCCCGGGGTCGGTTCGCCGACCACGGATGCGGCCGAGTTCATGTTTCCCGTGTCGATCGGGAACAGCGCGTACCGGAGATCGAAGAACGAGGCGGTGCCGGTGTTCCCGTCGTCTCCGGTGGCGGTCCAGCGGACCGTGGCCCTCGTGGGGGTCGTGGACAGGATCTGGAGATCGGTCACCGGAGCGGGGGCGGTCGTGTCTCCGGGGAGCGTGACCGCACTGACGACGTTGGAGATCGCTCCCCAGTGGCCGCGAAGGTCCCTGGTCTTGGCCGCGAAATGATACTGCTGGTTGCGGGTGAGGTTCGGAACGATGACGGTCTGCGGAAGACCGGGAAGGAACGGCACGATGTTCTGGGGCAGTATTGTGGACGTGTAGTACTTCGGGCCGTTCATGAGGGTCGAGTTGTACCGGACCTCGACCTGAAACGCCTGCCCGTCCAGATAATTGTCCCCGACATTCGTCCATTGAAGTTCGATCTGGTTTTCCCACGTCCGGGTCACGGTGAGGTCCGAGATCGGCGCCGGAAAATCGTTGTCGTTCGGATCCCAGAACTCGTTGTTGAGCAGGATCAGGGCGTCGCAGTAGGAAATCGGCGGGATGTAGTCGTTTTTCGAACCCAGGAACGTCGTCCAGTTGTCGTTGACGATCACCGAGCCGTTGGAATAATCGCGCCGCCACAGCGTGGTGCCGTTGAACACTCCCTGGTACGGCGGTCCGAGCGGCGTTCCGATCGGCTTGTCGAACTCCGGTTCCCACCAGATCGAAAAGTGGGCGCCGCCGTTCTCCAGGCCGATGTCGATCGACACGTAGCCGTCCCGGAGCATCGTCGAACCCATGACGAAACGTTTCCTCCGGCCGTATTCGGGAGTCCGGTCGGGATTGAACCGGTCGCCGTAGGGCCACTTCGTGTTGATGATGTTCACCCGGGGCACACCCTGGTAGCTGTCCTCGTTGACGAAGTAGCCGTTTCCGCCGAACATCTTGCTGACCCACGTGTAGCCGAGCGGGTGGCCGAGTTCGGGCGTCCCCTTGAACGGAAACGTTTCGATCATCGTTCCGTTCTGCTCGTAGAAGTAGTTCTGTCCGTTTCCGGTGAGGAGTTCGCCCGGGGGAAACGTGCGGGCCAACCGCTTGATCAGCGTGTCGTTGCCGGCGCGCCAGAACATGTCCAGCGTGGGCTGCGGGTCCGCGGTGCCGTCGCGGTCGGCGTCGATCGGGTAGGGGTTCAGGCCGGTGTTCGCGTTGATGAACCAGATCCCGATCCAGACGTTGTCGAGGAAGACGCCGTCCCAGTTGGAGGCGCCGTTCTGGAGGACGCTCTGGGTGATGAACCGGGGGAACCAGTCGAGATAGGTTTCCCCCTGGGCGTTGACCGGGCAGAGCGAGGTCGTGTTGGCGGTCCACTTGCCGATGTGGTCGGAGACGTGACCGCCCTGGGTGTTCCACAGCCACCAGTTGTTCGCGTCGATGACCTCGAACATCTCCCGCCATTTGCTGTTCGAGGGAAATACGGTGGCGTTGGCCCAGGTTCCGTTGATGGGGATGTAGGCGAGGATCTTGATGTTCGGATTGACCGCCTTGATCTGGACGAGGATCGAATCGGGGGAGTCCACGTCAAGGCTGAGGATGTCGTACTTGGCGAGGTTCGGAATGTCGGTGGGTTCGAAATAGTTCCGGCCGTAGAAATTGAAGACCTTCGGGTACGGCGGGGCGGCGCCCGCGGCGGACGCCCCGGCCAGCGCGAACGCGACCGCCAGCAGTGCGGACAGATGTAAACGTCTCTCGTTGATCAAGCGGCGTGTCCTTGATTGGAACCTTATCGAAAAAAAGCAGATGTGAAAGTATCAACGCGTCCGGCACTGTACAAGCCGTTTTTCCGATTTTGGACGATTTCCCGGACCGCGACCTTCCGTATCGCCGCCCCGGAGGGTGAGCGGTTCCCCGAAGAGACCCGATATCTTCATCTTGAACGGCCGCGAATCCCGTGATAAGTTCTTCCGTCGCTTGACGAAATGACACCTCTGGAGAGGTGCGAGAGTGGTTGAATCGGGCGGTCTCGAAAACCGTTAAGGGTGAAAGCCCTTCGAGGGTTCGAATCCCTCCCTCTCCGCCAGGGATGACATAATGCGCTGGCCGTGCAAGAGTTGGCCGGGAAGAATCAGCTTCAGGAGAGATGTCCGAGTGGCTGAAGGAGCGCGCTTGGAAAGCGCGTGTGTGGGAAACTGCACCGAGGGTTCGAATCCCTCTCTCTCCGCCAGCCGTTCGCGGCTGGGCAAGCCGATTTCAGGTCGGGAGGGCAATCCGGACCGAAAACGTGGGGATGTAGCTCAGATGGGAGAGCGCCTCGTTCGCAACGAGGAGGTCGGCGGTTCGATCCCGCTCATCTCCACCATGATCAGGCCGGGCTCCGCGCTCCGCAAAGGGCCGGAGCCCGGTGTTTTGGAAAGCAGCAAGTTCGGGTCGTGCTAGGCGGGGAACCAGCGGTGCCCTGTACCTGCAATCCGCTACAGCAGGGCTGAATCCCCGGCCCCGGACTTTCGTCTTGTATTGCAGTTTCGGGAGAGGTGGCGTTGAGGGTCAGACCCGACGCAACGTGAGTCCATGAACCCCGTCAGGACCGGAAGGTAGCAGCGGTAAGTGGTGCCTCAGGTGTGCCGCCGGATCTCTGGCCGGAGCCGGCCACCCGGAGCGGATGCGGGGCGGGGTTCAAAGCCGGGTGCACGATCCACTTTTTCTCTGGAGGCCCGTTGTGACGTATGTCGTACTGGCCCGCAAATGGCGTCCGCGGCGTTTCGACGACGTTGTCGGCCAGGAACACATCACCCGGACGCTGAGCAACGCGCTCACCCAGAACCGCGTGGCGCACGGCTATCTCTTCTGCGGCCCCCGCGGCGTCGGCAAGACCACCACGGCGCGGATCCTCGCCAAGGCCCTGAACTGCGAAAAGGGGCCGACCGCCGAACCCTGCAACGAATGCCCCGTCTGCAGGGACGTCGACCAGGGGCGCAGTCTCGACATCATCGAAGTGGACGGCGCGTCCACCCGCGGCATCGACGACGTGCGCGAACTCCGCGAGAGCGTGCGCTACGCGCCCACCGGCGGGCGCACGAAGGTCTACATCATCGATGAAGTGCACATGCTCACCCGCGAGGCGTTCAACGCGCTGCTCAAGACGCTCGAGGAGCCGCCGCCGCATGTCGTGTTCGTGATGGCCACCACGGAACCGTTCAAGGTGCCGGCCACGATCCTGTCCCGCTGCCAGCGCTTCGACTTTGCCCGGATCCATCCCAAGGCCGTCATCGACCGCCTGGCGCACATCGTCGGGTCCGAGGGGTTCAAGGTCCAGGCCGACGCGCTCGCGGTGCTGGCCCGGCGGAGCCAGGGCGGGCTTCGCGATGCCCTGTCCACGCTGGACCAGGTTCTCACGTCCGCGGACGAGGAGGTCACCGCGGAGATGGTCAACCGGGTTCTCGGCATCCAGAGCGCCGACTTCTATTTCCGGCTCACCGACGCGCTGATCGAGGGCGATCCGCAGACGGCGCTGGCTCTGCTGGACGACGTGTATCACGCGGGAGCCGATCTCGGCGAGATCGCCGAGGAGCTGGCCCGTCACCTGCGGAACGTGATGCTCCTGTCCGTCGGGCCCGACATGGAAAAGGCGATGGAGGAACTCGGTCCGGCGGAGATCGCCCGGGTGCGGGAACAGGCGGCAAAGGTGCCGCAGGCCACGGCCGCCCGCCTGCTCGACGTGGCGCTGCGGGCCACCGGGGCGATCCGGAGGAGCGAGCATCTCCGCCTGCATCTGGAGATGACGCTCGTGGAACTGGCGTCCGTCGTGCGGGCCGTACCGATGGGCGAGGTCCTGAGGAGGATCGAGGACATGGAGCGCCGGCTCGGCGGCGGAGGAAGCGGCGGGGGCGGCGGCGATGCCGGACCGGAACCGCGCGGCCCGGCTCGCCCGGCCGCATCGGGAACCCAGGGGACCACGAAGGCGCCGGAGTCGGCGCCGACCCGGACGCCGGACGGAGGCGCCGACCGGGAAGCCCGGTCGGAAGCGCCGGCCCCTCCCGAATCTACCCGCTCGCGGAAGACGGAGGCTCCGACCGCCGCCGGTGTCGACACGGAACCGGCCCCGGGAGCGGAAGGATCCGCCGCTCCGGCGGCCTCCGCCCTGCCCGAGGACGCCGATCCGGCGGCCCTGTGGGACGACACGGTGGCCTCCATCAAGAAGAAGAGAATGTCGATCGGCGCGTTCCTGATCGGGAGCCGCGCCGACGGGCTGGACGGGGAAGGGCGGCTCCGCGTGATCGTGGATGCCGAGCACTCGTTCTTCAAGTCGAACCTCGAGGACGCGGACAACCGCCGGTTCATCGAGGGCGTGATGCGCGAGGTGTTCGGCCGGCCCTTGAAGTACGATATCGTCGTCGGCGGTGCGGCCGGCGAGGAGCCTCCACAGCCGAAGCCGAAGGCCAGATCGGCGTTCGAGATCGCGGAAACCGACCCCGGCGTCCGCAGGGTCCTGGAACTTTTCGATGGAGAGATCGCCCCATGAAGAATTTCAACAGCATGATGAAGCAGGCCCAGGCCATGCAGGCCAAGATGGCCAAGGTGCAGGAGGATCTCGCCGAGATGGAGATCGAGGCCACCGCCGGAGGCGGCATGGTCACGGTCACCGTCAACGGCAAGCAGGAAGTCCTGTCGATCAAGCTCAAGCCGGAGGTCGTGGATCCGGACGACGTGGAAGGTCTCGAAGACCTGCTCATGGCCGCGCTGACGGAGGCGCGGGAAAAGGCCGGCCGGGAAATGGAGGCCGCCATGTCCAAGGTTACCGGAGGCCTCGGCCTTCCCCCCGGCCTGTTCTAGGACTCGGGCCCCTTCATGCAGTATTCAAGCCGCGTCGTCGAGTCGCTTGTCGAGGAACTCGGCCGCCTTCCCGGCATCGGCCGGAAGACCGCCCAGCGACTCGCGTTTCACCTGCTGCGTCAGCCGAAGGAGGAGGCGCTCCGCCTCGCCGACGTCATCAGGGCGGTCAAGGAAAAGGTCGACGCCTGCGCGATCTGCGGCAACGTCACCGACACGAATCCGTGCCTGATCTGCGGCGATGCCCGCCGCGACGCCACGCTGATCTGCGTCGTGGAAACCCCCGTCGACGTGATCGCCGTCGAGCAGTCGGGCAGCTTCAAGGGGGTCTACCATGTTCTCGGCGGCGCGCTGAACCCCCTCGACGGCATCGGCCCCGATGAAATCCGCGGCGCCCAGCTCGTCGAGCGCGTGCGCAAGGCGCCGCCCGGCGAGGTGATCCTCGCCACGAATCCGAACCCCGCCGGCGAAGCCACCGCGGCCTGGCTCGGCGACCTCCTGAAGCCGCTCGGCGTCCGGGTCACCCGGATCGCCCGCGGCATTCCGGTCGGCGGGGATCTCGAGTTCTCCGACCAGGCCACGCTGGCCCGCGCCCTGGAGGGGCGCCGCGATCTCTAGCCGGAACCGGACCGGGACCGCGGACGGTCCCCGCGCACCCTTCGCGGCCCGCGTCACCGCCACGCTCGGCCCCGTCGGCTTCTTCCCGTGGGCCCCGGCCACGCTGGCCAGCCTCGTGGTGACCGTTCTCTATTTCTTCCTTCCCCCGCTGCCGTTTCTCGCGCAGGCGGCGCTCCTTCTCGTCGTCGGGTGGGCGGGCACGATCGCCAGCACCGTCACCGAGCGCGAACTCGGACTGGACGCCGGCCCGATCGTCATCGACGAGGTGGCCGGCATGGTCGTCACCTACCTGCTCCTGCCGCTTCCCGAGGCGGCGTGGCCGCGGATCGTCGTTCTCGGGGCGGGATTCGTGTTCTTCCGCTTCTTCGACATCCTCAAGCCGTGGCCGGCCGACCGGCTGCAGCACCTGCCGGGCGGGTACGGCATCATGGCCGACGACGTCATGGCCGGGATCTATTCGAACCTGGCCGTGCGCGTGCTGCTCGCCCTCGGGCTGTTCCGGTTCGTTCCGGGATTCGCTCCATGACGCGGGTCGAGATTCTCGCCGTCGGCAACGAACTGCTGTCCGGCGACATCCTCGACACGAACTTCCAGTCGATCGCCCGGCGGCTCAAGGAGATCGGCCTGAACGTGTCCCGGCACGTGACCGCGCCGGACGACCGCGCCGCCATCGCGTCGGCGCTGCGCGAGTGCCTCGCCCGGTCGGGAGTGGTCATCCTCACCGGCGGACTCGGCCCCACCTCGGACGATCTCACCCGGTTCGGGGTGGCGGACGCCCTCGGCGTGCCGCTGGTCCTCGATCCGGTCGCGGTCGAGGCGATCCGGGCCCGCTTCCGCACGTTCGGGGTCGGGGAGATGCCCCCGGCCAACGAGGTCCAGGCGATGTTCCCCGAGGGCGCCGTCGTTCTGTCCAACCCGAACGGGACCGCCCCGGGGTTTCGCTGCGGCTTCGCGGACCTGAAATCGATCACCCGGACGGTCTTCGTCCTCCCCGGCCCGCCCCGGGAACTCAGGCCGATGATCGAGGAGCATCTCGTGCCGTTCCTGCTCGGGCCCGACCTGCCGGTGATCCGCATCCGCCGGCTCCGCACGCAGGGGGTGGGGGAGTCGATGCTCGCCGAGAAGATCGCGGACTGGCCGTTCGGGATCGACGGCGTGGAGATCGGCTACTACCCGCAGGACCCTGGCGTGGACGTGAAGATCACCGCCACCGGGGCGGACGAAACCGAGGCCGGGGCGCGGCTCGGCCGGGCCGTGGAGGAAGTGCGCGCCCGGCTGGACCTCCACATCTACGCGGAAGGGCACGTCACGCTGCCGGAAGTTCTCGGCGGGCTCCTCCGCGCGAGGGGGAAGATGCTTTCGCTGGCCGAGTCGTGCACGGGAGGGCTCGCCGCCTCGCTGGTCACGTCGGTGGCCGGCTCCAGCGACTATTTCGACGGCGGCGTCATCACCTATTCCAACGCGGCGAAGACGGCCCTGCTCGGCGTGCCGCGGGAGTTGATCGCGGCGAAGGGCGCGGTCAGCGGGGATGTGGCCGCGGCGATGGCGGACGGTCTCCGGATCCTCCGCGGCACCGGGTACGCGATCGCCATCACCGGCATCGCCGGGCCGGGAGGCGCCACGGAGGAAAAGCCGGTGGGGCTCGTCTACATCGCGATCGCCGGTCCGGACGGCACCGAGGTCAGGGAAACCCGTCACGGCGGGGATCGCACGACGGTGCAGCGGCGCTCGGCGGTCACGGCGCTCGACCTGCTCCGCCGCCGGCTGCTGGCGGGCGATCCGGAGTGAACGACTCCTGGTTCGATGGACCGCGCCGCGCGAACCGGATATCCTCCTCCCCATGAGCGACCCGCGAACGAACGCCGCCGAAATCGAGCTGATCGGTCACGACCGCCTCGTCGTCCACTGGGAGGACGGCCACACGAGCACGTTCGACACCGGCTTCCTCCGGGTCAAGTGCCCGTGCGCCGTCTGCGCCGGAGAGGAGCCGCCGATCCAGTTGAAGAAGGAGGAGCCGAAGATCGAGGTCGGCATGAGCCTGCCCGTTCTTCCGGCGAAGGCGCGCCCCGTCCACCCGGCGAGCGTGGAGCCGGTCGGCTACTACGCGATCCGCATCGTCTGGAGCGACGGCCACGACGCCGGAATCTACTCGTTCCGCCTGCTGAGGTCGCTCTGTCCGTGCGGGAACTGCGGGGAACAGCGCTAGCCCGTCCGGCACCGGCGGGGCGAAGCCCGTCGACCGCCGGAGCGATCAGGCTCCGATTTCCAGCATGCGCTGGATCGGCTTCAGGGCCCGCAGCCGGACGTCCTCCGGCAGCGTGATCTCCGGCTTCAGGTCGCGGAGCGCCAGGTAGACCTTTTCCAGCGTGTTCAGTTTCATGAACGGACAGGTGTTGCAGGAGCAGCCGTTGGACGCCGGGGCCGGAATGAACGTCTTGTGGGGCGCCCGCTTCTGCATCTGGTGGATGATCCCCGGCTCGGTGGCGATGATCAGCGTGTCCGCCGAGCTCTCGATCGCGAACCTGAGGATCGACGACGTCGATCCGATGTGATCGGCGTGCCGGAGCACCCGCTCGTCGCACTCCGGGTGCGCGAGGACCGGCGCGCCCGGGTTCCGGTGCTTGAGGCCGACGATCTCCCGTTCGTTGAACAGTTCATGAACGAGGCACGACCCTGGCCAGAGCACCATGTCGCGCCCGGTCTGCTGGATGACCCAGCGGCCGAGGTGCTGGTCCGGGGCGAAGACGATCGGAGTTCCCGCGGGCACCGAGTTCACGACCTTCACCGCGTTGCTCGACGTGCAGATGATGTCGGACAGCGCCTTCACGTCGGCGGAACAGTTGATGTAGGAGATCACCGTGTGGCCGGGGTAGCGCTCGAGAAATTTCTCGAACAGCGGCCCGGGGCATCCCTCGGCCAGCGAGCAGCCGGCCTCGAGGTCGGGCAGGATGACCTTCTTCGTCGGGTTCACGATCTTCGCCGTTTCGGCCATGAAGTGCACGCCGGCGAACAGGATGACGTCGGCGTTCGTCTCGGCGGCCTGCTGCGACAGCTGGAGCGAGTCTCCGACGAAGTCCGCCACGTCCTGGATTTCCGACTCCTGGTAGTAGTGGGCCAGCAGGACGGCGTTCCGCTCCTTCTTGAGGCGGACGATTTCGGATTCCAGGTCGAGCAACGGCGAAACGGTCATCGGGTCTCCTCGGCGCGGCAGGCGCATCATTCGGCGCGGCGATTTTAGCAGGTCTGGCGGCATTGCTGTACCTCTGGTAGCGTTCGTTGCGATGTCAGCTCCACGGGAGACGATTCGAACTTTCCTCGCGGTGTACCCGGACCCGGGCACGCTGGCCCGCATTGCGGATGCAACCGCGCGCTTCCGCGGACGTACTGATGCCGTCCGCTGGACGCCCGATCACCAGCTCCACTTCACGCTCCGCTTCTTCGGCGACCTCGACCTGGCGGAAAGGCGCGCGGTCGTCGGCGCGCTGGATGACGTGGCGCCCGGGCTTTCGCCGGTGTCGCTGGCCCTGCGCGGGACGGGCGCGTTTCCCGGGTGGAGCCGGCCGCGGGTGATCTGGGTCGGGGCGGGGTCCGGAGGCGACGAGCTTGAAGCGATGGCCCGCCGGTTCGACCAGGCGTTCGAGGCTGCCGGGCTCGGCCGGGCCGACAAGCCGTTCCGGGCGCACCTGACGATCGGGAGGGTCCGGGAGGGGCGATCGATCGCACCCGGAGTCCTGAACGACCTGCGGGCGTGTCCGCTGTCCGCGCCGGCGTTTCGTGTCGGCACGGTCCGGCTCATGGGCAGCCGGCTTGGACCGTCCGGGGCGGCGCACACGGAACTGTACGAAATCCCGCTCGGGGAGGATTCATGAGTGACGACCCGCGCAGAGGGATTGCCGAAGCACACCGACATCAAAAGGAGAAGAAACCCGGTGAGACCGATGACGACCTTCATGCTGGTCCTGTTCCTTTCCGCAAGCGCCGTTTCGGCCGCCGAGGTCCCCGCCGACGTCCGGGCCAATGTCGCCCGGCGCGTCGACCGGGGATCCGCCGTGGGCGCGGTCATCGCCCTGATCGATTCCACCGGCACGACGTTCTGGAGCCATGGTTCGAAGACCCTCGAAGTGTCCCCGGTTTCCGAAACCACGGTCTTCGAGATCGGCTCCGTCACGAAGGTGTTCACGAGCCTGGCGCTGGCCGGAATGGTCAACGAAGGGCTGGTGACGCTCGACGACGCCGCGGCGTCGCTCATGCCCGCCGGGGCCGCGGTCCCGTCCCGGAACGGGGCGGAGATCACACTGGGCAGCCTGGCGTATCACCGGTCCGGCCTGCCCCGGCTGCCCGACAACCTGGCCCCCGCCGATCCGGAAAATCCCTACGCGGGCTACGGTGAGGCGCAGCTGCTCGCGTTCCTGGCCGTTTACGCGCTTCCCCGGGATGTCGGGGCGGAGTACGAGTACTCGAACTTCGGCACGGGCTACCTCGGTTATCTCCTGGCCCGCAAGGCCGGGGTTTCCTTCGAGGAGATGATCCGCGCCCGCATCCTCGATCCGCTCGGCATGAAGGACACGGGAATCACGCCGACCGCGGACCAGGAGGCCAGGATGGCCACCGGTCACGACAACGGCCGACCGGCGAAAAACTGGGACTTCGATGCCCTGGCCGGCGCCGGCGCCCTCCGGTCCACGGCCGCGGACATGGCCCGGTTCGTGCGCGCGGCCATGGGGCTCGACGTCACACCGCTCGCGAGGGATTTTGCCCTGATGCTCGAGGATCGGAAGGAGATGGGGGTGGCCACGATGAAAGTCGGCGTGGGATGGCACATCCAGAATTCCGCCGGCACCACCGCGGTCTGGCACAACGGCGGAACCGGCGGATTCCGGAGTTTCATCGGGTTCCGCCCGGCCACGAACACGGGCGTCGTCGTCCTGACGAACTCCACCGAGAGCATGGACGACGTCGGTTTCCATCTTCTCGATGCGCAGTATCCGCTGGACGAGCCGAAAGTCATCGTGACCGTGGCGCCGACCGTGCTGGACGGCTACGTGGGGTATTACGAACTCGCGCCCGGCGTCATGGTCCACATCACCCGGGACGGGGCGCAGCTCATGGCCCAGGTCACCGGGCAGGGGCGGGTGCCGATCTTCGCGGACTCCGACTCCACGTTCTTCTACAAGGTGGTGGACGCCCGCGTGGAGTTCCGGCGCGGCGCCGGGGACCGGGTCGACCGGCTGATCCTCGACCAGAACGGGCAGCATCCCGCCGTGCGGCGGGACGACTACGTGCCGCCGACGCGCACCGAGATCGCCGTCTCCCCCGAAATCCTGAGAACCTACGCGGGGCGTTACCAGCTCCAGCCCGGCGTGATGTTCGACGTCCGCCTGGAGGGGTCGCAGCTCACCGCGAAGCTCACCGGCCAGCCGGCCTATCCGGTCTTTCCGGAGTCGGAGACGCTCTTCTTCTACAAGGTCGTGGAGGCGCAGCTCGAGTTCCGGAAGGACGACTCCGGAGCGGTCACCGGCGTTGTCCTGCACCAGGGAGGGATCAGCCAGCCCGCCGAAAGAGTGGGGGACTGACCACCGCGCCCGTTGACAGGAGCGGCACCCGCTCGTACCCTGAGCCCTGAGAAATTCCCCGTTCGACACGCGCGCAGTACCGTCCTGGACACCCGTCGAGGAGAGCATCACATCATGTCCGGAAACACAGGTTCCACGAACACCGTCTCCAAGGAAAAGCAGAAGGCGCTGGAAAACGCGATCACCGGGATCGAGCGTCAGTTCGGCAAGGGCTCGATCATGAAGCTGGGCGGGGAGCATCCCGTCCGCCAGCGCGTCGCTTCCATTCCGACGGGTTCGATCGCCCTCGACGCGGCGCTCGGCATCGGCGGCGTTCCCCGCGGCCGGGTCGTCGAGATCTTCGGCCCGGAAGCCTCGGGAAAGACCACGCTCACGCTGTCGATCATCGCCCAGGCCCAGAAGATGGGGGGCAACTGCGTGTTCATCGACGCGGAGCACGCGCTCCCCGCGGAGTACGCGGCCATGCTCGGCGTCGATCTCGACAATCTCCACGTCAGCCAGCCCGACACGGGGGAGGAGGCGCTGGAGATCGCCGATCAGCTCGTCCGCTCCGGGGCCATCGACGTCGTCGTCATCGACTCGGTGGCGGCACTCGTGCCGAAGGCGGAAATCGAGGGGGAGATGGGGGACAGCCACGTCGGCCTCCAGGCCCGCCTCATGTCGCAGGCGCTGCGCAAGCTCACCGGCTCCATCTCCAAGTCGAACACCACCGTCATCTTCATCAACCAGATCCGCATGAAGATCGGCGTGATGTTCGGCAGCCCGGAAACGACCTCCGGCGGCAACGCGCTCAAGTTCTACGCGTCCGTCCGGCTCGACATCCGGCGCATCGCGTCGATCAAGGACGGCGACCAGGCCATCGGCAACCGCTGCAAGGTCAAGGTCGTGAAGAACAAGTGCGCGGCGCCGTTCCGCCAGGCGGAGTTCGATCTCTACTTTGCCGAGGGGATCAGCAAGGCCGGCGAGCTGCTGGATCTCGGCGTGGACAAGGGGATCATCGAGAAGAGCGGCACCTGGATGTCGTACGGCTCGGAGCGTCTCGGCCAGGGGCGCGAGAACTCGCGCCAGTTCCTCCGCAGCAATCCGGAGATCTTCGCCGAGATCGAGGCGAAGGTCCGCGCCGCCCTGGGGATCGGTCCCCAGGTCATCGAGGCCGCGGCCGCCGAGGCGGACGCGGAAGCCGACGCGGCGCTGGAGACGGCCGGGGCCGGCAATGGCAAGCGGTCCGGCAAGTCGAAGTCCTGATCGGATGGCGGGCGTCAAGCCCGAGCGGGTCCGGGATCCGGAAAAGATTCGCGAGCTGGCGCTCACGGCCCTGGAACGCCGCCGGCGCACGCGTTCGGAACTGTCCCGGATTCTGCGCCGCAAGGGGGTTCGGCCCGCGGATTACGATCCGATCCTCGATCGCCTGACCGAGGTCGGCCTGATCGACGATCTCGAATATGCCCGTGTGTTCATCGCGCGCCGTGCGGCCTCGAAGCCGCGCGGCGCTCGTCTTTTGCGGAACGAACTCCTCGTGAAGGGAGTGGCGCCCGACCTCATCGATACCGCGCTCGACGAGCGCGACGAGGAGGCGGACCCGGTCGACGACGCGCTGCGCGCCCTGAAGCCCCGTATCGCGCGACTGGCGGCGCTCGAACCGCGCGACCGCAAGGCGAAGGCCTGGCAGTACCTGGCCCGCCGCGGCTTTTCCGGCGACGTCATCGAGCGGGCGGTGCGGGCGATGGGGAAGGATCTCGAGGCGGATGATTTCGAGTAAGGGCGTGATGCCGCTGTTCCTGGCGGCGGCGCTCACGGTCTTCCCGCCCCCGGTTCCCGGCGCGCCGATCGACCTCTCCGAAATTCTGAGCCTGAGGACCCCTCGCGACGTGGCGCTCTCGCCGGACGGTTCGCAGGTGGCGTTCACGGTCGGCTGGACGGACACGGCATCCGGGCGGTCGATGTCGGAGATCCGGATCGCGGAAACGGGCGGCACCCGGGAACCGGTCGTTCTCGTTCCGGCTTCGAAAGGACCCTGGTCGCCGGCGTTCTCTCCCGACGGAACCACCGTGGCGTTCTTTTCGGTGGACGGGAGCGGCCGCCAGGTCTGGACCGTGCCCGTTGCCGGCGGTTCCCCCGGGAAACTCACGAAGGCGAATCCGGTCCGGAGCTTCCGCTGGATGCCGGACGGGAGCGGGGTCGTCACGCTCGTGGAATCGCCGGGGCAGGCCCGTTCCTCCGACCCGGTGATCGAGGGCGCGCCGCGACCGAAGCTGGAGTTTCAGTTCACGGCGCTGGACGGTTCGATCCGGCGCACGCTGTTCCGGGGCGATGCCGGCATCGACGACTGGGACATCGATTCCGACGGTGCCCGCATCGTCTTTTCCTCGAACGGAACCGGCGTGCCGGATCACGAGAATCGGTTCGACCTGTACGTGGCGACGCCGGCCGACGGAAGCGCGCGGCGGCTGACGTCCCGCTTCGGGCCGGAAACGCATCCGAGGTTTTCCCCGGATGGAACGGTCGTGGCGTTTCAGGCGGATCAGGATACATCCGTCACATTTTCGCAGGAGGAGATTTTTATCGTGAAGACAGCGGGTGGAGCGCCGGTCTGCCTCACGGCGGCCTGCGACTACCCGGTGACCGCTCCGCAGTGGCGGC